>CBDUGP010000069.1:0-53868 GCA_965366625.1 uncultured bacterium
CGAGCTGTCGAGCACCACGACCGTGTCGGCCGGCTCGGCGCTCGCCTGGTCTCCGCCGGCCACCGGCAGCTCGAAGTGCATGGGATCGCAGCTCTCGTCGCGCGCGGTCGTCTCGTTGCCGATCTTGGCGCCGTGCCAGCGGCCGCCCCAGGTGAAACCGCAGCCTTCCATCACCGAGACGTATTCGGGCGGCAGTGTGAGATGCGCGACGCGGTTTTTGTTCACGTTGCCCATGGTGCCGCTGTTCCACTGGCCGCTGTAGGTGACGACGCCTTCGACGTTGCTGGCGCCGTTGTTGAGGTCGACGGCGCGGCCTGACGAGTGCGAGGCGGGCCGAACCGGTGCCAGGTTAATGTTTTGGCCCGGAAATCCAAGCCTCTTTTGTAACCATGGGTTTACTTGTAACCATGGGTTTACAACGTGTGGTTTCCTGCGGCTACATGCTATGACAATACCGGCCGGGCGCTGGCTCCGACCTCAGCCATCCAGTGTGGACCAGTGCCAGGTTGATGCTTCGGTGCTGCCCTTATTTACCTTCCTGGTGCCTTAAATGTTGAGCGCTCCGCCTTTTTTGCGCTAAGACCTGGCTGCAGAAGGCCCTCTTGGCCAATGCACGTGGCGATAGAATCGCCACCAGTGAACCGGACCTGGCCGATGGAAAGGAAGTGCATTCCATGACTGACTCCCCATACGTGAGCCGTATGTTGACCTTCGACGGCCGCAGCGTTGAGCCCTTCCGCCAAATCGCCGACGAGCTACTCCTCAACCCCGAGTCGATCCACCAGATGCTCGCCCTGGCCCTCACCAGCCATGAGACTGCGGTGGCGATCGGTACCACTTGGATCATCAAGGACCTACTTGAGCGCGGCGTTGAGCCCCCGGACGATCTCGCTATCGCCGTCATCGATTTACTTAGCGCGGTCGAAGCTGCCGACGCCCGTCTGCATCTGCTGCAAAGCCTGTCGTTCGTCTCACTGACCGCCGAGCAAGCTCAGCGCCTTGAGTCCCTGCTGTTGCCCACGCTCGAAGATCGGAACACCTTCGTGCGGGCTTGGGCCTATAACGCCCTGAGCCTCGTGGCGCTGGCAGAGCCATCCCTTCGCGAAGCCGTGCTTGAACGATTAGAGCAGGCTTCCGAAACCGAAAAAGCCTCGGTCCGGGTACGCATCCGCAAAGCGCGGCAGCGACTTCTCCACGGATGATTCGCCGTCAGGCTCGCCACCCAAACGCACAGGATGCAGTGCTTGACTCTGAAAAATTCTGCAAAGAAAATCTTGTGATGTCCCCTCTGGATTGGCCCATTGTCTCCACTGCGAATTCTTTAGACACCGTGGATCGTTCCATGACCTGGTTGCTCGCCGCGAGATCGAACCCCCATTGCCAACCCAGCGCGCCTCGACGGATCTCCACATCCACGACCTCGCCTGGCTTGAGCGTGACCTCATCTGGCAATTCGATCTTAACGATTATGTCGCGTTCAGTATTTGGAAAGCTGAAACTGCCGTAGTGCCTACAAGTGGTGACGGTGGTCGTGGAATTCTGAGCTTTATGCTTGCTGCAATCCAGCCAAAACCGCTCCACTTTCACTCGATGACGAACCGCCTCGGAGCCATCAAGAAGTCCGTTCATAATCAGGCTGACTCCGGATGTCAGAGTCATGGTGCCCACAAGGAGGAGCCCTCCGCCGACCACCATCTGTGGGACATCGAGATACCCTTTCCAGCCCAGAAACAAGCTAAACGCCACAGGGATGAGGCCGATTAGCAGGCCGAAACCAAGACTGTCGAGCCAACTGCTACGATCAAGGGGAGTGAAAAAGAACATCGGCAGAATCATGGAAAGGGGGCCCAGCACAAAGAGTGCAAGACCGGATAACCCGATGATCTTCTGTGCCGTTTCTGCGGTCACCCGAAGCCCCTTTCTCGTATGTCTGTATCTATCCTAGCAATTGTTCGCACCAGCCAGAAATTGACCTTCTCATCCATCAGAAACTGTTTAGAGCCGATGACAATCTCACGAATACCGTCCGCCGGTGCATTCGCACCGCCGCCGGACTGGCATCGACATCAAGAGAAAGCAAAGTCGTAGATTCAGCTCTTGATCCAGCGTTTCGTCCCTCTCTGTCCGAGTTCTAGCGGGTTCTGTTCGCCCTCGTAGATGCAAAGCCCCAACCCTTCCGACCCACCCCAAATTTGCATCGATTCGCAGCCCCTTTCCCTTCGCCCCACCCGTGGTAAATTCCCGCCGTGGCTACTCCCTTTACTCACACGTTACGTTCGCTGGATCGACCCCACGGCCGGGGATTTCTCTGGGGCCTGGGGGCGACGCTGGTTTTGTTCGGGCTTTGGCTGGGCTGGTTCCTTTTCGGTGAGCTGGCGGTGCATGCGGTGGGTTCGGCTCGGTTGGAGGCGGATCGGCGTCCTCATCGGTTGATGACTTCGGTGGCGGGGCAGGTGTCGGAGGTGTTGGTGGAGCTGGGGGATGAGGTGCGGGCGGGGCAGGCTTTGGTGGTTTTCGACGATGAGGCGTTGTTGGGAATGTTGGTTCAGGAGCGGGCTCGATTGGCGGCGTCGCGGCAGAGGCTGGCAGCTTTGGAGGCTCAGCTCCGCGGTGAGATGGACCGTAAGACGGAGCTTCAGCGGTCGTCGGGCTCGGCCACTCGGGAGATTCGTTCGCGTCAGGATCAGGCGATCGCTGCTTTGCGTGACGCGGAGGCCGAGGTGGAGCGGCTGCGGCCTTTGGTGGAGCTGGGGATTCTCGGGCGGGCGGAGTTGGAGCGAGCCGAGGGGGTGGTGAGTCAGCTCGAGCCGGCGGCGGAGGCCCATGCCAGGGCGGTGGATCGCAGCCGAGGCGAGGCCGGGGTGGACTTGGCGGACGCGACGGTGCGGGTGCGTGCTTTGGAGGCGAGCTTGGCCCAGGAGCAAGGGCAAATCACCGACGCCGAAGCGCAAATCGAGCGTTGGAACCATGAGCTCGAGCACTATCGGGTGACCGCGCCCGTGGACGGCCAGATCGGTCAGCTGCGGGATGTGCAGCCCGGGGATGTGCTGTCGGCCGGCGAGGTGTTGGGCTCGGTGATTCCCGCGGGCGAAATGCGCGTGATCGCCGACTTCGAGCCGTCGGTGGCGGTGGGTCGCATCCGCGAAGGGCAGGTGGCCTCGATGGCCTTCGACGGTTTTCCTTGGACCCAATTCGGACGCCTGCGGGCGACGGTTTCAAAAGTGGCGACCGAGCCCGGTAGCGGTCGGATTCGGGTAGAGCTGACCCCAGATGAAGTGCCCGGCACCGAGGTTCCGTTGCAACACGGCCTGCCGGGTACGGTGGAGGTGGAGGTGGAAAGGCTGGCCCCGGCGCAGCTCGTCCTACGGTTGGCCGGTCGACGGCTCAGCTCGGGAGCGCCGGAGCCTTGACCGGCACTGCGGAGCCGTCGGGCTCGTCGGACTCGTCGGGCTCGACCGTCCAGACCGAAGCTCGTTCGAAGCGACGCTGGATCGTGCCCGAGGTGGTCCAAAGCTCGGCCATGGACTGCGGGCCGGCGTCGCTCAAAGCCTTGTTGGAAGGTTTCGGTACCCGGGTCAGCTATGGGCGGCTGCGGGAGGCTTGCCAAACCGATGTGGACGGCACCTCCATCGACAGCCTGGAGGAGGTCGGCAAGCAGCTCGGCCTCGACGCCGAGCAGATCATGATTCCCCTCGACCACTTGCTGGTGCCCTCAGCGGCGGCGTTGCCCGCCATCGTCGTCGTTCGGTTGGCGGACGGCAATACCCACTTTGTGGTGGTGTGGCGACGTTTCGGTCGGTCGGGTCGGGCCGGTTGGGTGCAGGTGATGGATCCGGGGACCGGACGGATCTGGCAGAGCGGCCGACGATTCTTGGATCGCTGCTTTGTGCACGAACATAAGGTTCCGGCCGCGGCTTGGAGGGAGTGGGCGTCCGCCGACGAATTTCTGGTGCCCCTGCGGGAACGTATCCGCGGTCTGGGGATCGACGCGCGACTCGCTGAAGAGCTGGAAGCCGCGGCTACCTCTGAAGTTTCTTGGTGGCCTTTGGCCTGCCTCGACGCCGCAGTGCGATTGACCCAAAGCCTGCTCGACGCCGGCGGATTGCTTAGATCCGACAGTCCCAAGGTCTTGCCCCAGCTGGTAGAGCAAGCCCGAGCCGACGGCCTGGACGCGATCCCCAAGTCTTATTGGTCGGTGGCACCGATCGGCAAAGAGGACCCTTCGGCGGAGCTTCCGGAGAAGGGGCAGGAAGACTCGGATCCCGCCGACGAAACCGTGATCCTGCGCGGGGTGGTGTTGGTCAGGGTGCGGGGTGCTAAGGACATCTTGGCGGGTCTTGCGGCTGATGGCGAGCAACTGGACCCAGGGGAAGAAGACGCCGCAGTGTCGGAGGATGCGGGTGTGGTCGATCCGCCGCCGACCCGCCGGCTTTCCCGCGAGCTGGTGGCGGCGCTCGAAGAAGAAGCTGCCTCGCCGTGGACGACCCTCGCTCGGTTGATGGGAGCCAGTGGCCGAGGACTACCGGCTTTGTTGCTGTTTTCCTCCTTCGTGGCCGCCGGCGCGGTGATGTTGGAAGCCTTGATTCTGCGGGCTATTTTCGAGCTCGGTCCGTTGCTCGGCTCACCGCCGGAACGTTGGAAAGCCGTGGCCATGTGGCTCGGCCTCGGCGCCTTGCTGTGGCTGCTGCGTCGACCGATCCTCCAGGGCGCTTTTCAGCTGGGCCGACATTTGGAAGTGCGATTGAGGATTCGTTTCCTCGACAAAATCACTCGATTGCCGAATCAGTATTTCGCCAGCCGACTGATTTCCGACATGGCCGAGCGCAGCCACGCCGTGCATCGGCTGCGTCAGGTGCCGGTGGTGGCCGAGCGTTTATGTCGCAGCGGCTCGCAGCTGCTGTTCACGACCCTCGGCATCCTTTGGCTCGATCCCGGGGCCTGGCCGCTGGCGTTGGCGTCTGCGGCGGCCGGCATCGGTCTGCCGTTGCTCACCTATCCTTTTTTGGCCGAGCGCGACCTCAAAGCGCGCAGTCATGCCGGGGCGCTCTCCCGTTTCTATCTCGACGGCTTGTTGGGGCTCACCGCCATTCGCGCCCACGCCGCCGAACGCTCGGTGCGACGGGAGCACGAGGCCCTGCTCAAGGAGTGGCGGTCGGCTTCCGAGAGTTTGTTGGCGGTGTCGGTGCTGGGCCAGGGATTGCAGGTCTTGGTGGGTTTCGGCCTGGCTGCGGCGCTTTTGGTGAGTCATCTCGACCGCTCCGGGCTCGGTGGGGGAGCCCTGCTGCTGGTGTATTGGGCCTTGCGATTGCCCGAGCTGGGCACGGAGCTGTTCGCCGCGATTCGGGTGTTGCCGGGTCTGCGCTCGACGATTCTGCGCCTGATCGAGCCGTTGGACGCGCCCGAGGATGAGGTCGTGCCTGAAGATTCCGTAGCAGCCGTCTCGGGCCGCCGGGTCGCCTCGGCGGTAGCGGTGCGGATGTCGGAGGTGTCGGTGGTCGCGAGCGGGCATTCGATTTTGCGTGGAGTGACGGTGGATCTCGCGTCCGGTGAGCACGTGGCGGTGGTCGGTCCGTCCGGGGCGGGCAAATCCACCCTCGTCGGCCTGTTGTTGGGCTGGCATCAGGCGGCGGCGGGTTCGATTCGGGTGGACGGCGAGCTTTTGGATTCCACCCAGCTGGAAAAGCTGCGTCGGCGCACGGCCTGGGTCGACCCGGCGATTCAGCTGTGGAATCGTAGCCTTTTCGACAATCTTCGCTATGGCGTCGAGACCCAACAAGCGGTGCCGTTGGCGCAGGTTCTGGCCAATGCGGACCTCGAATCGATGATCGAGCGTCTGCCCAAGGGTCTTTCTACCCTCCTCGGGGAAGGCGGCGGCTTGGTGTCTGGGGGCGAAGGGCAGAGAGCACGACTCGGTCGCGCGTTTGGCCGGGCCGAGGTGGGGCTGGCGGTGCTCGACGAGCCTTTCCGCGGCCTCGACCGCCAAACTCGTCAACGGCTGTTGGCCTTAGCCCGGGAGGTTTGGCGCTCGACCACGCTCTTATGCGTGACCCACGACGTGGCCGACACCTTGGATTTTCCGCGGGTGCTGGTGGTCGACGAGGGAAGGGTGGTGGAGGACGGGGTGCCGCGTACGCTTTTGGAGCAAGAGGGTTCTGTATATCGACGGTTGATCGAAGGGGCGGAAGAGGCTGAGCACCGTTGGCGGGATCGGGGTTGGCGTCGTTTTTGGGTGGCCGAGGGTCGGTTGGAGGAGCGGGGCGCGCGACCGACGGACCAGGTGTCGTCTGACTCGAAGCCTGCGGCTCAAGGAACTCAGCCATGAGCTTCGATTGGGCGAGTTCCATGTGGACTTCCGACGACCTCGGCCGCGGCCTGCCTTTGCTCGCCGGCGAGGCTTCCTTGGGTACAGCCCAATCCACCGAGTTATTTATTGCCAAACCCAAGGAGCCGGAGCGAATCGGCGAGTGGATCGAAGCCCTGGCGTCGGGCCATGAACTCGAGGTGGAAGCGATCACCGCGGCCTACGGCGAGCTTGACGTGCTGGTCGGCCGCGTGGGTCCGGCGATGTTGCGGGTTTGGGCCGGACCCACCGAAGCCGAGCCCGAAGAGGCGTCGGGAACAGGCCCGCCGTCGACCCGGCCGTCGGCGACCCCAGAAGACGGGTGGGTGTTGGTCCTTGGGGCCGAAAGCAGCTTCTCCGTTCCTAAGATCCGGATCCTGACCCCCGACGGCAGCGTCCGATCGCTGGCGGTGCGGGACCTGGTGACCCGGCTCAAGGCTCCAATCGACGCGCGCCACCGGGGCCAGACCGAAGCGCTTTTGGTGCGTGCCCAAGTGCCGGCGGTCCGACGGGGTCGAGCGGTCGAGGCCCTGTTGGTGCAGCGGCTGGCGGAAACGCCCATGGCCGTGGGATATATGGTGCGCTCGGCTCCCGAGGCGAATTTTCATCAGCGGCTGTCGCGGCTCGGCGTCTTCCGTCGACTGACCGGGCTGATGGCCCTGCACGGTCTGCAATACGCCCTGTGGCTGATGTCGTGGTGGTTGATCGGTCGGGCAGCCCTGAGCGGCACCCTGGCGGCGGGTTGGATGGTCGCGTGGGTCCTGCTGCTGCTGAGTTTGGTGCCCCTGCGCATGGGCACCGCTTGGTTGATGGGTTCCCTATCGATTCGGGTCGGCAGCGAGCTAAAACGTCGGCTATTGCACGGCGCGTTGAATTTGGATCGCGACGCCATGCGTGCCGAAGGGGCGGGCGGCTCCTTGGGACGGGTGATCGAGGCGGAGGCGGTGGAGAGCCTGGCGATCGGCGGTGGGTTGACGACCCTGACGGCGTTGATCGAGCTGCCGTTCGCCCTTTGGGTGTTGAGCCAGGGTTTGAGCGGCGGTTGGCTGGTTGTTGTGTTGACGGCGGTTCTTTTTTACGCAGTGTGGGCGGGATGGCGGTATCGCGGCGCGCTCGAAATCTGGACCGAGCGTCGATTGACCATGACCCACGGATTGGTGGAGAAGATGGCCGGGCATCGGACCCGTCTAGCCCAAGAGCTCGACCGCCATCTGCATCGGGGCGAGGATCTGGAGTTGAAGGATTATTTGCAACATCTCGAAGGGTTGGATCGCGCGATCGTTCGTCTGCTTTTGCTGCCGCGGTCTTGGATGTTGCTCGCTTTGTTGTGGATGGCGCCGGCGTTTATCGCCGGTCAAGGCTCGGCCGGTTCCTTGGCGGTGGCGATCGGCGGCATCTTGTTGGTCCAAGGCGTTCTCGGTTCCTTGACCGGCGGGTTGAGCACCCTTGGAGCGGCATGGATCAGCTGGGCGCGGGTGGAGCCTCTCTTCCGGGCGGGCGGCGAAGCCAAGGAACGGGGTCTGCCCCAGCTGGCGTTGGAAACCTCGCCCGCGACCTCAGCCGCGACAGGGCCTTCCTGCACGCCGTCTGAGCCCGCTGAGCCTGCTGAGCCCGAGGAAGCGACTTCGGCAGCGGCTCCAGCAGCAGCTCCGGTGATCATTCACGCCAAAGGTCTGGCCTACAGCTATGCGGCCCGCAGCCGACCCGTGCTCACCGACGGCGACATGACCATCCGAGCCGGCGATCGTTTGTTGGTCGAGGGACCCTCCGGCGGCGGCAAGAGCACCTTGGCCGCGCTGCTGGTGGGTCTGCGCCAACCCGACGCGGGTACCCTCAGCTTGCACGGTGTGGATCGACGATCCCTTGGTTTGGAAGCGTGGCGTCGACGGGTGGTGTTGGTACCCCAATTTCACGACAACCACGTGTTGACCGAAACCTTCGCCTTCAACCTGTTGATGGGTCGAGGTTGGCCGGCAGTTCCCGACGATTTTCGCGAGGCGTGGATGGTGTGTCGAGAGCTGGGATTGGGAGATTTGCTCGCCCGGATGCCCGGAGGGCTTCAGCAGATGGTGGGTGAAACCGGCTGGCAGCTTTCCCACGGTGAGCGCAGCCGCCTTTTTTTGGCGCGCGCCCTGCTTCAGGACGCGGACCTGCTGATTCTGGACGAAAGCTTCGCCGCCTTAGACCCGGAGAACCTGCAGCTGGCCATGGACTGCGCCCGACGCCGTGGACGCACGATCCTGGTGATCGCCCATCCCTGAGCGTGGACCGAGGGTGGACATCACCCAAGGAAAAAAGCCTCCCAGGAGGGTAGGCGATTGGGGGTCAGAAGGGGATAGGATCGGGCCATGGAGCTCTCTGGACGCCTGTCCTCATTTCCCGTCGCCGAGTTATTGCATTGGGCCCACAACGACTGCCGAACCGGCACCTTGGTGTTGCGCTCGGCGGGACGTGAGAAAAGGGTCTCGTTTCGCGACGGTCAAATCGTCAATTGCCTGACCGACGATCCGTCGGAGTTTTACGGCCAATTCTTGTTGCTCAACGGCTATTTGGATCGTGAAACTCTTTTCCGCTGTCTCTCCCTCTGCCGCGAGCAAAACAAACGTCTGGGTTCGATTCTGCGCCGAGAAGGGCTGATGGAGCTGGCCGACATCCAACGGACCCTGCGCTACCACCTGGAAGACGTGATCTGCGACATCTTCCTTTGGGATCACGGGGTGTTCTTCTTTCGCGCCGAGCCACCGCCCGAGGAAGAGCTGCTGTCGGAGCCCATCGCCACCTTGGGTCTGGCCCTCGAAGGCAGCCATTGGGTCGATGAGGTAGGGCGGATCCGTCAGGTTCTGGTGGACGATTTCGTGGTGCTCGGGCGGGTGGGCGAGATGCCCGAGGGGGATATGAAACCTCGGCTGCGGCGAATTCTGCACGA
The DNA here is from genome assembly GCA_965366625.1 of uncultured bacterium. Classification (GTDB taxonomy): domain Bacteria; phylum Acidobacteriota; class Thermoanaerobaculia; order Multivoradales; family J023; genus JAUIJL01. Next base: position 9,267 of record CBDUGP010000069.1, read on the forward strand.
GGTCGACGGAGCGCGGCGCCTCGAAGCCCTCTACGGGGCAGTGCACGGATCGTTTTATCGATTCTTGGCGGCCGTTTACGAGCTGTGTGAGATGGGTTTGGTGGAGGTGGTGCACTACGGCCAAACCCTGCACACACGCCAGAAAGACGCGGGGTTGGACGACTTGCTTTGGCAACAGGCGACCCGTGAGCAGCGGGTGGAAGGTCATCATTTTGCCCACCTGGGTGACCTTCAAAATTATGTGCCCTGTTGGGTGCGTCCGCCCGAGGACGGTGAATGGCAGCGCATGCCCGACGACGTGCGCGAACTCTACGGGTCGTTCGATGGCCGCCGCCGGCTGTCTCAGATCCTGTCGGAAGATCACGAGATCTGGCAGCGGCAAATCGAGCTGCTGATGTTGCAAATCGGCAAGGAGACGATCGCCCTTTTGCCGGCGCCGATCGCCGAGCTCAAATCGGAAGCGGCTCGGGCCGGCGGTCAAAATCGATACCGCTTCTGGACCGAAGTCTTCAGTCCGCCGCCGGAACCGGGCCGGCCCTCGGCGGCGCGGAGAGAGGTCGAGTCGTGAACCGGGTGGACGTGACCCGCAGCCAATATCCGGTGGTGGTCGTTGGCGCCGGCATGGCCGGTCTAACGGCGGCGTTTCGTTTGTCCCGCGCCGGGGCCGAGGTTCGGATCTTCGAAGCTGGGCCCAGGGCCGGTGGCGTCGTCGGCAGCAGCCGTCGGGCAGGCCACCTCTTCGAGCACGGCCCAACCACCGTGATGTCGACCGCGGAGCACCTGGGAACCTTGATCGACGATCTCGGCATGCGCCCTCGGGTGGTGCAAAGCGCCGACTTAGCCGGTCGTCGATTGGTCTGGCGTCACGGTCGACTGCACGCTTTGCCCGAGAAACCGCCCCAGCTGTTGACCTGCTCGGCCTTGAGCCTGGCCGGGCGGGCGCGGCTGTTGCTCGAGCCGCTGATTCCTACGAAAAGCGATCGAGAGCCCGAGACGCTGGCCGCGTTCGGTCGGCGTCGCTTGGGCAAGGAGGCCACCGCCGGCTTGTTGGACCCATTTGTTTCTGGGGTCTACGCCGGTCGTCTGGACCGGCTCGGTGTGGATGCTTTCCCCCGTTTGGCGTTGTGGGAGCGAGCCCACGGCAGTCTTTTTCGGGCGGTTTTAGAGCAGCGCCGGGAAAAGCGTCGGCTTGCGGAACTCGAGGGGGCAGCCGAGCCCAAAGGAACGGCCGAGCGCAAGGGGCCGGCTCCCTTGATCAGCTTTCCAAAAGGATTGGGCGAGCTGCCCGAGCAGCTGGCGGTCGAGCTCGGATCGCAGCTCAGGTGCGGTGAGCGGGTGACAAAGATGGGACGGGTCGGATCCCATTGGCGAGTCTCCGTTGAATCGAAAGAAGGCCTTTGCGACACGATGTTGGCGTCGGCGGTGATCGTCGCCACGCCGGCACGGGCTGCGGCGAACCTTTTGGAGCCCTGGGTGGGGCCGGAGATCGATTTCTTCCGCCGGCTCGAGCACCCCCACGTGGCCACCGTCGGTCTGGGATTTCGTCGCGTCGACGTCGGGCACCCGTTGGACGCCTTTGGTCTGCTTTGTGCCGGCGATAGTCGCCTGCGCGACGACGTGCTCGGGGTGTTGTTCGTCTCCAGCATTTTTCCCGGTCGCTGTCCCGAGGGCGAGGTGACCCTGACCACCATGGTCGGCGGCAGCCGGGATCCCTACGCTGCCGAAGAAGACGATGCAGCGTTGGTGGAGCGGGTGAAAAACGCCCTCAAGGACTTGGTGCAAGCCGATGGAGAGCCCACCGCCGAACATGTGTGTCGATGGCGGCGGGCCATCCCCCAATACCCTCCGGGGCACGGCGTCGAGGTGGATCGGCTGCGCAGTCGGCTCGGTCGGCTGATGGGCCTGCACGTGGCCGGCAATTGGCTCGACGGTGTGGGTTTGGAAGCGGCGGTGGCCTCGGCGGAGCGAGCCGCGCGCGAGACCCTGGCCGCGGAATGGACCGTCACTGCGGGTTGAGCCGCCGGCAAACCAGCCAAAATCCCTGAAAGGAAATAAGCATGAGCAGCGTTTCGAAGGTCGTGGATCTGAGTGCGGTCCGTGACTATTTGACCGATCTCCAGGACCGAATCTGCGACGGAATCCAGCAGCATGAGCCGACCGCTCGATTTCATCAAGATCTCTTCGAGCGGAAAACAGGCCTGTCGCGCCCGCGGGTGCTCGAAGGTGGCACGGTGATCGAAAGAGGGGCGATCAACTTCTCCCACACCCAGGGGGCCAAGCTGCCGGCCGCGGCCACCGAACGCCGACCGGAGCTGACGGGCAAGACTTTCGAGGCGGTTTCGTTGTCGATGATCTTTCACCCGGTCAATCCCTACGCCCCCACCACCCACGCCAATTGGCGCTGCTTTCTCGCCGGAGCCGACGAAGGCGAAGGGGTCTGGTGGTTCGGCGGTGGCTTCGACCTCACGCCCTACTACGGTTTTGAGCAGGATTGCGTTTTGTGGCACCAGACGGCCCGGTCGGCCTGTGAGCCCTTCGGCGACGAGATCTATCCCCGATTCAAGACCCAATGCGACGAATATTTCTTCTTGCCCCATCGCCAAGAGCCCCGGGGCATCGGCGGATTGTTCTACGACGACTACTCCGAGGGGGACTTCGAGCATGCCTACGGTTTGACCCGTTCCATTGCCGACTCCTTCCTGCCGGCCTACCTGCCGATCCTCGAACGGCGCAAAGACACGCCCTACGGCGATCGGCAGCGCGATTTCCAGCTCTATCGGCGCGGGCGTTACGTGGAATTCAACCTGCTCTACGACCGCGGCACCCGCTTCGGCATCGAAAGCCGCGGCCGGGCGGAGTCGATTTTGGTGTCGATGCCGCCGGAGGTACGTTGGAAATACGATTGGCGTCCCGATGACGCAACCCCGGAAGCAGCTCTCTACCGGGATTTTCTGCGGTCTCGGGATTGGGCCAATGGGGGTTAAACCGAGCCGAATACTGATCGCCGGCTGCGGCGACTTGGGCACGCGAGCGGGCCTCGAATTGGCCGCCGGGGGAGCGTCCGTCTGGGGATTGCGGCGCTCCGAAGGAAATACGGAGTTACCCATTCATTGGATCCGGGCGGACCTGACGGAGCCTGCAAGCTTGTCGTGCCTACCGGTTGATCAGCTCGCGGGCCTCGACACGTTGGTCTACACCGTCGCCGCCTCGGGTTTCAACGATTCGGCCTACCGCCGAGTCTATGTCGACGGCCTGAGCCATCTGCTCACCGTGTTGGACCGAGGACAGTGCTTGCCCCGTCGGCTGGTCTACGTGTCGAGCACCTCGGTTTATGCCCAAAGCGACGGCTCGGTGGTCGACGAGGATTCGCCCACCGAGCCGGAAGGATTCGGCGGCCGTCGGTTGTTGGAGGGAGAAGCGCTGGCCTTGGGGTCGGCGATTGCGGAGCGCACCGTCATACGTTTCGGCGGCATCTACGGCCCGGGACGAACCCGATTGTTGGATTCCGTCCGGCGGGGAGCAGCGATTTGTTACGACGGTCCGTCAAACTCGGACCTGCCGATATGGACCAACCGCATCCACATCGAAGACTGCGCTCGGGTCGTGGTGCATTTGGCCGAGATCGCCAATCCTGCCGAGATCTACCTCGGCGTCGACAACGAACCGAGCCTCGACGGCGAGGTCAAACGCTGGCTAGCGGAGCAGCTCGGGGTCGAGCCACCGCCCACCTCCACCGAGCCCCCGTCGCCCACCTCGCGCCGTATGCGATCCAACAAACGATGCTCCAACGCCCGTCTACGGGCCTCGGGATTCACCCCCCGCTATCCGACCTTCCGCGAGGGTTACGGAGCGTTGATTTCGACGAAATCACGTCCTTGAGCGTATTTTTCTGAGCCCTTCCGTAGAGTTCCAGCGCGTTTGCTATTGAGTTCAACCTTTAGAGCCGAAGTGTGTCTCAATAGATGCCTACGGACTTTTGGACGGAAGGAGCGCGTGTCAGGTGGGGAAATTCGTCAACAGAATCGTTTGTAGTAATCGCCTGGTCGCTTCATTTAAGGGGAGCCGTCGCCGGCAATCGCTGCAAGGTCCACCTAGGACCATGCGGTTCTGTAGATGGTGGCTAGCGATGGTTCTATTGCCCTGCATGCTCTCGGGCCAAGAAGCTCTCAAACCCCGCGAGGCGCAGTTCGTTTTTGTCATTGACGATTCTCGAAGCATGGGTGGGCTTGAAACGGATAGGACCGATCCTGATCGTTTGGCGGTCTTCGCGGTGCGTGCGTTGTTGGCAGTCTTGGATAACCGTGACTGGGCTACCGTAATTCGCCTTAACGGGGCTTCGGCGGGTGAGAGCGCTACCCCGCTGGGTCTACTAAGCCAGGACCAACGGACCGTGCTGTACCAGGATCTCGCGCTGGAAAATAAACTCGCCTCCTATAGCGGAGATAACACCCCTTGCCGTTCGGCCCTAAGGGAAGCCGCAGAGATTCTCGATCGGGCAGATTCTCGGCACGTTTCTCAAACGGTGATTTTCCTGACCGATGGACGATGCTCTCCGCAGGATGCAGGAGAACATCGGATCCTGGACGTCTTTAAAAATCTACAGTCGTATCGCGACAAAGATCGATTTCACTTTTATGTGCTTCAGTTCCAGCAATCGGAGGGCTCTCCCGAACTCGGCCGATTGGCTGACCAAAGCGAGGGTGCGATTCTTGAGGTTTTGCGTGGCAATCCGAGCCGGATCCTATATTCCTTTGCCAAAGCCCTGGCGCAGTCCCAAGGATTTGAAGCTCACATTCTGGCGCCGACCAGCGCTTCTTTGCCTGCCCATCGGGGCTCGAATCGCATTCGTTTGTTGGCAGTAGCCGTTGGGGCCGGAGAGCCGCTGGAGCTTCAGATCTCGGGCGCCCAATCCCTAAGTCCAGTGACCACTCGCGAGCTCGATCGAGGCCGTCATCAGTACGATAGCGACAGACAGATCTATCGGTACGTTTCCGTTGAGTATGATCCGATAGCCGAACCCGTGAATGTTCAGGTGCTCAATGCTGGGGGCGACTGGGAGGTCGTCGCCTTGCCGGAATACCGTCTGCGGTTGGATTTCACTCTCCATTCTGGATCTTGCGCCCAGCAGGGCCTATCCTTTGAACATGATGTGGTCCCCGCCGGCTCCGATCTGTGCGCTGCCATCAGTTTGGTGAACACAGAAGGACAGGTGGTAGGCCGCGATGTGACAAGGGGTCGTCTCGAAGCATTTCTCGAGATCGAGAGACCTGGGCAGCAAGCTCTTGGCGCGATTCCGGCCAATCCAATCGGTAATAGTGAAGCATCGTTTCAATTAGATCTTGCTGGTTTGGTTGCGGGGCACCATCAAATCCGTGCGGCCCTCCAGTTGGTTGCGCCAGGAGAAGATGCTCCGCGTCGGCTCCTAGCGCCCATCCGGACGATACAAGCGGTGGATCGAAGGATTCGGATCAAGCCCGATCAATTGGATCTCGGAACGATAGTGCAGGGGAAACAACAATTCCAGACTGTCGAGCTGGAGGGTACCTTCCGAGAGGCGGCCGCAATCGTAAACCTTGGGGATCCCAATGCAATACCCGAGTGCGTGGCTCTAACTTTTGGCGGTCAGCCTTTCGGTGCACGATTGAAGGTAAGTCCTGGTTTGCCCTATCAGGTGGAAGCCAAGGTTGGAAATCACTGTCCTAAGAACGTCGTCGAACCTATCAACATTCAATTGCACCTCTCTTTGCCAGACCTGCTGCCTGGAAAGATCGTGCGGATACCAGTCACTTTCCAACTCGATACCAGGACTCTCGATCTAGAGGCCGTTGCATTCGAGCTGAAAGCCGGAGCAGGTTTCAGATCCGGTTTCTTGACCTCTTCAAATGAAGCCCCACTAGAAACCTTCTCAGCCACGATCGAGCCCCTAAAGGGTTTAGAGGGACAGGCTGTCGATTCCTTGCAGTTAGAGGTGTTGGGCAAGGCCGACCAGCCGATCCGGCCCGGTAAGAAAAATCTCGGCGGTCTAGTTGATCTGGCTGCAGGAAAGCCGATCGAGATTCGAGTCGGGGCTGGTCCATGCTGCGCCGCTGGAACGTTTGACTCCCGTTTGATCCTCCGCCCTACAAATGGTGGACCTACTGTACGGCAGCCGATCAAGGTGACTGTTCAAGGGGATTGGTGGAGCTGCTATCGATCTTGGATTCTAGCTGGATTGGTGGGTTTGTTGGCGGGTTTGTTGGTGTTCTACGTCCTCAACATGTTTACCCAGAGTCGTTTTCTCAAAGTTGATCCATTGGCAGCAAGGCTGATACCTCTCCGCTGGCCACGGCACGGAGGCTCGCCCCAACCGTCCAGAAATCGTGGCAATGATTACGAGGACGTGCAGGACGTCCTTCGCGACAGCTTGGTTCTGCATCGGCGGGTTTTGAACTGGTTTAAGGCCAATCCGTTGATTTTTGGATGGCCGGGAAATCGCTACTGCGAAACCCTTGAGCTTTTCCTTGCTCCAGGAAGAGAGATCACCATGTCCGCAATGCTGATGCCCGAGCCACACATCTCCCAGCGGTTGCGGACGGCCGACGAAATGGATGCGGCAGAGGAAGGACGGCTCTTTGCCGTCGCCGGAGACGGTGCCACCTTCCAGGGGGTCATCGGATCGACGGGTCAGATCGGCCAACTTAAAATAGACGGCCCCTCTATTAAATCTCCGAAACCCAAATTGGAGCCGATGCGAAAGCGGCAACGATTGATTTATAGACAGGGCGAGCGCAGAGAGGGTGCTGTTGCCGGGTGGGAGCTCGATTGACTCATTTTGGAGCCCAGCTCAAGCACTTAGAAATTAGGTGAGATTGTCAACTGAATTGAGGAAGAGGGGAATACCATGGCCAGGAATCGAAAGTTGATTGTCGAGGATCTGCTCACTAAACCCAGCGGTGTCTGCCCGACGCTCTTTGTTGGTCTCGGCGGCGCCGGCTGCAGGATGGTGGAACGTATTGCGAAACATCTTCGCCGCCGACCCGACTTCAGGGAACGATTCAAAGACTTGGTGAAGTTCGCCATGGTCGACACCAATGTTAACGACTTGGAGTCGTATCGTGAGGTGGCCGACGGTACCTTTTTGATTTCCGATTTCGAAAAAGAAGAATACGCCAACCTGGCTTCCGGCAAGAAATTTTTGGAGGCTCAAGAGTACTTCACGCAATGGGTGCCATCGGACTACCGCTTCCGATCAGGCGACACATCAGGCGCTGGGCAGATCCGTATTGAATCTCGGCTCGGCGTTTACTATCAAATGAAACACAAGGATTTCGTTCCGAAGTTTCGGCGCTTGCTGGAGCAGCTGAAATCCCACGAGCACGGCCACCGGCGACTCGATTCGAACGAAATCCGCATTGTTGTTTGCTATTCTATCGCCGGTGGTACGGGATCCGGGTGCCACCTACCTGTGGCCTACATGCTTCGCGATGAAGCTCAAGACCTGGGCCAGCCGTCAATGATTGGTGTCGCGGTGATGCCGGCGGTCTTCGAGGACATGGTCGGGGTCAACAAGGATGGTACTTTTGCCAATGGCTATGCAGCCCTGAAAGAGACCGAGCACCTGATGAAGCTCGGCGCTCCCGATTCGCAATTTTACCCCAAAGACGGCCGAATATTTCACTACAATCCGGCCGATACTTCGAAGACCACGGTCTATGAACGGCCGTTCGATTTCCTCTATCTGGTGGATAAGCCGGAGAGCTTCAGTGTTTCGGATCCGGTGGCGGCAGCAGCGGACGGGCTGTATTTACAATTCTTCTCTCCTCTTTATGGCGCTCAGCTCTCGGACTACGATAATTATACTCAATATCAAAGATTTCTAGTCCCCGACGACTTTGAAGAGCGGGGTATTCCGGGTTTCTCCACCTTCTACGGCTCGTTCGGCTGTGCCGTCCTGTTGGTGCCGGTGGACGGTTTGGTGGAGTATTGTAGTCAAGCTGCGGCATTGTCTTTGCTCAGAGCGAGCTTCATGGGAGAAGTTCCTGCCGATCCAGTCTATGAGCCATTGCGGATCGATCCGGATCGTTTTCAAGAAGTCACCGAACACGACGAAAAGGATGCCCAGGTTTTTACTGAAGCTGAAGTCGCCGAACAACCTCAGAAAGAAAGACGTCAGCGTCTATTGGATAGGCTCTTCGCCAAACGCATCCGCCTTCTGGCTTATTGCGAGCACTCATTGGATAAAGATGGGCGCTTTCGCGGAATTTTTCGCCACGGGCATTTCTTTGGCACTTTGCCCAAACGTGACGGCAGTTTTCTCTTCGATCCAGAGACAGCCTATGAGCTGGCTGCGGAAGAGCGGAAACTAGCCGGTGGCAAGATGCGTGTTTCGATCGGTGGAATAGTGCTGCCTGCGCTCGTTGGGCTGCCCGATGAGGACCCGGGATTGTTGCATCAAGCCCAACAAGCGATCTCCGACACGTTACCTAAGCTGCGAGGAACTGTCACTGTGGCACAGCTCAAACAGCGGGCCGGCGGTTGGCGCGACGATTTTCGCCGGGAAGGGCTGCGGCGACTTCGGGAGGGTTATACCGAAGGCACGCTTAGGGTGCCGGGCATGGAAGACTTGGTCGAGCTTTCTTTCTTGAAGCGAGAAGCGGGAGAGGTCGAGCTGACGGCCAAACGCTACGCTGTGTTGTCGATCCTCCACGAAGTGGACTGGGAGCAAGCTGCTGAACCGGAACCGGATGCAGACTACGACGTAAGAGAGCGCAAAGATAGTCAGAAGGTCAAACCAGATGATGAGCTGATCGGCCATGTAATTTCTCAGGCCCGCGACAAAGCCTTCAGCGATGTTCGGCGAGAGTTTCTCGCTCAACTAGGAATTTTACGAAAAGCGCTTGAGGGCTACGCCGACGAAATGCGTGAGTTGGAACGGGGCTCGGCGCACCTAGAACGGGAGTACAGCCGTAAGATTGAGCGATTGCAAGATCAGGGGGAAGATTCTGCGAATCAGTACATCCTGGACGCAGAGGCTTTACAAGGCGAGGACAATCGGCGCTTCTGGGATTTCTATTTCGCCGATCAAATGGCTGGGCTGGAAGAGCTGTCCCTCAGCAGTCCACGCGTCCAGCAAATCCTCAGTGATACGGTAGTCGACATGGCACAACAGTCCGGCCGCACCACAAGCACCTCGCGGCTGGAAAAACTTTTTACCGAACTCAGGAAGTATTCCCATGGCGTTCTCAAGAAGAGAATAGGGGGGGATCCCCACTCTCCAGATCAGGAACGTCGTGAAGGGCTCACCCTCTCGGATGCCCTTGAACTCGAAATCATCTATCGAGCACTTTATCGCAGTCATTCTGAGCAGATTCGAGGAAAGGGCGATAAGCTCATTCGCCGATTGATAGCGGAATACCGAGCCTTGCCGGTCGAGGAACAGATCGATTTCGGTGATCTAAAGCATCAAGATTATCTGAAGGATAAGATTCGACGTGTGGTCACGGAAAAGGCTTCTTTGTTGTGCGTTTACGAGCGATCTCGTGATCAACATGGTGGCGTACGCCCCGATCATGTGTTCCTGGCTGCCATCGACGAGAACTTCAAGAATTCCAATATCGAAGAAGCATTGCGCAATGCGGGCAATGACGACTTAACGTGGGTGTCCAGCAACTGGCACAGCGCAAAAGAAATAGTTTTTTATAAGGCAGTTCTCAATGTGCCTCTTTATGCCTTCGGTCGCTTGGATCGAATGAAGCACTATTACGACTCTTTCCGTAATTTAAAACGCCGCAGCAAAGCTCTGCACATTGATAAAACCTGGGAAACAGGCGACGAGTTGTTCGACTTGGATCCAGGGAGCCTGAAGCAGACTCACCGCAACACTTTGGTGCGAGATGAAATCATCAATTTCACGGCTTTGCTCAAGTCTTTACACCCGCGGATCAAAGACGGCGTTTCGTCGTGCATTATTCGACGTCGGGGCAGATACCTATTGCTTAACCCGAGTTTGGAGAGGCTTCCCGACGAGCACGAGAACGGTTTCACGTACTTGGCTGAAAGCCTCGCAGATGCGATCCAGAAGCTACCCGAGGTACTGGCGGCTGAAAGAGTCAGTTACGCCGAGTATAGGGAGTCTTTGGTTGGTGTGCGTAATGGCATGGCCCCTGGGCTCCTTGGGGAAATAAGTAAGCTCCCGTTTACTTGGCGTCTTCAGCATGAGGATCTCAGCAACCACTATGGTCGGCAGAGAACGGTTGTCCAACAGAAGATTCTAGAGGACCTCAAGAGTTCTTACGAACTGTTGCGCAAAGCGCTTGAATCTTTATTGGAGGAGCTTCGCAATCGGCAGCTGGAAAGTCGCACTCGGAAGGAAGATTTCACAGTCTTCGCCCGTAATCTTACTCAGGCCGAAGCCCGTCGGGCTCTAGACCAAAGTATCCAGGTTTTGTCCGTTTTCAGCGAGCATTGGGAGAAACTTGAAGGTACGGATAACTTGCCACAAACTCCACGATCTTTTCAGGATTTGTTCAGACCTCTCGAGCCTCGGGACTTAGAGGGAATGTTGCGTGACTTGCGAGAAGGGCGCCTACAAACAGAGCCTGATTCGGGCGATGAGCCAAAGCAGCAAACCCAGAAACCACCCCGTGAGCCTCTTGATCCGGGAGGGCCGCCGAAAGCTTCCACTAGCTTCAGCGAAGAAACGGTACCGAATATTCCTGACCCTGCAGAAGGTTCCGACGAGCAAGAAGCGCGGAGATCAACTCAAGAAGATCCCGAGGCGGTTGACGACGCCCTGGACTCCGATCCGAGACGGGAGCAGTAACGCTATGCCCCATCGGCGACTGGTTTTTCCGGCGCCTTCCGTGGTCATTGGAATGGGCCGGTTTGGCCTCGCTGTGCTCGAGAGGCTGGGTGAGGACTGGCATCAGCTGCGTCTGGCCGGCGCTGATCTTTCCTTGAATAACCTGCGCTTGCTCCATGTCCATCCCGGGGAGGTTCCTGAATCGGAATGGCGACGCAAAGAGTTGCGAGAACTCCGCATCGCCAGTCACATCAAGGACGGTGATTGGCCGTCGGTGGTGTTGGATTTTGTCATCCTTCGCACGCTGGGCCTAATTCGGTTCCGTCACGGCACCTATCAGGTGGCCGTGCCCAGGGACCGCGGGGCAATACGGGTCAAAGATCTGTTGGGATCGCTCCCCGACTCTGAGTCACAGGGCGAGCGATCGTCAGAAACACCCCCAGAGACGGAGGAACGACGAAAAGAAGAGGAGCAATACGTCCGCAGAAGATTTTTTGAATGGCAAAGCCTGAGTAGCGATCCACTTCGCGCGGCAGAGGAGCTGCAGCGACAGGCTGAGGATCGCAGCTCTCTTCATCTATTCATCAAGCCGATCATTAATCGTATCCGTCAAGGACACAGTCCCAAAGTTCTGTTGTCGGTAATTCTGCGTTGCAGTAGTTTGGCGGAAGGTCGCGATCCTACTCCATGGCGTTGGTTGAGAACGTTGGCGGCGAAAGAGCCCACTCCGGATTCATCTGAATGGGCTGTATCGCTGGGGACCATCGAGGAGGTAACCCGGGATCACAGGCGCAACGACCAGCTGTTGGACGATTTGGCTGATCCACCCGGACCTTTGCATCAAATGCAAGGGTCAAATGGGGCCGACGAGTATCAGGAACTCCGGCTACCAAATACTTTCTTTCCTCGATCCGCGGACCCCGAAGCTCCCATCGATCCGTTCCATCTCCTCGGGGAGGATTGGGAAGCGACCGGTTGGGCTACGGATTTAAGTGATGAGGAACGCGCCTTTCGGGCGTTGAAGGTGAGTCACTTTCGCCTGGGTCTATTCGATCACTCCCCTGGACATGAAGCGCAAGAGCTGGCAAAAGGCTTCCGAAGCCGGTTGAAGACACTCGCGGATTTTCTCCATCGAGGTTTAGTGCGATTATGGGTCGACCTAGGGCGGGACCAGGTCGAGGAGCACGTGCCTACTTCGATTTCACGGCGTCGGTTCCTTTCTGAAGAAGCTCTCCAGCAAAGTTTGGCCATGCTCGAGGAGCTGCTGGTGGAGCCATTAAAAAACGAAGAGCGAAATCCGAAGGATTCAGAACTCCCAAAAATACCCATTGGCCAGGTAGAAAGTCCAACTCGTTTTCTTCGTTCCTTGACCTTGAAACCGGACCCTCAGTCGCAGTCAGAGGAGGCATTGGAGCGTCGGCTTGCCGATCTAGGGTTGAGAGATCCTGAGCGACCTCTATCGCCACCGAGGCCTTTGATGCACGATGTTGTGCTTTCCCTGCCGATGGTCGAAGGTGATGAGGAGTTCGACCCGGGACGCCGTTGTTTGCGCAAAGTGCTGAATCGCGAAACCCGACAGTTGTTGGATTTTTCATTTCTTGCGGCCTATCGCAAACGACCCACCCGGACGCCGCCTCGGTTGACTGTTTTTGTCGTCGGGGACATGGCCGAGCCGTTCACCCGGCTCAAGACCACTGAAGTGTTGCAAGAAATTCACTCAGAGCTCTTGCGATCATTCAGCTCGATGTTTGAGTTGCATCGAGAAGGATTCGATCGGGCCCTATCCGTCGTTCCGATCCTTGCAATGCCTCACCCTGCCGATCCGTTTGGCGGAGAGCCTTTGGAGCAAACTCGACTGGAAGAGGCGGTGATTATCGATGCGGTCCACAAGGTCCGTCATTGGGTGGAATCGGTCTTGCCCGGAGCCAGGAGGCGCATCTCGCAGATTTTCATCGGGGGCCGGGTGACCGACAATGCGGTGTTGAAGCCAAAGGATATGGTTTTGCAAACCCGGGATTTCCTTTCTTTCCTCATGCGCAACGACCTGTCGCGTGATGAGTGGTTACGTCGAGCGGCTGTCGGTCCCGGAGGTGATGATTTTTTTGCCTCATTCGCGTGTAGTGAGATCGAGTTTCCGGCGGAAAAGGCAAGAGAATATTTGGCTAATCGGTTGGTGCGCGACTGCCTTCACCAGTTGCGTACTGCAAGCCGATGGCAGGGGCCCGAAGTCATTCGCGTTCCCCAAGCTGCTACGGAAGATATGTTGGTAGCAGATGCTGTCGAGGGTATCGGGGGTCAGGCTCGGGATGCGGCTAATCGCCTTGCCGGTCAGGTAAGAGAAGCTTTGTCGGCGGCGATCAATCTTCGGTGTGTCCCCCAGCACATCGTGCTTTCGTCCTTCGACGAGCGCTTGGAGAGGCGGCTGTGGACTGGTGTTTCGCGGTTGTGGGCGCAGTTGACCCAAGATCGCGGGAGGGTGGATGAGCTTGTAGATAAGTTACGTCACCAGGTCTCGTCAGAGTTGCGGGCGGCTCTGCCCGAAATCAGACGAGAAGCCGATTCTCAAATCGAAGGGGTCAGCCGGAACGGGCTGCTGGCCGTCCTCGATCGATTCGCCGAACGGCGGCGTTCGGCATTGACCGAGTTGCAACTGGCTGAGGAGTCACGCAGAGACTGGGAAGCACACTGCGAACGGCATCGGCGGCCTCGGCGACAGCGGCTAGCGCAGGCGCGTCATGCCGTCGTCGAGCGAGCGCTACGGAAACCCGACTGTGAGCCCATTCGAGTGGGGTTGTGGGGATGCCTCCTGGTGTCACCGGCTGCCGGGTCTCTGTTTGCAGCTTGGATCGCTCCATGGACGGGGGCAGTGGTAGCTTCTTTGCTCAGTTGCCTGGTAGTGGTTGTTGTAGCTGCCGGCTCGCTCTGGTATCACAGTAGGCGGACAGGTAAGTTGCTTCGAGATAGTATTGTTGCGCTCGAATGTACGACTTTCGAGTTGATTGCGGGCAAGGACGAGCCGTCTCTGGCGGATCAAGACCCCTCCCTAAGATCGTTTTTCGAAATGCGCTTGCGGCTCACAGGAGCTCTTGCGAGGCGTAGCTATGCCTTACACACGTTCGAGCAAGCTGCTGTTGACGATGCTCTTGGGCGACGCTTAGTTGAAAGCGTGGACATCCAAGAGCATACGATGATTAGGCATGCTGAGAAGCTGGGCGTCCGCCCCGCCCCTCCAGGGGAAGACGCGCGTGACGATCTACGTCGTCTTTTCGTAGGGCGGACGGGAGACACGGTCGACAAGCTAATCAATCCCGAACAGCTCGTCGAGTTGTATCGGGGGCGTCATCGCCAGGATGACCTACCCCTTACGGATTTTCTCCAAATTGCTGGTGGCTTGGATGAATGGCGCAGATCGGCATGCCTCTCCTGCACCGACGCCGTGTTGAATTTTGGTCGTACCTCGTTTGATTTCATTGCGGTCAGCCCTATAGCCGAACTCGATTACTTTTCTCAATCTGTGGGCGATCAGTTAAGAGGTTTTGTTCAGAGATATTATTCCAATATTGGCTTTGGCGCCAAATTTCTGGGCTATGAAGGCCTCGATCCAGACGGACTTCGGTTGGCAATAGACGCGGGTCTAATTGCCGATAAGGCCCTGATCGATACCTACTTGCAGGCTGAAGAACGAGCCGAACTCCAAGCTGAAGAGAGTCGTCAGCCCTATAGTCGACCGCGTACCCTTGAATGTCGTGCTTATAGGGTGAGGCCGAATGCCGCCTATATGATGTCGTTGGTTCAAGGAGTTCGACCTCACAGCATTCACAACCTAAAACGCTTTGAGTCTTTTCACGATCGAGGTGACGAGCCCAAAGGCAGCCAACCTGTTGGCCAGTGGACTGGATATGCGATTTGCGGAGAAGAATTGCTGAAGAAGATTCGTAGTTGTGAGCCACCTGGGCGGCCCAAAGTCAACGGCAAGGATAAGCCGGGGGAAGCTCGCAAGGGAGGCGCCGATGGAACGTCTTGAGTGGCTGTTTTTTGGCGCTCTGTCAGCTGGGTTGAGTATGTTGAGCAAAGCTGGCCCGGGACAGACCATTGGTGTGGTCGTGGGATTGTTGTGCTCCGCCTACTTCTGTGCCTACTGGCACCAGCGCCGTTTGAACCAATGGCTATCGCGCAATCCCCTGGAGCGCGCTCCGGTCGGCCGAATGGAGGCTTCCTGTTCGCTCTTTTTCCCGGTGGCATTCCTGTTCTTCGGTATGGAGGGAGCCGCTCGTGGTATTCGCAATTGGTTGCAAGGGGCCAGGAAAGGGGCACCTGCCAACTTGGCTGGTGGAAAGAACAATTCTAAAAGCCCACTCCGGGTGGCCACCTTGGGTCCAAGTTTCTTCCTAGCCGGCTTGGTCTCGGCCTCAATCTATTGGATATTCAGGCTCGCGGAGCCTGCCCTCGCATCGTTTTGGGGTTTGAGTCCGGGGCATTCTTTAGGAGAAGCGATTTTGCTCGGCTCTCGCCGTGAGCTAGCATGGCTTCTGCCGTTGTCGGACCGTCCTACCGTGGCTCTGGTGTTGATTCTCTGTTTCTGGTTAGTGATTTGGTGGAGTTTCGGTAACTTGCTGCGGGGCCTGTGGTTCAAGGGTAAGCTGCAACAGAACTACGGCACCGCCGGTCAGAAGGAACTAGCTGACATTCTGACTGTTTGGCGGGTGGGATTTGGTGTCTTGGATCTCGCGACGCCTAGCTTCAGCTACAGGAGATGGGGGGCTTGGCTCGTAGCGGTGTGTATTGTTCTGCTCGGCCTTGCTTCGGCCACGATTGGAGCGGAACGTGCCGCTGTCGCACCTGGAGATTTTGCGATCGCCTCCATCCTGATATTGTCGTGGATACTCCATCTGCGACTCCGAGGAAAAGTAGTAGAGGCCCCGGGTGCTACGGACTCTACAGACGAGCCTGCACCTGCGCACCTGTCTGGTTGGTCCCAGGTGCTGGAGCAGCTTGATCGCCAATTTAGTTCTCCTGCGCCTGAAATAAGGTTTGAAAGAATTGTTCCGCCCAGGAATTTTGAGCATCCTCCATCAGATATCCCGACGCTGTCCCCCTTGCTTTGTGATTTGTGTCCCTATGACCAAGATCCCGGAGAGCGATCAGAGTTGTTGCTCAATCGGATGCAGGCGACGGTGCTCAGAGATCTATCTCGCTTGGGATTCGTCCATCTGCCCGAGCCTCACACCGGTGACAGTCTAAGGCTTTCGGCTGGGGGTCTTGCTGATCCGGAGCAGCCGGAACATCTTAAGGCGCGGCATCAAGTGGTGCTGGCACCAGAGGGCGCCGGCAAAACCACCTTGGGCATACTGGCGGCCGCCAATTGCTGTTTGGTTCATTCTAGGGCGACGCTTTGGGTTACCCGTTCAGAAAGTCAGGCTGAGGTCTTGACCCAGCGAATTCAGGCAATGGTCCAACCATCAACCTTGCGTTGGAACCTCCGCTTACGACGCGTCGGGCGAGACTTTGCGAGTGACTTAAGCCGGGACATCATTCCGGATCTCGTGGTGGTCAGTGTGCGGCAACTGGTTACCAGACTGCTCGACAACAACGAAGTTTATACGCCATTTCTGAGTCAGGTAGGGCTAGTTATTGTAGAGGATGTGGAATCTCTTGCCGGTGCCGTAGAAATACATGCGCATCTTGCATTCTCTCGGTTGCAGATGCTATTTCGGAGCCTATTCAGCGTAGAGCATTTTGGACAGAGCAATTCGCCGCTCATGCTCATTTTGGGCAGCAGTTCCATGCACCAAACAGGCGTCTGGGCTCGTGGCCTTTGTGGGGTTCAAGCAGGAGTCAGAACCTTCGGCGCTTCTAAACTTGCGAGCGGTGACGAGAGCCCAAATGAAGGGCAGAGGCAAATAGGTTTCAGGTTGACCGACCTTCGGACCTCTTCCGGGAGGAGGTTATCGGTCCAAGAACTGGTGGCCGTGTGTGAGGCTGTAGGCGCTCCTTGGCACTACCGGCCTTGCGGTGATGGGCGTCGCCATCGTGGAAGAGGACCGCTTTTTCTACAGCAAGAGCCGGAAAGCTATCGACAACGTGCCGATGACGCTACTGTGTTGATTCTTGAGGGACGTTGGTCAGAAGTACGCCGCGAGTTGGCCCGTCTTCCTTTTGCGGGGCTCCAGACCGAAGCTACGGAAGTTGCGTTCATCATTGACATCAGTAAGGAGGAGGAAGCGGCTGGTTCCGCGTTAGACCCCAACCTAGGTTGCGATCCCTCCACTCACATGCACGAGGCGAACGACCTAGCCCGGCGGTTGGCTTCCTTGCCGTTGCCGATCTTACGCCCGCCATCGACCCTTGTGATTCAGAATCATCTGGTGTCGGACCTCCTCCAAAAGTGGGTGGAAGTTGGTGATTTGGTCGATACTTTCGAGGCGCCTATCGCCGGGTGCCTGAGACACTTGCGCGAACAGAATATGCTCTATACCGAAGAGCGACAGGACGTAAATCCCGAACTCAAGCGGTTTGAATCGAGGGTTTACGTCCGGGCAGCGGCCGGATCCATCGAATCCGGTAATGTTCAGCCTTCCGATGACGGCATCGAAGAACAAGGCCTTTATGACAAGGTTCGACAGGTGGAGCTGGTTTCGGCCACCGCCGTTGCGGTGCGCAATCGGGTCGACCATCGAGAGTTACGCCGAGTAGAGGGGGACAGCGCTGGGTTGAGATTCTACCCTGGACGAGTCTTCGAGGATTCCCGTGGGCGCTTTGCCGTGGTCGGACGGAGTTCCAGCAAGGGCCAGGCCGGAGCTATTCAAGTTGAGCCGCTTTTGCGGGATGACATTTCAAGTCCACGGCACCAGATAGAAATGAGCGCGGCTCCTGCCCTTGAGTTGACCTTTCAGCTGTTCGAACCGGAATTGGTGCTTCTGGGCAGGGACCCAGTGGCTATTGGGTTGCAGGCAGTTCGAGCCATGATGACCACCACAGCGACTTATCGGCTGGATCGAATCAGCGGCCTAACCCGATCACGAGAACTTCACTCTCGGGAAACCCAAGAACGATTCCAACCGATGCCCCTCGACACCGTGGCTTTGGTCTTGATTCCAAACCCGGGCACCCTGCTGGAATCGGCTCCACGTCTTCGCTTGGGCGAAGCCCGTCTATTGGCCGCCTTGTTGAGATTCCTACTTCCTCTGATTTATCGAGATATTCGAGATCAACTGGAGATAGCTCTCTCGCATGTGGTAGACGACAACGTGTTAGATGAAAGGGTGGAGGATAGGGAGTCTGCTGAGGTAGATCCCGGGAAGGTGGTGTTGGGTCCAGAGGATGCCTTCTTTCTCTTCGATCTACACCGTGGAGGCAACGGTATCGCACGTGCCCTTTACCGGGAAGGTTTGGATCTGCCACTGCGTCTTTGTCGACACTTCCTCCGCTATATTGAAGATCTGGACCAGTTCCGTCGATTTTTCGATCATTCGGGAGGCCAGAGCGAAGTGATCGAAGATGGCCGAACAGAACAGCCAGGCGGCTCGGTGGCGGACATAGCTCCACATTCATCGCCGAAATCGGGCTTCGTCTCGAAGCCGATAGAGAGTCAAAAAGAGGCCATTGTCGATTCGGCTGGTGATCGAGCGGTGGCTGGAGTCGCCTCCGAGGATGCTCTTGTCGACCCTGCCGATGGGGGCACGCAAGACCAACGGCTGCAGCTCTGGGAAGGCTACCGACAAGGTTTGCAGTCGTGGTTGGACAGTAGGCTGCTGGCAGAGTCGGTGGTTGACAAGGCCATAGAAGCCCAAAAGGAGAATGCCAAAGGCGCCGAGGATGGGGGGGTGGTCACGGATGACGCCGATGCATCGGTAGAAGAACAGGAGGATAGACTTTGATCAATTGCCCAATGCTCCTAAGAAGTTTGATCTACTTGATAGTCTTTTCCTTATTCGGCTGTGATTATGGCGAGCGCGTGCTCGGCCGACGCCCTCTGGAACTCGATCCTAGAGAGGTTTTTCCTGCTTTTTCGAAACGAGATAGTGACTCCACTGGCCAAGACCGCATCTCTAATCCTTGTGCTGACGAATCTGAGTCTAGCCACTCGGTAGAGATGGTCACTCTCGGAAATTACTTCCAGGCCCAAATTCCCTCAGACTGGTCCAGTCAAGGAACTCCAATGGAGACGCTGATTGTTGACGGTCCTGGAAGTTTGCCGGAGTCCGGATTTTTCGTCTACTTAAAGGCCTTTGCGCCGGATTCGGATTCAGCCTCGGATTTGCAGCAGTTTCATCGTCGAGTCGATCATCGCCTTCAGATCTTCGACCTGTTGAGTCGTTTGCGGGCCAAGGTCGCGAAGGGGGTGGTAAAAGCCATTCCATCAGAAAATGCCAATCTACCGGTTCCGACGAACCCTGAGGAAAGCGATCCTTCAACGGAGGCAGATACCGGGCCCTCTTCGCGACTATCGAAGGCGAGCCCGGCTCCCGCTAGGGCAGGGGGTTTGGGCGAAACTGAGAGTACGGAAGCGTTGGCGATGCCCGAGCTGGAGTCTATAGGTGTGCCCGGTACCACGCTCGACGACAGGATTGCTTCAGGTGGAGAGCCGTCTGAGCTGCCGGCAACCGTCGCCGAATCCGAGCTTGCTGGGCCGGGGTACCGATCTGAGGTCGGGACCTATTCTGGATGGAAATGGATCGGCCAGTGTGCAGCGCCGCCGAGGGTCGTCGTTCAGGAGAGCGAAACCGACGACGATAATCAACTGGATACGGTTCGCGAGCAGACAAAACGAGCCTTCCTGCGCCTCAGTCGGAGCCATGGGACTTGGCAACGGGCTGATGGCAATACGGATCCGGCATTCCAGATTCTCGGAACCGTATCCTTGCCGACCCGCCACAACTACGGCATGCACTTGGCCATCGTTTGCACCGAAGCTCCCGACTGTCCTAGTGCCCCGGACTTGGCCCGGTTCCTGGGGTCGATCCGAGTCAAGAGGAATGGAGCTGCAGATGTTCCATCGATGGGTGGTTCGGCGAACCTACAGCAGCTCGCGGTTAAACTCGGGATCGGAGATGTTAATCCTTGAAGTATTGGAGGGCGGCAAATAGGAGTCCCACCAAGCCTGATCCGAGGCCCAAATAGGTGATGAGCACCTGGCGTTTTTTGGATATCGAGTGCAGCTCCAAGAGACCTCTCAGATGCTTAGCAAGTGGCCGAAGAGATTGCTCTCGATCGCCGGATAACTTCTCTTGGAGATTTTCCAAGTGAAGCTTCAGCTCTTCCGGAAGATCGTCGAACGGTTCGTTTTCTTCTAAAATCTTCAAGAGCGTCGCTGCTCGGTCTGCGACAATGTCTCCTTCGGATTGTCCGCTGACTTCACACTGAACGATGAGGCTTTCAAGGGCAAGTCTCAGCAAGTGAGGGTATCCATCCTCAGATTCTGCAAGGATCTTGATCCGATCCCATGATGGCTCTCTTTGGCTTAGAGATTTTGAAAGGAGATCCCGCAAGACTGCCACCCGGCGAGGCTGTTCGCTCTTTTCCTTCGAATCCGACAAATACATGCTTATCCCCACGGCAGTTCCGAGGACAAGAGCCGGAAAGATGACCAGGACACTTATGTAGAGATAGAGACTCATCACAGCCTCTCGTGACCAGGAAATGGAATTCTCTCTTTTCCAGCCAACCGGAATTCTTGCGAATACCCGTCGGGATCAAACAAGGCGGTCTTCATCTGGTGCAATTTTCTAACAAGATCGAGGATCTTATCCGGGTCGGGCAGCCCCTCTCCGTGGGAGGAGTCGGTCTCTAGATACATGATCACGACCCGTCGCTGATCGCTGGTGCTCTCCTCCGATTTAGGCTGCACACAGGAGTGAGATTTGTGCTGCCCCAAGTTCACGATATACGTGCTCCGGCTCCTAATTTTCTCTCCAGACGCCTCAGGCAACGCTTCGACGATCCAATTTCTGAGTGTTTCGGCTCTCTTTCCGGCTCGCTCGACCTCGCTCCCTCGCTGGCCTTCACACGAAGCCGTCCCCACGGCGATGATGTGAGCTACTTGTCTCAGCCCAGGGGCCAAATGCTCTTTGAGAAAAGTTCTAAAGTCCGGCGCTGATTCTCCGGACGGCTGGACAATTTTTTCAGAGCTGCCAAAGCCCCATCTGTAACTTTGCGTCAGAATGTAGGCGCCTACAGTGATACCGACGGATTCGTCGGTGTACCAAGCCTCCTCGAATCCATGTCCTTGACGCATTCCCATAGGCACTGTGGGGTTTGGATTGGTTATGGTTGGCTTGTTTTGGTGTTCAGGTGGTGTTGAAGGCGCTTCAGCTGGGGGCGGAGTGATTACCGGGTTGGGGGAGAGTGGAACGTCAATGTCAGGCGGGTACAGGGGCCTCCTGGACGATTCAATTGCATCCGCAGATTTGAGTACGGCAGGTTGAGTGCACCCCAAAGCTAACATCAGGTAGGTGGTAAAGACAGTAGCGATCCCGCTAGCAATGCCTTGGACGACGTTGCTTACTACAAGTTTCGACATGGCCAATCACTCGAGTTTATTGAGTCCCAGAGACTTCTTCTTTGAAATGACTACTTCTTGAATTCCACACAACTGTAAACGCGACGAAAGTACCCTGTTGGGCTCATTCTCAGGGCGATTCGTCCCGGATGGCTTTTGTATCGTCCCAAAAATCGTCCCAGAAGATTTCACGCCGCACCTAAACTCCGTATTCATAGCTCGTGCGGCCTCGGAATGTCTTTTCCGGTAGGCCTCTACTGATGGGCCGCCCTCGTCATCGGGCGAGCCTTGCGCTTGCATGACCCTGGAGGCGACGGCGGCGTCATTGAAGACGCAGGGGCCTTCCCCCCTGGTCGGCAGAGACGTGGTGGGCGCCGCTGGCCAAACACACGGCGACGCCTTCTTCACTATGAATTCCGGTAAGGGCTGCTCGGCAAGCGGCGACTGTGCCATTGGCAGATCGGCCGCTCCAAGAGCTGGGGTGACCAGGGGAAACCCATGGGCCTTACGTCTTTGGGATCGACTCGACATTGGACGACCCGCCGAACGTAAACCGGAGCATGGACTCGCAACAGGGCGTGGTGTCAACAGCCAGCGGAACTCGCAAGCCGACCTCCGGCAACTCTGATTCGACGCGTTTTCGCAGCCGGTGATATTTCGACATCGGGAATCGATCTTTGTCCGCCAAGGGCAAGACGAAATGATCACAATAAAAAAGCTCTCACCCCTTGACCTTGTCAAATTTCAGCGGAACGGGGAATTAGGTTCAGGCACCCTCCCTGGAGGGGAGAAGAAGGCTTTAGAAAATTTCGAAAAATTTCGCCGCCGGCCCCGGAACGGGCAAACCCTCGGAAGATCAACGCACTAGGCCGGCGTCGTCTCTGGAGGGCGCGCATCGGCGACACCGATGGGTCGTTCGTAAAGTATTGGCAAATCGAGAGTTTTCAATCTTGCCCCATTATGTTGGGCCTCTGTTGACAGCTACAACTACATCTTGTACTTTCCCTCCAGCTCGTCTAATATAGACGAAGTCAAATAAAGAGGCCCAACCGAAGATTGGTCGCCTGGACAGCGACCGACGCGGCTGACGGTTCACACCGTCGGTCTAGGGGAGCCCCTTGGCTTTTGGCCGGGTTGATTCGGTCATTGCGGACGGTTTGCAGGCTGAGTAGTTATCAAGGGACAGGGAACCCCACAGGCGGAGGAAAGTAGATGTTGGAGGAGCTTCGGGTCGTAAAGCGTACGGGTGAGGTGGTTGAGTTTGATACCTCACGGATCCAGAACGCCATCACCAAGGCGGTTAGCGCCAGCGGGAAAGGTAGCGTTTCTGCTTCGGAGATTGAAGCGATCGCTCTGGCGGTCAATGAAGAAATCCGGGGCCGGTTCCAGGATTTCTACCCGAACGTGGAGAACATCCAGGACATTGTAGAAAAGCACCTGGTGCGTGCCCAACACTACGAAATCGCCAAGGCTTACATCCTCTACCGCGCGAAGCGACAGGAAGCCCGTGAGGAAGCCGCCGAAAGAGCGATCGAAAACGCCAAGCTCGGCAAGCTGACGGTCAAGAAACGCGACGGCCGGGTTCAGTTGCTCAACGTGCGCAAGATCGATGAGAATTTGCGCCGGGCTTCCGAGGGTCTCGATACGGACGGCATCGACTACGACGCGATCCTTCGCGAGGTGGTCAAGAACGTTTACGATGAGGTCGAAACCCACGATATCGATCGGGCCATGGTGCTCGCCGCTGCTTCGTTCATCGAGCGTCATCCAGACCACTCTTACCTCGCGGCGCGGATGCTTCTGCAGCGCCTGCAAAAGGAAGTGATAGGTCGGTCGATCAAAGACAGCCAGCAAGAAAAGGTCTATCGCAAGACCTTTGTCAACCAAACCCGCGAATTGATTCGCAGCTCCAACCTGGACGCGAAAATCGGCGACTTGGATCTTGAGCGTCTGGCCCAAGCCTTGCGCCCGGAGCGGGACCTGCAATTCCAATTTCTCGGACTTCAGACCCTCTACGAGCGCTATTTCCTGCGCCTCGATGGCGTTTGCGCCGAGCTGCCCCAATGTTTTTGGATGCGCGTCGCCATGGGGCTCGCCATTCGCGAGGAGAGCCAACACGAGGATTGGGCCATCGAGTTCTATGAGCTGATGTCCCAGCGTCGCTTCGTGCCGTCGACCCCGACGCTCTTCCATGCGGGCACCGACCATCCGCAGCTGTCGTCCTGTTATCTGACCACCGTCGACGACGACCTCAAGCATATTTTCAAATGCCTGGGGGATAACTCCCAGCTGTCGAAATGGTCCGGTGGCATCGGCAATGATTGGTCGAATGTCCGCGCCACGGGTGCGGCGATCAAATCCACCAAGGTGGAAAGCCAAGGCGTGGTTCCGTTCCTCAAGATCGCCAACGATGTGACCAATGCCATCAACCGGTCGGGCAAGCGCCGCGGCGCCACCTGCGCCTATTTGGAGACCTGGCATTACGACATCGAGGACTTCCTCGACCTGCGCAAGAACACGGGCGACGAGCGTCGGCGTACCCACGACATGAATACTGCGAATTGGATTCCCGATCTGTTCATGAAACGGGTCCTGGCGGACCGGGATTGGATCCTCTTTTCACCGGACGAGGTGTCGGATTTGCACCACCTCTTCGGCAGCGCTTTCGAAGCGCGCTACGAGCACTACGAGCGTTTGGCCCGCGAAGGCAAGATGCGGTTGTTCAAGATCGTCAAGGCCAAGAACCTGTGGCGCAAGATGCTGACCATGCTCTTTGAAACCGG
The DNA here is from genome assembly GCA_965366625.1 of uncultured bacterium. GTDB lineage: Bacteria > Acidobacteriota > Thermoanaerobaculia > Multivoradales > J023 > JAUIJL01. The sequence goes on from CBDUGP010000069.1 coordinate 33,328, forward strand.
ACATCCTTGGATTACGTTCAAAGACGCCTGCAACGTCCGCTCGCCCCAAGACCACTGCGGGGTGATCCACAGCTCCAATCTCTGCACCGAGATCACCCTCAACACCTCGGCGGACGAAACCGCGGTGTGCAATCTCGGATCCGTGAATCTGGCCGTGCACATGCAAGCCGGCAAGCTCGATCGCGAGATGCTGGCGGCGACGGTCAAAACCGCCATCCGCATGCTCGACAACGTGGTGGACATCAACTTCTACCCGACTCCCGAAGCCCGCAACTCGAATATGCGCCATCGGCCGATCGGTCTAGGCATGATGGGTTTCCAAGACGCGCTGTTCGAACTCGATATGGCGTTCGAGTCCGAGGCGGCGTTGGAGTTCGCCGATTCCACCCACGAGTGGATCAGCTATCACGCGATCCTGGCGTCGTCCGAGCTGGCCGCCGAGCGAGGTGCTTACGGCTCTTTCCCCGGCTCCAAATGGGATCGCGGAATTCTGCCCTTCGACACCATCGATCTGTTGGAGAAAGAGCGCGGGGTTCCGGTCGAGGTCAGCCGTGAGCAACGTTTGGATTGGGGGCCGGTACGGGCATCCATCGCCGAGCACGGCATGCGCAACTCGAACACCATGGCGATCGCGCCGACGGCGACCATCTCCAATATCTCGGGTTGTTTCCCGTGCATCGAGCCGATTTATAAAAACATTTACGTCAAAGCCAACATCTCCGGCGAGTTCACCATCGTCAATCGCTTCCTGGTAGACGACCTGTCGGCATTGGGTATGTGGAACGAAGACATGCTGGATCAGCTCAAATATCTCGACGGCAACCTGTCCTTGATCCCGGGTATTCCGGAAAAGATGAAGGTCAAATATAAGGAAGCCTTCCAGGTCGATCCGGTCCATGCATTGCGCATGACTGCGACCCGCGGAAAGTGGATCGATCAGAGTCAATCCCACAACGTCTTCATGCAAGGCACCTCCGGCAAGATGCTGGCGAAGATCTACATGTCGGCGTGGAAGATGGGCATGAAGACCACCTACTACTTGCGCACCCTGGCGGCAACCCAGATCGAGAAATCGACCTTGGACGCGTCCAAATACGGCTTCACTCAAAAGCGGGAATATGAGTCCGTGGCTGCTTCCCCAACGGAGTCCAAAACGGCCGAGTCCGTGGTAGTCGGTCCAGCTCCGGGTCTCCAAGCGTCCGCTCTCGCCGGTGGACAAGCCATCGTCGGTGCCGAGGCGGTGGCCGGAAGCCACCCGCTGATGGGCAGTCGCCCAGCCGCTCCGCAGGTTTCGTCGTCACCAGCGACCACCGGGGCTGCCCCCGCGCTGCCGAGAACGATGGCACCGGCCAGGAGAACCATGGAGCCGACCGTCAAACCTGAGCCTAAACTGTGTCGAATCGACGATCCCGAATGCGAAGCCTGTCAATAATCTTGCTGAAACCTTCTACCCAAAGATAGGGTTAAAACCTTCTATTGCGAAAGGCTCCCCGCTCGGGGAGCCGTCGGGACCCTCCTATGACGATCATCAACAATTCCAAGACCGACCCGAATAAAATCTTGCCCATGCGCTACCACTGGGCGCGGGAGCACTACAAGAACGGCATCAACAACAATTGGACGCCGGAAGAGATCTCGATGCAAAAAGACGTCGAGCAGTGGAAGTCCGACAAGGTGCTGAGCGATACCGAGCGCCGCTTGATCATGTGGAATCTCGGTTTCTTTTCCACCGCCGAGTCGCTCACCGCCAATAATTTGGTGTTGGCGGTATATAACCACGTGACCAATCCCGAAGCCCGGCAATATCTTTTGCGCCAGGCTTTTGAGGAGGCGGTGCACACCGATACCTTCATCTATTGTTGTGACACTTTGGGGCTCGACCCGGACGAAATCTTCAACATGTACGAAACGATTCCGTCGATCAAAGAAAAAGACGATTTCGTGGTCGATCTTACGACCTCGGTCTTTGATCCCGGATTTTCGACCGAGGGCACGGAGAATATCCAACGCTTCGTTCGGGATCTGGTCGGCTTCTACGTGATCATGGAAGGTGTGTTCTTCTATGCCGGATTCGCCATGATGCTGGCTCTCAAGCGCCAGAACAAGATGGTCGGAATCGGTGAGCAATTCGAATACATCATGCGCGACGAATCCATTCATTTGGCCTTCGGTTGCGACTTGATTCACACCATCAAGTCCGAGTTTCCGGCCATTTGGACCACCGAGTTCCAAACGGAAATCGTGACCTTAATGGACCGTGCGGTGGCCCTTGAGCAGCGCTACGCCTACGACGCTTGCCCCGAGGGGCTGTTGGGCATCAACGCCGATCAATTCGCCCAATACGTGGAATACGTCGCCGATCGTCGTTTGGAGCGTTTAGGGCTCGGCAAGCGGTATCACCGCGAAAACCCGTTCCCCTGGATGTCGCAGTCGACGGATCTTTCGAAAGAAAAGAATTTCTTCGAGACCCGCGTCACCGAATATCAAATGGGTGCGGCGCTCGACTGGGATTGATCGACTTTCAGGCCGCCTGGGCGGCCATTCCACCGGTTGACTCACCGGTGGCTTATGCGCTGTCTCATACAGCCGATTTCACGTACCAGCCCCGGAAATCCGGGGCTAATTCTTTTTGTGCTGGATGGCTGAGTGGCGAAATGGTGGGTGCAATCGCGAGACCGGCACGACCAAAACCACTTGGTTCGGTAAGCTCAAGGGCTCGCCCTCATCCGGCTCGAAGTGGTAGCTGTCCCTCCGCTGCTCGACGGTCCACGGCAGATCCTCTTCGTCTCGGGCTTCGAATCGAGCTGGGAGGTCGATTCGGCGGATCAACCTCAGCTCTCGATTGTCGAGTTGGAGTCGGTCACCGACCCGAAGGGTCTCGGTGACGAAATCCGCCTTGGAGAGACGGATTTCGTCTTGGGTCCACCAGCGGCGCAGCCGGTGGCGAATGTAGGCCCAGCCCGTGAGCCGACGACCGTCGCCGCGGCCTTTCGCCCGGGTGCCGGGCACTTCTAGGCCGGTGCCAGGCACTTCCACCGGGCCGGTGCCAGGCACTTCCACCTCCGGGCCGGTGCCCACCTCCGGGCCGGTGCCAGGCACTTCCACCTCCGGGCCGGTGCCAGGCACTTCTAGGCTCCGCTGTGGGGCCACCTCCGGGCCGGTGCCAGGCACTTCTAGGCCCACCTCCGGGCCGGTGCCAGGCACTTCTAGGCCGGTGCCAGGCACTTCTAGGCTTCGCTGTGGGGCTGGGGTTCGGCCGGTCCATCCAGCTCGCGACGCAGGTCGTCCAGCCGGTCTTCGACGGTTTCGTCGATGGCGGCGTTGTCGCAGCGACGTCGCAGGTCGCCGCCGTTAAGGGAATCGTCTAGGGCGAGGTAGGCACGATCCTCCGCGGCTTGCCGTTCCACCCGTTCTTCGAGTCGATCGAATTCCGCGTAGAGATTGGCTTTTTGCACCCCGCGCATCACCGAGCCTGCAGCTTTGCGAGCTTCGTTTTGGCGCATTCTGGCCTGGGTCAACTGCAAGCGACCGCGGGCGTCACCCAGCCGTTCATGCAATAGAGCCAAGGATTCCCGCACCTCTGCCGTATCCCGGACTTGGGTCTCCAACTGCTCGCGCAAACGGCTGCCCAATCGTTCTGCTTCGGCGCTTCGGCGCAGGGCGGAGCGGGCATCTGCTTCATTCTCTTGACCCAGGGCTCGTCGGGCCGCGGCTTTCCACTGCTCGATTTCCTTGTCTTGGAACGTAATACGACCCCTGAGCCGATCTTCATTGGCCATGGCCGCGGCGGCGGCTCGTTTGGCGCTTTCCAATTGTTCTTCCATGTCCATGATCAGCTGATGGAGGCTGCGCTCCGGATCCTCTAATTGATCGAAAACCGCGTTGAGATTGCCTTTGACCATCAGGGTAAAACGTTGTGCAAGGTTCACGTTGTTTCCTTTGTTGTCTTAACAGGCTGTGGCAAAAGTCTCATCGCGCTGCGAGCGCGTCTTTCCGCCGACTCTTCGTTGGAAAACCTCGACGATTCCCGAATCGCCTGCGGTTTTCACGCCTCGATTCGACGAAAAATTCGCTGCTCTCGCCGGCGCGAGACTTCCGCCACAGCCTGTTAAGGATTTATTGTTTAAAGGGTTAAGACCACGACTGCAACTCTTGCCTCCAGAGGCGGGCCTGTTGCAGGGCGTGCTCTTTGCGGCTTTCCAAGAAGGCGGCAATGGCCATCAAACCGAGGCCGAATACCAGACCCAAGACCCACAGCAGGCTGGGGATTCGGCTGATCATGAAAAGGAAGAATCCCAAATCGATCAACACCGCGCCGGTGGAGGTCAAGAGCAGGGATCGGCTGCGTAAACGGAAGCTCATGGCGCCGAAGGCCACCGACATCACCAAGAGCAGAATCAATGAGCCCCAGCTGAGGTGGCGCATCAAGGCCATAAACGGGACGGCGTACAGGCAGCCGGCTCCCAGGGTGAAAAGGTAGCGGCTGAAACGTGGGCCGAGTCGGCGCTTGAGTCCGACGGCCCCGGCCAAGAGAGCCAGACCGGGACCGATCAAATAGGCCTCGGCACCCAACGCCGGAAAGAGGACCAACAGCTCGAAAGTACAACCGACGAATAATAGAGCTGCGATCGCGGCAGCCGGCTGCCAGAGGTGACGGTCGACGTGCAGGGCGAAATAAACACTGGCCAAACCCAGGGGCAGGGCAGCGAAGCCGACCCAAGGCGCCGTGACCACCGAGCCCAGGATCGCGCCGAGCAAGGCGAGGGCGGTTCCGGTGGGTGTTAAGGAAGCCGCGATCGACGGACGGTTCTTGGCCAGCAAGGCGTCCCGCACGAATAGGAAGATGAAGGCGACGCCGATGAGCATCAAGCTCAACCACGGGGCCGAGAGTTCGAAGGCCGTGAGCCGGGTCAGACCCACCAACCCGGCTACTGACCAGCCTTGAGCGATCCAGGCGGCGTTTCGATCGTCGTTCAACCGGGCCGGTTTGACCTGCCGGGCGATGAAGTAGACGGCAACACCCAAGGCTGCGATACCCGGCCAGCCCGTCGGCAGGACGGTGGCGATCAAGATTCCGATGCTGATTTGCAGCGCGCCGTCCATCCAAGCGGCCCAAGGAGATGCCGTCATTCGACGACCCATCTCTTGCCACAGGGCCAAGCCGACCATCAGCCTTACCAAGGCAAAACCGAGAGTGCCGGCCGAATCGAGAAGGGCTTGACAAAGGAAGGGCGATCCGGCCGTCAGCAGGGCCCAATGGGCCAGCCAGAGCAGGCCGAAGACACGAATGAGGTGGTCACCGAGGGCTGGGGAATCCGCGGCGCGCCGGAACCAGGCGTCCGCCAAAATCAGAGTTGAAATGGCCAGCACCCAGGGGCCGGTCCACAGCAGGCAGACCATAATCGCCATATAGGACAGGCTGCGATAGGCGGAGTCTGAGACCAAATTCAACAGCGACTCAAGGTTGGCCACGGCCGACGGTCGAGAACGGTAGAGGCGCCCTAGGAAGTAGATGGAACGTGGGGAGCAGACCGTGCGGTTCAGGGCCCAAACCCCGCCGACCCACAGGGCAAACATGGGCAAGGGTCCGGCAAGGCCGGGCACGACTGCCGAAGCCAGGAGACCGGGTGCCAAGCCCAACCCGAGCATGGCGATACCGGCGTTGCGGCTGCCGGACGTGTCGGTCGTGATCAAGGCTCCGTCGAGCAGGGCGCAGCCGGCAACCCACAGGAAGAAGGCTGCCGCGGCCGCGGCCCCGCCGCCGACGAAAGCCGTGCCGGGCACCCAAAGCAGGCCCAAAACCAGGGCGGTGAAAAATCCACTACCCATCGCCGCGCGATCCGTCTTTGAAGCTGCGGATTCCCGAAGCCGCAACGCCCAGCCGAAGACCACGATCAACAAGCCATTGAAGAGCAGTGCTGTGATGCCGGTGGGCCAAGGCAAGGTGGTGAGCATCGCCCATTCGAGAATGCACAGCAGAACCGCGGTCGCCGGGGCGGCGAGCTTTGGAAGCTCGAGCCTGAGACCCAACACCAGGACCGGAAAAATAGACCACATCGCAACCCAGGGATTGAAGCTCGGGAGGGTATGTAAGCTCAAGAGGGAGATGTCGAAGGCCAACAAAGCCCCTGCGGTAAGCATCGGAGCCGCGAGTATCCATCCGGTCGATTGGCTCGAGGTGGGCCGACCCGAGTTCGATCGGACCTTCAGCGCCCAGCCGTAGGCCACGGCCAAGGTCGCGTTCAACGCCAAGATGAAGGGCGACGACGGCTCGAGATCGAACACGGGACCGATCCAGGCAAAGGCGCCGGCCATGATGCCGAGGTGGGCCGGAAAAAGGGGAGCTGGATGGCGCAGGATCCAGGCGGCGGCCAGGCATAACAGGCAGACCATCGGCGCGACCTGCGCCATCACGTTCAGTCCTACGGAGGTGATCGCCAAGGTCCAGCAGGCCAGGATGGCGGTCGTCCAACCGTGGACCGAAAACATGCTGCGGCTCGTCAGCCGGTGAATCTTGGGCAGTCGTAGGCAAGCGCCTGCCACGACCAAGATCGCGAGCAGGGCGAGCTCCCCGCCGGCCGCCGCACTGGCTTTGCCGACGAAACCGGAATAACCGAAGTGGTCGGACGCGAGCTGAACAAATTGATCGCGCAGACCCGTCAGCAGGGCCGGCAAGGTGTGCAGGGCGATCAAACCCAGAGGCAGGGCCGCGGCATAGGTCGCGGCCTGCCGATAGCGAAACGTCCAGGCGATCAGATAAGTGCAGCACCCACCGGTGACCCACACCACCGAGAGGGGGTCTCCGGCGAAAAGCGCCAAGCCCAGGGCGAAAGCCCCTGTCGTGGCCCCCGCCGCCAACAAGCCAAGACTACGCCGAGGCCAGGTGGCGGGCATTTCTCCGACGGCTCGGGTCAAGGCGCGCAAATACTCTTCGCCGGCGTCGGCCAGGGCTAAAGCCACGAACACCATGGCGAGGGCCCATTCCGATCCGCCGGCGCCGAGTTCGAGCACGTTGGCCAAATACAAGCCGACCAGGAAGAGGAAGGGCAGAGCGTGCACGGGCCGCTCGATGCCGCTGACCCGATCCCGGTGAAAGAAGAAACGATTGATGTGTCGACATGCAAAGGCCAGCACAGCGCCGAGCAGCGTGGCCGTTGCCGGCAGGGGCCAATCGAGTACCGAGCCGGCGGGTAGAGCCACCAACAAAAGCGTGAAGCAGGCGGGCAGGGTCCAGCCGCGGTAGTCGAAAACGGTCGCCATCAAACGTTTGGCGGCCCAGCCGAGCGTCCCTAGGCCGACGAAAACCGCGACCGCGCCGGGTAGCTCGAGGATCAGGTTTTGGTGCGCCGCGCCCCAAGCCAGAACGGGAACCGCCACCGCAAAGAGACTGAATAAGGCGCCACCGGCGCTGGGCAAATGGAGACGTCGACGGGTGATTTCCCCAGCGCCGTAAATCCCCAAAGCTCCGACACATAGGCTCAGGAATTGAATCGATTGGGGTAGCAATCCCCATTGGCTCGCCACCAGCCGGATCAGGGAGACGATCACCACCAGGGCGCCGACGAAGAGCAACCAGCGGATTCCGCCGGCGGACTTCAGACCGGGATCGTCGTGATCGGCAGCTGGGCAAGAAGGTGCGGGTGGGCCGGCTGCGGCTCGGGGGACGTAAGTTGGGGAGCTCAATGTTGACACGGGAATCTCTCCTTGGCCGGGGTCGGTGAAATCGGACCTGCGGGTTGGGAGGAGATAAACGCAAGCTCAGTGCCAACTTGCGTGGACGGTTAAGTCCTGTATTTGTCGCTATTAGAAAAATGTGACGATGTGTGGCGCAGCACTCGAAGTGCATACTTCAAGATTCACCCATGGGGGCAGTGAGCTCGGGTGCACACCGATGGATGCACACCGAGGGGCGTGGTGCGGGCATAATGCCAGGCATGCTGAGCGAGATCCTTCTCTACGTAGACCTATTGGTTTTTCTCGCGGGAGCCCTGCTCTACGGATATCTGGCGCGGGAAATCCTCTTCCGCCCGTCGGTCTTGCCGGGCAACTACGGAATCCGCGGGGGCCTGATCGCCCTGGCCTTCTTTTACCTGGGTACCTTGCTCGACGAGCAGATTTTTCTGCTGCAAGGGGTCAGCCGGCGGTCCCTGGCCGGCACCGCTTGGGACCTATTGCGGGCGGCATCCTGGTTGATGGCCTTCCCGTTGATCAACCAGACCCTCGCCTTCGCCTTGAAGGTCACCGGAGGTCGCGCGCCCCGGATGTGGGTGCTTCCCGGCTGGGCGACCCTGGCTCTATTCCTATGGCCCGCCCATCGTTTTCTGGAAGCCCAAAGCCCGATCCTGGCGGAAGCCACCGCCGGGGTGTACACCTGGGTGGTTCTGCACGCGATCGTCAATTTATTGTCGGGAGCCGTCCTGGCGAGTCTGCTGGCCCAACGAATGTCGGCAGCGCGGGCCCTGGCGCGCATGCTCTTGGGCATGCAGGCGGTGTTCGTCGGATTGGCGCTGTTCTTTCTCGCGACCTATTGGATCGACCCGTGGTCTGCCCCCCGGTTGCAGGCCGAGCCCCTCCAACTGATCACCCGCACGGCGGTTTTGGCCGCGTTGCTCCTGCCGGGTTTTTTGATGGCGGTTTTCGTTCGACGGGACCACGTGCTGCGGCTTTCCCTATCGTTCCGCACCCTGCGACATTTCCTCAGCGTGTTGGTCCTGGTGGTTTTGGTCATGGCCGCCGGACCGGCCTTGGGCATGGTCGACGTCGGGCTGTATCGACGCATGGTGGCCTGGGGGCTGTTGATGGCCCTATTTTTCGGCGCGCTCTACCGCCCCGTAGCCGACGCGTTATTCGCCCGATATAGGCCATTGCGCCGGTTGATGGGTAGAAACCTTTCGCCGTCCGACTTAGAAGACCTGATCGATCGTCTGACCGCTTCCGAGGTTTCGGATTCGGCTTTGCTGGATGCCACGGCCACCGAGCTTTCCACCCTGTTGACGGTTCGCGCCCGGTTCTTGGCACCCCCGTCCGAGGATCGTCGCACCGCGGTTTTTTGGCACCACTACGAATCAGAATCCGGCGATTCGAGCCAAGCGAGCCAAGCGAGCCAAGCGAAACCGGTGAATCGCCGTCCAGTGCATCGATTAGATCCAGGGGACGGTCGTCTGGCAGCGGTATTGGCCTTGGAGGAGCTGCAAGCGGTATTTCCCGTTTGGGTCGATGGCCAATTGGAGGCCTTGCTGGCCTTGTCCGTGGCCGACGGATCCCCTTGGGGAGGCGGCCTCGACGACGGCGAGCTCGAAGCGGTGTCGTTGTTGTTGCGCCAGGTTTCGGCGGTATTGTCGTCCCGGCGTCGTATGGCCAACCGTTTAGCGGAAGAACGCCGCATGGCGGAGCACGAACGGCTCGGTCTGTTGGGATTGGTCGCGGCTTCCCTGGCCCATGAGGTCAAGAATCCCCTGTCGTCGATCAAAGTTTTGGCCCAAACCCTGCGCGAGGACCTGGCCGAGAAGGATCCCAACAGCGACGGGGTTTTGGACTTGGACGCCATCGTCGAGCAAATCGACCGTCTCGACCAAACCACCCGCGAAATCCTGGGGGTAGCTCGACCCAACGACGCCACCCACTGCGATTTAGCGGCCTTAGTGCGCAGCGCGGTCTACGTCATCGGCGCCGACGCCAAACGCCGGGGGGTGGTGCTGGAAGGGCAGGGAGTGGCGGAAATCGGCGAGATAGCCGGCTCGCCGGCGTCGTGGCAGACGGTGATTTTCAATATGGTCCTGAACGCTGTGTTTCATACGGCCCCGGGGGATAAGGTGGAGGTCCGGCTCGAGCGGCTCGGTCGGCCCAAGGGGCAAGACGTCGAGGACGAGGATTCGGAGCCCGAGAGCCCTGAGGACGGAGACCGCTGGTTGTTCGAGGTCACGAACCCCGTGAAAGGCAAGACCTCGGCAGACGTTGAGAAATGGTTCGAGCCCTTCGTCACCGACGGCGGCACCGGGCTCGGCTTGGCGTTAGTGGCGCGACGGGCGGAAGAACTCGGGGTCACACCTTCGGGGCAGATCGATCAAGGGGTGGCGCGATTCCGGGTGGAAGGGCGGATATGAACGAGCGAAGGCGCGGAAGGTGGCAGTGATGAACGGGATTCCCAAACGTATTTTGGTTTGCGACGACGAGGCCGCAGCGCGACGCGGCATGGTCCGTGCCTTGGGTCGTGAGCTTTATTCCTTCGTCGAATGCGAGAGTGGGGTCGAATGCCTGGAGATGTTGGATTCCTTGGACGTCGACCTGGTGCTGCTCGACTTGCGCATGCCCGGCTTGGACGGTCGAGCGACCCTCGAACGGATCATGGAGCGGGAATCCCCTCCGCCGGTGGTGATGATCACCGCCGATTCCCAGCTGCGCACGGCGGTGGACGCGGTGCGCGCCGGGGCGTCGGACTTCCTGGGTAAACCCTTCGACATCGGCGAGCTGCGCTGGTGCGTGGAACGAACCCTGGGCGGGGCTGCGATGGCCCGGGAGCATCGTCGCCTGCAGCAAGAGGTCGTTAGGCTCCAAGGACCCGGCAAGCTGTTGGGCAGCTCCGCGCCGATGGTCGCCCTGCGGGCGGATCTGGAGAAAATCGGACCCGCCGACGCCAGTGTTCTGATCCGGGGCGAAACCGGCACGGGCAAGGAGCTGGTGGCGCGGGAAATCCACCGGCTTTCGCCGGTGGCCGACGGTCCGTTTGTGGCTCTCAATTGCGCTGCGGTGCCGGAGAGTCTGCTCGAAAGTGAGCTCTTCGGCCATCGAAAGGGAGCCTTCACCGGCGCCGACCGCGATCGGGTGGGTCGTTTTCGCGAAGCCCACGGGGGCACCCTCTTCCTCGACGAAATTGGCGACATGCCGCTTGCCGCCCAAGCCAAGCTATTGCGGGTTTTGCAGGAACGGGTGGTGGAGCCGTTGGGCGGCGGCAAACCGGTGGAGGTTCAAGTGCGGGTGGTGGCGGCGACCCATCGCGATTTGGAATCCCTTTGCGAGCAATCGGCATTTCGGGCGGATCTCTACTATCGATTGAGGGTGGTGGAGCTGGTCTTGCCGCCCCTGAGAGATCGCGGACGCGACGTGATCGAGCTGGGTCGGGCATTCCTGGATTCGGCCGGCAAGGCGAGTTCCGAGTTCGACCCGGAGGTGGAGTCGGTCTTGGTGGCTTACCCCTGGCCGGGCAATGTCCGAGAATTACGCAACGCCATGGAACGGGCGGCGATTTTTTGCCGAGACGAGCGGGTGGTGGTGGAAGATTTGCCGCGCGAAATCGGTGACGGGCGGGTAGGCCCGGGTCCGTCGACGGCTTCGGGGCCCCGAGCGACTTCGGGGTCACGGGCAGGTTCGACTCCCGCGGGCTGGCCGCAAGGCACGGGCTTCCAAAACGCCAAGGTGACGATGGTCGAGGACTTCGAGCGGCGATTCTTCAGCGAGATCTTGCAGCGGCACGGCGGCAATGTGTCCCGCGCCGCCCGCGACGCGGATTTGCATCGTCAAAATCTACAGAAGAAGCTGCGCAGCTTGGGGCTCGATGCCAAGGACTTTCGCGGCGAGCCCGGCCCGAGCGGGTCCGACTAAAGGTGGGTTCTGGCCAGAAACGCCTTCGCGGGTGTCGGCCGGATGGCCTGCGGGCGTCGCTCCGAACTCGCGCCACCACTGTGGTGCCGGCATAATCCGCTGAAGAGTAGGAGCTTAGGCCGATGATTCGGATGTATCGCTCAGACACCCTCGCTACCGTCCTCGGTCCATCCGGCCTTGGTTTCATCGGAAGACTCCATTTCTGGATGGGCGCTAACTAAGATGGGTCTCAAAAAGATTTTCGTCTTCTGGCTGCCCCTCTACGCCAGTTGGATGTTGATGGTCAGCGAAGGTCCGCTGCTGTCGGCGTTGGTCAATCGTCTGCCGGACGAGGTCACCATGTTGGCGGCCTTCGGCATTGCTTTGGCCCTGGCGGTGACGATTGAGAGCCCGGTGATCGGCTTGCTGTCGACGTCGACGGCTTTGGTCCGCGATCGGCGGTCGTACCTCCTGGTGCGTCGATTCACCGTGCACCTGGCGATCTTGCTGACGATCGTCGCCATTCTGGTGGCCTTCACTCCGCTTTTCGAGGCGCTGGTGGTGGGCCTGCTGGGGACCCCGAAGGAGATCGCCCGTTGGGTCCGACCGGGTCTGCAAATCCTCATGCCTTGGTCCGCGGCCATCGCCTGGCGTCGGTTCCTGCAAGGGGTGTTGATCCGCCAGGGTTACACGCGCCTGGTGGCCCGCGGCACCGCGATTCGCCTGGTGGCGACCGTCGGCACTGGGGTCGGTCTGGCCCAGCTCAGCCCCTTGCCCGGAGTCTGTGTAGGAGCTTGCGCCCTGCTGGTGGGGGTCTTTGTCGAGGCGATTTACGCCCAATGGGCGGCCGGACCGGCGATTGAAGGCCTGCCCGAAGAGAGAGTCACCGAAGGGCGCGATCCTTTGACCTACCGAACCTTGGTGTTCTTCCACCTGCCCCTGGCCGGCACTTCGTTGCTGGCGTTGATCACCCAGCCGGTGGTGACCTGGGCCTTGGCTCGCCTCGCCTTGCCCACGCTTTCCCTGGCCGCTTGGCCGTTGGTTTTCCACACCACCCTGGCCATTCGCGCGCCGGCCTTGGCCCTGCCGGAAGTGATCATCGCCTTGGCCGACGAAACCGGTGCCCTCGAAGCGTTGAAGCGATTCGTTTGGATTCTGGGTTTCGCGTCCGGCGGCGGCATGTTGCTCTTTGTCGGCACGCCTTTGATCGACCTATATCTGGTGGGTTTTCAGGACGCGGCCCCCGAAGTAGCGGTCTTGGCCCGGCAGGGATTGATCCTCTTCCTGCCCCTGCCGGCCATGGCCGTCTGGATTTCCTGGCTGAGGGGCGTGTTGATCCACGAGCACCGGACCCACGTGGTCAATGAAGCCATGGCGGTCCTGCTGCTCACCCTCACCGCCACGCTGGTGCTTGCCGTGGCTTGGGACCTGCCCGGTCTAGTGTCCGCCGCCGTGGCCTTGCAGGGCTCCATCTTCATCCAAGGGCTCTACCTCGCCGCGCGCGGCCAGCGAATCAGATCGGCATCGGCCGGTGTTTGAAGGTTTCGGCGGCGCTTTGCCCTTCGCCGCAGCCTGCTAGCGTTGAACGTTGGATCCAGCGACATAGATCGACTCCGGTCCCCGGGTCGCGCTCAATCGAGCGCGCACCTCCTCCAAGCAGGCTGAAGCGTCTTCCATCTGGTCCGAGGCCCAGATGCGCCACAGGTCGTCCATTTCCCAGCCGTTCGGTCGACGGACGGCGAGGATGGCATAGGCGTCGGCCCACAGAACCCTGGCGAGCTCGGGTTCTTGGAGCTGGAAATAAAGGGACGCGAGGTCTTTTTTGGCCAGGGCTACGTGGACGTGGTCATGGGGGAGTTGGCGGCGGATGTCTAGGGCTCGGCGGAAAGTGGATTCGGCCTCTTCGAGGTCGCCTTGGGTTTGTTGGATACGCCCTAGCAGGCTCAGGGCCGACGCGGTTTTGAGGCTGTCATGGCCGAATCGATGCTCGCGCAGGTGCAGCGCTCGGTTGGCGTGGGGCTGGGCTTCGTCGGAGCGTCCGCTCAGGTAGTAGAGGTTGGCGAGGGTCCGGTGGGCGCCGGCCAGCTCCGCTCGGTTGGGGGGAGCTTGCCGCTGCAGGGCTTGGAGCAGCTCTTGCAAAATGGGTTCGGCTTCTTGGTAGGCGCCACGGAAGACCCATAGGGACGCCAAATTGCTTCGGACCCTCGCGGTTTCGTGTTCCGGCTGGCCAAGACGACGCTTCATGGCCAAGGCGCGCCGGTAGCCCGCCTCGGCAGACGCCCGATCCCCGGTTTGTTGGTCGAGGGCGGCCAGGTTGTTGAGGCTGCGGGCGACTAAGCGATGGTCACCGCCGTAGGCATCGGCCCGCAGCTCGAGGGCTTCGGTCAGCAAGGGCCGGGCTTCGTCGTAGGCGCCACGGCTTTGCAACACCAAACCCATGGCTTCCAACTGATGGGCCAAGGAGGCGGGCTGATCCGACAACACCCGCCGAGCCTCAGACTCGGCGTTGGCCATCATCTCGGCCACCGACAAGCGCCGGCCCGACGCGTCCGGATCGGCGGCCAGCACCAGGTTGCGGGCGAAGGCGGTGACAGCTTCGGCTTCCCGATCCGCCTCCAAGGCTTCCTGCTCCGCGACCTGGGTTCGACGCTCACCGTCGACCCACGTCCAGGCACCGGCCAGGCCCCAAAGCACGGCGCCGATTGCGAGAGCGGCGGCTCGATGACGGCGCAGGAATTTGCCGACTCGGTAGGTTCGTCCACCGCCGCGGGCTCTGACCGGGTGGCCATCGAGGTGCCGGTCGAGGTCGTCCGCCAGCTCGGCGGTCGATCGATAGCGCTCCGCCGGTTTCTTGGCCAAGGCCTTGAGCAGGATGGCATCCAAATCACCCCGCAGCCGATGTCGCAGCTTGGGGGGATCCGTGCCTCGACGCGCCGCCGTCTCCGTGGGTGACACCGTCCGCGGGCTGCCCTGTTGCCAGACCTCCCGGTTCAGGGTCGTTCGTCGGCTCGGCGGATCGGGCAGGTGCTCGCAGATGGTGCGCACGTTTTCGAATACGTCGCCATCGAGCACATAGGGCGGATGCCCGCAGAGCAGCTCGTAGAGCAAGACGCCGAGCCCGTAAACATCCGTGGCCACGCTCACCGGGCGATTGCGCACCTGCTCCGGCGCCGCAAAAGGCAACGACAACAGCTGGTGAGCGGTCGTGGCGTGCACGCCCCCGTCCGCCAAAGGGTCCGTCGGGGCCAGATCTTTGGCGATGCCGAAATCCAAGATCTTCGGACGCCCCTGCCCATCGACCCACACGTTGGACGGTTTCAGATCCCGATGCACCACGAGATTGCGATGCGCCTCGTCCAGGGCCCCGCAGACCTGGATGATCAAACCTAATCGCTCGTTCACGCCCAGACGCCGGTCGTCGCACCAGCGATCGATGGGACGTCCGCTCACCCGCTCCATGACGAAAAAAGGCAGGCCCTCGTGTTTGCCGCTGCCGAAGATGCGTGCGATGTTGGGATGCTCCAATCGGGCGAGGATGCGTCGTTCCTGCTCGAAACGGCGGATCAGCTCTGGAGATACCTTGTCGCGGCGGATCACTTTCAGGGCCACATGGCGCCCGAGGGACGGCTCGTAGGCGAGGAAAACCCGTCCCATGCCGCCGCTGCCGAGCCGACTCTCAATGCGATACGGCCCAACGTGGCTGCCGGGCGCCAAGCCGTCCTCGGTGGGATGAATCTCAGTGGTGGTGTCCGACGCCACCGGCTCACCCTGTCCGGGCTCTCGCAGGTCTTGGAGTGAGCGGTCCTTGGGCAGCCAATCCCCCTCCGCATCTTCAAAGCGCAGCAGGCCTTCTACCTCCCGGCGCAGAGCGCCGTCACCGCCGCAAGCCTTGTGCAGGAAAGCTCGACGCTCTCGCGGATCCGGACGCTGCAAGGCGCCGTCTACGATTTCCGTCACCCGCGCCCAGCGGGTTTGGGTTGCGGGATCCTTCCCTTGAGGGGAGGTGGGGGAGGTGCTCATCGGCTCAGCTGGCTGAGCAAGAAGAGCCGTGCGGCTTTCCATTCCCGGGACACGGTGGACAATGAAATCTTTTCCACCGCCGCGATCTCTTCTAAGTTGAGACCCACCATGACGCGCATTTCCACGATGCGGTTTTGGCGCGGGCTGCGCCGTTCCAGGTCGAGCAAGGCGTGGTCCAAAGCCAGGATCTCGGGCATCAAGCCTTTGGGCAGACCGCAGCTCTCATCCAGCTCCACCTGGACACGATGCCCGCCGCGCTTCTCCCGTCCGGTCCGGCGGGCGTGGTCCACCAGCACCCGACGCATGAGCTTGGCGGCCACGGCAAAGAACTCGGTGCGATGTCGCACGCCCACCCGACGCTGCTTTTGCAAGCGCAAATAGACCTCGGCCACGACGGCAGTGGGTTGCAAGGTGTGGTTCGGACGTTCGCCATGGAAAAGTCGGGCGGCCATGTCATGCAAGTCACCCTGCACTTGTTCCACCAACGTTCCGAGGGCTTTTTCGTCCCCCTTATTCCACGCTTCCAGCAACGCGGTGACATCACCGGCCGCACCGTCGGGCATGGATTCTGTCGATCTGGATGAGCTCATTTTCGCCAAGATTCTAACATCGTCCATGGGATTGCCTCCTTACTACCGTTCCATCCCCGTTGTGCTCCGACCTATACCGCGTTGAGACCGCGTGAATCGGGTCATGAGCGGGTTCAAATCGACCGAATATTTTTATTTTTTTGAAAGAGCTGACCAGATCCGCGTCCCCAAGGCGCGGTACAAGCCGAAGACCCCTTATGGCTCCGTTCGGAGCCCCGGGATCGCGAGCGGACGAGAGGTCCCTCGTTGGGAGGCATGTTGGTCGAGTTGTTTCTGCCACGCATCGAAAAGGGGGGGGCCGTAAGGGCGGCCCCGCCCGATTCGGTCCTTTTCGTTCGGTGATTGGGGATCAGTGATCCATGTCCACCACGGTTTCGAGCAGGGTTCCGAGCGCCTCAAAGGCCCAAGGATCGCAACGGTCGATGCGGAACGGATCCTCGTCCACCAGCACCTCCAGCGGGTCGGGCTCTTCCTCCACCACGGAGAGGGCTACCGGTCCGAGGGCGGCGGCGGTCGTTTCGCAGATAGTGACGTATCCGGCTCGGCAAACTCGGAATCGGATTCCGACCGTGCGTGCGACCACGTGGGCCTCTGCGGTGTCACTTTCGATCCACAGCCCGGAGCTTAAGGACGGGCTCTGGATTTCCACTTTGTATCGGCCTTTTTTCCTCAGCTCCACACTTTGGCAACGATCGGTGAACGAGCCGGGGGCCTCGGTCTCCGACCACTGGACACGCATGCCCGGGCTCAGGTCGAAGGCCGGTACCATCGATTGGCTGCCGAGGGTGGCGTCCATGCCGTGGGCGTCGAGCCCGTTGAGAATGGCGATCAAGATCGCCATTAGGACGAAGTACATGCACACCGGTCTCATGCTTCTACTTTTCATGCTGTTGTCTCCTGGTTGTCCCGTGAGATGGAAGTTGCAGCGTTGTGATTGCGACGAAGCGGCCGGCCGGACCGTGCAGGGCATCGTTGCCTTGCGTGGGGCTGGTAACGGGGTTTATCGCTGCACAGGGACGCAGAGACTGAAAATTCGCTCGGAGAAGGCGTCCGAAAAAGAAATGTTCGCGCGGCGTGCAAATCACGTTTAGCGCCGGTTAACGGATCCACGCCCACAGGGAAAGAATCACAGGGAGCCGACGGGGGCAGATCCATCAACTTCCGGAGAGGAGCGGATCCATGGCAGGACGTTCAATCGGATCGTTTTTTGATGACCTATTCGACCGACTTAGCAGGTTAGGACCCTCGGATGGTGATGGCGGCGGACCCAGCTTTGACAGAGTCGAGATCGGTGATCACGACGTGGAGGAGGCCCTCCAATATTTGAAGGTCCTCATCATCGGTGAGCTCAAACGTCGCGGGTTGTGGACAGCTCCACCCGCCTTCGTGGGCCAGCGGGGATCCCGTTGGCTGGAGCCCGGCGTGCTCGACGAATTTACCCACGACGCCTACCGCTTCGTGCTCGTGGAAAGGCTCGGTAGCCTGCTCAATGCCCGCAAGCTGGGCAAAAAGACGGGCTGGCGGGTGGAAAACTTCGTGCGCTTTTTCATCACCGAGCGACAGAAAGAAGCAGACCCGATCGGTTATCGCGTCTTCGGACGTCTCAAAGCGGCCGTGCGGCGGGCGTTGGAACGGGGATTCCTCTTTCTCTTTGGCGCCGAAGAAGACCTGGACGACGAGCCCGAGCTCGACAACGCCAGCTGCTTAACCTATCGCCAGGGCCGTTTCCTGGCCGCAGCCATCGACCGCCTGCGCGACGCGGCCCGTTTCTTAAACGACCGCCTCTTGCCGAATCTGGTCACCGACGAAGGCCGTTCCGTGCCCAAGCTCATCGAGCGCTTCGCGGACGGCCTGGAGGAATTGGGAGGCGAGCTCGAAGGGTTCCGTCTCGGCGAGATGGGCAAAGAGCAGAAGGACGATGCCCGGAAGCGTTTCGGCCAATTCGGCCTGCAAACCCGGCCGGTGGTTTATGGCGACGGCCCCCCAGGCGACGACCCGTCCAGCGCCCGGCCCTTGACCATCCGTGTCGAGGGTCACGAGGAAACCCTGGGTCAATGGTCCGACCGACGGCACTTCCTGCTGCGTCAAGTGTCCGACCGCATCGACAACCTGCCGCCCGGGCCCGACCGTCAGGATCTTTGGACCCTTTGGACCTTTCTCAAGGGCACCCGGCTGCTCGATGAGGCCGAGCGCTCAGTCCTCGAAGCCCAAGGTTTGGACGATCCCGACGATCCCGGCCTCGACCGCCCTTTCCCCAGCCAGGCCGAGCTGCAACGTCGCCTCGGGCTCTCCCGCCGCCGCTTGCCCAAGCTCCTGGAGCAGCTCCAGGCCCTGGTGAGCGATGCCGTGCTTAGGTCCGGCCAGGCCCGCCGCCTTAACGGCAACGTGCCGGGCCGGCTCGACGCGCCGACGGTTTCGTCTCCACCGAATTTGCAATTTTCCCCATCGTCCGACGACGCGGACGAGCCGAGGAGCTGATCATGTCTACCGAATCGACGTTTGAGTCCGGGGCGTCCGCCCAGATCCGCCGGCGCCAAAACCTGGACGCCCTGTTGCAGGCCGCCACCCAACACGCGGCTCGGCTCAGTGCTCTGCCCAGCGCCAAAACCCCAAGTGACCTGGAGAGCGCCATGCCCCGTCCCGGGGAGACCTACCTGAGCCGTTCCACGGCGGATTTTCCCGTCGAGTGGTTGGTGGTCGATCAACAAGGTCCGCGCTGCCGGGTGTTGCCCGTGGACGAGTTTCCGTTGGCGGGCAGCGAGGACTTTCGCTTTCCCCGCCAAGCCCTGGGCGGTCCCCAGGTGGGACGCTGCGGTTTTTCCACCTGGCTCGACACCGGGCGCTTCGAGCGTGACCTGCGCACCGGCGCTTTGTCGCCGTCCTATTTGAAGGCCGTGCAGAGCAAGCTCGCCGCTCTGGAGACCGCCACCCTGGAAACCGCCACCCTGGAGCCGAAGCCATCGGAAGACGAGGTCGACGGGGATCCCGAATACCACCTGTGGCGCGACCGCACCCTGCGCCGTGCCGTCGCCGCCCTAGATACGAAGGTGCCCGCGGAGCCGCCGAAGATCGTGCCGTTATTCGGTGCGCCGCCGCCGCGACGATTCTGGACCCGTCCCCTGGTCGTGGCGGCCATGTTGTTGATGGTCGTGGTGCCCGCCGCGTGGACGGTGCTGCACCTGATGGACTCTCTGGAAGAGGAGCGGTTGCGGGTGGCCGAGCTGGTGGACGCGTCTGAAACCCAGGCCGCGGAGCTGGAATCCGTCACCGTCGAAAAACTGGAAGTCGGGAAGCGGGCGAGCCATCTGGAGTCGGAGCTGCTGGATCTTCGCCAAACCATGGACGCGGGTCAGGAAGCCCTCACCAAGTCCTTCGAGTCGCGCATCGACCAGCTCAGGCGTGAGCTGGCGCGAACCTTGGCCCAGGCGGTGGAGTCGAAAATCGTGGAAAACATCCCAGTCCTGCGCCTCGATCACCGCTCCCGCCGCTCCCGTTTCAGCGCCAACCGCAGCGGCGGCTCGTTCGAGATCGGCGACAAAGGCCAGGTGCTTCTGGAGGTGGACGTGCACGACCCGGAGCCTTACCCCACCTACGAGGTCTGCCTCCGCGTCGGCGATCACAACGTCCTATGCCTCGACGGCCTTACCCTGCAAGACGGTCGATTCCTGCGCATCGCCCTGCCCGTGGAGCGGCTGGAGCCGGACGATTACACAGTGACTTTGAAAGGAAAGAAGCGGGGAACGACGACGGAGCTGGATGAGCAATATGACGTGAGGATCAAGCGATGAATTCTTGGCAGAAAACGGTTTGTATTGGGTGGGTTTTGTTCTTGGGCGCTGGCTTCGTCTGGGGGCAAGGTCCGGAGCCGGCCGTTCAAGAGGTGGAGGAAGTGTCCGAGGAGGTTGTGGATTCTGATCAAGCGCGAATTCAAGAAATTCTTGCCGAGATGGTGGAAGCCGGAGAATTCGAGGATGGCCCTGAATTCACCGTCCGTCTCTGCCGCCGAGTCGCGGACGAGCTCGGCGTCGATCATGAATACACCGCCAACTTAGCTGGGAGCTTTGGTTTCGAGCTATACAAAGAAGGGCACTATCGAGCGTCGCGGCAACTCTTCGAGATCCAAGTGGAAGGGCTCAGAATACGGAAGGGTCTTGAGGATCTCGAGACTCTAACGTCGCTCAATAATCTGGCTCAGTTGACCCAAGCCCTTGGGGACCTTCAGAAAGCCTTGAAGATTCAAGAGGAAGTGCTGGAGGTGCGAACCCGGATCCTGGGTCTCGAGCACCCGGATACGTTGAGAGCCAAGGCGAACCTAGCGGGAACGCTCTACGCCTTGGGCGATCTGGCCGGTGCG
>CBDUGP010000070.1:0-53392 GCA_965366625.1 uncultured bacterium
TTACTGGGAACAGCGGGTTGCGTGATTGGTACCCATTTCTGTGACGCAGGCCCGACAACAGCTCACCTGGGGCGATCACAACAGTTCGTCTGGGGATCAGGTGCGTTACAATTCCCTCGACATCGCGTTCACTGCGCCGTTCTCGAACCAATAAGCGAATAGCGGTCTCAACGAAACACCGATGCTTCCGACGTTCCCAACGAAGTCCCCAACAATTGCCGCCCCTCTGCCCCCTTAGACCCCGCGGTCGAAACTGACATATTGGATTCTCACATGCCGAAGATTTTGGTTCTCGGAGCAGGTTTTTCCTCTCCCTTTTTGATTCAGCACCTGCTCGACCATGCCCACAGCCTGGACGCCCGGGTCACCGTCGCCGATTTGAATCCCAAAGCCGCCGAAAAACGGGTCGGCGGCCACGAGCTGGGCCGCGCCATCGGCTTGGATTTGCGCTCGGAAGCAGGAGCTCGAGAGCTGGACGAGGCCGATCTGGTGGTCAATCTTCTGCCCCCTAAACTCCAACCCGAGGTCGCCCGGCGGTGTGTGGATCACAGCTGCCACATGGTCTCGGCTTCTTATCGATTCAAGGGCCTGGAAGCCCTCGGCGCCGAGGCGAAAGAAAAAGGCCTGGCGATTCTGACGGAGATGGGGCTGGACCCGGGTCTGGATTTGATGTCCGCCCAAGCGATCATCGACGATATCCACGGTCGAGGGGGCACTGTCGAGCGATTCGTTTCCTACGGCGGGGGCCTGCCGGAGCCGTCCTTTGACGGCAACCCATTGCGATATTGCATCACCTGGAATCCGCGCAACGTGGCCATGGCCGCCGAAGCCGGGGCTCAATTTCTCAAGGACGGCCAGATTCGCATGCAACCGTGGCCTCGGGTCTTTTCGTCCGCCTGGCAGGTGGAGGTTCCAGGCCTCGGATTGATGGACGGTTATGCCAATCGAGACTCCATGGCCTACCGGTCGATCCACGGTATCGAGAACGCCGACACCCTGATTCGCGGCACCCTGCGGTACCCCGGGTATTGTCGAATTTGGGACCTGATCGTGCGCCTGGGTCTGCCCAACGAGCATTTGGAAATTGCGGGCTTGGATAAATTGAGCTGGGTGGATTGGGTCTCGATGTATTTGCCCGACCCTGTTGATTCGGACAGTGGCGGCTCTAACACTGACGACTCGGGCTCTGGCGACTCAGTAGAAGATCGAACAGCTGCGCTGCTCGGCGTCAAGCGGTCCGATCCGGCATTCCAAGCCCTCGAGGCCCTGGGTTTGTTTTCCCAAGAGGTGATCGGCGAGCTGCCCGGAAATCGCCCGGCCGACGCCCTGGTCAGCTTGCTCCAGCGTCGACTGCCTTTGCCCAGCGGTGTGCGCGACATGGTGGTGTTGCACCACGAATTCGACGCCGACTTCGGCGACCGTCGTCAGAAGATTCTGTCGACCTTCATCCACTACGGCGATCCCAAAGGCCACACCGCCATGGCCACCACCGTGGGCATGCCCGCAGCCCTGGGAGCCCGGATGTTGCTCGACGGTCGGTTGGAGCGGCGGGGCTGCCTCTTCCCCACCGACGAAGATGTTTTTCGCCCGGTACTCGGCGCCCTCGAAACGGAGGGTCTACGGTTCCACGAGACCGCCGAAACCGTGCCGGCGAGCTGAGCAGGCCGAGCGCCATCTAAACGAGCCGTGAAGAAAAAGAAAAAACGCTTTCGCACCAAGGGTGGCAAGCGAAGCGGACAACGGGATCAGCGCTTGTCGAAAGCAGCCCGGGAACTTCACGGCACGGATAAGGATTGGACCGACCGCATCGAGTCGTCCCTGACGTCCCAGACGGAAGACACTAAGGGCCGCGGTGGCAAAACCGAAGCCGGCGGCGAAGCGGAGCCGGAGCCCACCTGGATCCCGGACGGCCCGGTGTTCCAAGGCACGGTGGTCTCGTTGGCTTCGGCGATCGCTTGGGTGGAAGGAGAAGACGGCGAGGTCGTGCAGTGCATGTTGCCGACCGCCATCGCCCAAGATCAGCGCAGTCGAGTGGCGGTCGGGGACCGGGTCAGCTTCGCTCACAGGGATCGCGATCTCTTGGTCACCGAAGTCTTGCCCCGGAAAACGTGCCTGGCACGCCCGGACCCCTTGAATCCAAGGCTCCAAAGGGTGGTTGCCGCCAATATCGACGTGGTGGTGCAGGTCGCTTCCGTGGTTCGCCCGCCCTTTCGGGCAGCGTTGGTGGACCGCTATTTGGTGGCGATTCAATACGGCGGTGCCGAGCCGATCCTGTGCGTCAACAAGGTCGACTTGCTCAACGACCGCCAACGGAAGATCGAGCTCGCGCCCTTGGCGCCTTACCGTGAACTCGGCCTGGAAGTGATCGAATGCTCCGCCACCGACGGTCGAGGCATTGAAGAACTGCGGCAAAACCTAAAAGGCAAAACCGCGGCCTTCGTCGGCCACAGCGGGGTCGGAAAATCTTCGTTGATCAACGCCCTAGCGCCGTCGATCGAAGCCGCCACCGGCGAGCTGAGCGAAGCACGGGGCACCGGGCGACACACCACCACCCGCTCTTGTCTCTACGATTTGGGCAATGGAATCCGGTTGATCGACACCCCGGGAATTCGGGAATTCGGTCTGTGGAATCTCGACGCAGCCGAACTCAGGGAATACTTCCCCGACTTCGAGCCCTTCGAACCCGCCTGCCGATTCAACAATTGCTCCCACAGCCACGAGCCGTCCTGCGCGGTGCGCCAAGCTGCCGAGGCGGGCGAGCTGACGCCGGCCCGTTATCGAACCTATTTGCGGATTCTAGAATCACTCCAGGGCTGACGGCCTTCCATTCACCGCCCTTCTACTTATCGCCTTCTACCTATCGCCCTGATTGCCCTTCTTCTTGAAGAAATGGGCCATGGCGCCGAAGTCACCACCGGACTTCTGACTCTTCTCCAACAGCTCTTGGACCGCCGGGCCGCTTTCCTGGGCCTCGCCGTCGTGGACCGGTGCCAAGGAAATGCGCTGCTTCTCGGGATCCAGGCTCAACACCTTCACCGACAGGGTCTGACCCGCTTGCACGACTTCACGCGGATGGTTGATCCGTCGCCCGGAGCCCAGCTCACTGATGTGGATCAATCCTTCGAGCCCCGGCTCCAGCTCGACAAACGCGCCAAAGCTCTCGAGGCGGCGTATTTTGCCCTCGGCGACGGTGCCCTCGGCCCATTTCGTCAGCGAGTCCAACCAAGGATCACGCTCCAACGATTTCATCGACAGGGCGATCCGGTCCTTACCGTCGGGACGACGCTCGATTTTCTCCACCCGCACTTGGACCTGTTGACCCGCGGTCAGCACCTCCTTGGGATGTTCGACCCGCTGATGGGAAATTTCACTCACATGCACCATGCCGTCCAAACCGCCCAAATCAACGAAGGCGCCGTAATCCGCCAAGGAAGACACGGTCCCCGTGAGCACCGCGCCAATCTCCAACCGCTCCCGGGTGACTTCGGCTTGTGCCTCTTTTTCGCGCACCAAGAGCGCCTTGCGAGAAATGACGATGTTGGCGGCTGAGCGTCCCCGCCCTTCCTCGTAACGGGTGACTTCGAATTGCAGCTTCTGGCCGACCATCTCGGTGGCGTCTTCGACGAACCTATCCGAGAGCTGGGAGATCGGACAAAAGGCCCGGCGCCCCTTCAGGTCTACGTCGACACCACCCTTATTGACCGCGGTGATGCTGCCCTCCACGAGATCTCCCACGTGCAGCGGTCCGCGGGGATCCCCTTTGCCGCCACCTCCGGCGGGTCGTAGCCGGAGACCGCCGGTGTCCTCGTCGCGCCCCACGACCTCCGCCTGGATCTCGTCCCCGACCTTATAGAGCAACACGCCGTCGGAATCGGCCAAGTCGGCCGTTGACATGGTGGCCTCGGCCTTGCCCCCAATGTCGACGAAAGTGGTTTCCAGATCGATGGACAACAACCTACCGCCCACCACCTCTCCCTTTTGAGGTGGTTTTCTGCGCTGTGGTTGGTCCCGGCTGGGAGCCGGCTGCATGGCGTCGAAGGCCGCCAGCGCGGCGCCAAAATCTTCTTCTTCCGTGGGCCGCCGGTATTCCCGCGGTCGCCCAGGATCCGGCGGCTCTTCCTGGCGGATCAAGGGCGCTCTTTCCTGCCGACGACCGGACCGCCGGTCTTCGTTGCGTTCAAAATCCTCTAGGGCCCGTCCGAAATCTGCGTCTTTCTCGTCCTGCGCCATCATCTGCTCCTGGGCTCTCGCTTGGGGTACTGGGCTTGCGGGTATTGGGCTTACGGGTATTGGGCGCCTGTCTGTTTAGACGGCCGGTTTGCCCTTTCCAGGGCGCCCCGTGATTCTAGCCCGGATAGGTCGCTTTGGAAGCACAGCTGTAGTTCTCCGGCGGGCATTAGGCGGCCTGAACCGAATCTCTTCTGCCCATTTTCGGGCCGAACGGCTCCGGCCAAAGGATGGATGCGCTTGGCAACGGACCGCGGAAGCCTTAGATTAGCCCCACGCGCGCTGCAGCCGCCCCGAGGCGCCGCTCCAACGAACCACTTCGAGGACCGCACCGAATGACCCTTTCGACCCGCCTATTTCCTTGCCTTGCGATCGTGCTCTTGCTCTTCTCGGGCGCTTGCACCGGTGTTGATGAAGCCAAATTAGTGGCCGGAGCGCCGCCCGTTCCGCCGACCGTAAACACCAGCACCACCCCAGTCGACACCCAAGCTTCCGAACCCGAGCAAGAAACCCCGTCCTTCGATCCAGCCACCGCACCCCTCGATGCCGAGCTGCCGGTCGATTCCAAGGTTCGTGTCGGCACCCTCGACAACGGTCTCAAATATTTCATCCGGGTCAATGCAAAACCGGAGCAGCGGGCCGAGCTGAGGATCGCCCTCAACGCCGGCTCGGTGCTCGAAGACGACGACCAACTCGGCATGGCTCACTTCGTGGAGCATATGGCTTTCAACGGCACCGAAAACTTCGAAAAACATGAGCTGGTGGACTATTTGCAGTCGATCGGCATGCGCTTCGGTGCCGACATCAATGCGTCGACGGGTTTCGATCAAACCATTTACAAGCTGACGGTTCCCACCGACGACGCCGAAACCCTAGACCGAGCGATGTTGGTGCTCAGCGATCAGGCCGGCCGAGTCTCCTTCGACCCAGAGGAAATCGACAAGGAACGGGGTGTGGTGCTGGAAGAATGGCGCCGCAGCCGCGGAGCTTATATGCGCCTCGCCAACAAGCAGCTGCCGGTGATGCTCCAAGGCTCCAAATACGCCGAACGCTTGCCCATCGGCACGGCCGAAAGCATCCAAAACACTCCCCACGCCAACATCAAGCGATTCTTCGAAACCTGGTATCGCCCGGACTTGATGGCGGTGGCCGCCGTGGGTGATTTTGATCCGGACGTGGTCGAGGGTCTGATCCGTGAGCACTTCGGCAGCCTCAAGGGTCCGGACAACCCGCCGCCGCGACCGGAAGTCGAGGTGCCTCGGGTGGCAGCGACCCGCTTCAGCATCGAAACCGATCCGGAGGTCACCAGCACTAGCCTGTCGGTGATGTTCAACCAGGAAGCCGGCGAGCAAGGTCGGGTCCAAGACTATCGCCGCAGCATCGTCGAGAATCTTCACATCTCAATGTTCAACGCACGATTGCAGGAGCTTGCCCAAGCCGTGGACTCGCCCTTTGTCGGCGTGGGCTCCGGCACCGGCTCGATCGTCCGACCGGTGGCCGCCTACCAGCTCAGCAGCACCGTACGTGAAGGACAAACCGCTGCCGCCCTCGAAAGCATATTGCGTGAACTCGAGCGGCTGCGTCGTTTCGGCTTCACAGACGGCGAGCTGGAACGTGCCAAGCTCCAAGTCCAACGGCTCTTCGAGCAGGTCTACAAAGAGCGCGACAAACAGCGTTCTTCAGGATTCGCCTCGGAATTCGTGCGCAGCTTCCTCACCGGCGAGTCCATCCCCGGCATCGAGACCGAGGTCGCTCTCGTCCAACGCTTCTTGCCCGGCATCACCCTCGACGAAGTCAACGCGCTCACCGAAGAATGGGTCACCGACGACAATCGCATCGTGGTGATCAGCGGTCCGGAGAAGGAGAACCTCGAACTGCCCGAGCCCGATACGATCCTCGCCCTCTTCGAGCAAGCCGCCAAGGAAGAGATCAGCCCGTGGGTAGACCGGACCCGGGACGAGCCCCTATTGGCGGAAATTCCCGTGCCGGGCAGGGTCGTTGAGGAAAAATTTCACGAAACGACGGGAATCACGGAGTGGCGACTCGAAAACGGCGTCCGGGTATTGCTCAAACCCACGGACTTTAAAAACGACGAAATCCTCATGAGTTCCATCAGCCCAGGAGGAACCTCGTTGGTGGAGAACGAGCAATACACTTCGGCGAGCTTCGCCACCTTCTTCCTCGGGCAGAGCGGCCTCGGTGACTTCGACCTCGTGGAGCTGAAGAAGGCTTTGACCGGCAAGGTGGCCGACGCCAGCCCCTTCATCGGCGAACTCAACGAAGGCCTCAGTGGGTCCGCGTCGCCGGAGGATCTGGAAACGCTTTTCCAGCTGACCTATCTCTACTTCACCTCCCCGCGGGCGGATGAGGAGATTTATCGCAACCTCATGTCGCGCATGACGGCGGTGATCGAAAATCGGTCGAAGAATCCTGAAACCGTATTCCGCGATGAATTCCAAAAGCGGGTGTCCGGCGACCACTTTCGACGCCGCCCCTTGACCACCGAAGTGCTCGCCGAATTCGACCCGGAAGCCGCCCTCGACGCCTACCGCGATCGTTTCGCCGATGCCTCCGACTTCACCTTCACCTTCGTCGGGAATTTCGAAACCTCGACGCTCAAGCCTTGGGTCGAGACCTATTTGGGCGGATTGCCGGCATCGAATCGCGGCGAGTCTTGGCGCGACATCGGCATCCGGCATCCCGAAGGTCAAGTTCGATTCGAGGTGGAGAAAGGCTTGGAGCCGAAGAGCTTGGTCGACTTGCTTTTCCACGGAGAGGCTGAGTGGAGTCGGCAAAATCGCTTCGATTTGCTCACCCTCTCCCGCGTGCTGGAAATCCAAATGACCGAGCTGGTGCGCGAGGAAATGGGCGCGACCTATTCGGTGGGGGTCTACGGCAGCCTGAGCCGCTGGCCCGAGGAGCGTTTCAATTTAACCGTGCGCTACAGCTGCAATCCGGACGAGGTCGATCGCATTCTGGAGCCGATTTTTGCCAAGCTGAAAGAAGTCCAAGAAAAAGGCCCCGAGGCCGAGATGGTGGAAAAAGTTCGGGAGAACCTGAAGCGCAACCGCGAGGTGCAGCTGAAGGAAAACACCTTCTGGCTCAACGCCATCGAAGGCGCCGTGGAACACGATCTACCCTTCGACGACATTCTCGAATTCGACCAATTGCTCGCCACCCTGAGCACCGAGTCGATTCAAAAAGCGGCCAACCAATACCTGAGCTTCGACCAATACGTGCTGGGTATTCTGAAGCCTGAAAAAACCTCAACCGGAGCCGACGAGGCCCCAACGCCGACCGGCTCGGCCAACTAATTAGGGCCGCTTGCGGCGCTTCAAGTAGGCCTCGGTGTCGTAAACCTCTGGGTTGACGGCATTCGGGGCCCGCTCTCCGCGCAAATGGGCCCAGGCGTTTTGGGCCGCCATGAGCGACATCCGGGATCGGGTCTCGACGGTGGCGCTGGCGATGTGGGGTGCTAGAACCACGTTCGGCAGCGCCGCCAGCCCCGGTTCGAGCTCGGGCTCGCGCTCGAAAACATCGAGACCGGCACCGGCGATCCATCCCTGCTCCAAGGCTTTCACCAAGGCTTTCTCGTCGACGATGGGGCCCCGGGCCAAGTTGAGCAAATAGGCGCTTTTTTTCATCATCTGAAGCTCCTTCTCGGAGATCAGATGGTGGGTTTCCGGGGTCAAAGGTGGATGCAGGGTCACGAAATCCGATTGACGTAGGATCTCCTCCAGCGACGCCCAGCTGACTTTGGAATCTGCTTCGACCCGCCGCCGATCTCGGGCATTGGCCAAGATCCGCATGCCGAATCCGACCGCTCGACGAGCCACGGCCTCGCCGATGCGCCCGTATCCGACGATGCCGAGCACCTTCTTGCGCCCGTCGGGCCCAGGGCCCACGTCGGAGCCCAACAGCAGATTCGGCCCCCAGATTTTGAATCTACCCTCAACGGTATATCGATGGGCTTCGGGCACACGTCGAGCCACGGCCATCAATAGCGCCCAGGTGAAGTCGGCGCTCGCTTCGGTCAGGATTCCGGGAGTATTGGTGACGGGAATGCCCAGACGGGTCGCTTCCGACAAATCCACGTTGTCGTAACCCACGGCCATTTGGGCAATGCCCAACAGACAGGGATTGAGGCCCAAAAGCTCGGCGTCGACTCGCTCGCTCAACAACGGCATCAACACGTCACAGGCCGTAACGCCCTGCTTTAAGGCATCACGACCGAGACCGCGCTCGTCGTCACGCTGACCGACAGCGAGGTCGACTGCCCGTTGGGTGAGGAAATCGAGACCCGATTGCGGCAGCAAACGGCTCACGAACACACGACCGACCACAACCGATGCTTCGCTCATCGGCATACCTCGACCGAATTAGCCCGTTTTCGTCGGCTTACCAGGAGAAGATTTAACCTCCGGCCTCGACCCACTGAGCTACCTCGTCCCACAACTTGTTTTGTAACAAACTTGTAAGAATTGTAATGACGGTGTCTGTGCCCGTCAAGAAAAATCATCGATCTTCGCCCACAAGCTCGACGTTCTGACCGCTTTGCAGCCGTTCCCCGCCTCGAATCACAACCCGAGCCCCGACCTGGAGATTTCCCTGGGCTTCGATCCAATCCCCATCCCCGGCGCCCGCGACCACATCGACCCGACGAGCAATACCCTCTTCAACCACAAAGACGTAGGTGGCGTCGCGACGCAAGATCAGGGCATCCCGCGGGATTTGGACAGCACCGGCCTCAGCTTGACCACCCTGTGGCAATAAAACCTTCAGCGCCGCTCCCACCGGCCAAGGCACATTGGAAACCTCGAGTCGAATTTCGAACATCCGAGACCGTTCATCACCCACCGGCACTGCGGCTCGGACCCGGCCGATACTCTCGAACCCACCCCCTTGGATCTGGACTTCCATTCCCTCTTGGATCCAAGGGGCAAGGGCCAACGGAGCACGGGCCTGAACCTCAGTGCGGTCCACATCCACCAGCCGAGCCACCTGCTCACCCACGGTCACATAGTCACCGGGCTGTGCCAAACGTTCCACCAGCCGCCCGGAAAACGGAGCTTTGAGGATCGTGAGGCCGAGCAAATAGCGGGTGCGGTCTCGCTCGATGCAGGCAGCTTCCAGATCCTGCTCGGCCATGGCACGTTGGGAATCCAGGTCGTCCAGTTGATAGGTCGCGGCGATCTCCTGCTCCGCCAGCGCCTTCACCCTTTGCGCTTGCTTGCCCAAATAGTCGAGCCGCACCTCCAAGCGCCGGATCTCCGCCTCGTCTGCCCGCAGCTGAATATCCAAAGATCCGTGATCCAGCTGCGCGATGGTTTCGCCCTCGGCCAATCGATCCCCGACCTCGGCCACCGAAACCAATCTACCGGCCAGCTCGGCAGCAATCCCGGCGTCGAACCGGCTGAGCAGGGTGCCGGTGACCCAAAGGCTCGATCCAGCTCCCGCTGCGATCACGGATCGCACCTCCACCAAGGCCGGCGGCGGATCCGAAATCGGCGCCGGCGCTTTCGACGACCCAGTGGATTCGGCCTGCTCCGTGGGGGCGTCATTGGGAGCGGCATTGGAGCCGCCGACGCAGCCCGTCATGCCTACCCAACACAGGACCACGGCCAAAGCTGCGGCCTGGGTCGAAGCCCTAGTCAGGGTCAATGCCCAGGTCAATGTCAGGGTCAGATTTCCGTCGAATCGCATCGTATTGCCTCTCACCTTCACAACCTTCAAGCCGCGCGTTCCATCGATTGAACGTTGGGGGGCAAGGCCGCAGTGGGCTCATGATCTTCCCCCAGACGGAGGAAGCTGGGTAGCAGAATCAAAGTGAAAATCGTAGAAACCGACATGCCGCCCACAATCGCCACCGCCAGACCTCGATAGATCACACTACCCGGCCCGGGATTGAGCACCAACGGCAACATGCCGAAAATGCTGGTCAAGGTCGAGGTGAAAATCGGCCGCAGCCGCACCGTCAACGCCTCGCGCACCGCTTGTCGTCGGCCGGCCCCCTCGCGCTCGGCGGCGCGGGTTTGGTGGACCAAGAGAATGGCGTTGTTGACCACCAAGCCCAACAAGATGATGAAACCGATCATGGTCAAAAGATCCAAGGGTTGAAAGGTCACCAAATTGATCAAGCGCAGGGCCACCACCCCGCCGACGGTAGCCAGGGGCAGGGCCAGGGTCACCAACGCAGCATCGCGAGGAGACCGGAACAACGCTGCCATCAATAAGAAAAGCACGCCGAGGGCGATGAGGAAATTCTCTGCCAGATTGCCGACGGCGCGCTGCAACGTATCGGCGCTCCCGCCATAGCGAATCGTGCCGTCCGAGGGCAAAGAAGACGCCAGCTCGGATTCTACCGAGCGAATGGCGGTCAACGCCTGCTCCAAGCTCTGGTCGTTCGGCGGCTCCACCGAGAGGGTCACAGTCCGCCGACGGTCCACGCGACGCAACTGATTCGGGCCCACCGTACGTTCCATTCGCACCAGCTCCCCCAACTGCACCACCCCGGCCGGTGTTACCAACGGCAGGTCCAGAAGCTCTTCGGGAGTCCGCCAGACTTGGGCGCGCAAAATGACGTCCAGCCGACGCTCGCCGTCGAAGTGCTCGCCCAACCACAGGCCGTCACCCAAGGCACGGACAACCCCACCGAGCCCTCTTCGGTCCCATCCGACCTCAGCCAATCGTTCATCGTTGGGAATCAATCGCAGCTCGGGCTCCGCCAGCTCCAGGGCCGGTGTCGGGCGAATCGTCGCCCCGGGCAACGTTCGGGACAAAAGGTCCATGCCTTCTCGCCCCGCAGCCATCAAAGCTTCGATGTCGCGAGCTTGGAGGTGCACGTCGATCGAGCGATTACTACCGAAATTGCCGAATAGATTGCCGCGGACCACGAAGGCTCGGGTGTCCGGCAGCCCCTGGACGATTTCGTCGCGCACCAGAGCCAGCAGCTCATCGACCCGCCGCTGATCCTTGGCTCGCACTCCCATGAAACCGCCCCAAGCCCCGCCCCAAAAGAAGTAGTTACGCAACGCCGGTTCTCGCTCGCCGCGCATATTCGGGCCCAGCCGCTCGACCAGAGTCGTCGCGATCTCGTCCTGAATCGTGGCGGAGCTGGAGCCCGGCGGGAATTGAAAAAAGACGTCCACCGCATCCCGTTGGACCGGCGGTAAATAGTCGAGGGACGGCATCAAATACACAGTGGCCGCTACCGGAATCAAAAACAGGCCGGCGATCCAGCCGGCGCGCCGCGCAGGCGAGTCGGTGAGACTCATCAGTCGACCGGCAAGGCGAGACCAGGTCTCTCGATGACGATCCTCAAAGCTGCGACCGCCGAGGAATCGATCTGCTGCGGTGGGCAAGATGGTCACCGCCACCACCAACGAGATCACCACTGCGATGGCGATGGTCAGAGCCAGATCGGCAAAAAGCTGGCCTTCAACGTCCTCCAAAAACATCACGGGCAAGAAAATCGCCACGGTCGTCGCCGTCGACGCCACCAAAGCACCCCACACTTGAGCGGTACCGCGCTCCGCCGCTTCTCCGGCGGGCATGCCGCGCTCGCGCAGACGCACGATGTTTTCGAGCACCACGATCGCGGCGTCCAACACCATGCCGACGGCAAAAGCCAGTCCGGCGAGGGAGATGACATTTAGGCTGCGATCCGCCAAGCGTAAGATCGCGAAGGTTCCGCACAGGGACAACGGGATGGCCATCGCCACCAGCAGAGTGGCCCGTTTGTGGCGCAGAAACCACCAAAGCACACCCACCGCGAGCAAGACACCGAGCACCAAATTCGAAGTCACCAAGCGCACCGCGCGCAAAATAAAAACCGAAGGGTCGAACGACGGTTGCATGTCGAGACCCTGCTCGGCCAGCACCCCTTGACGCAACTCCGCGGCCACCGCCCGCACTTCTTTCAAGGACGCCAAGATGTTGGCGTCGGTCTCCCGGCCGAGGCGCAAAGCCATCGCTGGATTTCCGTTCTGCAAAGCGGCAAAGGAGTCGTCCCCGGGCAGGATCTCCACCTCCGCCACATCCCCTAAACGCACGGGTCGCCCGTCACGCCATTCGAGAATCAAACGATCCAGCTCGGCCGGGGCATATCTTCCGGCGAAACGCAGGGTGTACTGCCGACGCCCGACGTCCACGAATCCGGCAGAAACGTTGTTGGCCTGCCCAGCCTGAGCGGCCACGGCCGGCACGTCCACACCGAACTCCGCGGCTTTGAACGGGTCGAAGGTAATGCGTACCTCGTCCGGGGCACCGGCAAAGAGCTGGACGTCGGAAACTCCGTCCACCGCTTCGAATCGGGGTTTGATCACATCCTCGACCAAAGTCCGAAAAGACGTCACGGGCTGGTCGTTGTCCGGCAACACCTGGATGAAGAACCAAATCAACGAGCCCGCATCGCTTTGGTCTCCCCCGAGCTGCACCCTGGGTGGCACCGCGTCCCTGGGCAAAGGCGGTAGTTGGTTGAGACGCCCCAGCACCTCGATCAAGCTATCCGTCATCGGGGTGCCTAAATCGAAGGTCAGGTTGATGTTCGCCGACCCCGGGCTAACCGTCGCGTCCATCAAGTCGAGCCCCGGCAATCCTTGAAGCACCTCTTCCTGAGGCTCCAAGATCTCGGCCTCCATCTCGGCCGGCGCCGCAGCCCGCCAAGCGGTGGAAATGGTCATCTGTGGACGTTCGATGTCCGGAAAAAGCTGAATCGGCAACTTGCTCAGACTGAATAGGCCGAACAGCACGATGACCGACGCGGCGACGGCAACCCCGGCAGGATTCTTGAGTGAGGTGCGGGTGAGTTCCAAAGTTCTGTCCCTCTAATTAATTAAATTAGATTGAGTTCAACCCACTATACGTCTCGCCGCGAGGCCGGTTGCAATCGTGATCGGCCCGGATCTTAGGTGCCGCTACCCGCTTCTTCTCTTCGCGTTCATCCAATCTTCATCCACGAGTCACAGGATGGAGGTCTAAGAACTAAGGGCGACACCGTCCTGATCGCCCGTTCGCCTCGGATCCTATCGACCGCGCACTCCTGCACAGGAGCTTTCTATGGTTGGTTCTAGTTCCCGCCTCCTCCGGCTCGGAATGCTGGCTTGGCTGTTGGCCGTCGGCTGCCGGGCCGGTGACACGACCCGCCCTGCCCAATCCGCCCCGTCAACCGGCTCCCCGTCAACCGGCTCCCCGTCAACCGGCCCCGCAGCCGACGACCCGAATACCAATTCCGTTCTCGGGCAGGTTTCCGAGCCCGAGAACGCCCCGACGACTCCAGAGCCGAGCCCGGAACTGATCGATTTCCCATCCGCCGTCGAGAACGACCTTTCCAGCTCCGCTGTCCAGGACCCCATGGCCCTGGATTTGCTGCCGATCATCATCGACGGCTCCAGCACGGTCTTTCCGATCACCGAAGCCATCGTTACGGAATTCGAGCGCCGAAACCCGGCTACACCGGTCCGATTGGGGGTCAGCGGCACTGGTGGAGGCTTCGAAAAATTCTGCCGAGGAAAAATCGATATCGCCGACGCCTCCCGGCCGATCAAGGAGCTAGAAGCGAAGCTCTGCCGCGAGAACGACGTCCAATTCATCGAACTGCCGGTGGCCTTCGACGGTGTGTCCGTGGTGGTCCACAACCAGAATCATTGGAGTTCCTGCTTGACTGTGGAGGAACTCAAACGCCTTTGGGCTCCTTCCGCCGAGGGGCGCCTGGAGATGTGGAGTCAGCTCCGTCGGGACTGGCCGGAGCAGCCGATCACCCTCTTCGGGCCGGGCAAGGATTCTGGCACGTTCGACTACTTCACCCGGGCCATCGTCGGCCGGGAGGGTGCTTGCCGGGGTGACTTCACCGCCAGCGAGGACGACTATCTGCTCGCCCAGGGGGTGGCTCGAGATCCCTTTTCGCTCGGATTCTTCGGTTACGCCTACTACCGAGAATATCGGGACCGCCTGAGGTTGGTGGCGATCGATTCAGGGGCCGGCTGCGTCCTACCTTCCGAAGAAACCATCTCCGCCGGCTCCTACCGTCCTCTTTCGAGACCGATTTTCATCTACGTTCGCCAAGCATCCCTGGAACGGCCGACCGTGCGCGATTTCGTTCGCCTCTACCTGACCCGAGCCCCGCAAAAAGTTGCGGCGCTCGGTTATGTGGCGCTACCCCGGCGGGCCTACGGACTGGCCCAGCAGCGGATTGAAAATCGAACCCTCGGCTCCGTTTTCGACGGCGGCTCCCAAGTCGGACTGTCCATCGAGCAGCTGTTGGACCTCGAGTCGGGAAGCGATTGACCCATGGCCTGGCTGCTCCGCTTCTTGCCCGCACAGCTTCGACGCCTGTCGATCCGACAACAATTGTTGGGGGCTTTCGCCGCCGATCTTCTGCTGATGATGTTGCTCGGCGCTTTTGCCCTAACCCAAATGGAAACCGTGCGCGACAAAGCCGACGAGGTGGCAGATCGCTCCCTACCCTCGATCCGCAATGTCGATCGAATCCAAGACCTAGTCGCGCGCTATCGGCGCCTTCAGCTGGAATTCGCCCTCTACTCCAACCTCGGCGACCGGGCTCGCACAGAACGGAATCTGGCGCAGATCGAAGCCCAAGTCGACGCAGGATTGACTGCCCAGGAGCCGTTGCTCGCGAGCCCCGCCGAACGCGTAGCTTTCGATCGGTTTCGCTCCGAGTGGCGCGACTACGTGGCCGCGACCCACGGTAAATTTCTTCCCGCAATTCGACGCGGCAATACGGGCACGGTTCAGCCCGCCCTCAGCCGGTTGAACCCACAACATCGAAGACTGACGACCGCCACCGACAAGCTCAACGAACTCGCGGGTTTTGCCACCGAAGAAGCCATGACCGTGCTGCGAGAAACTCAAAAAAACTCGCACCGTTTCATCGTTGTGGTTACCGCTTCTTCGGTCGCGCTATCGGCCTTTCTCGGACTCGCTCTTGCTGCCGACCTTTCGCGACGCATTCGCAAGCTCACCACCGCCACACGGCGGGTCGCCGCAGGAGATCTCACCCCACATCCCAAGTCCGGCGAAGCCCCCGCCATGCACGACGAAATCGGTTTTTTGGCCGAAAACTTCGAGCAGATGGTGGACAGCCTGCGACAACAGCGGGAAGCCCTGGAACGTCGTCACCAAGAACTCGGTGAAAGTCTTCAACAGCAACGTCGGCTGACCGCCGATCTAGTTCGCCGTGAGGAGGCGGAGCAGGCCGCTTATCGAGCCCGTACCGAAGCCGAAGCCAGGGACTCGGCAAAAAGCATCTTTCTCGCCACCATGAGCCACGAGCTAAGGACTCCCCTCAACGCCATTCTCGGATACGTCCAATTGATGGGTTTGGCAGCCGAGGGCCGGGACGACAAGGACTCCCTGCAGGACCTTTCGCGCATCAGCTCGGCGGGCAAACATCTGGCAACCCTCATCAACAACCTACTCGACTTTTCGAAAATCGAGCAGGGCAAGGTAGATGCTGAAATTCTCACCTTTCCATTGGCGGACTTGGTCGACGAGGTCGTGGCGATCGTCGATCCGTTGATTCAACAACAGGGAAACCGTCTAGAGCTGGATCTAAGGAAACCCCTGGGCACCATGACCAGTGATCCGGCCAAGCTACGCCAAGTCCTCTTCAATTTGCTCAGCAATGCGGCGAAGTTCACGGAGAACGGAGTCATCAGCCTGACGGTCGAACGTCAAGCCGCCGAGTCTGAGCAGGAATCCCTGTCCGAGGCCAGGTCCGAGTCCGAGGCCGCGCCTGCCAACTCGGATCGGATCGTGATCCAAGTCGCCGACACCGGCATTGGAATCCACCCGGACCAGTTGGAATCTATCTTCGAACCCTTTCAGCAGGCGGACAGCTCCATCAGCCGTCGTTTCGGCGGCACCGGCCTGGGCTTGGTGATCAGTCGTCGCCTCAGCCGTCTGCTAGGCGGCAGCCTGACGGTCGAAAGTGTGCTCGGAGCAGGTTCGGTCTTCACCGCTTTATGGCCGGCTCACACCGAGCCGACCGCTCTCGAGACCCGTGGGTCCTCTGCGCCGGCAGTGGATTTCGGTGTCTATTTGTCACCAAAAACCGAGCCTCACCCGGGGGTGAGGCCTTCAGTAGGTGCCGCGAGCGAGTTGGCGTGCAGACGCCACCCTCGCATTCCGGCACATTCTAGGGAAAAACCATGGCTAAAATCCTGGTCGTAGACGACAACGCAGACAACCGCAACATACTCGCTCGATTGGTCGGTTACGGCGGCCACCATCCGGTGACCGCCACCAACGGCAGGGAGGCCATCGGTTTGGCCCGTGACACCCAACCCGACCTTATTTTGATGGATCTGGCGATGCCTGAAATGGACGGTTGGTCCGCCACCCGTCGGTTGAAGTCGGACCGGGACTTGACCTCAATCCCGGTGATCGTCGTCACCGGCCACGTCACCAGCAAAGACATTTCCCTGGCCCAAGAAATGGGCTGCAACGACGTGGTTTCGAAACCGATCGACTACCATGTGCTGATGGCAAAGATCTCCCAACACCTCACCGACCAGGACCCGGCGCCGCAGGCCGGGCCATTGCAGCACGGCTCAACAGGCCCTTCGGGGCTTCACCTCAATAAACCCGATCTCAATAAACCCGATAGGTGTCCTCCTCCGCGCGGACCTGCAACCCACTGCGTTTGAGGGCGACGGCATCCCGCTGGCCTGCGACGGCTTGGTAGGCTGACGAGTAATAGGCCGCCAGTTCACCAGTCATCAACAATTTGGTGGCGATGACCAAAAGTGGAATCACCAAGGCAATGCCGAAGACCATCCAATAGGAACGATTGAGCTGAGCCCGCTGATGTTGGAAGCGGGTCCAGAGTTCAGGATCGCAAGCTGGATCCAGATCCGGCGACGGACCACCTTGGACCGCTTGGGAGACACACGGGCGAACATCCTGTAACCCGTAGAGGGTGGCCAGCTCTTGGGATTCGGCGGAGTCCAGACCCGGCCAACGGGCTGCGTAACCGCGGCGCAGATCGTCCAGGACTCTCAATTTTTCAAAAAAATCGTAGCTGGGTGGCAGATATACGAATCGGTTTTGAAGATCAGCGGCGGTCGGGCCTTGGGCTCCGGGGCTCAACGGCTCTAAAATCGGTCTGCCCCTCGCCGGCGGACTCGAACGTAATTGACGAATCCACTCGAAGAGACGATCTTTCGACGACATGGCGGATTGCCGCTCCTCGGCTCCTTCGAGGGCGAAGCTCCGGCGCTCTTCCGTCGCCGTCTGTTGTCGGGATTCGATGTCTCCCCGCAAGTCGGCGACCCGCTGCTCTTGGATTCCCTGATCGACCCGGGCCTGATCCCGACGGCCGATCCAAGCACTGCGGTTATTGCGGGCCTCCTTGACCGAAGCCACCAAGGCGGCTTCACGGGCGGAGGCGTCGCCGAGATCCGCCGGCGGATTGGCACGCAGCTGGTCCAGATCGGCCTGGCGCCGGCGCATCTCGCCATCCCAATAATTCACACTGCCTTGGGCACTCTCCAAACGTTGACCTATCTCCGGCCCTCGATCCCTCTCCTCGCGCAGGCGTTGCTCGTCTTGCTCGATTCGGCGGTCGGACCGCAATAGCAAATCGCCGGTCTGCAGGCTGCGCAGCTCCGTTTGCCGAGTCGCTTCGATCTCCTGCGCTTGCAACAGCTCTTGGCGTCGGGTCACCACCTCTCGTCGGATCCCCTCCTCATGCTCTCGACTTTGGATTTGTGCCTTAAAAATCAGTAACTCCACCGGCTGGGCGGTGATCAGAGCCGACGCCAGAATAATCGCCAGGCGCATGGCCACCGGCACCGCCAATCTGAATCGACCCCGATCCGCAGACGCGCGTAAATCGGTGGTCAAGAATTGGCGTTCGTAAATCAGCACCGCCGCGGCGAAGAGTGAAGCAGGCAAAATGGCGAGCAACGTGGTGCCGTTGAAGGCCAGGAGTTCCGACTGAAGAATGCAGTTGAAGAGCAGGGTCCAGGCGCCGAACTCGAAAATCGCCACGATGCACAGCAGCAGCGACGCGTATTTCATCTCCAAGGCCGCCCGCCGGCTGAGCAACGACTGACCGAAAACGTCCAAACCCAGACTTTGGGCCAGACCACCCAGCGGACCCGACAACCTATTCGTCGACCCACGAGCCGTGTCACCGTCTACCCCCTCGAGCCGACGAAAAGGGCAACCCGCAGAATCCGGTGAATTCCCGGAGTCGGAATCCCTCGGCGCCGCAGGCTGGGATTGAGAAGGATCGGAAATGGAGGCTTTGTCCGAGATTTCTGGCCGGGTGCCGTCTGCCATGCCGTCTACGGTGCCGTCTACCGTGCCGTCTGCCATGCCGTCTACGGTGCCGTCCAGGATGCCATCAAAGGTGCTTTGCAAACGGGTCTCCTGAAGAGTTGAGGAGGTTGAGCTTGTTCGTCGACGGGTCACATGGCACGCCTTTCATACGCCCCTACGGCACCTTACGGAACGTGTTCGAAAAGTGTTCCACCGGCCGGCAGAAAATCCCCTGCCACAAAACGCCAAACCGCGCCTCGGCAACCTTCGTCCATTGAGGTAGCATGGCTAGTCTCAATGCACCGGATGCGACCCCAATGGGCCGCGCGGCCGATAGGATTGACGGGAAGCCTTCTATGACCATTGCGGAATACATCGAAAAAGACGTCAAGGCCAAAGTGATGGCCGGCGAGGACCTGCCGTTTCGCCTCACACTGACGGCGATTTCCGAGTTTTATGACGTCAGCCCCATGCCTGTTCGAATCGCCGTCGGCGAATTGGTAAATCAAGGCGTGCTGATCAAATTGCAGAACGGTCGTCTGGCCGTGCAGGTGGACCCTGAGGCGATCCAATCGGTGGCCGGTGATCCACAAGACCTGCCGAAGGCGCCCGAGGATCACGAGCAGGAGCTGGCAGACTTAGCCATCAGCCTGAGCCTCAAAGGCGAGCAGCAATATTTGCGAGAAGAAGACACGGCGTCCCGATTGGGAGTCGGTCGCTCGGTGGTGCGCAGGATCTTCAGCCGACTTTCCGGCGCGGGGATTCTCGAGCACGTGCCCCGCTGCGGATGGTTGGTTCAGCCTTACCGCGAAGAAGATATGTTGGCCTACATCGAGGTCCGCGAGGTGCTGGAGCAAAAAGCCATGGACTTGGCGCGCGACCGACTCGATCCGGACGACCTCTTGGACATGCTGCGGGCCAACATGCCTGGCCCCGACGGCGAGCCCAGGATCGACAATCGGTTGCACCATTATTGGATCGACCGTAGCGGCAATCGCTACATCCAAGACTTTTTTCGCCTCCACGGCCCCTACTACGAAGCAATGTTCGACTACGCCACCATCGCCGAGTCCGCCGTCGCCACCATGGCCGAGCAGCACCGTGAGATCTTGCAAAGCCTGTTGGATCGAAAATGGGCCCGGGCACGAAAGCACCTCCAGGCCCATGTTCGTGGTCAACAGCCGAAAGTCCTGAAGCTGATCACCTCGTATCGAAACGACCTACCGTCCACCGACGGCTGATCGCAGCAGGAGATCGATTACTCTACCCGCGGCGCCTTGAGCACTTGTCCACCCTGGTAAAGGGTGAGGCTCGTGGCCGGCCCTGAATCCCCCAGCTCAAAGACGACCCGGGCTCCAATGTCCTCGTTGAAGAGTTCGGTCGGCGAAGCGGCAAAGATTTCAATCTGAATCTGTCCCGTGGCTTGGGTCAAAATTCGATTTCCATCCCGGGTTATGGACAGAATAAAACCCGGCGCCAGCTCATACTTACCCACCAAGCGGTCGATTTGCTCAGGTGAAAGCTGCTGCTTCTCATGGCCCGACGGCAAGGCCTTGTCGGTCAGCACCGCCCGCTCCGCCTCTTGATCCCAAGCTGTCATCAGCATGGCGATCGCCTTGCCGTTGCCGTCGGTCTCGAAGGAAATCCGGGTTAAGGAATCCTCATAGAAGAATTCCGTCGCCGACGAGGGTATGGCTTTCATTTTCGGGCTACCGGTCCTCTGGGTGGTCAAGACCCCATCTTCCACCCGTACCACCCGTTCCGTGTTCTCGTCGATTTGGTAGACCCCCTCAAATCGTTTAAAGGACTCGGGCGAAATCTTGGCCGGACGACGGATAAAGGGTTTACCGACCACCAGGGCCGCCGCTTGGGCGCACAACATCTGCGGCCGCTGTGGGTGGCCGTTGGACAGCACTGCAACAAAAATATCCGGCTCCGGCAACCACAACGCGAAGGTCGAAAAACCATGAATGCCACCGCCGTGATGGATAATCCGGTGCCCCTGGAGTTCACCGAGCTGCCAACCGAATCCGTAACCCGACCCGGAACCATCGGCCAGGCGATATTCGGTCCACATCTTGTCCAAGGACGACTTCTCGAGCAGCCCCTCACCCCCGGCATAGGCAGCTTCTAACGCGTCTTTCCAGCGCGCCAAGTCGTCGACATTGGCGAGCAACGAGCCGGCGGCATAGGGAGCGGTCATGCTGATGAAGTCCGCCACCCGATACTCACCGTCGATGAATTGATAACCCTCCACCCGACCGGGCGTGACCCGGGTGGGATCGCCGTAGGTGGTGTGTTCGAGACCCAGGGGGGTGAACAACATCTCCTGCATCACCTCAGCATAGGTCTTGCCACTTACCGCTTCGAGAATCGCGCCGAGCAGGAAGTATCCGGAGTTGTTGTAGACCCAACGCGCACCCGGCTCGAATTCGAGTTCTTTCTCGTCGAAATAATCGAGCATCTCGGCCACGCTGTGATCTTTGCGCGAACTCTGCCAAAAGTCCGCCATACCCGTGTAGCTGGGAATGCCGGAAGTGTGGGTGAGCAGATGCTCCAGGGTCACTTTAGAGTCGTAAACATCGGGGTAGTCGGGCAGCATTTCCGCCAAGGGCTGGTCGAGGCGAAGCTTGCCTTGCTCCACCATCATCATGATCGCCACGGCCGAAAATTGTTTGGTGATCGATCCCAATCGAAACACCATCTCGGGCTCGATGGCGACCCCGAGTTCCATATCCGCCAGACCGTAACCCTGGCGCAGGAGGACCTCGTCCCCTCTCTTGACCAGAACGGCCGCACCCGGCGTCGTCGGGGAGTAAACGCCGGAGAAGATTTTGTCGAGCTTGGGCGTGAGAGGTGAATCCTGCGCTAGGGCAGGGGTCGACCCCAAACCCAGGGTCGACGTCAAGCAAGACATGAGACAGAGCACCCCAAAAATTCGACGGGTCCTGAGAATAGAGATTCCGGGCGAAGCATTATCGATTCGGCGAGAGGCAGACGAAATAATTCGGCTCAAACTAGGCTCCTTTGGCAAACCTTAGAGATCGGGCTCAAACTCGGCTGTCGAATGTTCTACGCACGGCGGCGTCAAAGATTTCATGCGCTTCAATGCTCCTCGGGAAGGCATCGAAAAGGCATCGAAAAGGCATCGGGAAGACATTCGGATCGCTCAGTCGACGAAGATGTCCTTAGGCATTTTCATCGTCACCAAAACGTGGGGCACATCCACCACCTCGGCGATCTTCAATCGGCCCGCCAACGACGCCAAGACATAAGCCTCGGTGCGCTCGAGACCCTTTTCCGCGACCAGATAATCGATCATAAATCCCGTGGCTTTCTTCGCCGCGACATCCAGGGTTTCACCGAAGGCCGTCACCGCATAGAAATCGTGCCTTTCGTATTGGGGCTCCTCGATCGGCCGATGGCCCTTGAGCACCTCCAGCTGCAACACGATACGGGTCGGCGCTTCGAGGGCCGTGCCGGAGACCTCGCCGTCTCCTTGCACGGCATGGGTATCGCCGATGGAAAAAAGCGCCCCCTCGACGAAAATCGGCAAATAAACGGTCGCACCGGCGGTCAGCTCTCGGTCGTCCATATTGCCGCCGTTGGCCCGAGGCGGAATGGTCGACAATAGGTCGTCGGTGTCGGGAGCCACTCCGACGACCCCCGGAAAGGGCTCCAGGGGCAACCGAATACCCTTTGCAAAATCTACGTGCGTGGCACCTTTCTCAAAGCGGAACGTCTTGAGAAAGGGCTCGGTAAATTCGTCGGCCAAATAACCGAAACCCGGAAAGACCCCCCCCCAACCCCAATCGCCGAGTTCAATGCTATGCAGGGTGACTTTGAGCACGTCTCCCGGAGCCGCGCCCTCGACGAAAATCGGACCGGTCAGGGGATGGATCGGATCGAAGTCCACCGAAGACACATCCGCCGCCGTCGATTCTGGGCTCAGCTGAGAGTCGGTCGCTTCTTCGGTTTCGACCGCCACCACCGCCCCCGACGGCACCGTCAGCACCGGCGGAATCGAACGGCTGAAACGCGCGTGGGTCTGGTCCCGGGTGAGGGTGAATTCGGGCTCCGGAATATCTCTGGGCGCTTCCGGCGCGGATTCCGCGCTCTGCTCAGGCCCTTCGGACGTCGGCTGGGGATCGGTGGGCGAACAGCCCCAAGTCGCCGTCAACGCAAGCAAAACCCATCCGGCCCGTGGCATTCTCAGCATCGCTCATCTCCTCTTTTGCGCCTATTCTGCACCTATTTTGATGGCGGCATCGTACCATCCGGACCCGTGGATGCTTCGCCCCGTGCCTCTTCCGGGAGGTATGCGCGCAAGGGCTCGGGCACCAACCAAGCCCAAGCTCGACTGTAGGGGTGCACCTTGTAGACCTTTTGTTCTTCTTGCCCTTGGACTAAGAGATAACCCTTTTCCGCCCATTCGAAGATCGAACCTTCCAAATTGCTCACCCGCGAGAATCCCTCAGCGGCCAAGACTTCGGCGAATTGGGAGGAGCGGTAGCCGACGCTGCAATAGACCACGATTTCGCGGTCCCGGGCCGACGCTGCCAGCTCGGGCAGCTGCGCGAAAGCGTCGGCTGCGGTGGCCGAGGGATCCACGCGCAAGGCTCCGGGCAGGCGACTGACCGCCACCTCCTCAGCCTCACGGACATCCAAGAGCAAGGGGCGGTCACGCTGATCCAGCCGTCGATCGAGCCGTTTCTTGAGTTCGTCCGTCGACAGCTGGCGGACGGAAGGGAACTCTTTGCGAATCTGGGCCTTGATGCGATCCAGGTCACCGGCAGCAGTGAAAACCAACCCACCAAAAGCCAACGCCACGGCACCGATCGATGCCGTGGCGTAAGCAACCACCCGCGGAAGACCGGGTTTCATTCGTTCAGCGGTTCCCGCCCGAGGTCTTCCCGCCGAGGGTCGAGCTGGGGAAAGCCGAGCGCGAAAGATCGGGCGCCTTGGGTACCGTCGGACGACTGACCGGACGGCTTTCGAGCTGTTGCAACAACTCTTGGACGGCCGCTTCGATCGACGGATCGCCGCCGTCCAAGAAAGCCTCGGGCTGATCGAAGACCTCGATGTCGGGCACCACACCTTCGTTCTCGACCACCCAATTGCCCTCGGAGTCGTAGATCCGGAAAGTGCAAATCGAAACCGCGCCGCCATCCGCCAGCGGCGGATTGCCGTTGAGACCGATCAGACCGCCCCAGGTGCGGGTGCCGATCAGCTTGCCCAGCCCACGGCTGCGGAAGAAATACGGCAACGCGTCGCCGCCCGAAGATGAATAT
The DNA here is from genome assembly GCA_965366625.1 of uncultured bacterium. Classification (GTDB taxonomy): domain Bacteria; phylum Acidobacteriota; class Thermoanaerobaculia; order Multivoradales; family J023; genus JAUIJL01. The sequence continues at coordinate 23,802 of CBDUGP010000070.1, forward strand.
CCGTTGACCAACATGACCTTCGGACCGTCGTGGGCAAAAGCAGGCGTGCGCATGGAATCAATGCCGCGCATAGCCCAATAGGCCAGATTGTCCCGCTCCAAATAGCTGATCATGCGATCGGGAATGAAACCGCCACCGTTGTAGCGATCATCGACGATCAAGGCTTCCTTTTCCGCTTGGCCAAAGAACAACTTCTGCAACATGCGGCTGCCGCTAAAGGCCGTATCCGGCAGGTGGATATATCCGATTCGGCCGCCGGAAAGCTCGTCCACCAAGGCCATTCGGCTCTTGACCCAATCGATATAACGCAAACGCTGCTCGCTCGAAATAGCCCGAACGGTGACCTCGCGGGCCGAATCGAAGGACGGCTTCTTCGACACCGTCAACACCACCAATTGCTCCCCTTTGCCTTCCAACAAGCGATAGGGGTTGTCGTCGGTGCGTAATTCATGGCCGTCGATGGCCAGGATCAGCTCGCCTTCGGCGACTTCGGACCCGGGCTCGGTCAACGGGCTGCGGAAATCCTCGTGCCAATTTTCGCCTTGCAGCACCCGGCTCACCCGGTAATAACCCGAAGCGTCGGCTTCCAGCTCCGCTCCCAACATGCCGCCGTCGATCCGCGGCACGGATTCGGTCTCACCGGATTGAACATAGGTATGACCTGCCCCCAGCTCGCCGACCAGCTCGCCGAGAATCCAATCGAGTTCCGAGCGATGGGCAATCCGCGGCACCAATTTGCCGTAGCGCTCGCCCAACGCCTGCCAGTCCATGCCGTGCATTTCGGGATCGTAGAACCAATCTCGGGTGATCCGCCAAGCGTCGTCGAACATCTGCTGCCATTCGACCCGCGGATCGATCTTCAGCCGCACCGACGACAAGTCCAATCGCCCTTGCCCATTGGCGCCGGGTTTGGCGTCTACCACGTGGAAAGCCCCGCCGGGCGCCACGTAGAGCAACTTCTTGCCTCCCGCCGCGAGATCGAAATCCATAGCCGGCGACGCCACCGTCTCCACTTTGCGACTCTCCATGTCGAACATTTTCAACGCTGGAGGTCCGTCACCGGTCTCGATGAAGAACACCGCGTTTTCCGAGGCTTGAAGGCTGCCGTAGTTGGAGGGTCCCACGTTGGGCAATGCCACCGTGCGCGCCATGAATCCCTCGGGATCCAACTTCAGAGTCTTTTTCTTCGGGCTCGCTTCGCTCTTCTTCTCCTTATCGCCCTTATCGCCCTTATCGCCGCCATCGGCAGATTCCGGCTCGGACTCCGCCGGCTCCTCATCGCTGCGCAACGGAAAGAGGGCGGGGGCTTCGGCGTCCAAAGCGGCGACGTAGATTCGCGTCGATTGGTTATAAAGAAAATCGAACTCAAACGAGCTGAAAGTCGGTATGAAGTTTCGGTCCGAAAGGAAGAACAAATACTTGCCGTCGTGGCTCCAAGCCGGCTCGTGGTCGGCGCTCAAACCATCACCCAAGCGATAGGATTTCTTTTCTTCCAACGAGAAGAGAGAGATGCCTACCAAACGAGTGGCTTCCACCACTCTTTCATAGGCCAACCAACGACCGTCAGGGGAGAATACATGGGTCCGAAGGTCGCCTCGGAATCCCCGGTCGACCAGGGTTTGCTCACCGCTCTCAACGTCCAACACATAGAGATTTCGATCTCGATCCGCGAACGCCAGGCTTTTTGAGTCCGGGCTCCAAGTCGGCAAGAACTTCCAGGCCTTGCCCCCTTCCGTCAACCGCCGAGGCTCGGACTTGCCGTCTTGGGCGAGCAGGTAGATTTCATACTCACCGGAAGCGTCGGACAAATAGGCGATCCATTTGCCGTCCGGCGACCATGCTGGGTCCCGTTCGCGGGTACCGGCTGTGGAGGTCAAATTACGGGTGGCACCATGCTCGACCGGTACGGAGAAGAGGTCGCCCCGGGCGTCGACCACTACTCTTTTTCCAGACGGTGAAATCGCCGCCGACTGGACGTTGTCGGAAGCGTCCTCGAACCTGGGCACGGCTTCGTCGGCCACCCCATGGAAAGTGATGTCGATGGTGGACACGGTTTCGGTCGCCAAGTCCAACTTGGCCAAATCACCACCCTGCATGAAAACGATGTGGCTCGGGCCCAAGCTCGGCCACAGCACATCCCAGGTATCGAAGTCGGTAATTTGGCGCGCCTCACCCTGGCCGGTCGGATCGATGGCGAATAGGTTGAGGGTATAACTACGATCGGAAGTGAAGTAGATCCGATCGTCCACCCACATGGGGAAGTTGTCCGTGCCGCGGAAATCGGTCAACCGGTGGGATTGCTTATTTTCGAAATCGTAGGTCCAAATATCCTGGGCCCGACCACCCACAGACCGTTTCCAGGTCCGAAACTCCCGATCGATCGGCGTATAAGCGAGCCTTTGGCCGTCCGCGGAGTACGAAGCCGTACCGCCTCGCTGAATTTCAAGGGGTTGCTCGAGACCCCCCTCCGGGTCGACGAGGAAGTAGCGGCCCATGCGCTCCCCCCACGGTGTGCGGTTCATCAACACCAGAATCTTGTTTTCGGGAGTCCAACCCAAGACCCAATAGTCATAGCCCCCACGCGGCGGCATTTCACCCACATCCGCATAAAAGGTCAGCTGCCGCGGCTCTCCACCGGCCGCAGGCATCACCCAAACCTGGCGGGTGCCCGAGTATTCGGCGGAAAACGCAATGCGGCTGCCGTCCGGTGAAATCTTGGGAAAGAGCTCCGCGCCGGCATGGGACGTCAGCCGAAACGCCGGGCCACCGTCGGCCGGGGCACGCCAGATATCTTGTCCGTGCACGAATACCACGAAGTCTTCATGGATGTCAGGGTAGAGCAACAGCCGTGAGCCTGAGTCGGCCCCGGCTGCCCCTGGTACGCCGGTCAGAATAGTGAGAGCAAGAATCGCGAGGAGGGTCAAACCCCTCAGGGCGAAGGAACTCATGATGTCATCCTCGAAAAATTCCTCGAGCGACGGGCCCCTGGGTGGATCCGCGAAGGGTCGGCCTCGAATTGGGTCGTGTGGGTGAGGACGATCGGCTCCGTCCGGGCGGGTACTAGACGCGGATCGTCGATTATCCGGCAAAGGGTCTCATACACGCGCACACCTCTCAAGGTCTGAGCCGTCAAGAAATAGTGACTAGGGACGAGCGGCCGTGGGTCGGGGCCGATTGCCCGGAGCCCCGTGGAGGGTCTCCGGATGGCAGTCTCTGACGTGGTCTCCAACGTGCAATTTACGGCAATTTAGGTCGGTGCGGGAATGTCGTACAAGATCGAGACATCTTACATCCGGGTTACACCGGAGACTTTGCCCGAACCTTTGAGCCTGGTATGGTGGCGCCACTTGCTACGTCCCCGCAAGCACCTCCCGATTTCGAGCCCGCGCGCGGCGTGACTCTGCACCACAAGAAAATACCGAAGGCCGTCGCGCCGAGATGCCGACAACGGCTGAACAAAGGAAAGTCGACATGCGTTTGTCAAAACTCAGCTTCAAGATTCTAATCGCCTCCGCCATCTGCAGCTTCCTCACCTTTGGACCGGCCGCCGCGGAGATGCCCGCCGACGCCACCGAGGAGCAACAAGCTCTCTACGCCCTCGGCGTCGCCATCTCCAAACAGGTCGCCGGCTTCAGCCTGACCGCCGACGAACTCAAATTGGTGGTCAGCGGCCTCAAAGACGGCCATGCCGGTAACGAGGGGGACATCAATCTGCAAGAGCTGATGGGCAAGCTCAACGAGATCGCCAAAAAGCGTGCTGAAGCGACCTCCAAAGTCGAGCGCGAAGCCGGTGCCGCTTTCCTCAAAAAGAAGGGCGACGAGTCCAAGGCCAAGGGCGGAGAAGTCACCAGCTCCGGTTTGATCTACACCGAACTCAAAGCGGGCGACGGTGCCAGCCCCAAGGCCACGGACAAAGTGAAAGTGCACTACCACGGCTCTCTGCGCTCCGGCGAGGTTTTTGATAGCTCCGTGGACCGCGGTGAACCCGCCTCCTTCGGCCTCAATCAGGTCATCCCCTGCTGGACCGAAGGCGTCCAGAAAATGAAAGTCGGCGGCAAGGCCGAGCTGGTTTGTCCGCCTGATATCGCCTACGGTGACCGCGCGGCCGGCAAGATTCCGCCCGGCTCCGCCTTGGTTTTCGAAGTCGAGCTGCTTGAAATCGTCACACCCCAAGGCTGATCCCAGCACCGACTCCCGGAGCTTCCAACAGTTCCACCAAGGCGCCCACTCGGGCGCCTTTTTTGATGTTCGGGTCGCAGTTTTCCCACTGATCTGCTCGCGATTCAGATCCTTGCTCAGCCGAGCCTTCGGATCCGATACAATTCGTCTGAGCCCTATTCGAGGGCCCACGAGATTCTGATCCTATTTCTTCATCGTTGGGGCGCATCCATGAGCCGACCGCCAATCGACTTCCCACCGGAAGAGCCATCGCTGAGCAGCGACCTGTCGCGCCTCAGCTCCCTGCTGGATCGCGTGATCCGCGGGCTGGAGGGAGAGTCGAGCGCCGAATCCATAGCGGCATGCCGGCGGGCCTCCGCGGAGCGTCAAGCCCCTTCTCCCCAAATCTCGGCCGATGTCCTTGCGCCGAACGACGAGCGGAGCCGATTGGAATCTTTCCTGATCGGACGCGAGCCCCTCGAATCAGAGATCCTCTGCCGTGCCTTTGTCTGTCATTTGCACTTGATCGAGCTGGCGAAGCAAAACCATTCCGTCCGCCGCAGCCGCCAGGCCGAGAGTCCAGCGGATCCTAGCGATCCCTTGACCGCAGCCCTGCTACGCCTCCAAAGTGAACACCGAAGCTCCGACTCGGTGTCGGGAGCGTTTACCTCTTTGGCCTATGCGCCGGCGCTCACGGTCCATCCTTGTCGGGTCAGCTCACCCAGCCGGCTAGAACTCGACCGCAGGATTCTGCGTCTGCTCACCGAACCCTTATCGGCCGGAGAAACCGACACCGAGGCTCGCCTATTGGAAGCGATCACCGATCTCTGGCGATCCACACCCTTCGTCACCGCTCGACCGACCACCCGCGAGCAGCGGGAGCACGTGCTGTTCTTGTTGACCGAATCCGTCTACCCCGCATGCCCCAATATCGTCGATCGACTAGATCGCGCCTGGCGTAGCGCCTGCGACCCGACCCCGAACCGCGACGACGAAGCCCAAAGCCCGGTCAAAGGGAGTCCTGCCCCGCCCAGCCTGCGGTGGGGATCTTGGATCGGCGGCGATATGGATGCCAATCCCTACGTCACCGCGGACACGTTGAAGTCGAGCCTGGCCTTCAATCGAGAAGCGGTGCTGACTCTCTACTCCCGCGATTTGAAGCAGGTCGCAGAGCAAATAGCGACTCAGGCCGCCAACGGATCCACCTCTCTGGTCAAAGGGCTCGACGACGGGCTAGAAGAGGTTTTAGAAGAGGTCCGGGCGATCTCCGAACGCGTGGACCGAGCGCGATCCGCTTCGGACCCGGATGCCGACGTCTACCGCCATCCGAATGAGCTGGCCGCTGATCTCGCGTCGGTCCGAAAGGCCTTGGAATCGGCGGATCCCGAGGCGCCTGCCACTCGATCGATCCGTCACTTGGAGCGCCGGTTCGAAACGTTTGGATTTCATTTCGCGAGCCTGTATCAACGCCAGGATTCCGCCCTTCACCGCAATGTCCTCGGGCAATTGATGCTCGATGATCGATGGGCGGAACGTCCGGCGAGCAGCCGGGTTCGACGCCTGCGCCAAATGATTCCCAAGGCCACCCGTCGCGGCGCGCCTCCGGGCTCCCCCGCCTATGTGCACCAAACCCTGGCGGTCTTTCGGGCACTTCAAGACTCACGACAAAAAGGCATCGAAGATCGAGCCTCCGGTCCCTTCGTCGTCAGCCTGACCGAAGGCCCTGACGACTTGCTTTCCGTCCTCCTGCTTGCGCGTTGGGGCGGTTTGATCGCCGACGGCCAAGTACCTTTGGATGTCGCACCCTTATTCGAAACCGTCAGCGATTTAGAAAAGGCACCGCGGATCCTCGATGAGCTGCTCGGCTTGGAGGTTTATCGCCGCCATTTGAGCTTCCGCGGGAATCGCCAGACCGTGATGCTCGCCTTCGACGACGTCAACAAAGACAGCGGATTTTTCGCCTCTCGTTGGTCTCTGAGAAAAGCACAATCCGCGATGTTGGAAGCGGCTTCGAAACATTCGGGAGTCGAACTGGTCTTCTTATTCGACCGATCCGACTCGATCTCCGAGCAACCCGAGCCGAGCGGCGCCCTTTCACCCCACCTATCGATGACCGAGCCGGGCATGACCCTGTCTGATCGTTTCCTGGTTCCGGAACTCGTGGGTCAGACCGTCGAATCGACCTTGGCTCTCGGACTGCGACGAGCCCTACCGAGAAGGGGTCCCTCGTCAGCGGAAGTGCGCGCAGAGCCTTGGCGGCGCCTGGCGGACACGGCCGCTCAAGGGGCCAGAGAGAGCTACCGAGATCTCATTTACGGTGAGCGCAAATTCTACCGTTACTACCGCCTGGCCACACCGGTAGATGTGATCGAACGGCTGATGATCGGCTCTCGCACTTCCAGTCGGCGGACTCACGCCGGCGTCGCCAACCTGCGCGCCACCCCTTGGATGTTGGCCTGGATCCTGAGCCGTCACATGGTTCCGAACTGGTTTGGGCTCGGATCCGGCTTGCAGCGAGCCATCGACGTTCACGGCACCGAACCCGTCACCGATGCCGTTCGCTCATGGCCCTTTCTCGCCGCACTTCTGACCCGTGCCGAACGAGCCCTGGCCTGGAGTGATCTCGAAATTGCCGAACGTTTCTCGCGCCTGGCCGGTGACTTGGGTCCCCGCATCTTTCCTCGCATCGCCCAAGAGCACCGCTTGACCCTCGAGCTTCTTCGCCGGCTGCAAGGCAGCGATCCCCTTGCCTCGGCCGACACCGCAATGGGCCGGGCCATCGAGCAGCGCAGGCCCTACATCGACTCCGCGAGTTTCCTCCAGGTCGACCTTCTGAGAAGATGGCGTGAAAGCAGTCGGGAGGACGACCAGCTGCTGAAAGCGCTATTGGCCTCTGTCGGCGGAATTTGCCAAGGACTCAAGGGAATTTTCTAGTGATATTTTTTAGCGAGACCTTTGGCCTCAAACCCTCCAGCTTCGAGGTCCTTGGTAGCCGGCCCGCAACCCGGACGCCACGGAATAAATTCCGAGGCCACATAAGCCTCGCCCCTGACGGGGCAGCTCGGAAGGATGCAGGGCAGTCCCGCAGGGTACGAGGCTTATGTGGCCTCGGGCTTTCAGCCGGGGGCGTCCAGCCCGTGGCTGGGCTCAAATGTTCGAAATCCGGTCGACGGAAGCACGCGAGTGGCCGTTATGACCAATGAATCTTCGTCGTCGCCCGAGACCTCGATCCCCGAATCCCCTGCCGCTCCCGCGATCCCCGAAGATCCGCGGGAGACCCTCTCCCAATACTTCGGCTTCGACACCTTCCGGCCCGGACAAGAACAAGTCGTCAACTCTTTGCTGGGAGGTTTTTCCGCGGCTGCCGTTTTTCCCACCGGCGGCGGAAAGTCCCTCTGCTATCAATTGCCGGCCTTGCATTTTCCAGGTTTGACCCTGGTGGTATCTCCCCTGATCGCTTTGATGAAGGATCAAATCGACCAGCTGACCCAACGTGGAATCGCTGCCGCCAGGCTCGATTCCACCCTCACTTTGCAGGAACACCGAGAGGTCATGACCGGAATTCGCTCCGGGGCCCTGAAGCTGCTCTACGTGGCCCCTGAGCGTTTCAACAACGAACGATTCCGGGAAACCCTGAGCCAACAGCGCATTTCTCTCATGGCTGTGGACGAGGCTCACTGTATTTCGGAGTGGGGCCACAACTTTCGCCCGGATTATTTGAAGCTCGCGGGTTACGCGCGCATGTGCCGCGCCGAGAGGGTCCTGGCGCTGACGGCCACCGCGCCGCCCAAAGTGCTCGAAGATATTCGAAAGGGATTCGACATCGCCCCTGAGCACGCCGTGCGCACGGGTTTCTTTCGCCCCAACCTGGCGTTGTTGTCGACCCCCGTTCAGCTCCAAACCCGAGACGGTGCGCTGCTCGAAAGACTGCAAACCCGAGAGCCGGGCCCGACCATTGTTTACGTCACCTTGCAGCGCACCGCAGAGCGGGTTGCCGAATTTTTGGCCGAGCACGGACTACAGGCCAAGCCCTATCACGCGGGTTTGAAGGCCGAGAACCGAGCTGAGATCCAAGACGAATTCATGGCGTCCGAGCGAGGTGTGGTCGTTGCCACCATCGCTTTTGGCATGGGTATCGACAAATCGAATATCCGCTATGTCTACCACTACAACCTGCCCAAGAGCTTGGAGAACCTGGCCCAGGAAATCGGCAGGGCCGGTCGCGACGATGAAGAGGCCATCTGCGAGCAGTTGGTCTGTGCCGACGACCTCAACGTCATTCGCAACTTCGCGTGCGGCGACACCCCCACCCTGGGAGCAGTGCAATCCTTCTTGGAAGGACTCTTCAACTCCGGCCAGGAAACGGTAAATCTAAATCTCTACGCCACCAGCGTCGATCACGACATTCGCCAGCTCGTGCTTCGAACCCTGTTGACCTACTTAGAACTCGACGAGTTGATCGAGGCGGAAACCCCTTATTACGCCTCCTATCGGTTCAAACCCCTTCAATCATCGGCGGAAATCCTCGGCCACTTCCAAGGGCCACGTCGACAATTCCTGCACAGTCTCTTCAAACAGGCGAAGAAAGCCAAAACCTGGTTCTCGATCGATCTAGATCGGAGCGCCGAGGTGCTGAGCCAGCCCCGCAGCCGCCTGGTCAGTGCATTCGACTACCTGGCAGAACAAGGGTGGTTGGAACTCAAACCTTCAGACGTGCGGTTCCCCTATCGCATCCTCAAACCAAACGTCGACTTTCAACAGCTGGCAGCTCGCCTTCACCAAAGCCTGTTGGATCTCGAAGCGCGCGAACTTCAACGTCTCCAACAAGTGGTCGACCTAACCACGGCTGAAAGCTGCCGTTGGGCCATCCTCTGCTCGCACTTCGGCGACCGGCTAGAGCATGAATGCGACCATTGCAGCTGGTGCCTCGAAGGCGAAGCCGCCGCTTTAGAACCGGCCGAGATCCCAGAAGTGGATCCCGCCGTGTGGCCTAAAATACGCGAACTCGCCGAAACCCACGAGCCATTGGCCGACCCCAGAGCCGCCACCCGTTTCCTAGTCGGCCTCAACTCACCCAAAGTGAGTCGGCTTCGGCTCGGGCAACATCCCCTCTACGGCTCATTGGCGGCAATCCCGTTCGACCAGCTCTTGGAACAATGCCAGGAGCAACTGATAAGCCGGGACTAGGAATGAAGTCTTGAGCTTCCCTCAGAGGCTCATTTCAGCAAAGAACGGACGGTTGTGAAATCGCTTCGGACGGTTCTTTACGCGCCAGGAATGGACCACGATTTCTGAGCCGTAAAGAAGGGGCAGCAACGGGCGCTCTTCGTTTAGGACCTGGCCGATGTGCCGAAGATTGCGGGAATCGGCGTCCTGGCGGAAGGCAGCCAAGGCCTCGTCCATGGGCTCGTGGGCCCAGCGGGCAAGGTTTGCTCGACTGAAGGCCCCTTCTTTGTGATCGGGAATGGCCGAACTCGACAGGATCGCTTCGAATAGGGTCACCAAGTCCGGGGTATCGGGGATCCAACCGGAAAGGGCTAGATCGTAGTCCCCATCGGCCGTTCGCCGATAGTAGTCGGCGATATCCCTGGTCTGCTCTATTTCCACTTGTAAACCCAACTGAGCCAGTTGATTGACCAAGACTTCCGCGGTTGGAATCGGATGGGGCATGTAGGGTCTTGCGGTGGGGATGACCAGCATCCGCAGGGGGGTGCGCTTGCGATCTCCTCCCGCTGCCGCCAAGAGCCGACGGGCCTCTTCCACGTCCTGGCGCATGCCGTCGGGCATGGTGCCCAAGGAAGCCGGCAAGAATCCGGTGGCGGCGAAAGCCAACGGGCTGGAATAGGAGCGAGCCGCGAGTTCTCGCCGATCCACAGCCCTTGAGACCGCCCGGCGGATCTCAGCGCTGCGGAAGAAAGGTCGCTGGGTGTTGAAGTAGAGCATGGCGATCGAATCCCCTTGCCCCATCCATTTATGCACTCCGCGCACGGATCGCAAATCGTCTCGAGACAGTGCCAGGGTGAAGTCCACCTCGCCCCGGTTCACCGCTTCGATCAAACGGCTGGGCTGCCCTGATTCGTCCAGCGGATAGACCCGCAAATCTATCTGTGGAATAGCCACGGGGCGGGGAAAATGGGGATTGCGCACCAATCGGACGAGATGCTCCGAGCGCGGAACGAGAACATAGGGCCCAGTGCCCAAGAATTGCCCCCGCTTCTCCAAAACCACCGCACTGGTTTGGTGACTGAGCACCCAATCGAATCGGCTGCTCGGGCGCTTCAGGTGGAAGTAGAGCCGGTCGCTCTGCAGCGCAACATCCGCCTCGGCTGAGAAGAGGTGGGAGCGTCCTAAGGATCGCGCCACGTGGCGGGCGGTCAAAACTGTGCCGTCGGAGAATCGAAGGCCGGGTTTCAATACCGCGGACCAAACCTTCTGGCTGCCGCTGCCCTGCTCCGCAACCAGCGGTCCGGAAAACAGCAGAGGACGCGTCTCAGCACCTTCCGCTGAAGCCCCGAACGGTGCTTGGAAGACCTGCCAATTCACCAGACTATTGACGAAGTCTGTAGCTGACCTGGGATCGTTGTGCTGGGTTTGGAGCGGCGTCAAAATACCGACGCGCAACACGTCCGTCACGGGGTCTCCTCCCCCTGGAAAGGCCGTACTTTGAAGAAACGCTCGCCAACTCGGCCAGAAAAAGGCTAGCAGACCCCCCACCAACCAGCAATGCCGCTCCCTGAATCACCAACCACAATGCTCGAAGGGGTGATTAGAGGGCCGGAATGTGCCCCCGCGAGGGTCCATTGGTTCGGAGGAAAGGCTCTAATCGAGCAAAAATCCTCGGCTCGCCATTGGCTTTTGAATCCGAGCTAAACTTCGGCGGTGACTGATTCCACTCCCTCCCCGACCCCTCCCGACGAACCCAGGCCCAATCGCCGGCGCTCGAGGGCTTTAGGCCGTATCGCTCTGGTGCTCTTGGCGGCGATCCTGGGCGTGGGTTACCTTATTCGAGATTTACCTCGGCGGCTGTTGGAAGCCGAGCTGTCCAAGCAGTTGGACGCCACCGTCAGCCTGGGTGGCTGGAAAATGGTGTCCGAGGACCACTGGGAACTCTACAACCTCAGGGTCAAGCCGAATTCCGTTCCCCTAGGCATGGTGCTGGAAGTGCCAACGGCACGGATTGAAGGCCGCGCCGGGGAGATCGCCGACGGAGTCTTGCAAAGTCTCGTTTTGGAGAGTTCGAAGCTGAGCATCCGGCTGCCGCGAGCCGATGACCCACCTGCGGCGGAAGCGAAACCTCCAAGCAACTCGCCGCTCATCGACGACTTGCAGATCCCGAAAATGGCCATCTTCCTATGCGCTGAACTGGTCGGTTTTCGCTGCGAGGAGCCGGTCAGCGCCGATCCATTCCAGCTCGACGCCCATTTTCGCCAGATCGGCATCCAAGCCCAAGGCCAACTGAGCTTGAGAGCCGAATCCCTGGATCTGCACACCACCCAAGGTAGCTCCGCAAAACCCGGATTTCAGGGCGAGCTCCACGGCCTGGATGTTACGGCAGAGCTAGGCCTAGAAATGTGGTCCCTGGCAGCCGCCGTCGACAACTTTTGGATATCGGACCCGGACACCGAACTCCGGATCGGGGGTGCCCGATGGCAAGGGTCGGCAAATCTGGACTCGCCCCAAGGCCCCCTACCCGTCACCCAAACTGCGTCGCTCGAGAGCGGTCTGCTGGCCACCGCAGGTCGAAAGCTGCGCCTTCCCGCGATTCGCTGGCAGGCGCTCGAATCAGCAGCTCCAGACTCAGACTCGAGCTCGGGCTCAGAATCGGTATCGCTCACCATGGAATCGGATCTGTGGCGATCCGGCCGGGTGGACCTGGAAGCAAAGGGAGTGGACGTGAACGGAGAAGGAGATGGACAGGAGAGTTCCATTTCCGTCGAGCTGCAACGAGCCGAGCTGGGGGCGCTCCTACAGCTCGATGTGTCCCAAGATCAACCGCCCAGTCCGCTCTTGGACGGCACCGCAGACTTGACCCTAAGGCTCACCCAACGGCCGGAGCAGCCACTCCAATGGTCGATGGCGGTGGCGCTAAATCCGCGAGCCTTAAACCTCGCCGGTCCCGAGACCATCGAGCTATCCTTCGCGCCCTCGGCTTCGATCAGCTTCGAAGCCGAGGGCCAAGGTCTGCCCGGCGGTTCGTTTTCGGCTACCGTCGCGGGGTCTGCCCGCCTGCCGAAGGTGGAAGGAACCCCCTTGTCGACGATTCCTGGAGAGACTTGGCCAGTTCAACTGAAATGGCAGGCATCCTTGGATCAGGATCAGCTCCAAGTTGACTCCTTCGACCTACGAACGGGTTTGGCTACCTGCACGGGCAATGCTCAACATGCCTGGCACCCGGCCGATCACCCCGCCCAACCGACCGCCCTCCCAGTCGCACAGGCTCCGACGAGCCACGTGGGTTGGCAATGCTCGGGACAAGTGGCGGCAGCTCTCGCCGCTTTCGCTCCTTCCCTGCCTTTGCCGACCGGATCCAATCCTTGGAAAGCAAAGGGCCGCGCTCGATGGAAGGACACAAGCCCGCAGGCCGACGGACGGGTCGAGTTCTCGGTCGAGTCCATAGTTCCAGCGCAGGGTCTCACCCTTTCGGACGTGCATTTGGACTCCCGATTTCGCGCCGACCCTCGACAGCTCAGGCTGTTCGAAACAGCGCTTTCCTTGAACGCCGGCAGCCAGGACTTAGCGCCCGTCCGCATTCGTTCCGAAGGAGAACTCACCACTTCTTTGGACTCGCCGGGGGAGCATTTTTCCTGGGATTTCAAAATCCTGGAGCTGACCACAGAAGGCGACTCCCCGGAGCAGCGAACGTCCCTGGGGCGCCTGGATACGAAGGGCGAGGCTCGACCCGGCCACTTGAAAGCCTCGGTGGAGCTCGACAGTCCTTCCCCCGCTCCTTGGTTGCAGTGGATGTCCCCCATGTTGCCCACCGAGGCTCGCACCTTGGACACCCGCGGCAGCCTTTCGTTCAAGGGGCAATTGCAACAAGATTCTGGAGGATGGAGCTTGAGCGGCCCCTTGCTCGGGCGTGGCCTGGGACTTGCCACCGAGGACGGCAGCCGAGTGCTCGAAGGATTGGACGCGGACAGCCGATTAGCCCTCGGCTGGCGCTCCCGTGAACAAGGCGGACACCGGCTCGACGTCGAACTCGACGGTCAAGCCGGGGGATTCTTGATGCTCTGGCACACCCTTTTTTCCGATTTCAGCGATCTCAGCACCATCTACACGTTACGAGCTTCGGCCGCTGCCGCCGACTATTCCGAGCTGTCCACTTCTCCTTGGAAGGTCGACGCCAAAATCGAACCTGCGCGAGGACCGCGGGTCGACCTATCCGCCGATTTGCGGCCCAAGGACGGCTCCGGAGACTTTGGCCTTCAAATCGCGGCCGAGGACTTGGAATCCCTGTATCGACATTTCCTGGTACGCCTGCAGGATGATCCGCCGACCCTAAAATCCCTCACCGGTACCGCGAGGGCTGATCTCCGGGGTTCCTTCAAGGCTCAAACCGACGGCTTAGATTGGAATGTGCAGGGGCGCCTTCAATTGAAGGATACCCACCTCACCACTGAGTCGATCGACCTACGGCGTATGGACTTGGATTTTCCAATCGATCTTCAACATTCCCGGGTTGACGGCCAAGCCGTCTGGCAAGGCGAGCAAGCCCGCGGATCGTTCCGCTTGGGCCGATCGACGGTGGGAGAGATTCAGCTGCCGCTGATCGAATCGGAACTGGATGTCCGCGCCGATAGCGTGACCCTCAGCCGTCCTCTCGAGATCGATTTCCTCGGCGGCACCCTCGAAATGAGCCGGCTGACCCTGCGCGAGCTGGCTCGCCCGAGCCGATTCGCCGAAACCGCCCTGAGCATGCGCGGTCTGAGCCTGGAAAAGCTGACGGCCGACAGCGGCTTGCCGGTGCTCGAGGGCCGGTTGGACGGCGAGCTGCCGAAGGTCACCGTGGCGGGTCAGAAGCTGAGGGTCTTCGGTGGCGGCACCCTCAAGCTGCTCGGCGGCGAGGTGGAGATCCGAGACATTTCCGGCAGCGAGATCTTCACCCCTTTTCCCGAGCTGAAGCTTTCTGCCGACATCCGCCGACTAAGCCTGGAAAAGCTGACGGAAAGACTCGATTTCGGCAAAGTCACCGGTCTTCTTTCGGGCCAAATCGACGATTGCGAGCTCTTCCGCGGTGTGCCTACCGCTTTTCGAGCTTCCTTCCGAACCGTGCCGGAAAAAGGCATTTCGCAAACAGTGGACGTCAAAGCGGTCAAAAATTTGACCATCCTGGGCACCGGCCAGGGGTCCAATATCTTCGACCAGGGCATCCAACGATTTTTGAGCAGCTATCGGTATTCCGCCCTCGGGGTCGACGTCACCCTCAGAAGCGACGTCTTATTACTGAAAGGTTTGGAGCGGCGGGGCGAGAGAGAGCTCTTCCTCAAAGGAGGTTTCCCCTTCGGCATCGACATCGTCAATGCCCGTCCGGGGCAAACCGTGTCCTTCCAGACCATGGTCGGCCGCCTGAAATCCCTGGACTTCGACCGCGCCACCTTTGACGGTCAATGACTCGTCGAGAGCTTTGCTATCGCTAGCGAGACGTTTCAGAGATTTCACAAACCATTGATCATAAATAACTTGATGTAGGAGAGGGGCTTGCCCTCGGAAAATCCCATTTCTGGACGGACCCTGACTATCGAGGTGAGAGGGACCAGATCTTGAGCCGGGGTCGGCGGGCGAAATCGAATGGGGTCATGGCTTCGGTGATGTTCTCGATATGCCACCGCCCCAGGTCCTGGCGGTCGAGTTCGAAGTCGCGCAGGTTGGTGGTGAAGAGAATCTCACCGCCTGGAGCGGTCAGCTCCCGGCAACGTTTGAGCATCCACACGTGGTCGCGCTGGATATCGAATTCCCGGCGCATGCCTTTGGAGCGGGAGTACGACGGCGGCGCGACGAAAATCAGAGGGTATTTTTTGCCGTCCCCTCCGCGCTCCAGCCATTGGAGCACGTCCGCCCGTTGGAAGTCGTAACGCCTGGGGTCGAAACCGTTGAGCTTGAAGTTGCGTTGTCCCCACGAGAGGTAAGTATTGGAGAGGTCGACGCTGGTGACCGCCCGAGCACCGCCGGCCGCTGCCGCCACCGAAGCCGTGCAGGAATAGGCGAATAGGTTGAGGAAGGCTTTGCCCGAGATCCCGTCGCGAATTCGTCGACGCAACAGACGATCATCGAGGAATAGGCCGGTGTCCAAGTAGTCTTCGAGATTGACCCAAAACTTCAAGTCACCCTCGGCCACGACCCGCTCCTGACCGCGATCGTCGCGCCGTTCATGCTGCTGCCCCGGGACGCGTTTCTTGCGCACCCGCAACACCACGTCCTCGGGGGAAACCCCGAGCGCTTCGGGAATCACTTCCATGGCGTCGCGCAGGCGCTGCTCGGCGTCGACCGCCGATACTTTCTTGGGCCGGTAATACTCCTCCACCCGCACACCACCGTCGTACCAATCCACCGACAGATTGAATTGGCGCATATCGCAGTCGTACAAGCGATAGCAGGTCAGACCTTCCCGTTTGACCCATTTGCCCAGCTTGCGACGGTTCTTCTGCAACTTGCGAGCGAACGCCTCGGCGTCTGTGCTGGGCTTGCGCCAACCGGGTTTGCCACCGGGGGCAGCCGGTCGATCGGAAATGGGAATCTCCAACAGGCGACATTCGATGGGTCCGTTGAAGAGCGGCGTGCGTGAGGCCGAACGTAATCCGATTCGTTTGGCCAATGACGACTCACCGCATAGGACCCAAGCCGTCCACGACGGAAAACGCTGCTTGAGCACGTCTCCCAAGAGTTCGTAGAGGGGTAGCAACTCCCCCGGATCTCCCAAGCGGGCACCGTAGGGCGGATTGGTCACCATCAGACCCGGGTCGGACCAGGGAGGTTGCGCATCGCGCAGCTCGCGCTGCTCCAAACGGATGAATCGATCGACTCGGGCCCGTTGCAAATTGTGGCGGGCGGCGTGCAACGAGCCGGCAGAGGCGTCGGTGCCGGCGAGGCGTAGGGAATCGCCGACCCGACTGCGGCCGGCCTCGGCCCGTTCGTCGGCCTCTTGCAACAGCGAGCGCCATAGGCGAGGGTCGTGCTGCAACCAACCTTCGGCGCCGATGCGCTCACGCAGCAGCCCTGGGGCGATATCGAGGGCCATCCAAGCGGCTTCGATCAACAGGGTGGCCGAGCCACAGAAGGGGTCGTATAGAGGCAGCTCGGTGGCCTTCTCGTGCCATCCGCTCAGGCGCAGAATCGCCGCGGCCAAGTTTTCTTTGAGCGGCGCCTGGGCTCCCGAGCGTTGGATGCCGCGACGATGTAGGCCCTCGCCGGCCAAGTCGAGGCTGATCGTCACTTGAGGGCCGGCCAAATGCACATGAATACGAACATCCGGACGATCGGTATCCACACTCGGTCGCTCACCCCGTCGATCACGGATTTGATCCACCACCGCGTCTTTGGTCTTCAGCACCACGAAATGCGGCGGGCCGGCCGGGGCATTTCGCCCCGCGGCTTCCACCGCCAGGGTGCGATCCGGGCCGAGGTGCTCGGTCCATTTCACCTGACGTACACCGTCATAAAGCTGCTCGGCGGAGGTGGCCTCGAAGCGCACCAGGGGCATCAACACCCGGGTGGCGATCCGCGACCACAAACAAACCCGATAGGCCACTTCGATATCGCCGTCAAAACCCACGCCCCCGCGGCTTAGGTCGACCCCGGAAATACCGAGCTGCCGGAGCTCGTCGGCCAGGGCTTGCTCCACCCCCTTGGGCACGGTGGCAAAGAAGTCCGACGCGATCGGCTCGATGCGATCGCTCGGAGCGGGCCGATCACCCGGCCTGGGGGCCTCGGAGGTTCTGGGGATCGATCGGTCTTTCGGAGGGTGGGAAGATTTCTTCATGGCCGCCACATCCTAGCTCGAACGCGATCAAAGCTCGCCGCGGATCTGCTCGATCTGACGCCGAATTTCTTTCCAGGCGGTTCCACCCCGTGAAGTACGCCGCTCGGCAGCCGCCCGCGGCGACAACCACGGGCTGAGATCGCCGTGCAACTTAGGGTGAAATTTGACCGCATGTTCCGGTGTCAACGCGCTCAAATCCGTGCCGGCGCTCTCACACCAACGAATGATGCCTCCCACCACTTCATGGGCTTCACGAAAGGGCACACCGCGGGAAGCCAATAGATCGGCCAGCTCGGTCGCCAGGCTGAAATCGCCGTCCATTTCGGATTCGAATCGCTGCTCGTCAAAGGTCAAGGTGCGCCACATGCCGGTGGTGATGGCCAAGGAGTCCAAGGTCGTGCGCATGGCGTCGAAGAGGGGTTCTCGATCCTCCTGCAGATCGCGGTTATAGGCCAACGGCAATCCCTTGGTGAGGGTCAGCAGGGCCATGAGATCGCCGAAGACCCGCGCCGGCTTGCCACGCACGATTTCGGCGGCGTCGGGATTGCGCTTCTGGGGCATGATGCTCGACCCGGTGGCATAGGCTTCGCCCATCCGCACGAATCGAAACTCTGCGCTGGACCACATCACGAGTTCCTCGGCCATGCGCGACAGGTGGCCCATGCAAATGGCGCAGGCAGCCGCCACTTCTTGCTCATGGTCCCGGGCTGCCACCGCGTCCATGGCGTTCTCTACCAAGCCGGAAAAGCCCAAAAGCTCGGCGGTGGATTCGCGCAGAATCGGATGGGGCGTGCCGGCCATGGCACAAGCGCCCAGGGGCGAACGGTCGACCCGTGCGCGGGCCTGTGCGAAGCGTTCCCGATCGCGAAGGAGCGGCCCAATATGGGCTAAGAGATGATGCCCCAGCAAGATCGGCTGCCCCCGTTGCAAATGGGTATAACCGGGCATCAAGATCTGGCCGTCCCGCTCGACCCGTTCGAGCATCGCGACGATCAATTGAACCAGCGTCGTATCCATGGCGTCGAGCCGACGCCGCAGCCAGAGGCGTACGTCCGTAGCCACTTGGTCGTTGCGACTTCGGGCGGTATGCAGCTTCTTGCCCACCTCACCGACGATTTCGGTCAATCGACTTTCCACCGCCATATGCACATCCTCATGGGCATCGGTGGGTATCCAGCTGCCGTTGCGGATCTCGATCCGCACTTGCTCCAATCCCTCGCGCAGACGTTCCGCTTCTTCCAACGACAGAATGCCCACCTCGCCGAGCATGGTCGCGTGGGCGACGGAGCCGTCTACGTCTTCGTCGAGCATTCGCAAGTCGACGCCCAGGGACGACGAGAAGCGCTGAAAGTCCTCTCCGGGCGCGCCGTCGAATCGGCCTCCTATTAAACCAACTCGTTCACTTTTCGAAGGCGGTTCTTTATCGGACATGGCTCTCTCTTTGCGAAGCTCTCTGTTTGCGAAATGAACACAGCCCTCCCGGCATTGCGAAGGGCTGGACCACGAAAAATGGGCAAAAAACGCCGGCACGGAAAGGCCCGACGAGGGCGAAGCCGACCGGCAGCTCGCCGGTCGTGAATCGCCGTCACAGGTGCCTACTCGCCTTCGGAAACTCGCCGACTACCAAAGGTCTTCAGACGCAGGGCTTGCAGGCGGATGAATCCCGTGGCATCCGATTGATCAAAGACATCGTCCGCCTCGAAGGTGGCGATTTTCTCGTTGTAGAGGGTGTCGCGCTCAGAACGCCGACCGACCACCGTGGCATTCCCCTTGTACAGGCGCAGCCTCGCCTCACCGTTGACTCGACGTTGGATCGAATCCATGAATTGCTGCATGGCCTCCCGTTCGGGGCTGAACCACAGGCCGTTGTAAACGATCTGGGCAAATTTGGGCACCATTTCGTCGCGCAGATGTTGGACCTCACGATCCAAGGTCAACGACTCGACCGCCCGGTGGGCGTGCATCAGCACGGTCACCGCCGGAGTCTCGTAACAACCGCGGCTCTTCATGCCCAAATAGCGATTCTCGACAATATCCACCCGGCCGATACCATGGCGACCGGCGATGACATTCATCTTTTCGATCAAAGTGGCGGGCTCTAAGCACTCGCCGTCGATCGCCACCGGCGTTCCCTTCTCAAAGCTGACCGTCACTTCTTCTGGCGTGTCCGGCGCGTCCTCCGGATTGGTGGTCATGCGCCACATGTCCGATGGAGGAGGCGCCCAGGGATCCTCCAACACGCCACCTTCGTAGCTGATGTGCATGAGGTTGGCGTCCATGGAATATTCCGGCTTCGGGGCCGCCGGCATGTCGATGCCATGGTGTTTGGCATAAGCAATCAAATCGGAGCGGCCCTTATATTCCCACTCGCGCCAGGGTGCGATCACCTTGATGTTGGGATTCAAGGCGTAAGCAGCCATCTCGAAACGGATTTGGTCGTTGCCCTTGCCGGTGGCGCCATGGGCGATGGCTTCGGCACCGAAGCGCGCCGCGCAATCCATTAGACCCTTGGCAATGACCGGTCTCGCCAGCGCCGTGCCCATCAGGTAATACCACTCGTATACAGCGTTGGCGCGCAACGCCGGGAAGATCGTTTTTTCTGCAAACGACTGGCGAAGGTCGTCGACCACCAGCTCTGACGCACCGGTCTTGAAGGCCGCGGATCGTACTGCGTCGAGTTCCAAATCGCCCTGACCGACGTCCGCCGTATAGGCGATCACCTCGGCGTCGTAGGTCTGTTTAATCCAATGCAAGATCACCGATGTGTCGAGTCCACCGGAGTAGGCAAGCACCACTTTCATGACGAGGTCTCCAAAATGTCCCTGAGCTTTCGGACCAGCTCACCTCCCCCGTCGGAATCGCGGGTCACGATGAGCACCGTATCGTCGCCGGTGACCGTGCCTAAGACCTCCTCGAGGTCGGCACCGTCCAAAGCAGCAGCCACGGTTCCACCCGCTCCGGGTGGGGTCTTCAAAATCACGTTGTTGGCCGAATGGCCCATTTCAACCACAAACTCCCGCATACGGCGAGCGAGCTCGGAGAGCTTCTGGGGTGTTCTTTCGTCCGGCAGGACATAAAACTCCCCTCGATCTCCTGCACGCTTCTCTGCCCCGAGCGCGGAAAGGTCTCGGGATACCGTGGCTTGAGTCACGCGATGCCCTTCCAAGGCCAAGAAAGAAACCAGCTCTTCTTGGCTGCCCACCTGCCGCTCCTTGAGCAGTCGGCGCAGGATCATCGCTCGGACGGTCGCTCGACTTTTAGCCATGATGACTTCTCTCCACCAGCACCATGCGTATATACGTATCACGTACCCTTGGACGAATCAACGAATGAATCAATGAATATGCGCATGGCTGATCACAAGCATTCGGCCGATCCGTTTCCGGATCGGCCGAATGCTTGTGATCTACAAACTAATCTCTACACTAAGATTGGGATTGCAGCTCGGCGGCTTTGGCCTCGACTGCCTTCCACACCCGAACGATATTGCCGCTCAGGATCTTCTCGATATCTTCGTCCGAATATCCCTTGACCAGCAGCGCCTCAATCAAATTCGGAAACGCGGAAACGTCCTTCAAGCCAACGGGCAAGGAATCACCCACGCCGTCGAAATCGGATCCGATTCCCACGTGGTCGACGCCGACCAGCTTCACCACGTGATCGATGTGGGCTACCACGTCGTCCAAGGTGGCATAAGGCAGGGGATTCTGCTCACGATACGACTCGACATAGGCGTTCAACTCCTCGCTGCCGCGCTCCAGACCATTAGCTTTGGCATGCTCCTGAATATTGGCCCAAAACGACGTGGAATGCTCGCGGGCTTCCGGGGTCAAGAATCCCGAGCCGAAATTGATCTGCACCACCCCGCCGTTTTCTGCCAGCTTTTGGATCATGTCGTCGTCCATGTTGCGCTCGAATCCGGGCGTGAAATGACGACAAGAGGAGTGGGAAGCGATGGCCGGAGCCTTGGTGATTTCCATCACCTGGTTGAAGGAGTCGTCCGACACATGGGAAATATCGACCATGATGCCGAGGCGGTTCATTTCGGCGACCACCTCTTTGCCGAAGGGAGACAAGCCATTCCACTGGCGATTGTCGGGCTCTTCGTAGGACGAGTCGCAGATCTGATTATTCTTCGAGTGGGTCAAGGTGATGTAGCGCACCCCGCGATTAAAGAAGTGCTCGAGGTTCGCTAGGTCGTCCTCGACCGCGGCACCGTTCTCGATGCCCAAGGGCAGTGCGACCTTGCCGGCCGCTTTGGCCGCGAGCACCTCTTCGACGTTGCTCGCCACGGTGAATTTGTCGGGATTGTCGGTTTCAAACTTCTCCACCATGTCGATCAAGGAGTCGGCGAAATCTTTGGCCCCACCGGATTCCTGATAGTCGGCGGGCACGTAAATGGACATGAAAGGCGCGTCCAAACCCCCTTCACGAGCCCGGACGAAATCGAAATCGCCCTTCTCGGTGCGCTGCGAAATATCCTCCATCGCTTCTTCCAAGCGATAGGGCACATCGACGTGGGTATCGACGATCAGCATTTCTTGCGCTAATCGCTTCGCCTTCTCCGCCGGCGTCTCAGCGGCAGGCGGGGTATCGGCCGTCTCCGGGGCGGGAGCTTCCGATCCCCCTCCGCATCCGACCCCGAGAACCGAGACGAATAGAACCAACATTGTCATGGCGATGGACTGAAATTTCCCGAATGGGAATTGATCAAGCTTCATAAATACCTCCGGCGGCGGAT
The DNA here is from genome assembly GCA_965366625.1 of uncultured bacterium. GTDB lineage: Bacteria > Acidobacteriota > Thermoanaerobaculia > Multivoradales > J023 > JAUIJL01. Next base: position 45,677 of record CBDUGP010000070.1, read on the forward strand.
GTTATCGGAAAAGTGTCGGCAAGTCGGGTTCAGCGAGAACCTTCGGCGGCGGTCAATTCATGGAATCGAGGATGCTGAAGCAGCTCTTTGAAGATGGGCTCCAAGGCCATCCAAGCGGTCGAATATTCGCAAGGCACTGAGAACAACTGCACCAAACGATCGACGGCACGGTCGTGTTGACCGAGCCGCATATGAACTTTGGCCGCCTCGAGCAATCGAGCTGGAGCGTTCAACGCGTCCTTTTCGAGCGGCAACAAGAGAATGCCGTGCTCCGTGGCAGCGACGGCCTCGCGGCCCCGGTCCAGCGCGGCAAGGGCCAAACCTCGGGCACCGTGCAAGCGAGCATCATGGGGATTATTCGCCAGATGCTCGTCAACCCACTGCAAGGCCTTCTCTGCGTGGGCTCTTTCCTCGACCGACATTCCCAGCTGGCGGGCCAGCTCGGCTTGGAACAACGATTTCGGGTGCAGCCTAATGGTCCAGCTGAAATGGTCTACATCGGCGGCCGCGAGACGTTCATAAGCCTGGGCAACCCGGCCTTCAAACACCAGCTGATTGAGTATCAAAGCCAGCACCTGCGGACGCAACGGACGATCTCCGGCGGCGGCGATCAAGCTGTCCAGGACCGCGCGTGCGGCCGTGATATCTCCTCGCATCCAGGCCAGCTGGATTTGCAGGGTTTGGTTGAAGGGCTCCCCGGGTGCCAGCTCGACCGCGCGGACCAGGTGTTCAGCCGCTTCGTCGTACCGCCCCAAGAAGTACAAGGTGACCGCCATGCTCCGATCGTATTGGTCGCCCAAGGGATCGAGTTCCCGCGCCTGGGCGTGTTTGACGAGGGATTCCTCAAAACGCCCGAGCCGACGCAGGATAAACGCCTGGGCGGAAAAAAGCCTGGCATCGTTCGGCAAACCCGGGGCCGCCAGGGCGAGTTCTCCGAGGGCTTCCGGATACTTTCGCTCCGCCCAATAGAAGACATAACCATGGGCCAAATGAACTTCCGCTGAACCGGGATCCAAAGCTAAAGCTCGATCGATCGCCTCACGGGCCAGAGCCCGCCGAGACGCGCTGCGATCGTGTCCGTAGTGGTGCAATTTCGAGTGAGCGTGGGCTAGCTCCGCCCAAGCCAGGGCAAACTCAGGGTCCCTGTGCACCGCTGCCTCCAAAAGGCGGATCGGGCGATCGATATCGTCACTGAGCGGCCGATGACGAAAAACGATGGCTTGGAGGTAATTTTGATACGCCGCCAGATCGGAGGTCGGTCGATACCTGAGCGCTTCCTCTTCTTCCGGAAAGAGGGCCACTCCGAGCTGATGAATCACCGCCTCGGCGATTTCTGTTTGCACGGCGAAAATATCTTCGAGAACTTTGTCGTAGCTGCTGGACCACACCAGGCTTTCGTCGTCGACCCGAACCAATTGGGTGCCGACCCTGACTTGGTCGCCAATCTGGTCGCCGATCGGGTCGCCGATCGGGTCGCTGCTAGTGGGTCCGCTGTGTCCAGCCTTGCCGTGCAGACCCCATTGGACGACCCCCTCCAAAACGTAATCGACTTCGAGCATCCGGCCGATCTCTCGGATCGGCAAATCCGATGCCGCGTATCGCGAGGTGCTCGTGCGAGAGAGAATCCTGAGACCCGCCACGGCGGCCAGCCGGCCGGTGACTTCTTCGGTCAAACCCGCCGCGAAATAATCGTTTTCGGGAGGGCCTACGCTTTCGAAGGGCAGCACAGCGATCCGCTGACGCCGGGCTTCGGCGATCTGCGCCGACTGTTCCTCCCGACTGCGACTCCCCAAATCCGTTCCCAACCACCAACCCAGACCAGCCATCAAGGCCGGCACCAGCATTGCCAAGACGGCCTTCAACCCTCGCTCAGACCCCTTGGCAGACCGGGCCCGCAGTGCTTCGAGGGTGTCGGCCAACTGGCGGGCGGATTCCGGTCGTTCCTCCGGGATCTTGGCCAAAGCGCCTTCGATCACTCGAGCTAAAGATTTTGGAAAACCCGGCACAAGGCTTTGGACCGATGGGATCGGATCATTGACGATGGTCGCCAAAAGCTCAACGGAGCTATCCGCGTAGAAGGGTCGACGGCCCGTCGCCATCTCATAGAGAACCACGCCGACGGCAAAAATATCGGTCGAAGTAGTTGCCCGACGCCCGAGGATCAGCTCCGGTGCCAAATAGGCCACGGTGCCGGTGATCGCCGCGATCCGACTGATGGTCTCGTCCTCATCCTCAGCGGTGTCGTCTCCAACCTCCGCCAAGCCGAAGTCGAGAATCTTGAGCCGACCATCGGGCGTGATGATGATGTTCGCGGGTTTTAGGTCCCGGTGTAAGACCCCAGCCTCATGGGCCGCGGCCACCGCTTGGGCGAGCTGGGCACCCCAATGCAGGACGGCCTCGGGGGCCAACCCATCGGCGGACAACATTCGATTGAGCGACGTGCCCTCCACCAACTCCATGACCAAAAGCTGCTCGTCGCCAACGGTCTCGACAGCGTGAACCGTAACGATATTCGGATGGCTGAGGACGGCTAGAGCTTTGGCTTCGCGATGGATGCGGTCCGGATCTAAGCGCCGGTCGGCCACCAAGCGTTTGATGGCCACGTCGCGGCCGAGCTTTTGATCCCGTGCGAGGTACACCTCTCCACTGCCGCCTCCACCGAGGCGGCCGAGGATCTCGTAGTGCAGTATCTCGCGACCGATCATTGCAGACTATTGCCCTCCCCCCGAGCGACGACCGACGCTCGATACTTCGCGCGGTCTGCTCAATCCTTCCCGCGTCCTCAAAGACCGAGCACGTCGGCGCCTTGCTCGAAAACCACGTCGACAGGAATGCCGGCGGCCGAGAGGCGGTCTAAGTCGGCCTGCAACGCGGAATCGATCTTGCCGTAGGTGCGCACAAAGTTGGCCACGGCAGCCTTGTCGCCGTCCCCCTGAAGGGTCAGGATCTTTCTGGACAGCTCGGCCATCGCCGAGCGCATTTTGTCATGGTCGACCCGATAAGTGCCGCTCGTTTCGTCCCGGGCAAAGGCCCCTTGCTCACGGAAGAAGTTGAAACGGATCATATTGGCCACACCGTGGGCGGAAGCGGCGCCGAATCGAACCGAACGGAAAATACCGGCCAAGAACGTGACGTAATTTTCCTCCAAGGCGTTGTCAATCTCGCCTTGGGCGTGCAGCTCGGTGACCATGTAGAGACCCAGAATATCCGCCTTGCCTTCTTCCAAAGCCGAGGCATGCTCTTCCAGGGCTTGGCGCACGGTGCCTTTGCCGTCGAGAGTATTCTTGATGCCCAACCCATGGGCCACCTCGTGGAACATGGTGTTGCCGAAGAAGGCATCGAAGGTGACTCGGCTCCGTTGCTCTTCGGCAATCAGCTCGCCGCTAATCGGCACCATGATCTTTTCGAACTTCGCCTGCATGGCATTCTTCAGCTGAAGGCGTCGGGTGCCTTTTTCCAATTGCACCCGCTCGTCGTTGGGCAGGTTGATGGCAATGGTCTTGGAGCCCGCATTGCAATCACCGGCGTAGTAGACGACATCGTAGGCACCGAGATCCGAATCACTGCCCGGTTCTTCTTGTTTGTAGGTGTCGTCTACGGGTAGGCCGTCTTGCAACGTCGGCAACATGGCCGCGTACTTCGCCAACCGGTCGCTCCAAGCCCGATCCTTGACCAAGACATAGGCTTCGCTGGCAGCTTTGGCGCCGAAGATCTTGTCTTCATAGGTCTCGATGGGGCCGATCACCACGTCGAGCACGTTTTCTTTCATATCCATCCACGCCAGATCACTGGCGAGGTAATCGTCGTTGAGCAACGCTTCGGATCGCAGCTCCAGGTATTTTTTGAACCCGGGGTCCTCGGCCAAGGCGGCGGCTTCTTTGAGCTTGGCCGATGCCCGCGCATAGGCTTCCGAATAGGCCTGGCTATAGGGGACGGTCGACAAAGTGCCGTCTTCGCCCCGCCGCACCACCGTGTAGAGGCCCTGGATAGTCGGATCGTCTTTGGCCGCAGCTTCGAGTTCTTCGCGGGTCGCATCGATCGGATAGAAGTTGGCGCCGGGAGGTTTCGGGCCCACGCCTTCTACGAACGGTTGATTGTCGTCGAGCCGGTCCCATGGACCGTAGTTGATCTCCACAAAACGGCGGGTGTCCGGGTCGAGTCCGGCCAAAAGGGCCTCTTTGTCCCCATAGGCTTGCAACCAAAAGACTTCGTCCATGGCCTGGGCCGCCTCGATCAAGATCGGAATCATCTTCTTTTGATCGTCGGACAGGGCCTGGAGATCGGTGGTGAGGCGGAAAGAGGTGTATTGGGCAAGTTTCTCTTGCATCGGCGATTGGGTCTCGCTTTCTGTCGTCGCTGGAGCTTCAGACTCGGGCTCCGGCCCGGCACAGGCGGCGAGCCAGCAGCTCGAGATCAGGAGCAACATCAGGACTGGAATACGGTGGGGTTTCAACATGTCTTTCCTCGTGGGATCCATCTGGGTTTGGGAATTCTCGGGATTGAATCTAGAAATTTCGAAAACCAGCCAAAGCCCAGGGGTCGGGCTGGAGAGCCGGTGATTCACCGAGCCCATTGGCAAATAGGCGAATCGGCAAATTGGCGAAAGAGACCTGAAGGCCGGTGCTAGTGGGCCCCTGCACCGGTGGGAACGGTCCCGCCCTGCTTTCGGATGATCTGCTCAAAACGCTGTTTTTCTTGGGCCTTGCTCCAGGCCTCCTGAGCGCTGACCTTACCTTCCTTGACCCTTTCCTCCAACGAATCGTCCATCATGCACATGCCGATCCCACGTCCCCCTTGGATGATCGACCGCAACATCGGCGTATTGCCTTCACGGACCACATTCGGCAAACCGGGGGTCTTGAGCAGGATCTCATGGACCGCACACCGGCCCTGCCCATCGACGGTGGGCAGCAGCAACTGGGAGACAATCGCGGCGATCGATTCCGCCAGGGTGGTGCGAACTTGAGCCTGTTGGTTGGCGGGAAAGGCGTCGATTAAACGGTCGATGGTTTTAGCCGCGCTATTGGTATGCAGGGTGCCGAAGACCAACGCCCCCATTTCCGCCGCGGTAATTGCCAACGAAATCGTTTCGAGGTCGCGCATCTCACCCACTAGCACCACATCCGCATCCTGGCGCACGGCCACTTTCAGGGCGTCGGCAAAGCTGTGGGAATCGTGGTGAACCTCTCGCTGGGAGAAAACACATCCTCGGTTGGGGTGCACAAACTCGACTGGATCTTCGATGGTCAGAATATGCTTGCGATAATTTGTGTTGATCCGATCGATGACCGCCGCCAAGGTCGTCGACTTGCCGGAGCCCGTCGGGCCGGTGATCAACACCATGCCCTGCTGTAAATCGGCCAAGTCGGTAATGGCCTTGGGCATATTCAGCTGCTCACAGGTGAGGATCTTCTCCGGGATAATGCGAAAGACCGCACCGGCGCCGTTTTCCTGACGCAAGAAGTTGGCTCGAAATCGAGCCACTCCGGCCAGACCATAGGCAAAATCCAGGTCTCCGCACGCGTCATAGGAAGCCCATTGCTCCTCGTCGGTGATCTCGCTCAACATCGCTTCGAGTTCCTCGTGGCTGAGCTTCGACCATCCCTGCACCTCTGACAGCCCCCCGTGGATCCGAATGCGCGGCGCGAGGCCGGCAGCGAGATGCAGATCCGATCCCTTGTTGTCCTTCAGATAGCGAAAAAGCTCGTCGATCCTGGCCATGGGTTCTCCGCGGCAGACTCAGGTGAAATTCGGGATGAGATTTGGAAATTGGATGTCGGAATTCGTCATGGACTGCTCCAAGTCACAGCCACAGCCACAGCCTCAGACACAGCCACAGCCACAGCCTCAGGCGAACCGCTTCGGGTCTTCAGCGTTGCGCAGCGCCTCTTCTCGGGTAATGGTCTTGGACTGAACCAGATCACCCAACGAGTTATCGAGCAACACCATGCCTTGGCTGGCGCCGGTCTGCATTTGACTCTGTATTTGGAAGGTCTTCTTTTCTCGGATCAGATTGCCGATGGCTTTGGAGTTCATCAACACCTCGATGGCCGCCACTCGGCCGGTACCGTCGGCCTTGGGAACCAGTCGCTGCGAGACCACCGCACGGAGAGACTCTGAGACCATGGTGCGAATCTGGTTTTGCTGCTCCGGCGGAAACACACCGAGCAGCCGGTTGATCGTGCGGATGGCGCTCGAGGTATGCAAAGTGCCCAACACCAAATGCCCGGTTTCCGCTGCGGTCAACGCCAGCTCAATGGTTTCGAGATCCCGCAACTCACCGATGACGATCACGTCTGGATCCTCGCGCAAGGCCGCGCGCAGGGCCCGGGCGAACGATCCGGTGTGGGGACCGACCTCGCGTTGGTTGACCACACATTTCAGCGACGGATGCACATATTCGATCGGATCTTCGACCGTCAGAATGTGGTCCGGCCGATCGGAATTGATCAACCGCACCATGGCCGCCATGGTCGACGACTTGCCGCAGCCGGCGGGCCCGGTAAATAGGACCATGCCTTGGTGGAACGAAATCACCCGCGACAAATCCGCCGGCAAACCCAGGTCCATGAGGGTCGGAGGCCGAGGTGGAATCACGCGAAAGACCGCGTCGAGCCCTTTTTGCTGTCGGTAGGAGTTGGCCCGAAACCGTCCGACACCTGGGATCTCAAAGGAAAAATCCAGCTGCCATCGCTCCTCGAGAACCGCTTTCTGCTCGTCGGTGAGCAAACCCATGATCAGCTGCTCGCTGCGTTCGGGATCGATGATCGGCGAGGCGTCTTCCATCGATCCGTGAAGGCGGAGCCTCACCGGTGCCTGGCAATGGAGATGTAGATCACTGGCTCCGAGTTGGGCGGCTTGCTGCAATAGATTCTGCAAGTCCACCTGGGGCGTGTAATTCAGCTTGAATTGGCCCGTACCCCCCGCCACCGGCTGGGGCGCTTCGGCCGGAGCCGCCATCGGTGGAGCCGCCGGCTGGGCAGCCATCGGCTGAGTCGCAGCCGGCTCGGACGCCACGGGTTGGGGCGCTACGGGTTGGGGCGCTACGGGTTGGGGCGCTACGGGTTGGGGCGCTACGGGTTGGGGCGCTACGGGCGCCATCGGCAGGGGCTCGGACGGGTCCAATTGCAGGACCGGGCTCGTATCGTTCGGATCGAGCTGCAGGACCCCATCGGTCGCAGGGGAAGAACTCGGTTGAGATGCCGGCGGAGACGGAGCGATGGGCTGCACGGTGGACTGCACGGTGGGCCGCAGAGGAGCCGCCGGCTGTGGAGCTGCCGGAGCAGCGGGCTGAGCAGCCCCGGCAGGTGGCTGTAAACCGTTCTTTTGCAGATATTGGTGACGAGCCTTTTCAAGCTTTTGGTAGGTGTCCGGAGCTAAATAGCTCTCCGACACCAAAAAAGCGGCGAAGTCCAGGCTTTCGTCCACAAGTCGTCGGCGCTGTAGAGCCTCCGACACCTGCTCTTTAGACAGAAGGTTGAAGTGAACGGCCAAGCGGCCGAGCAGAAGATCGTATTCGTTGCGTTCCATTAAGGTCCGTCAATCCCAGGCCTTATCTACTATTTCTCATCGGCCCCAACAAGAAGCTCAGGGGACTAGAGTCCAGAGTAATTCATCCTCCGAAGGCCGTCAACAAGCCCCCTCAACCAGGGCCTGCGTCACAGATGTGGGGCGACAGCTCTCAGCTTGGATATTGAAGGTCGATGTGTAGCCCAG
>CBDUGP010000071.1:0-52558 GCA_965366625.1 uncultured bacterium
CCGAGATGTTGGTGAAGCCGAGGTCGAGGTTCGATTGGCAGACTTGGGCTTGGGTGCCGGTCGAGAATGAAAGCAAAAGAAGAAACGCCCAGCCATGGACAGGCAGCAACGAGCCGGTGACGCGGCACATGGAGAGATCTCCGTAAATAAGAAATGTTTCGAGCGAAAGAGATCCTTTCGCTCTGGTTCGACTCGCTCTGGTTTCGAATCGGAAGCCAGCCTAAAATTCTATCAGTCGGTCGAATTTCTGTGGGGCTTAGCAGGCTGGGGCGAGGTCCAAATAGGGCCGGGACCGTTTATTAGAGAACGGAAATCTCTGTTGAGATCAGAGGCTATTCCTTGTCCCGGTCCAGCAGCGCTTCGAAAGCGGCGATTCTCTCTGTTTGCCCACAGCGAACGAGGTGGGTCTTGAGCCGTTCCAACGCGTCGCCCCGGACCCGTGTTCGTCTGTTCTTATCCAAGATCGCTCGATAGCTGCCCACCAGCATGGGTTCGGCTTCGGCGCAGCGGCCCTGCGCGCTGATGGCTTCTCCGAGTATGCTTTCGGCCTCGGCGCGCATCCAATGCCCGGCTTCCAAGGGGCTATGCTCTTGCAACGCCACAACTTGCCGTTCCGCCTCGGCCGCCCGGCCTTGGTGGGTGAGCGCTCGCGCGATTCGCAGACCGAGGGAAAAGGTCATCCAATTGCGCTCGCCATGTTTCTCCTTCACCACCTCGAGGGCGCGACGGTAGGTCGATTCCGCGGCCGTGAAATCGCCCGACGCAAAGAATATTCCGGCCAAGTTATTGAGCAAAGCCGGGTCCGTCTGCTGCTCGCCGAAAATCTGGGAGCGCAACTCGATCGCCTGCTCCATGGCCGATCTCGCACCCTCCAAGTCGCCGCCGCGCCGTAGCTGCACGCCGAGATTGCCCAGGGTGGTGACCTGGGACGGATGAGCACCGCCGAAATGCTGCCGGGAAAGGGCCAGGGCGCGACGATTGAGCTCCGCCGCCTCGGCATATCGCCCTTGGGAGCTATAAGCCTGGGCTAGGTATTCGAGAGCCGCCACGCGCAGTGGGCTTGCTTCGGGCAGCTCTTGGGTCAGCTCGAGAACCTCTTGAGCTAAAGGCTCGGCCGCCTCGTATTGCTCGCGATAGCAATACACCGAAATCAACTCAAGCAAGGCGGGGGCCAAATCGGGATGGCCGGGACCCACTCGATTCCGGGTGAGCTCCAGAGCACGCAGGGCTAGCGCTTCGGCCTGGTCGAGCTCGATCAGCTGACGGTGGGCGGTCGCCAAAGCTCGGGTGGTTTCGGCCACCTCGGGATGGTTCCGACCCAAAGACCGAGTGCGCAGGTCGAGAGCTTCTTGCAGGTATTCCTTGGCCAAACCGTAAGCCCCTAGGCTGACCGATATCGAACCCGCGGTGTGCAGCAGCTCTGCCCTGACCTCCGGCTGATCCCGCAACCCTTCGCCGATCACAGGCAAACTCCGTTCGAGAGCTTCGCGTACCGTCAGCTCCTCGCCCGGCAGAACGTAGGGGTCGCTGAGCTCGAAGATTTGTTGAATCAACGAAACAACTTGTGCTTTTTTATCCCGTTCGAAAGCCACCCGGCGAGCTTGCAGCAAGGAGCTGAGGGCGAATAGAAAAACCAAGGTCACGACCCCGGCAACCGCGGCCACCCAACGGCGGTGTCGACGCAGAAATTTACCCCAGCGGTAGCGTCGGCTGCCGGCCCGTGCCCGAACCGGAAATCCTGTCTGGAACCGTTCGATATCTTCCGCAAATCGCTCGACGGAACCATATCGTTGGGACGGCAGGGAACGCAGTGCTTTCAGGATAATCGCGTCGATGTCGCCACTCAGAGGCTCTTGGACGCCTGCACCGCTCTCGATTCCGGGCTTGCTTCCGTCGCCCCCGCTTCTGCGGCCGTTGACTTCACGCTCGCCCGACTCACCTGAAGAAACCGCGCGACTGGGTTTGACCGGTTCTTCGTCGGTCAATAAGCGCTCGATTGCCCTCAGGGATCGCCCCTCGAAGGAATGGGGTAATCCGCCGGTCAGCAACAGATACAAGAGCACGCCGAGGGAGTACACGTCGCTGACCGTGGTTATTGCATCCCCGCGGATTTGCTCCGGGCTGGCGAAGCTGGGGGTCAGCAATCGCTGCCAGGGCGCGGTCAGCTCCATGTCCAGGCACCCGGCGGAGCCCACGAAACCCGAACCCGGGTCCAGCACTTTGGCGATGCCGAAGTCGAGCAACTTGGGATCACCGTCCTGGGTGACCAGAATGTTGGACGGTTTGATGTCACGGTGCACCACCAAGTTCTGGTGGGCATATTGCACCGCCTCACAAACCTTTCGGAAGAGTTTCAGACGCTCGGCCAAGGAAAGGCGATTCACCCGACAATATACGTCGATCGGCTGCCCTTCCACATATTCCATGACGAAATACGGCACACCTTCAGCGGTATTGCCGCCGTCGTAAAGGGTGGCGATATAAGGGTGCTCCAGGGTGGCGAGAATCTGTCGCTCCACCCTCAAGCGACGCAACATGGAAGGATTTTCCATATCGTCGCGCACGACTTTGATCACCATCGGTCGCCTGAAGGCATCGTCCCGCCGGGCCGCCAGGTGGACTGTGCTCATGCCGCCCTGGCCGATTTTTCGTAAAAGAACATAAGGGCCGAGAACGGGCTCGGAGGATTCGCCGTCGGCAGCGGACGTGCGCACCGCGGAATCCCAGGTCGCCGGGTCTTCCCCCGGTTTTTTTGAGCCATCGATGTCGACCGGATCGAGGGGCGGCGGGGCATCCCGGCCGACGAAAGGCTGCAAACGAAGCTCTGCATCTTGCTGCAGGTGTGCACTCAGCAGCTCTTCGACACCCCGACGATGAAGCTCGGCCCCGGGGTCCTCAGCTGAGAAGTACTCGTCCAAAAACAGACTTCTGGCTTCGGGCGGCTGCTCCAAAGCCAGCTCGAAAATGGCAAAGATCTGCTTCCACCTCGACCTGTCCGGGTCGCCCGTTCGCCGATCGCCTGTCCGGTCGTCGGCACTTCGATCATTCCGCGTGCCCGGGAAATCCGAATCAGCCATGGTGCCGACTCCGACTCGGCTGCTCACGCTTGCGATCACCCGCTTCACCCTTGGGCGACGACGGATCTCCGGGCTCGTCTCGGCTCAGATAACGGATCAACCACGCCCGAGCCGTGGCCCAACGACGACTGACCGTGGCGCTGGAAAGGCCCGTCACCTCGGCAATTTCGTCGCGATCCAAGCCGCCGAAAAAACGCAGCTCAACGATCTCCGCCAGGGCCGAGTCGATCTTGACCAGCTCTGTCATCGCTTCATCCACGGCAATCACGTCGGGAGAACGCTCCGACGCCACCGCCCTGAGCTCGGCGGTCTCTACCCTGAGGTCTCCCCCTCCCCGCTTCTCCCGACAGTGGTAGCGGGCCTGATCCACCAAGACCCTGCGCATCAGACGTGCGCTCATGGCGAAGAAGTGGGCCCGATTACGCCAGCTCATTCGGTCTAGATCGACCAAGCGCAAATAGGCCTCGTGTACCAAAGCCGATGTTTCGAGCGGTTTCCCCGACCACTCACCCCGCAGCAGGTGACCTGCAATGTTCCGCAGCTCCCGATAGACCAATGGCATCAGGGCCACCAAGGCCTCGGGATCGCCTTCACGCCACGCCACAAGTAGGGTCGTAATGTCTGATTGCTTGGCTGTTGCCATGGATGCTTCCTAAGTTGCGACAGGGTTCTTTGGGGCCGCACAAACCACCCGGGGGCCGCCTAAACTACCTACGGGCCACCCAAACCACCTGCGGGCGGCCAATCGACCGATGCGGGGCGGCGCATCCGCCGATCAAGGAACCTTAGCGAACCTGAATCTAGTCTCGCGAATTCCGAGCTGCCTCACTCCGGGAAGCAGTCAAAAACCCCTTGGGGCTCATCCTGGTGGCAGACGGTCAAACACCACTCCTGGCAGACCGCACCTTCCGGACAATCTCCGTTCAAGGTACGCAGCTGGGCTTCTGCCGTGGAGACCCAACGGCCGTTGCCGATACCGCCTGCTCCGCCTTCTCCACAATCCGCCGCTTGAACTTGGGTAGGGGGCGCCAAACAGGCAAGCCCGACCAAGGTCAAGGTGCAAAGACCGGCTCCGAGCACGCGAACGCTTTTCTGAATACGAATCATTTCTTTTTCTCCCGGGTTCTGAATGGGGTTACCCCTCGTTGCCTTTCTACTGCTGCTGCACGACTTTTGTTGCAAATCATGGGATATCAGCCCTTTCACGAAAGGCACGAGGCCGGCAACAACTGCCGGTTTCGAAACGGCTCACACGATGAGCCCTCCCTTAAATGGCGACGTTCGGCGCCGGGTCGTATCAAGAAATATTTTTTCCTTTTTTTGATACGTGATCAGGGCCGGAATCGCCATTGCCAACGGTTGGGGACAAACACCCAACCCCGGCAAACCTTCACTCCGGTCTCCACGCGCTGCCTTCGCAACGTTGATCTATAAAACGGAATACCTGTCCACAGGAGAAACACAATGACCAAGAACCACAAGAACAACAAAAACGTCGGTTTGAGCAACGCCCTCGAGGACCTGGACCAAGCCTTCGCGAGCCTCGAGGTGAAACCCCTGTCCCGCGGTGAGCTCGGACGAATCGCGGGTGGAACCTTGGGTTGCAATACCTCGGGCGCCACCTGCAATTCCAAATGTGGCCCTACCAACTATTGGGAATGCCCTTCGGAAGCCGGCGGCTGTTTCACCAACGTCGAAGGCTGCAACGCCGATCCCACCTATCTACCGAACCTCTGCCACACCAACGTCCCCGGCGGTTGCACTTGATGCGAACGAGCTGACGGACAGTCATCGTCCGGCACCGACTCGATACTTCTAAGACCGGGCAGCAGCGTGGAGATTCTGCAGCCCGCTTTTCCATTCCCCCAACCCATCACGAGAGAACGCCCATGAGCCCCATGACCGCCGCCGACCTCGAAACCAATGCACAGCCGGGTCTGCCTCTAGGATCCAGCGGTTATCGGCTCTTTCCCTTCGGCGTTTGCCGGATCGCCGATCGTCCCTTTACGGATCTCGCCGCCCTCCGATCCTCCGCCACCCTAAAAGCTTTAAGTCGCCTCGCAGAACTCGAATCCGCGGTGCAATCGGCCCAAGCCCGGCTGGCGTTGGAGCTGCACCGAGCCGTCGGCGAGGCCACACCGACCGTTCGGCGGGATCTTTTGGCCGCAGCGCGATACCTCAGGCGCAAGGGCAAGCTCAGCCCAACCCACGAAAAAAAGATTCATCGTTTAAAAACCGATGTCCAACTGGTTCAAACCCTCAGCGATTGGCTCGACGCCCAGGACCAGCTCGCGGACCGGGCGCAGCAGGCTGACGGCACTCACGAAACGGAGCTGGTGAAACATGCGGAAATCTTAAATCGCTTGACCGAGCATCCCCGTTTTCTCAACGCGCTCGCCCTGGCGAGCCCGATCGTTTTCGACCGTCGCAACAAACACAACCGCGACAAGCGCACCCGCGATCGACCGGCACCCCACGAGCGCGATTCCACACGCCTCGACCGTAGCTTGCTCAAGTACTACAGCCGGGCCGCCACCAAAACCACCCCCTTCGGCTCCTTTACTTCCATCGCCTCCGTGAGCTGGCAACCCGAGGGCGCGGGCCACCGCGCGGACCCATTGATTCGCCTGCCGGAACACGGGCCGAACTCGGCCCTCGAGCTCAACAAGGTGCTCTACGCGGCTCTCATTCGCTTATTGCGGCAGGAACCGGACCTCTTTCCCGAGCTCGAGGTGACCCTCAACCCCAGTCTCCGGCAGACCGCCGAGGGTTTCACCCTGCTCTCTCCCCGGGGTGGTCTGGAAAAAATCGTCCAGCTGCCGGCCCTGCCCGCGGTCGTCTGGACGTTCGACAGAATCCGAGACCACGGTGGAACCTGCCCTTACGAGGATCTGGTGCGAGAGCTTGCCGAGGCCTTTGGAGCAGCTGCCGACCAAATCCGACCGCGGATCAACCAAATGCTCGACGCGGGTTTTCTCCAGCTCAATACCTCGATCGCCGATCACGAGCTGAGCTGGGCCCCAAAGCTTTTGGAACGTCTGCGGGCATCCCGTTCTGATCTGGCTCAGCGCTTGCGCCGATCCCTGCGCGCGCTCGAAAAGGAACGTCTGGAGTTTGCAGATCTCCAGGCCGAGGATCGGCTCACTCTATTGAAACGGGCTCGGAAACATCTCGATTCAATCTTCGACACCGACGCTCGGAATCCACTTTGCCCAACCGCCGAGGAGCACCGTGTCGGCGAAGAGCACAGTGTCGCCGAGGAGCACCGTGTCGGCGAGGAACACCTTGTCGACGAAGAACAGGGTGATCAGCTGACCACAGAGGCCGGAATTCTCGGCGAGCAAAAGCAGCTGCTGGCGCGAAACCTGTTCTACGAAGATTCCTACCTAACAGCACCCGTGCAGGCCGATTTTCATCGCCTGAAACCCGCCTTCAACTCCCTCGCCCATTGGGTGGCCTGGATGAGCCGCTGCTCCCTGCATTGGTGTCATCAGGCGAATATGAGAGCCCATTTCGAGCGCGAGTTCGGCGGCCGAGAGAGCGTGCCTTTCCTCGACTTCTTTCCCAGCTTCTACGCTCAGGTCTACCAAAAGACCCTGCACCAAGAACGGGATCCGAGCATCGCCACCTATGCCGAGGCGGTAGATCCTTTCGGCTTGCCGACGTTGCCCCGGGCCATCCGCTCGGCCATTGAGCTGCGGACGATCCTGGCCCGAAGGTGGCAACAAAATCCTCGGGCGGACGCGGTGCACTTCGATCGCACGGACCTCGAAGGCATCGACACCTTGCCGATCACCAACGACTTCGATTCCGTATCTCTTTTTCTCCAGCTGATCCCCCGCGGCTCCGCCTTTGGGGAGGACGCCCTATTGGTGGATCAGCAGTCGACCCAAGTGGGCATGGGTCGATATATGTCACGTTTTTTGAATCACCTGGATCCGCTTATCTCCGAGCGCCTGCGCGCCCTCAGCCGGAGGTTTCCCGGCGCGGTGGTTGCCGAACTGTGCGACGACGGCGAATTCAGCTTCAACGCCAACTTGCATCCGGAGCTGACCGATTGGCAGATCAACTACCCGGCCCGTCTGACGGGCCTCGACCCAAACACCAACCTGGCACTCGCCGACCTGGAGGTCCGACCCGATCCCGATCAGCCCATCCGCATGCAGCTCTTGCATCCCGGCTTGGACAAAGTCGTGCTACCCGTGGACCTGGGTTTCGTCAACAGCCTCCGCCGACCGCCGCTTTTCAGGGTTTTGGCCCTCTTCACACCCTTTGTTTCCCACCGTATTTGTCTGCCCTGGGAATTCGACGGCTCCCCCATAACCCCGGAGCAGGACGGCTCTGCGACGCCCGGAGAGCAGGAGGTGATCTACCGCCCCCGGATGATCTTCGAACGGCGTGTGGTGTTGTCTCGCGGCAGTTGGTCGGTTCCTGCGGAACTCCTACGCCGACGGGTGCGCGGCAAAAGCCCGGTGGAGGCTTTCGGCGCCCTGCATCGCTGGCATCGAGAAGCCGGTTTGCCCGAAGAAGTTTTCTTCTTTGTGCCACGGGTCAACGGGCCGACCACCGACGACTCTGCCCGGCCGACCGGACGACGAGTTCGCCGGCCCACCCACAAACCCCAATTCTTGAGCTTTGCCTCCGCCATGCTTTGCCGGCTGCTCTTGGAGGTGATCAAGGATTATTCGGGCCGGATCCAATTCGAAGAGGTCTTGCCGTCGCCGGACACCCTGCCGACGCGGCGGGGCCAAGGCCATGCGACCGAATTCATCGCCCAGCTGGATCGCGAGTTCGAGTGATGTGGCTCAGCAAGCACATCTACTTCGGCCGAGACCTTTACGGTGAAGACCTAGACCACCTCTTGGTCTCCGGGGTTCGCCCATTGATCCAACAGCTCTTGGACGAGCGACAGATCGAGCGTTACTTTTTCATCCGCTATTCGGACCCGAAGTCGCATATTCGTCTGCGGATCCAACCGAGCCCATGGGCCGAGCCCCGAGAGATCTCAGCCGCTATCGAAACCGCGGTGAGCCACCTCAGCCGACGGGCAGCTGGGCCGCCCGTGGATCCACCGGGGGTCCGCGAGGTGGCCTATCACCCGGAAATCGAGCGCTACGGTGGACCGAAACGTTTGGCCATCGCCGAGCGATTCTTCCAGGCCTCGAGCCGCACCAGCCTCGAGATGCTGTCCGGCACCGGTGGGCAGCGCGGAGCCGACGGGCAGCGCGGAGCCGACAGCCGGCCTTCAAAGCCGGCGCTATTCGGCCAATCCCTCCTCCTGGCAGTCGTTTTCGCGCGGGAATTCTTCCCCGGCTCGGAGGCGGCGGCAGGCTTCCTGCGTCGCTATTCCAACGGTTACCTGGGACTTTGCCGCAGGACCGCCGACGATCCCGACGCGGTTGGGCAGCGCCTCCAGGGCCACGATCAGCTCGCCGCGCCCTTGATCGGGCCGGTTCAAGCCTTGATCGAACGATTCGAGACCTCACGCCCCGATACCCCGGCGCGGCAGGTGTTCGGCGTGCCGTTGCTCGACAGCTGGCACCAGGCCTGTCGTCGGGCCCACCTCAGCCTGGCCACGATCGGTGGACCCACTCCGGGCACGGCGTGGGATCCATGGGATTTTGAATCGGCTCTCGCCGGCTACCTGCACGTCCACCACAACCGTTTGGGTTGGAGCATTCCCCAGGAAGTCCAGCTCGCCGATCTGGCCGCCCACGCTCTGGGCGCCGCCGGCCGCACCTCGGCCGGCCGCACCTCGGCCGGCCGCACCTCAGCCGGCCGCACCTCAGCCGGCCGCACCCCCACAAACCATCATGGAGCTTCGTCATGACCCTCGATGTTCAAGAATCGGAACGTCAGAGTTTCCTCGACTGCGCGGTTTCAATTGCCCAAAACCTGTGTGCGTCGGCCCTATGGTCATCCCAAGGGTCAACCCAAGGGACGAACCTTGGGAACGGCCGCGAGTGTAGCTGGCGGATTGCCCGGCGGGACCCAGCCGACGAGGATTCGAGGGAAACGTCGGACTTCGAACCCACGGACGGAAACCTCTATTCCGGCTCTGCCGGTATCGCCCTCTTTCTTCTTCGGGCCGCCGAACGGACCCACAACGAGCTCTTTCTCGAAACGGCCCGGGGTGCCTTGCGTCACGCCCTGCGCCTGGAGGCGGAATTGCCTGCCCGAGGGGGTTATTACTCGGGAACGGTGGGCATCGCCACGGTCTGTGCCGAGCTCGCCGCCCTCACCGATGAGCCCACCTGGCTCGCCACGGCCAAGGAGCTTTGCCTAAAAATGGCCGGCGGGCTCGAATACCGACGAGGCCGGGACCATGCCGGATTGGACCTAGTGGCCGGCGAGGCAGGATCGATCCTCGGGCTGCTCCAGATCTACCGTCAGTCACCGGACCCGCGCTTGCTCGACATCGCCAAGGGTCTGGCCGACCTTTTGATGGATCGACGGCGCCTCGAGGCGGAGGGAATTTCCTGGGACACCCTGCACCCTTGCGTGCTGCGCAATCCACTGGGCATTTCCCACGGCGCCGGCGGCATCGGCCTCGCTTTCTTGGAGCTCTATCGCTTTACCGGGATACCTTGCTACCTCGACCACGCCGTGCAGTCCGTGCGCTACGAAGACGACCAATACGACGCCGACCGGGACTCCTGGCCGGACTTTCGCCATCAGCCGCTGGCCGAATACGTGGAAAAGGGGCGATGGGCCGACCTCAAACGCGAGGTGGCGGCCGACTCCTTCCCGGTTCAAACCGAGCCGGGTACCATGGAGGCTTGGTGCCACGGGGCTCCGGGAATTGGTTTGGTGCGGGCTCACTTCTTGCGCTGCCTAGGTAGCGAGCCCTACCGCCCAGCTCTGGAGCGCTGTGCTGAAGCGACTCGCCGGTCCCTGGAGTTTCCGGAACGGACCAATCATTCCCTTTGCCACGGTTTGCTCGGCAACGCCGAAATCCTCATGGAGCTGGCGCGAGTGTTGGAGGACGAGAGCCTGGCAACCGCGGCTCTCAGGGCCGCGGCCCACGGCCTCGACGACTTTCGCCAGGGTCGGCCGTGGCGTTGCGGAGTCCCCCACGGCGATTCCTCTCCCGGACTGATGACCGGTGAAGCCGGGATCGGCATGTTCTATTTGCGTCTGGCCGCGCCCCAACTACCTTCGCAGTTGCCGTCGCAGGTGCCTTCGATACTGCTGCCGGTCAGCGCCGAGCCTCTACGGCAGGCCCCAGCATCACAAGCTTCACCTTTCCACTTCGTGCAGACCCGAAAATGCTTGGCACAGCTGGGCGCACAGCTGGACGCACAGTTGGGCGCACAGCTAGACGCACAGTTGGACACACAGTTGGACGCAGGCTCCCACGGCCGAGCCCTCGAAAACGAAAGTGTCACCGCCCTTCGTGGAATCCTGAGCCGACACATCGACCAACTCGATCACCAGGGGCGGACCGGCGCGGCAAAATCCGCGCGGGAAATCTTCGAGCTCGAATGCACGGCCTTGGACCTCACCGCCAAGCGACAAAGTCCCGCCGAGCGATTCCTGGCCGCCATGTTACGTCGACCCGCGGAGCGCCTCGAGGAACCGGATACACAGGTGGTGATCACCCGGTCTGCCCGATTGTGGACCGCCGAAACCGGCTGGTCGGTGGAAGGGGCAACGGTCCGGCCCGGCAGCCGTTTCCTGCTTTTCCAATCCGAGAGCGGCTACGAAATTCGACCGTTGCACGGCCCCGCCTCGCTGCTGATGACCAAGCTGCAAGCTCCCCTCCGGGTCCAGGAGCTGCTCGACCAAATGTTGAAAGCATTGGATGAGGACCTGGACCTGACGGATCCGGCACTCCGCAGACAAGCTCGTGGCAAGCTCATGTCGATCGTGCGCCAAAGCTACGTCGGAGGTTTGATCGACATCCACGAACCGGCCGAGCTCAAACCCTCGGAAATCGACGGCGAGCTGTGCACCCACTGTGGTGAGTGCTGCCGAATCAAAATCCACATACCCGGCGACCCGGTCTATGCCGAGTTTTTGAGCGCCCTGCTCAAGGAACCTCTGCTCGACAGCTACCCGGAGCTGAGCATTTCGGTGGAAAGCCCACCGGCCCTGCCGATCGCCGGCGCTGTCCTCTCGCCGGCCCCGGGTCGTCCCCAGGTAGTTCTGGATTTGGGCTATTGCCGCCACCTGCGCCAATCCACCCAAGACGGTCGTCCTCGATTCCACTGCGGCATCTATCAAGACCGACCGGAGCTCTGCGAACGCTTCAACTGCGCCACTTGGTGGCGGTCGCAAAAATCCATCGCCGCTGGACCCACGATCAGCGATTCGGTGATCCGCCGAGTCGCGGCCCTCAAGCAAGACATTGGCAGCGCGAAAACCGTCGACCCGATCGAAGAGCCGGTGCTCGCCTGAGGTAGGTCGAGAACCATGGACACGACCCCATCCAACCCACAGCAGGCCAGGCCCAAAGAACCCGAGCCCGCCGAGACGCCCGTGTCGACCGCCGCTCGCACCCTCGACGAAACCCTATTTCGCCAGGAGGCGCTGGCACAGCATGTGCGGGGTTATCGGCAGCAGGGCTCGGTACTGCAACTTTCGCCGAGATGGATTCCGAAAGCTTTTCGGTGGATGTTGCTGATCTTGGTCGCCGCCGGTTTTGCCGTGCTGATGGCCCCGGCGGACGAATACGCCACCGGCCAATTCGTGCTGCGCACCGAAGGAAAAGTGGAACTTTCAGCGCCGATCGCGGGCATGGTGACCGCCTTGGAAGCAGACAACGGTCAAGCGGTAAAAAAAGGCCAAATCGTGGCCCGTTTTTATGACGCCCGCGAAACCGCCGAGCTGGAGCGCATTCACCTCGAGCTGCGGCAGGCTCTGATCCGTCGACTGCGGTGGCCGTCGGATAAGAGCACCGAGCTACCCTTGAGCCGATTGCGAGCCGAGCTCCAGCTGGCCGAGAAACAGCTGGAGCAGCGCTGTCTCCGGTCGCCGATCGACGGCCGAATCAGCGAGCTCAAGGTCGCCTCCGGCCGCCACCTATCAGCCGGTGAGGCGGTGATGTCGGTGGTAGGCGATCGGCAAAAGCGCACGGTGATCGCCTCCTTGCCGGGGCATTTTCGCCCCTTGATTCGCGAGAACATGCCGATGCGCCTCGAGCTGGAAGGATTCCGCGACACCTATCAATTCTTGACTGTCGATCGGGTCAGCGAAGAGGTGCTCGGACCCGCGGAAGTTCGTCGACTGGTCGGCCACGGCGACATGGGGTCGGTGCAGGAGCCGGTGGTGTTGGTCTTCGCCGTTTTGCCCGACGAGTCCTTTGAAAGCGGGGGTCGCAGCTACTCCTTTCACGACGGAATGCGGGGGCTCGCCGAGGTTCGAGTGCGCACGGACGGCCTGCTGACGAGCCTCTTCCCCATGCTCAACCGTGTTAAATCCTGGGGGAGGCAGCCATGAACCCTGCGGTCCCGACCGTTACCGCTTTGCTCGAACGGTTCCCGGCCCTGGCGGGCCTCAGCCCGGGGGGCCGCACCCCCCGCTCCATACCGTTCGTGCAGCAAACCGCCGGCTCCGATTGTGGGGTGGCCTGCCTGGCCATGGTGCTCGCCTTTCACGGTAAATACGTGCCGTTGGACGAGGTTCGTGCGATGACCGGAGTCAGCCTCGACGGCACGGATGCTTTGAGCTTGGTGGAAACGGCCAGGCGACTCGGTTTGCGCGGCCGCGGGGTCAAAATCGACGACATCCAACACCTTCAGTACCTGACCCGGGGAAGCGTCTTGCATTGGCGCTTCGACCATTGGGTGGTGTTGGACTCCTTGGAGACCGACGGGGCTTGGATTGTCGATCCCCTGCACGGACGCCGCCGTGTTGGCAGCCGGGAGCTCCGCCAGGCGTTTACCGGCGTGGCCCTGGTGTTCCAGCCGGCGGACGACTTCGAGCCGGGCGGGCAGAAACCTTCCGGAATCCGCAGGTACCTCCAACAGATCCTTTCCCAGTCAGGCCTGATCTGGCGCATTTTGACCATTTCGGTCCTGATCCAAGCCTTGGGCCTTGCGATCCCGTGGGTCACCGGCCTGCTGGTCGACCGAGTCGTGCCGCGCCACGACGTTCGGCTGCTTACGGTGCTATCCCTGGGGTTGGCGGCCATTGTGCTCTTCGACTTGATCTCCTCGGTGATCCGCGCTCACCTGGTGCTGCATTTGCGCACCCACCTCGACGCGGAAATGACCCTCGGCTTCCTGAGCCATTTGATTGACTTGCCCTACGCATTCTTCCAGCGTCGATCGGCCGGCGACCTGATGATGCGTCTCAACAGCAACTCGACCATCCGCGAGATCCTTACCTCGAGCGCCATGTCCGGCATTCTCGACGGAGTGCTCGTGGGGCTGTATTTCCTGGTGCTCTTCAGTGTCCACACGGGGCTTACGCTGTTGGTGGTCGGCCTGGGCGCGGTGCGCATCGCCCTCTTCTTGGCCACCAAACGACGCTACCGCGACCTGATGTCGGAAATGTTGCAAGCCCAGGCCACCTCCCGCAACTACCAGGTCCAAATGCTGACCGGCATCGAAACCCTAAAAGCCATGGGCGCCGAGCAAAAAGCCGTAGAGCATTGGACCCACCTCTTTGTCGATGAGCTGAACGTCTCGCTGGCCCAAGGACGCTTGAGCGCCATTTTCGATTCCCTGCTCAGTGCCCTGGGCAAAGCGTCACCGTTCGTCATCTTGATCTTCGGCGCCTCCAAAGTGCTCGCGGGTGAGCTGAGCCTGGGCACCATGCTGGCGCTGAACGCGTTGGCCGCCGGGGTGCTCGGCCCCCTATCCGCCCTGGTCGCGACCGCCCTCCAGCTGCAGCTCTTGGGCAGCTATTTGGAGCGCATCAACGACGTTTTGGACACGGCCAAGGAACAGGATAGCTCCCAGGTTTCGCCCGCCGGTGAGCTCAAAGGCCTGGTCACCCTCGACCGGGTGAGCTTTCAATACGGCCCCTCGGCGCCGTTGGTGGTCCGCGAGGTTTCAACGGAAATTCAGCCGGGTAGCTTTGTCGCCATCGTCGGTACGTCGGGGGCCGGCAAGTCCACCCTCGCGCACCTGCTCTTGGGGCTCTACCGACCCACCTCGGGTCGAATCCTCTTCGACGGCAACGACCTGGCTTCCCTGGACCTGGGCTCCCTGCGTCGGCAGCTGGGCATTGTGCCTCAGCAGCCCTATCTCTTCGGCACGTCCATTCGCCACAACATCGCGCTGGCGGATCCGTCTTTGCCCCTGCATCAGGTGATCGAAGCGGCTCAGATCGCCCAAATCCATGCTGACATCACGGCCATGCCCATGGGTTACGACACCATGCTCGCGGACGGCGGTGTTTCCCTCTCCGGCGGTCAGCGGCAGCGCATCGCACTCGCCCGAGCCCTAGTTCGACGCCCGGCCATTCTCTTGCTCGACGAGGCCACCAGCGCCCTCGACGCCCTCACCGAGCGGCGGATCCAACAACAGCTCGAAACCTTGGACTGCACCCGGGTGGTGATCGCCCACCGCCTGAGCACGATCGCCGCGGCCGACGTCATTCTCGTGATGGACGGCGGCAGGGTGGTGGAAGCAGGGGATCACGAAACCTTGATGGCCCGCTCCGGAGCCTATGTCGAGCTGGTGGAAGCTCAGCTTCAGCGACAACAAGTGGAAAGTCTCACCCTACTGCGCCAACGGCGGGTCTCGGGGGATTTATGGACCGCATAGCTGGTGACGAAATAGTCTGTGACGAACCCCTCTTGGGCGACGCAAACTTGGGCGAAGCAAGCTCGGTCGGACAACCCCTGAGGCAACGATCGAATAGCCCCTCCCTCAAACCTCTGTTGTGGATCGCTCTCGGCTTCGCACTGGCCGTCCTGGGATCGGTTTTTCCCGATTCCGAGGCCCCCAACAGGACGGTCTCTAGCGGGACGGCCCCGGGCTGGACCGCCCCCGATCAAGCGCCGGCAATTGCAGACGCCCCCCTTTCGCCGACGGGTCGCAGGCTCGCCGGCATGCCGGAAACGGTTCAACCCGGCTCCGAGAGCAGAAACGGCTGGACCGGAGTGGTGGTGCCCAAGTCGTCGGTAAACATCGCGGCGGAGGCTTCCGGCAGGATCGATCGAATGCTCGTCCGGGTCGGAGACAAGGTCCAGGCCGGCCAAATCTTGGCTCGGCTCGACCGCCGCGCGCTCGAAGATCTGCTGCGTGTGGAACAAGCTTCCCTGGACCGGGCCCAGGCCGACGTCAAGCGCCGTCGGCTAGAGGTCGACCGAGCCGACCGCGAGCAAGAGCGCCGGCGTCGATTGGTGGACGTGCTGTCGAAAGAGCAGATCGAGGAGTCGTCGTTCCAAACCCAAGATGCCCGGGCCGGGCTCGAAGCCGCCGAAGCCGAGCTGCGAAGGATCGAGGCCCAGGTCCAACGTTTGCTCACCCAACTTCGGCGAACCAACATCCGAGCTCCCTTCGCCGGCACCGTGGCCGAGCGTTATTCCGATCCCGGATCCATGACCGGACCCGGCTCCCCGATGTTGCGGCTCAACAGCGCCGAGAGGTTGGTGAGGTTCGCGGTACCTCCCGAGGCGGCCGAAGCCTTGGTCCCCGGCTCAAGGCTTCAAATCGAAGTCGACTCCGAAGGCCGGCGGGATCCCGGATCCCAGGCCGGAGAGGTGGCGAACGTCTTCTTGCACCAGAGTGCAGCGGAACTCGATCCGGCGGCCCAGATGTTATTCTTTGAGTCCTCGGCCCTCGGTCGATCCGCGGAAGCGGACCCTTGGCTGGTGGGAGGGGTCGTCAGTGTCACCCTCCTGCGGGAGCCACTCCTGCGGGAGCCACTCCTGCGGGAGCCCTAAGTCCACACAGGCTGAGCGCGATCGTCGATCAGTCGGCCGGACCCTCCAGATCGTTCGAATTTCTCGGGTCGACGCGGAGTATTGAAGATCCATGAGACTCGCGGTCAACCTGCTCAACGACACCCCAAAAGGCCACACCTGGATTCAGGTGGCCCTCGATTTGTCGGCCGGCGACTTCGAGCTGGGGCACGTGCGCAGCATGCATCGGGATTTATGTCGGCATCTTCAGATGGAGCCCTCGGCCCTGCGCCTGATCGGGGTCAGCCGTTGGAAGCCGGTCCTCGATCTTCAGCTGCCCGAGCCGGCGGCCCACGCCTTGGTTGAGGCTTTCGAGGCCTCGCCTGATTTTCTGCCCCGGGCCTTCACCAGCCCACCGATCGAGTCGATTCGTCTCGATCGGCTGAGTGCCGAGCGTTTCTCCATAGCCACCACCGAGACCGATCCCTGGACGACCCTATTCGGCTCCACCAGCGAAGAGGATTTGCGACGATTGGCGGCCGCCATCTGGAAAGCCGTCCGCGGGGGCCTCAAAATAGCCTTGATCATGATCGCGGCCTTGGTGGCTTTCTTGTTGAGTAGCGTCTACACCTTGGTGACGGCGATTTTCGGCCGGTTGGGTCGGTCCGCCGACCGGGCGGGTCTGCCCCTGCCGAAGGCCACCCTGTCGCGGCTTCCCGACCAACTCGCCGGGGCGACCCAAGCCGGGCTGGACAGCGCGAAGCCACGGCTGCAACGTTTCGCCCTCAAGCTTAGGATTTGGACCCAACGTTGCGCCTACCGGCTGGTGGAAATCACCACCCTGGCAGCACGGTCCCAAGTGGACGGCACCCAAAGGCTCGAAGAAGAAATCTGGTCTCAACCGGCCAAATTCAGCCTGTCCAGGATAAGCAGCCTGACCCCGAAGGCCAAAGACTTCCGGGCCGTGGCCGTGCCCCTGTTGGAAACCACCATCGCAGCGTCGTTGGTAGTTTCCATTTGGCTCATGGGCTTGATCGTCGAGCTGTTCTGGAGTCTCTTCTCCCAGCTCAGAGAAAGCTTCCACAAAGAGCGCGAGAAGTGGGAAGAAACCGGTTTTCGCCCCCAGGATCAACCCTGGTTCAAAGACGAAAACGATCAACTCTTCATCGGCATCCTCGGCCTCGTCGGTCTCGCCGTTTTCATGGGCTTTTGGTTGATTTAATCCCTAACCCGGCCAGCTAGCTTCGGCCCGCTGACCTGCGGGCGGGGCGGAACGAGGACGGAAGCGGGCGCGAGCTAGAAATCTTAGGGAAACAAGGTAAAATCAATTATAACAATGTTTTATGAAATCTAAGAAATAGATCTGCGAGCTTTTAGCGACGCCCGCAGTCCGCCCCGCCGAGCCCAAAACGGCAAAACTGGACGGAACCTAGCTAGCTACGCAATGGAAACGATTGCCCGCGGGCTGGGATGGTGACCGGCCAGCCCAGCTCATCGACGATTTTTGATTTGAGGGCATCGAAAGCGGGTACATCGCCGTGGACCAAAAAAGTATTTTCCGGCGGTCGACGGCTGGTTTGTAACCAATCCAGTAGATCCCGCTGATCCCCGTGGGCGGAGAGCCCGGTCAAGGTCTCGATGGTTGCTTTGACCGGCACGGTTTCGCCGAATAACCGCAGCTTCTTTTCTCCCTGCTGCAAGCGCCAGCCGCGAGTGCCGGGCACTTGGTACCCGGCCAAGAGCACGGTCGTGTCCCGGCGACCCACCCGTTGCAGCAGATGGTGCACCACACGCCCGCCGGTAGCCATTCCGCTGGCCGAAAGGATGATCAATGGCCCTTGTAGGTCGTTGATCGAACGGGAGTCCTGGGGTGAACGGGTGATCGTGAGCCGTTTGGGACGCAGTGGCGTGTCACCGGACTTGAGACGTTTTCGAATTTCCGGCCTCAGGTCATAAGCGTGGAGTCGATAGAGGTCCGTGGCATCGGTCGCCATGGGGCTATCGAGAAAAATCGGCAGCTCCGGAATGCGCCCTTGCTGCTCGAGTTCATTGAGCAAAAACAGAAGAGTTTGGGTACGCGCCACGGCAAAGGCGGGAATGATCAAAGCACCGCCTCTTTTGATCGCGCCGTGCACCGCTTTTTCCAATTGGACATCCGCCGGTCCGACGTGGAATCCGGGTCGATCGTGGCTCGCGTCCTCGGACTCGTCGGTGGAGTGCAGGCGATTGCCGTAAGTCGACTCCATGATCACGTAGTCCGCTTCGCCCATCGGCTCCGGTGGCAGCTGCAACAGGCTGTCGGCCCGGCCGAGGTCACCTGAAAAGATGATCCGACGTCCACCTGCCCCGTCGGCGATGTCGAAGGTCACGGTGGCCGAGCCGAGGATGTGGCCGGCCCGCCTAAAGGTCAACGACACGCCTTTGCCCAGTTTCACCCGCCGATGGTAGGGAAATCCTTCAATCTTCTCGGCGGCCTTGATTCCGTCTTCTTCGGTATAGAGCGGCTTCGCCGGCTTGTGCTTGGAGGTTCCCCGCTTATTATAAAAACGCGCTTCCTCTTCTTGCAGGTATCCGGAATCTCTCAAAAGCACCGTGGCCAAGTCGACCGTCGCCGGGGTGGCGATGATCGGCCCTTCGAAGCCGTCTCTCACCAGCCGCGGTAGATAACCAGTGTGGTCGATGTGCGCGTGGGTCAAGACCACCACGTCAATGGATTTCGGCGAGACCGGAAAGGGCTCCCAATTGAGCAGTCGCAGCTCTTTCATGCCTTGGAACAACCCACAGTCGACGAGGATCCGGCGATCTCCGACCTGCAGGAGATGTTTTGAGCCGGTCACCGTGCCGGCCGCTCCTAAGAAGGTGAGCTTATTCAACGCGGATCTCCTTAAGCTGAGCAACTTTAGCTTGACCTCAGCCTATCGGATTCAGCCGACCTGAGTCGACCCGGGCCAAAATGCTCGCTCAGGCCCCCTTGAGCTTCACCTTCAGCGTTACTCACGCGCTCGTGATCTTCAGGAGACACGCCGCACACCCAGCCTCCGCCGCAGAATAAATTCTGAGGTTACCTTTTTTGCCTTGCCCCCTGCGGGGAGCGGCCCGGAGCAGATGCAGGGCAGCCCCGTCAGGGGCAAGACAAGTGTAGCCTCGGGCTTCAGCCCGTGGCGCGGCTTCCGTCCTCGGTGTACCCAGCCAACCCAACCCTTCGGTGTCGTCTACGGGCTTGAGGAGGACCAGGCCGAGACGTCTCCCGTCTCGAAGTCGTCTTCAAAGAAAGGCATTGGCCCGGCAGCTGAGATCTCTACGGATCCGCCTTCGGTGTCGCCCGGAACCTCTTGCCCCGCGTCGTTCCAAAAGGTGGCCATCGGCACAGTGGAGAAGCTCACCGGCGCGATGATCGTGTCGGGGGGCGTGGGCACGCAGGTGGGGGTGAAGGTCAGGGTGACTACGGGGCCGACGCTGAGGGACGACGCGTAGAGCGGGTCGATCACGCTCAGGTCGAGTTCGCCGTCGGCATCTCCGAGATCGAAGTGGACCGAGGCCCCGAACGAGGGCGGCACGTGGAGTGTAGCGGCGTCGGGAATGCCATCGAAATCGGCGTCGGTGGGGTCGAAATCGAGGCAGACGGCGTCATAGTCGATGGAGAAGGTCGTGCCGGTAAGGAACGTGGTTTGGGTGTCGACGGTCACGGGGACCTCCACCGACTCGTCCACCACGGCGGGGACTTCGACGGGGATCGTGAGCCGAGGCGCCGGGGGAAGGTCGACGGCAAAGACGTAAGCAGATCCGGAGCTGATGCCATCGTGGTCATCACTCGGGGCGCCGATCAGGGCGGATCCACCGCGGATCGCGACCGCAGATCCGAAGTCGTCGCCGGCCGCGAGATCGTCGGAAACGAACTCGACGTCCTCTCCCCATTGACCGGATCCGCCCTGGTCCCGCTGGAAGATGTAGACCGCACCGGCGTTGTTGGCCACGGAATCGTCGTCCACGGCGCCGACGAGGGCGGTGGAGCCACTCAGGGCGACCGACCAGCCGAGGTTATCGCCCGAGGCGCCGTCCGAGGCGATCAGCTCCTTCACCTGGAACCAGCCCGGTACACCGCCCGCGTTGCGCGCGAACACGAAAGCCGCGCCCGAGTTTTGCTCTCCCGCGCCGTCGTCGTTGTAGGCGCCGATCAAGGCGGTGCTGCCATCGAGGGAGACCGAGTGCCCGAAGTAGGCACCCGCTTCGGGATCGAAGGCCCGCAGCTCGTCCACCTGGATCCATTGCTCGTCGACTAGCTGGAACACGTAGACGGCGCCCGTGTTGCTGCCGCCGTGATTATGCTGGGGCGCGCCCACGAGCACGGTGTCTCCGTGGATCGCCACCGACGTGCCGAACACGTCCTGCGTCGCCGTATCGTCGCCGACCAGCTTTACGACCTGGTTCCATTCCCCTGCACCGTTGCGCTCGAAGACATAGGCCGATCCCGAGGTCAACCCGGCATCGTCGTCGTGGTAGGCGCCGACCACGGCCCGGCCGCCGTCCAATGCCACGGAAACACCGAAGTTGTCGCCCTGCTCGATGGTGATGGGAATGAGCTCGACCATCTGGTCCCAGGACCCGGTGCCGCGCTCGAACACGTACGCAGCGCCTTGGGCGCCGCCCACGGATCCGTTTTCCAAGTAAGCCCCAACCAGCGCCGTGGAACCGCTCAAAGCGACCGCGTTGCCGAAACGGGCGTTGGGCACCTGGTCCGGTGGCAGGAGCGTGACGAACTCGGTCCAGGCTTTAGGGTCGTCCGGGTCGCCCTCAAAGATGTAGGCCGCGCCGTGGTTGTCGCCCCCATCGGCGGTGTCCTCGTGCTGGGGCGCGCCCACCAGAGCAGTGAGACCGTCGATCGCCACGGAGGAGCCGAAGGAGTCCCCGTTCGCAGCGTCTGCGGCGGTGAGCTTGGTGGTTTGCTCCGTGGCTTGGGCGGCGTCGACGAACGGATGGGCGACAACGAGAGCCGTGGCAAAGAAAAGGCTGAGGTGCAAGGCAAATGTTTTCATGGTGTGAATCCCTCCTAACATAGGATACCGGTTGAGCCCTCGGCGTCAAATCCGTCTCACCTCAGCATCCCATTCCCCGGGCCGGGGCTGCTCCTTTCACTTCACCCTGCCCTCGCACCACGCCTAGACTTGGAGTCGTTCATCCAGATTTTTGCCACAGCGTGGTGGTGCCTCTGGGTGGTAGGTGATTGGGCCTCTCCTCAGCCATCCGGCTCACGCCAAGGACAGACCAGGACGGTGGGGCGGTGGAGCTGGCCGACGACCAAGAGGTCGTCCACTTTCACAGCTGCGGAAGCACCGGAGAGATGCTTCGAGTGGTCGTCGCGCACCATCAGACGCCAGTGGGCAATGCCGATCCCGCAATCCTTGGGCAACCGCTCCCCCGCTCGGATTCGCTTCGCGAGCCGTTCAAGGTCGACGTCCCACACCGCCCCCACCACGGAGCGGGTTTTGAAGACCGCATGCATCAAAGACGGGAACAAACCCTGGAAGGTGCCGACCAAAAGACGCGGCCTACCCTGCTCGTCGCGTCGCAAGTGCAGATTGTCGGGCAGGGCGGGGGTGGGAAAGGTGCACACCGGCCTGGCCGACGCATTTCTCAAGTTTTGCGCACGGAAAAGGTGAATGCGGCGCTTCGTGAAATCCGCCACTAAGACGTGCGTCGGGTGGCGCTTCGGGGCGTCGGGATCGGGCTCAAAGAAGGCCACGCCGTTGGCGAACGCCAACTTGACCGACGATTCCGGGGCGAGCCATTCCGTCGATGAGCGGGCGCGAAACATCATTGACGGTTTGCCCCGCGCGTTGGTGACCAGCACGTCGCCGAAGGTTGACACACCGATGCCGTTCACCTGGGAGCCCAGGGGCTGGGGATAGACCACCGCAGGAGGGCCGACGAGCTCGCCGTTCGGGTCCAAACGAAGACACCGCACCCGGCCCCCTCGGCTGTCGTCCACGGCGAGAATCACCGAGGCCGCGTCGTCGATGCAAGACCGGGGCAAGGTCGACGGCGAGAGATCCCCGAGCACGGCCAATCCCACGGGTTTGAAATCCTTCTTTCCTCCCCCTTCCGTGTAGATCACCTCCGGAGCACCGACACATTCCTCGTTCAAGGTCTGCGAGTCGCACGCGCTCAAGTCTAGGCGAATCAGGGCACCTTCGGGGCGTTGAACACAATTTCCGCGACGAGCCACGGCAACGGCGACGGATTTTTCGCCCGGAATCGCCACCAAATCCTCGGGGCCGCCGGGCAGCACGGGCACCGCCACGCAGGCCGACAAGGGTATGGCGGGCATCTCCCAAGGGCGCCGGATGTCGGTCTCGTCCTCGATGTCCGTGGCCAAAACGGCCGACGCCCAGACCGTCGACAGGCATAGGGCCGACAGCAAAAGCGCCGACAGAAATCGGCGCCAGGCCACCGCTGAGTATCGGAGCAACATCGTCTCGGGCATGGAACTCTCCCTCCCTTGTTCAGGGAGAAGAAGAAGGCAGCCTTTTATCGAGCAACACCTTGAGGGCGATGGTGTCTCCAATACCCGGAACCGAGCCTTTTTCATGTTGATATTCCCATTGATACTTTTTAATCGCGGTTTTGATCTGGACTTTCGATGAGTTTATTTCCAATTCTACCGGTTCAAGCCGGGCTCGAGAGCTAAAGAGCAACAACTGGTCGGAAAGGTGGTACTGCTCACGCTCCTGCTCACTGCCGACCACCTCCAAGCCGAGCACGGAGTAGCGGTCACGCATCAAAAGCTCGTCACCGACCCGGGCGGTCAACTCTGCGGGGTCGCAGCTCAGCTCCGTCAAATCGATCTTGATTTTCAGATAGGACGACTCGGTGCTTTTCGTCGAGTCGGCAGGGGCCGAGCAGCGGACGCGGAGTCCGTCGACCGACAAGTCGAGGTTTGCCACGCCCTGCCAACACTCCGCGGCCTCCTCTAGCGTCGACCCTGGCGTCGGCGTCGACCCAGGAGTCGACCCAGGAGTCGACCCAGGAGTCGACCCGGGAGTCGACCCGGGAGTCGACCCAGAAACGCCGGGATCGTAGAGCGCCATGCCCCCCGCGCCGAACAGCAGACCGAGCGCGAAAAGCAGCAACCCCCGCGGGTCAATGAATCGAAGTTGGTTGTCGCCCATGGGTTGCCTCCTTCGCCTCGGCGATGTTTGGAGCCGGGATCTGTTCTTTGGGTTTCGGGGGACGGAAAGCATTGGCTTGGCCCAAGAGGCCGATCAAAATGTCCATGGTTCGTTGGGACAGAGCGTCCGAATGCCCGTGGATCAGATCCGCTTTTTCATGGATGATCCAATAGGGACCGACGTTTTTCTTTTTTTGCTGAAGCCAATACTCCAAGGATCGGCCTCCCTCGGTCTGGATGAAGAGCGCCTTTTCGCCGAAGGTGGGCCGGTCGGGATCACAGATCGTCGGGCATTTCTTGTCCTCCCGACCACAAGTGGAAAGGCACGTATCCCCCTTGAAACAGAGTTCGAAATCAACCCATTCTGGAATGTGGGGCGCGGCCCGGGTCAGTTGACGGAACCGTTCCTTTTTCATCGAAATCTGCCGATAACCGAGGCCGACCTGCCGAGCCACGGGAAAGAGATCCTCCGTCGCCCAATCCGTCGCCGAGGAAATGGACACCACCATGGGTTTGTGGGTCGTGTCGCGCCGGGATTGCAGGTCGTTGTCGACGTTTTCGAACGCGGTGCGAAGCTCCAGAGCCCGAATACCCGGAGCGGCCGGGTTGACCAACACCACCAAATCGAAGGGGTTGGGCAGGGCTTCGGACAGCTTCAAATTGATCTCGTTTTCCGTAAGCTTGATGCCTAGGGCCAGTTTATTCCTGCTGGTGATGAACCCGTTCATCTCCTCTAACTGCTCGGTTTTCGCCGCGATTTCTGCATTTTTAGTCTCGGCCTTCTTGGCCTCCTTGTTCAGATCGGCGAGCTTCGATTCCAGAGCCTCGCGCTCGGCGACCAGAGCCTCTTTCCTCTCAATCGCCTCGTCCTTCGACTTTCTCTTACCCACGAGCTCACTGAGAATCCCTTGCAAAACCTCGAATTTCTCACTCGCAGGTTTCATCTTCATGTCCAGCCCCGTCCTCCAGCTGCGGAGGAGCCCCATCTGGTCTTTAGATGGAAGGCTGATCGGCGATGCTTCCTGGATCAGGCTTTCGCAGCGACCCAAGATATCCCGCATCTCAACGTGCACGACCCGCTCACAAAGACTCCGAAGACGCCGATCGAAACAATCCGCAGGACTCAAACCTTCTTCCACCCCTTCTGCCCCTTCGTCGACCGGGGGGCGGAGCTCACAGGGCGCGGCTCGATGGGGCGCATCCAAGGTCGCCAGCACCCCGATGGCCAATAAATGGGATTCGAGGTCCGCGAGCTCCTCCGATACCGGCTCCAACAAAGCTGTCAGCTCACCCTCGGTCCGTCGATCGCGCCCCTCGAGCTTTCGAATCGAGACGTTCAAATCGCCAACCATCTGGTCGATATCCTTGATCTTCCCGTTGAGGTCGGGGATCTCATGCTTGGCCAGCGCGACCCGACAACGCTCTTTTTCTTCGCCGTAGCCCACGAGATCGGGATGCCCGCGCAAGCCCTCGATTTCCGCCTCGATCACTGCCGGGCTCGGTCCCCGGTCGATCCGGGCGTTGAGACCGACTAGCTCGATCCCTTCGCCGTCGCGACGGTTGCGCAGCTCTTCCACTTCCATATAGGCGATCGACGCGTGCGCGGAACGTCCTTTGGTGCCAGCCAGCAAGCTCGGGCCGAGCCCCAGCTCAGTGATCTTGCCGCCGAAGCTGTGGCCGATCGCGATAACCGACGTTTTGGGCAACACCACCATTTGCCGATCGTCATCCTGCTCACCGCCACAGCCTTTGACACTGATCACCTTGCGCACATGGTCGGGAAACACCCGATCTTCGTCCACGCATTTCATCGGCATGCGTTTGCGCGCCAAATTCGACAGGTCGTAGGCCACGTCCATGTAGGCGGCGGCCGCACCGCCGATGCGGTTGGCGGTGCGGTCCTTCGTCCAAAACGACAGAAAGTTGGGAACCGCTCCGATGAACCGGAGGAACGCGGTGTCCCTGCTGACCACCGCGCCTCTCCAGGTTAGAAAAACACCCACCACCCGGGAACGACCCAACTGCTTCAGCGCTTTGTCGCGGGAGGTCAGGGCGGTTCCATGACCGTTTGCCGCTTGGTCGCTGCTCCGGGAGGCCAAAGTCTGGAGAAAAAACCGAAACCGTTCGAGATCCGACGGGCAATCTTTGGGATCTTCAATCTCCTTGCAGCTCATGTTGGTCGCATAATGTTTCCAACCATGGGTGAAAAACACCAGGGTGATGGAATCGGCCCCGATCTCATCCTTCTCCAGCTCCGTCGCCACCTCGTCACGGATCTGCTGGATCATGCGTCGAGCGTCGTGCAGCTGCGCCGGTTCCCGCAGCTGACCCCAATCGTCCAGCTCGACAATGGCCAGGTCGTAATCCCCACAAAGCCCTGGGCTGCTTTTCTTAAACTGGCCACAGGTCTCCTTCCAGTAGAGATTCGGCTCTGGATCACCGGCATATTTTCCTTCGAAGAAAACCGGATTGGAGGTGGTGAAATAGGGCCGGTCCGTCACACAACCGACAAGACACAAACTGCCGACAAGCCATATCCACGGCCGGATTTTTCGTACGCGTTGCTCGACGTATCTCGGATCCAACACGGACCTCCTCCTTTCGAACCCCAAGGCTCAAGATTTCGACGGCACGGCAGCTCGGGAGCTACCGTCACTTGAGATGCAGCGCAAAACCGAACGCAAATCCACCATGGACACCGGGCAACGGTTGAGCGGTGCCTACCTCTGAGCTGATCAAGGACGGTTGGGGGATTTTCTCGGCCGCTTACGCTGGAGCAGGTGTATGGACCCGATCCACCCAACCCGGAATTTTTGAACCTTCGGAGAGCTTCATGACTCGGTATCGACATCCCTCAGCAACATCGTGCGGCGGCGGCGCCATGAGCTCCCGGCCGACGCAGAACCGGGCAAAAGCTCCGGAAATCAACGGCAAAGCGATGCTACGTTCCACGTCCCGGTCGCGAGCATGGCTGGGAAGCGCGCTCTCCATGGTCCTCCTGGTTTCCGGCTGCGCCTCCGGCGGACCGGAGCATCCTCTGCGCGGGACCGAGAAGGCCTTGGGCACGGACAGCCAATTGAATTGGAGCTACCACCGTCTGGTGGAGGATCCGGACGGATTCGGCCTGCGCTTTCCGGGTTTCATCATCGGCATCGAAAAGAGCAAGCGGGAGATAGTGGGAGTGCCGCCCGCGAGCCTCGATCGAGTGAATTCTTCTCGTTTAGGCCCGGATGTGGCGGAAAAACTCGAAGAATACCTCGACGACGGTAAAAGAACCTTTATCTCCCACATCGTGGAGACGCGGCCGATAAGTTCCAAAATGGACAATTGTTATATCTACAATGTCTACCCTCTGGAAGGAACCGGCAGGAGAATCGAAGACGAAGCCTGCGATGTGTACCAAGCTCCCGGAAGTCCCGCGAACCTTTACGGCCCGAGCTTCGACGCCCTCGACGCCCTGGGCAAACGAATGAAGCAAGAGGTCGACGCGGCGGGCCCCGGGAATCCGTACACCCACGTGCTCTTTCTCTCCATGGGCTGGCACACGCCCCAGCAGGAAGCCCTGCGCAACTACAACTCGTTGGTCGCCAAGCTCCACGGCGCCGCCCGAGCCGAAGGCAAGCCGTTCCGTCCCCTCTTCGTCGGCCTCACGTGGCCCTCGACTTGGCGCAATCGGTTCTATTTTCCCAAAGTCCTCAGCTACTTCAACAAAGCCCACGACGCCGACGAGGTCGGCTTCATTTGGGGCAACTACCTGCTGCACGAGGTGTTGTTGCCGTTGAAGAAAGAAACCGGCCTACCGGTGACGGTGCTCGGCCACAGCTTCGGCGCCCGCATTGTGTCGCGAGCCCTATTCAGCGGTCAGGCATTGGGGGATCGAGATCCACCGAATTTGTCGGACTTGCCCGAAGTGGACCTCTTCGTGGCCCTTCAAGGAGCCTTCAGCGCCAACCGTTTCTTACCCGAACGCAAAAAAGGACGCGAGGGAGCCCCCTACCGCGACCACAAAGGGCGAGACACGTTGACCGTGCTCACTTGGAGCCAATTCGACCAAGGCAATCCCGTGGCCAACCGCATCACCAGCGCCAACCACGTGGGCGGATCTCCCGGCTACGAACGCGCCACGGATGAAAGATATGAGCATCACTTCCAGCACGTGGCCTGGGACGAGAATGGAAACCTGCCCTCGGACCTGGAGTTGGAAGAAGGAAAAATCTTATATATCGACGCCAAAGAAGTGGTGAAATTCTCCACTTATCGAAAGGGCGGCCATGCCCACAACGACATCTATCGCAAACAGATGGGCTGGGGGCTTTGGAAATTGATGACGCTGGCCGGGCAATAGCCGCGCACCAGCCGGTCGACCCGTCGCGAGCTTGACTAGAAGCTCGTAGACACATTCCTAGATCGCACAAGTTGCTGAATTAATTGAACTTGTGCCATTTTTCCAGGGTTTCTAGCTCGCGCCCGCTTCTGTCCTCGTTCCGCCTCGCCCGTCAGCGGAAATCCAACACTGCGATCGCCCTCACAATCTCGCCTGATGCGTTAAGGGAATCTCGCCGAGCAGGCCGCAAGCTCTTTCTAGGCTTGCGGCCTGAGGTGCAGATTTAGCCAATGGATCGGCTATTTGAGCGACGCTGGAGCGGCGTCGCGAATTTTCGACCAGTTGCCGTCGGCCTTGCGAATGTTACCACTCAGGTCCTTCAGCCAATTGATCTGAATGTCCGGGTTGAGATTGAAGTAGAGCTTGCCGTCGACGATCTTCCACAGGGTCGGGTCACCGTCGAATTTGGCCCCCACCGACACACCGAAGGCGCAGTATCCGCCGAATTGAGGAGCATAGCGGTCAGGATTTTTCTTGAAGGTCTTGAGGTTCGCTTTCGACGCGAAACGGTAGGTGGCTCCGTCGTGAGCCGCAGAAAACTCGGCGGAACCGAGGGTCGGTTGGCCGTCGGTGAAATAGGCCACGGCATCGTAGCCTCGAATCGCTAGGGGCGGACCGGCGAGGGTCAAGCCTTGCGAGGTATTGACGGCGGGTGATTCGGCAAATGCGCCACTCGGGCAGACCAGGGCCCAAAGGATGGATGCGATAAGAAAGGTTTTGGTCGTGTGTTGGATCATCGGTGACTCCATATTGAGAAACATACTTGGTGAGCTCTTTTTGATTTAGTGACGGTCGGGTGGCTCAGCCTTGAGCCCGGTAGATCAGGCCTGGTAGTAGCGCTCGTGCACCACCTGTCCATCGCGCCAGCGGCGTACCAGGACTTCATTCCAGAGCATGGGCTCGCCGTCGCCGGCGACCATGTCGAAGGTCCATTCGCTGAACGTCGTGCCGCCACCGACGCTCGCATGGTGCAAGGTAGCGCCGTTAAACGCCTTGAGGCTATCGAAGAGCCCGCTGAGTCGTTCCCTTTGGGCAGCCTTGCCTTCAATCGGAGCTTCGTTGCCCTCTTGGAATTGACAGTCGTCGGCATAAAACCGATCGAGACCGTCGAGAATCTCGCCTCGGGCGGTGAGGCTGTTGAGCTGGTGGTCGAGATGTTTGAGATCATGGTTCATGTTGCGATCCTAGGGTCTTGTGAGATGTCGATCTTGTGTCGGGCTTCGATTCGGAGAGTCCGCCGTCGCCCGTCGAAATAGATTGTGCGTCCTTCGAATCATTCGATCCATGCCGGCTCGGACGGTTTTTATGCTCGTTCGTTCACGATTCCGATCTTTTCCGGATTCGCTGCTAAAATGCCCGCATGGACGTGCTGAGCCAAATCCTCGACTCGATCGACATGCGAGGCAGCCTCTACTTCGCCACAGAGTTTTCTGAGCCTTGGAGCCTGGAGGTGCCGGCAGACACCAACGTTTGCCGCTTCCACGTGGTGATTCAGGGGGCCTGCTGGTTGACGGTGCCGAAAGGCGACTCAGTCAAAGGCGAGCAGAGCACTCGGCTCCTGTCGACCGGAGACTTGGCGTTGGTGCCCCACGGCAACTTGCACCTGCTGAAGGATCAGCCGGACCGGCCCACCGAGAGTCTGGCGAGGGCCCTGGAAGAGGCGGGTTACGAGGGCGAAGGGAGCTTTTGTTGGGGAGGCACCGGTGCGGTGACCCGAATGGTCTGCGGATACTTCGCCTTCGACAAGGAACACGCCCACCCCATGTTGGAAGGCTTACCCGACATTGTGCACGTGCAGTCGACGCCCAACTTGGATTTCGGCTGGATCGAGCCGCTGACTCGATTCATCAGCCAGGAGGCGTCCGGAAGCTTGCCGGGATCCAGGGCGATTGCCAATCGATTGTCGGAGGTGTTGTTCATCCAGGCGATTCGACACTACGCGGCCCATTCCGAATCCGCCGCACCCGTGCTTTCCGGCATCAGCGATCCGCAGGTGGGCAAGGCCCTGCGGGCGATCCATCGCGATGTCGCCAAATCCTGGACTCTGCAATCCCTAGCCAGGGAAGCCGCCCTCTCTCGAACGGCTTTTACCCAGCGCTTCTCCGAGCTGGTGGGCATGACCGCGACCGATTACCTCACCCAGCATCGCATGCGGCTCGCATGCTCGCTCCTACGGCAACACGGCGGCACGGCTTGGGTGGCGGAGCAAGTCGGCTACCAATCAGAGGCCGCTTTCAGCCGTCGCTTCAAGCAGCATGTTGGCCTTGGACCAGGCGCCTATCGACGACAGAGCCAAGGCAGAGCCTCCGACTAGCAGGGTCATCGCAAGGGTCGGTTTCCGGGTCGGCCTTCCGGCTCAAGAGCACGTCTCGATCAAAAACACGCCTTCTTCAAAAACACGTCGCAAACGCCTGGGTGTCTTGAATCGGCAC
Source organism: uncultured bacterium (assembly GCA_965366625.1). Classification (GTDB taxonomy): domain Bacteria; phylum Acidobacteriota; class Thermoanaerobaculia; order Multivoradales; family J023; genus JAUIJL01. The sequence goes on from CBDUGP010000071.1 coordinate 29,858, forward strand.
AAAGGCGTCGCCCTGCTCGTTCACGTATTCCTGGACCTCACCGCTCTCCGTGTCGGTGACCACGAGCCGTACCCGAACGTTGGTCAAGCCGGCGCCGAAGACCCAGAAACGATCAGAGAATGTGCAGGAGTCGAGCACTTTGACCAGCACCTCTACGTTGTCGGGGTCGAAGAAGTAAAAGTATCCGGACTCCGACGTCAAGGTGCTCGCACCCGCGAGCTGCTCGGGTTGACCCGGGGCCTGATAGAAGGCCTCAACGGCGAATCGTCCCCCGTTCAAACACAGCCGGCCGCTAGCGGAATCGCAGGCCTTGGCTGCTGCCGAGACCGGTGTGACAGCCAAGGCTTGCCCTTGGGTCGAGGCCATCGAGCCTAAGCCCACCTCATCCGGGTCCGAGCCCAGGCCCGTAGTCCCCGGGCATGTGGCAAAGGCGTTCGTATCCTGGATCGGCTGAAAGGCCTGTCCCCCTGGTTTTGTGTAGGTTCGGGTTTGCCCCGAGATGAAATCCGTGATCCAAAGGGTTACCTCCAGGTCGGTCAAGCCAGCCGCGAAGACCCAATAACGATCAACGGGTTGGGAGCAGGCATTGAGCACCTTGACCACGCCCTCGATATTCTCGCTGTCGAAAAACCAGAAATATCCCGAATCATTCGACAGCCGATAAAAGCTTCCGTAACCCTCGTTTCCTGAGCTGTCCCGCCACTTGACCACCGCTCGCATGCGATTGGTGGCGAGACACAAATCCGAGTCTGCAAATTGACATTCATTGAAGTCGACCTCGAAATCAATTCGAGGGCTCTCACCACCTTCAACGACCGAAATCAGGTTTCCGGACCGGGGATCGCAGGTCGCTGGAAAAATGCAAAAATCACCGCCGTAAACCTGATGACCGAAGAAATAACCGCTAGCCACCAGATAGTACTGGCCTGAGGCAAGACCCGATACGACATAGCCGCCATCTTGGCTCACGGATCCGGAGCCCGCAAAATATCCGGAGGCATCGTAGACCGTAAGATCTCCTTGCTCGGAGGGCAAACCCGTGGCCCGATCCCGGATGTCGGCGAGAATGATAGCTCCGAGTTTGAGGTTGATCTCAACGACCGCCGTCGAGTTGAGCTCCACCTCAACCGTTCCGCCCAAAGAAAAGTCGCAATTTCCCTGGCCACACGAGATGTCCGGGTAAAGAAGAGTGATGTAACGATCGTTGATGTCTTCAACGGTCATCCGATAGCTTCCCGGCTGCAATCGAGACATTCGAAAGAAACCTTGTGCGTCAGCTTGCCGACTGCCGACGGACATGCCGGTTTCGGAATCGTAGAGCGAAACAACCGCCAGCTCGATCGGCTCACCACTCTCCAGGCCGATCACGCGACCTTCGATCACGCCTTGCCGATCGAGCTCGAAATCGACGCCCGAAGTGGTCACACCATACTGAGCAGTTACTCGATCCGCCTCCGGCAAGGGGCAAAGCTCCAACGGGCAAGCAATGTTGTCGTAAAGCTCGACAACGTATTCTGCGGAGAAGGCCCTGAGCGCGTATTGTCCCGCGTTCAGGCCCATCAGCTCATAGGTGCCGTCGGGCTCCGTATACACGTTCGCGATTTCCTGGTCGTTCGAGTCGTAAACCCTGATCTCGGCGAATTCGATGGGTAGGCCGTCTACAGTTTGGGTGACCGTTCCCGACAGAGTGCCACCCAGCTCGAGCTCAAAGTCGATATTGCGAGTCGCAGTATCGACATCCACCTGGACGACAGCCCCTTGGGAATCATCGCAGCCCAGTCCGATTGGGGTCTCGTTGCAGGGAACATTGTCGTAAATCTCGTTGACGAAGTATTCAAAATTTTGGGTGTAAACCAGATACCCACCGGCGTTGAGACCCGGCGACTGATATTCACCCTCAGAGTCGGTGTAAGCCTCGCTGAGAATTCCGTCTTCTCCGACGGGCTCAAAAAGCACTCGAACAAAGGGAATGCCTTGGCCGTCGACGGCGCTCGTGACCCTGCCGGAGATTGAGCCTCGACGCTCCAGGCTGAAGTCCACATCCTCGGTGGTGACACCCACCTCGGCCGAGACGTTCTGCGCCGGTTCCGAGCACTGCAAACCAAAATACGTGAAGCTGCACGGCACGCCGTCGAATGCCTCGGTCTGGTAGGCCTCGCCGGAGGCCACGATCCAATAGTCGCCGGGCTCCAACCCCTCAAGGACATAGGATCCATCCGCTTCGGTCTGCGTGAATCCCGCGGTATGGAGACCCTGCATCACCCTGGCTGTAACACTGATTCCCTCCAACGGAATGCCCGACGATTGGTCCACCGCCTGTCCCGTCACCCGGCCTAGGCTTTCCAAGGAGAAGTCGATATTCGCCACGGTCTGCCCCACCGCGACATCCACCAAATCGCCGTTCGGGAAGAAGCAGTCAAAATCACAGGGGATGTTGTCGTAGACCTCCTCCTGGTAGCGAAGGGCCCAAGCGGACACCGTGTAGGTCCCGGCAGGTAGGCTCAGCTCGTAGAAACCGTTCTCGTCGGTGAATACGGAATTGAAAAAGTCGTAGTTGGAAAAAATCACTTCCGCCGAAGCCAGCGGCATGCCATCGCCGGAGCCGATCACTCGGCCAGTGATCCTACCGCTGTCGATTTTCTCGGAGGTATCCAGCTCACCGACGGACGAGCGACTCCTCAGCCTTCGAAAGTGAGCCTTCAAAGCTTGCGGATCCTCGACCAACCCCTCGAGTTCGTTCAGCTCTCGCAACGCACGTCGCAATCGCAGGTCACTGGGGTCACCCGCTTCGAGATCGGCGCTCAATCGCAGGTAGTGGCGGCGCAAGTCTTGCCACGATTGGCGCTCGTAAGACCCGCCAACGGCCGTGGCCACCCGCTGGGCCAAGCCTTTTTCCAACTGGTCGAGATGACGACTCAGGGTATTCTCTGCAGTATCCCTAGGGGTTTCGGACTGGGCCCAACCCGCGGTTCCCACGGAGACGATCAGCGTGCCGAAGACTAAGACGGTGAGACATCTACCAAACGGGGAAGAATACATCATGGTTCCTCAGATGAGCTCTTAAAGATTTCGCTATGAACTTAACGACCTGAGCCAAAAACACTTAAAAACAGGTCGCAAACGCCTGGGTATCCTGAATCGGCACAAAGGCGTTGCCCTGGCCGTTGACGTATTCCTGGACCTCACCGCTCTCCGTGTCGGTGACCACCAGCCGCACCTGCACGTCGGTCAGGCCGGCGCCGAAGACCCAGAAACGATCAAAGACCGTGCAGGCGTCGAGCACTTTGACCAGGATCTCGACGTTTTCAGGGGTGAAAAAGTAGAAATAACCCGAGTCGTTGGTGAGAAAGAACGCGCCGGCCAGTTGCTCGGCTTGACCGGGGGCTTGGTAGAACGCCTCGACCGAAAAACGTCCGTCGTTCAAACACAGTCGACCGCTTGCCGTATCGCAGGCCTTGGCGGCGGCGGAAACGGGGGCTTCGAAACGTTCCTGTCTTAGTCTTAGCTCGGAGGTCGGGGCTTGAGCCGTAAGACCGTCGGGGCAAGTATCAAACGCATCCGTGTCCTGAATCGGCTGGAAGGCTCGACCTCCTGTGTTGGAATAAACCCGGGTTGCTTGCTGCAGCGAGTCGACGACCCAGAGGGTGACGTCGAGATCCGTCAAACCGGCCGCGAACACCCAATAGCGATCAAAGGCCGGCGAACAGGCATCGAGCACTTTGACCACGCCTTCGATGTTCTCCTGATCAAAAAACCAGAAATAACCCGAGTCGTTGGAGAGCCAAACAAATTGGCCTAAACCCTCGTTGCCCGAGGGATCTCGCCATTGGGCCATCACCCGAAAGCGTCCATTGCGGACGCAAAGCTCTTCATCGACGTATCGACATCCCAAGAAGTCGATCTCGAAATCGATGCCCGCCACGTCGCTGCCCTCAACGACCGTAATGGACGTACCCGTCAGAGGATCGCAGGGCTCCGTGAGATCGCAGAAACCTCCGCCGAATATATGGCGGCCAAAGAGGTAGTCGTAAAAGTCTGCAAAGTAGTCACCCGACGTCAGCCCTCGGACGCTGTAGCTTCCATCCAGACCCGGATAAGCCGCCGTCACGAAGTCGCCATTGACGTCGTATACCGAAATCTCACCCAAGGTGACCGGCAAGCCGGTCGCTCGATCGCGAGCCACGCCTTGGATCGCGCCGGCTCGGCCGAGGCCTATTTCCAGTCCATCGGTGACCGAATTGAGCTCAACCTCGATCAGCTCCCCGCTGTTGGGATCGCAATCTGTACTGGCGCAGGGGATATCTGGATAGAGGGCACCTAGGTAGTGTTCATCGAGGTCCTGCGCAAAGAGGCGATAGGCGCCGGCGGACAATCTAGAAAACTCAAACACACCTTGCTCATCCACAGTGTTGACATATTGAACATCATCCGAGAAGAGGAAAGCCAGACCGCTGGAAATGGGCTGACGGGTTTCTTTGTCCACCACTCGGCCGGTGATCACGCCCAGCCGGTTGAGCACGAAATCCACCCCTGAACTCACTTGCCCCAACTCCACATCGACCAGATCCGCTTCCTCCACAGGACATCCGAATTGGCCGCAGGGTTTGTTGTCGTAAAGTTGGTTTTCGTGTTCGAGGGAAGCGGTCACGACCGTAAAGGGGCCGGCCTTCAGACCCTTTGCTTCGTAATTTCCATTCGCGTCGGCCATGATGTCGAGAAATTCTTGATCGCCGGAACCGAAAACCGACACCTGAACGAATTCGATCGGGCTACCGTCGACGGCTTGCGAAACTGTTCCTGAGATGGTCCCGCCCTGGTCGAGCGCGAAGTCGATATTTCGGGTGGTGGCATTGATGTTGACTTGAACCGGTATGCCCTGGTCGTAGTCGCAGGTGGAAGAGAAGTAGCTCCGGCCACATGGCACGTTCGGATAAAGCTCGTTGACGTAGAACTCGTAATTCTCCGTGCGAACCCAAAACTCGCCTTCGTCGAAACCCGGAGATTGGTACATGCCTTGGGCATCGGTGTAGGCTACACCGCCAAGTCCGCCTTGCACCGACTCGAACCACACCTCCACGAATTCTAGGCCTTGTCCGGAAGCGGCGTCGGTAATGCGACCGGTTATGGAACCCCGCCGAGCCAGCGCAAAGTCCACCCCCGTCGCATTCTGATTCAGATCCACTGAAACGACCTGGACCCCTCCTCCCGGACATCCCTGGCCCACTAAGATGGATCCACACGGCACGTCATCGTAGGCTTCGGTTTGATATTCCGCGCCCGAGGCCACGATCCAATAGTCGCCGGATTCCAAACCGCCCATTTCATAGGTTCCGTCCGTGGCCGTCAATGCGGACCCCACGGAGAACAGGCCGGAAGGTTCCCACGCTTCGACAACCACTTCCGCCAAAGGAATGCCCGAAGACTCGGCGACGACTCGCCCGAGAACCCGTCCCTTGCTCTCCAGGGTGAAGTCGATGCCCGTCACGGATCCCGAAGCCGGAACCTCTACGGGATCGCCTTCTGGGTAGGAACAGACATCACTGCAAGGATGGTCGTCGTAAAGCTCGCTTTGATAATCGCCGGCGAAGGCGGCTACGCTGTAAACACCGGCGGGAAGCGTCAGGCTGTAGAACCCGTTTTCGTCGGTAGATGCGATCTGAAAGTGCTCCTCATTGCTGAAGTGCGCTTCTGCATATGCCAGCGGAGAACCGTCCAAAGAGCTGGTGATGCGCCCGGAGACGGTTCCGTTCGCGACCTTTCCGTCGGCCGAACGGGCGGGCTCGCTCCTCAAACGTCGAAAGTGAGCCCCTAGGGCCTCCGGATCTCCGGCCAGCGCCTCGAGCTCACCCAAATGCCTCAAAGCTTGAATCGCACGCCGTGAAGGCTCCGATCCACTTTCAAGACCCGCATTCACCCGCAGGTAATGGCGCCGAAGATTGTGCCAGGCACGGGGCTCGAATCGACCGGCCACGGATTCGGCGACCCGTTGATCCAAGGCCCTTTCAAGGTTGTCCAGATGCCGCTGGAGAGCATCCTGCTCGGCACTCAAGGGCGAAACCACAGAACCCAAGAGCACCATGGCCATAGCGGCAAGAACTAAACGAAATAGGGGCCGGATCATAGGAATTTCCTCGTACGGGCTCGACTGTTAGCGATCGAGTGAAGTGATTGCGAATTGGAATCAATCTTATCTATTTATGCCAAACGCTCATAACTATTTCAACACAGGGGCGACCGGGGCAGTGGACCGGGGCAGTGGACCTTGGAAAAGGGTCGAGCTTTCCTTCATCTCTTCCGAACAATGACCGGCTACGGACGTAATATCGGGTATCCCACGGCGACAGGTCGTCGCGTCCTTCCATTTATCCGAGGAGTCTTCATCCATGCCGTGTCTCCGCGCCCCCTTCGTTCTATTCCTCCTGCTCGTGACCACCGCCCTCGGCTCCTCTGCTTGGGCCGATGACGGCGAGTCCCTGAGAGAAGCTGCCCAAAAACAAGACGTAAAGCTGGTGAAGGAGTTCCTGGCCAAAAACGTCGACGTCAATTCCAAATCCAAATACGGCGCGACCGCGCTTTTCTTCGCCGCCGGCAAAGGAAATCTGGAAATCGTCGAGCTGCTGCTGGCGAAAGGCGCCGAGGTCAACGTCACCGACACCTTCTACGAGGCCACTCCCTTAACCTGGGCGCTCTTCGGCATGGAGGATTCAGAGGGCCACCGTCAGGTCGCCCTGCGATTGCTGAAAGAAAAACCCGACGATTCGGGATCTGCCCTGGGATTCGGGGTCCGGGCCGACGACTTGGAGCTGGTCAAGGCCGCCCTCGCTACCGGCAAGGCTAACAACGACGTAATCGTTGCAGCCCACACCCAAGCCCAGGCGGCAGAAAAGCAGGAGATCGTCGACTTTCTCGCGGGCCACCTGCCCAAACCCGAAGACGGACCGAGCGAGGTCGTTGAGCTGACCGCCGAGCAAAAGGCGCGTTATGCGGGCGATTTCAAAAACGACGACATCGGCATGAAAATCAAGGTGTGGCCAGAGGGCGACGAGCTCAAGATCCGGGCCAACGACCAACCCGTCCTGACTCTCGACGCCACCGGCGAGGATGCATTCAAGGCACGGGAATTCGACGGCATCGAACTCGCCTTCTTCGGCCGCGGAGGACTGATCGAAGGATTCGTGCTCAAACAAGGCGGCCAAGAGTTCCAATTCAGTCGCGACGAACCCGAAGAACCAGCAGAGGTCGCCGAGCAGGAGCTTCCACCCTTGGAAACGCCGAAACGCGGCCCCGCCATCCATTGGCCGTCATTCCGCGGCGACAACGCTTCGGGCATCGGCGATGGTCAAGGCATCCCGAGCACATGGGACGGTGAAAGCGGCAAAAATATCCGTTGGAAAACCCCGGTCCCCGGCATTGCTCTGTCGAGCCCCATCGTTTGGGGCGATACGGTCTTCGTCACCAGCGCCGAATCCAAAGAAGCCGACGAGACTTTCCGCACGGGTCTCTACGGAGATGTGGATAGCGTGGAAGACGACAGCGTGCACACCTGGAAGCTCTACGCCATCGACAAAAAAACCGGCGAGATCAAGTGGCAGCGGGATGCGATCAGCGGCAAGCCCAAGGTCAAGCGACACTTGAAATCCAGCCACGCCAATCCGTCGCCGGTCACCGACGGCAAACACGTGGTGGCCCACTTCGGCTCCGAAGGCATATTCTGCTACGACTTCGACGGCAATCTCGTGTGGAAGCAAGAACTCGGCGTGCTCAACAGCGGTTGGTTCTACGACGCCAGTTATGAGTGGGGATTCTCCAGCTCGCCGATCTTGCACGACGGCCGGGTCATCATCCAGACCGATATCCAAAAAAACTCTTACATCGCCGCTTTCGACGTCAAAACCGGCAAGGAATTGTGGCGCACCTCGCGCGACGAAATTCCGACTTGGGCCACGCCCACGATCCTCGAATCCCCCGAGCCCGGCGGGGTCGACGAAGTGGTCACCAACGGCACCACCATCCGCGGTTACGACGCCGCCACCGGTAAAGAGCTGTGGACGTTGACGCCGAATTCCGAGGTCACCGTGGGCACGCCCGTGGTCGCCGACGGCCTGGCCTACGTCACCGGTGGATACCCGCCGGCGCGTCCGGTTTACGCGATCAAATACGGCGCCCGTGGAGATCTCACCCTGCCCAAAGGCGAAACCTCCAGCGAGTTCATCGCTTGGAGCGTCAACCCCGGTGGCACTTATATCCCGTCGCCGATCGTTTATCGCGGCATCCTCTACACCTTCCACAACAACGGACGTTTGGCCGCCTACGACGCCAAAACCGGTGAACTCCACTACCGCGAGCGGGTCGGCGGCGCCGCCAGCTACAGCGGCTCGCCGGTCGCCGCCGACGGTCGCCTCTTCTTCACCACCGAAGACGGCGAGACCCACGTGGTGCGCGCGGGCAAGGTCTACCAAGAGCTGGGCTCCAACGAGCTGGGCGAAGTGGTGATGACCTCACCGGCCATCTCCGACGGCCTGCTGATCATGCGCGGCATGGACCACGTGTTCGCCATCGGTGCCGCGGACGACTCCGGCTCCGGCTCGGCCGCCTCTGAGTAGGGGGCTTCAGAATATAGGGACAGGGACCTGGCCTTCGGATCGGACCGCGGTCCGGGGGCGGTCCAGGGGCGAGCCTGAATTTGGAAGCGACACCCTGAAGCCCGAGCCGCCTCCATGCCCTGGGAGCATATTTCCGTTGACTTCAGCCAATCTCGCTGTCACCCTTCCAGAGTCTATTCATCACCGGGGGAGCTCCAATGAAGGCCCGAACTCTGCGTACACTCCGTCGCGTCGCATTGATTTCGATCACCGCCGTGATCCTATTGACGTCTGCTTCGACCGCCGAAGAGCGCTGGCGAGTGGCCGACTACGGCGACGGCAACGCCGACTTTACGTTGGTGTCGGAATCGGGACCGACCCTCTATGGCTCCAACGGCAACGCCGACCTCTGGCGGTCCGACGACCATGGCGAGACTTGGCGATGGCTGCCGGATCGCAATTTCACCTTCACGTTCCTATTTTCCATTCGCAGCTCGCCCAGCAACTCCAAACAGCTCGTGATGCCGGCCACCCGCATCGATGGATTCCGCTATGGTCTCATGCTCTCGCTGGACGGTGGCGAAACCTGGGAGGAGGTCGACCCGCCCGACCCGGACACCATTTCGGTCGATTTCGGTCACGACGGCCGACTCTTCGCCGACGGCCAGAAGCTCTACGTCAGCGAAAATCTCGGCGAAACCTGGCAAGCCGTGGACGCCCTACCCGGCTTCGAGACGTCCCCTACCGTCGTCGCCACCGACACGGCAACGGTCGTCTACGCCCAGGAATCCGGGTCCGTTTATTACTCTTTCGACTCTGGGCAAACCTTTCGCAACGTGTCCGAAACCCTGCCGGACGTGGCCAGTGGCCCGCTCTACGTCTCCCCTGCGGACCCCAAACGATTCGCCCAGGGCGTCGGCGGCAACGAGCTCCGACTGTCGAAAGACGGTGGCCAATCTTTTGCCGAAATCGCCACGAACGGGTTCATTCGAAGCATTAAATTTCACCCTCGCCGACCGGAACGTCTGGTGATGATTCTGGATTCCAGGGCCGTGCAGACGTCCGAAGACTCCGGCGAGACTTGGACAAGCTCGCCTGTCCCCGCCCTGGCCAACGCCACCGAGATTTGGTTCGATCCCTGCGACGACGACACCTTTTATTTGCGCACGGAGGAAGAAACCTTTCTCATCCGCAGCGTCGATTGGGGAAAGTCCTATGACTTCGTCGGGCCCCAAGAGCCGGGCCGGGTGCGGCAAGTCGCGGCCTTTGATGCATCGTGTGACCTCCTGGCGATGACCTCGGCGGGCCCGTTCCGCTTGACCGAAAGGGCTGAGTCTTGGCGTCCCGTCACTCCGGGGCTGAGTGGTGCCACGGTCTGGGCCTTCGTCTTCGACCCCACCGACCCCGACCGGATCTACTCCTACAGCCAGGGCATGCACGTCAGCCGGGACCAAGGGCGATCCTGGTCCAGATTGACGAATCGACTCTCCGGCGCGACGATCAGCGTCCTGGAAGCCGGCGGCGATACTCTGTGGGCGTCTGCCCTCGGTACTTTCCATCGCAGCCTGGATTACGGCGAAACCTTTGAGCCCGTGCATCGCGGGCTGAACGCCCGTGACCTCAAAATCGACCCCTTCGACCCAACTCGCATCCTTTTCGAATGGCGCGGCACCGACTTCAACATCTATTGGACCTTGTCCACCGACGCCGGCGTCACCCTGGGATCGGAGCTGAGGGTGGGCGAAGAGAACGATCAGGCTCCGGTCACCCACGCCGCCTTCGACCCCTATCGACAAGGTTTAGTTTACGGATTCGCAGGCGACACCGGCCAATTCATCGTCAGCTCGGACGGCGGCAACACCTTCGAGCCCAAGGGAAGCTTGGACGTCGATTGGCAAACCTTCCATCAAGTGGAGATTCAAACTTCGCCGGCCGGCCTCCTCTACGTTTGGAAACGCCCGGATGCCGATTTCTGGTGGTCGGAAGACGGTGGCGAGACCTGGCAACAGCGCCCCGAGATCCTGCCGTTCATTCGCGACTTACAAGTGGACGTTGTCCAGGAAAACCTACTCTATGCGATCTCCGGCACTGCCCTTGACCGTCCCCACGATCCCCGACTCTGGCGCAGCCTGGACAACGGAGTGTCCTGGATTCCTTGGAACGAAGGATTGCGTCGCGGCTCCGCCCTGGTCGTCGCCCAGAGCCCGGTTGAGCCCGCGCTTTTCTTGAGCTCCACCAACATGGGCATCTCACGCCGCAAAGTCGGTGAGCCGGGCCCATGCCAGGCCGGCGATCCCAGGGTCCTGTGCTTGCACGACGGTCGATACGAGCTCGAAACCCATTGGACGACTTCCGAAGGCCGGCAAGGGCAAGGAAAATGGGTACCCGAAACCGGCAAAGACTCGGGTTTGTTCTATTTCTTCGATCAAGACAATTGGGAAGTCTTGCTCAAAACCTTAAACGGTTGTGCCATCAACGACCGCTGGTGGTTCTTTTCATCCGCCACCACCAACGTGGGCTACACCTTGACCATCCGCGATCGTCAAACGGGCAAAGTCCGCCAGTACAACAATGCCATCGGTCAAAAGGCCCGCGCCGTCACGGATACGTTCGCCTTTGATGGCTGTGATTGAGTCTCTGTCAGAGCATCGTGGCAGCTCGACGAACGAATGCCTGGCTTAGAGAGACGTATAAAATTGGGTCTGGTCACGGAACGGAGACACATGCCAAGGGAGGCAATATGGTCCGCCGGTACCCAAAAACAGCAGCCATCTCAGCCATCGTTTTACTCACCCAACTATCCTGCGCGCTTCCAGAGCCCGAACCCGAACCTGAATTCGAGCATCCTCCAGAATCGACCTACTCCACCAGCACGCTCCCATTGCAGCATGGAGCTACCCATTCGGAAGCTCAAGTGGTTCGAGTCACCGCGGAGTTTTTCGCGATCATCGATCAAGCACCATGGCTTGGACGTACGTTCGTCGCTCGCGACTTTGAAGGGGACCACGGGCCCGTCTTGGTCCTAAGCCACAGAGTGTGGGAAAACCAACTCGGCGGGAAGACCGACATCATCGGCAACACCGTTCAATTGAACGGACGCGAGCACACCGTCCTCGGCATCATGCCACCGGAGTTCGAGTGGCCGCCCGGAGCTGATCTTTGGGTCGGCTCTTCGCGTCGGCCCTAGTCGACACGCCCAGCCGACAACCTCTACCGCGCCGCCAGCTGACGTTACGCCACGTGTGAACTCGTCGACGTCGTGGGACCCAGCGCCACAGACCCCCGCATCGCCCGAGTGGTGGCCTTTCACGATCAAGAAACCGGCGTGGAATCGGGTCGTCCACTGGCCTAACCTAGGATCCTACCGGAATAACGTGATCTACCGATCACTTTTCCAACTCGAAGTGTAACGTTTTTTCAATAAATTCTATGTCGTCGAGCAGTGCTGATCTCGACTTATGGTGCAAGAATATGTGACCACACTCAGAACTCGTGCTTTGGTGCTCACCGACGGAATCACCTGCTTCGACTCTCATTTCGAAGGAAAATACCGAATCCAACGACCGGGCCTCTTCGACTCCAGAGAGCTTTCGAATCGTTCCGGGGCCAGGATGGATCATATAAACTGCGGCAAATTCAGCCGCTTCCTTGGGCAGGTCCGGGGTCGTTTGGCCGGTTTCTATTCGAACAAAGATCTCCCATGGATCAAATTTGTATGCCTGCTCGATAAGCTCCATATAGTAGCCGCCGGGAGGACGTATGGCCATTTCACCAAACAGTGGACCCTCCTTTGTTAGGTAAAACTCTGCATGGGTCATCCCGTTTTCGACCTCAAATACCTCAAGGGCTCGGTTGTTGATCAGCAGAATTCGATCAACGAGGTCCTGATCCAGGGCGGCGGGAAGGATCGATTTCTTCCACTGATGAAGGTAGTCGGTGATGTTGTGAAAGATGGGCTTGCCATTTTGAATAAAGGTCTCCACGCTTACCTCGTTCCCTTGCACGTAGGCTTCTGCCAAGAGACCTGGACGGGCATGGGTTTCCACTTCTTCTTTGGACCGCAAGATCATGACGCCTCGGGCGCCCGACTCGGCGCGTGGTTTGAGAACAAGGGGTAGCCCGAGTTCATCAACCAATCTACCCTGTGATCCATCCTCCACGAGCTGAAAGGCCGTAATCGGTAGGTTGTGCTCGCGCGCTTCCTTCTTCATTTCAAGCTTGTCGTGGAGAAGATTGGATATTCGAAGTGGCGTCCCCGGAAGGTTGAAAATGTCCCTCAGTGTGGCCGCAACATTGACACTAGATTCGGTTGCTCCCAAAACGTAGTCGATTTTCCATGCAGAAATCCGGGCAATGAGGTCCTTTGGAATTCCCCCTTCGCATGGTTCAAAGGGAAATTCGATCCACCCTGCGAGCTTCTTTTTTCGAGATTCATGGAAGACGTCATTGGACCAGAGGAAGGTTTCATGGCCGAGCTTGATTGCAGCTCGATAGCACTTGCCGCGTTTTCCGACGATTAGGACTTTGGCCATACGTTTCTCAGCATCTGTTGTTTAAATGAGTCCATCTGAAGCATGGGATGAGCTTAGCAGGCTGTGGCGGAAGTCTCGCGCGGGCGAGACGAAAATCGGGTTAGGATCTGTCTGTGAGCGGCGGCAGGTGTTTCTGCTCGGCAACACCATCGAACCGTTACGACTCCGAATACGGCCCGGGTTGCTGCCCAGCTCGATTGCCCGAGCGTTGGCACTATTTACGAGATTGGCGAGTGCCACTCCGCTCTACTCAACCCGAACGGGCACTCGGAGGGGGCGTCAACCCCATTGGTTCAAACACCAGTGGTTCGAGCCCCTGCACACCGGCACTCGGGGCGCTGCTCGAACGCTATTCCCAGGCCGAAGCGCCATAGAGCCGGCGCCAAGCGCGCTAACGGTTTCGGCGAGTCAGGAGTTTGTTTTGGGCGAAAGATACGGCCGGAATCGAACCAAACAAGCGATCTCGGCGGCAACAATTATCATGTGTATCGGCAGTGCCCTGTGGGGGCAGGACTACCCAGCGGCACCGGAACCGACGCCGTACCCAGCCAAGCTCGAACAGGAAATGGCTCTGCGAGAGATCGAATCGTCTCTCGACACTTTCTTTCGACAACATACGAAAGAGCCGCTACGAGCCTTTGACGAGCTATACAAGGCCACACGACTGGCGGTCAAAGTCTGGCCGCCAGTGGAAGAACCCCTGCTCTTACAGCTGGCACATGCTGCGAGCTTATGGTTTTATCGCGCAACGTCGAGCTCAGAGAATCGACTTGCAACTACCCAAATGATGCATGAAGCGGCGACCCAGTCGTCTGCGACTCCGGGTGAAAAAGCCCTGCTTCTTCGCAGCATTTGGCACCACTCTTCTCGGACGAGTTTGCGTCTCGCCTATGACGCGGCTGACAGTCTTCTTCGTTATGGGCACGCTGACGAAGCCGGTAGAGTGGTCAACTCGGCTCTCTCCTCTGTTTCACCCGAGACGTCAAGGTCTCAAATCGACCAGGCTTCTTACGAATTGCTCGGCATTCTCTACCTAAACGTAAAGTTGATGAATTCTGAGCAGAGAAGGACGGGCGGGTGGACAGATCTACAGGCCATTAGTGCTCTGGCAGAGTCGAGAAGAAAGTCTCAGGGCAGCAGGGATTCTAAATACTTGGCATGGCAAGTCTTGGCTGCAGATGAAATGGTGGCCGTTGCAACTGAAGCTTGCGACCCGAGCCGACTCGAGCTTGCTCTCGATAAGGCCATCAAAGGTGAAATCGAGCTGCTAACCAAATTGGCGTTCGGCATGAATGAGAATTTACTGCTTAGAATGTTCGAAGAAGTGTCGCCTGCCTTCGAAGCCACAGCGCCGCTGAGAAACTGCAGTGGGCTAGTCAACCCTATTGTAGAGAAAATCCTTCAGCGTTTGTTGATTCGGCATGAAGCCTGGCGATTCAAACGTTTTGTTGCTGCGGCCGCGTCGGAGTCGGAAGACCCGTTTTTGGTGAGCACAAGAAGGAGTCTGGCCAGTACCCGCCGGCTACTGTCTCAGATCCAGCTTCGGAAAGAAGATCATCTTCTGGAGTCGGAGCTTAAGAAAATTCCGTTCGAAAGGAATTTTTCACCACCTCCTGAAGCTAACGAGATCCACATCGCCTGGTTTGAGCTTAGTACTGCGGCTGCGGCCATGGAGTCTGTGCTCACGGATGCGATATTTCAAGAATGGGCAGCAGAAACTAGGAAACACGCCACGGATCTAGTTGCGAGGCTTAGGGGCTCCCTGGCACCTACGGAAGCATTTCTCTATCTCTTGGATGTTGCAACCGAAGGAGCGTCATCAAAAAAACAGATCCTCGCGTTCATCGTCGATCGCGAACGACCTGTTGCGTGGCGCCTCCTATCTGCGGACCTAAACAGAACGGAATCTGCGGAATCCGACGAAACAGAATCCACTGTACCTGCGGAAGTTGACGGCACGGCACATCAAGAAACACCTGGCAAGGGGCGGGGTCAGATCTCAATTCAGAGTGCCGCTTTGGATACCAACCCACTTCGGACGGCTGGGCGCGAGCTGATTGATCCGATTGAAGAGTTACTCAACGGGAAAACGGATCTGATCGTGCTTGTTTTCGGTTCTCTACGGCAATTGCAGTGGGCGGCTCTAATAGATCAGCGGAATCGGTTCTTGGGAGATCGTTTTGGAATTCGATATGTTCAGTCTGCATCTGATTTAGATTCGAGTAACCCCGGGGCTTTTGAGGATGCTGAGATTTTGCTGGTAGGACCTGAATACTCTAAGTCCAGGCCTCAAGATCTTCAGGTTCCGCTGACATCCCGAAAGATTGAAGAACAATTTGGGCCTCTGCCGGGGGCTACGTTAGAAATAGAAGAAATTGAGAAAGTCTTGCGATCGGCCGGAATTGAGTTTCAGACTTTGTCAGGCGAAGATGCGGTGGAGCGAAGGGTATGGGACTTGAAGCGCCCGCAGGCCGTCCACTTTGCTGGACACGGCTTCAGCATATTAGATGAATATTTCAGTTTTCAGGTTGAGCAGCCTTTTCCTGAACGGGGGTTTGGCTGGCCCTTCAGACTGGCAAGTAACGTCGGCATGTCTCGATACCGAGCCGGCATCGTTTTGACCGACTTCAACAAAGGCAGCAAACTGCCAGGGCCGGATGGTTTGCTGACGGCCGCCGAAGTAGTCGATCTAGACCTGCGAGGAACACGGCTTGTAGTTTTATCAGCCTGCGAAACTGCCTTTCCAGTGGATCAACATGCAACTGGTCTTTTTGATCTTGCCCTGGCCTTTCGGCAAGCGGGTGCACGCAGTGTCGTAGCCAGCCTGTGGAAGGTACACGACGATGCAACTCAGCTGTTCATGCGGTCCCTCTACGAGTCGCTGGCAGACGGAAGCTCCGTTGTCTCCGCTACCCAGAAGGCGCGAATCAAGGTTCGTTCAGATTCGAGGTTCTCGGATCCGTACTATTGGGCCGGATTTGAAGTCTTTGGAGAAAACATCAGCCTGGCATCCGAGCCTACGGATCGAGACGTAGAGTAGAGACGCTCAGCGGTCAAATATTACCCAGCAGATTTCCGGACCTAGAGGGCTTAACCTCTTGCCAAGGGCATCATCATGCGGGCGGCGAGAGCCGGACTAGGCGTCTCCACAGGCAATTTCTTCGCAGATGAGTCGAGCTCTGCAGGCGGTGGGAACTCGCGGAGCCGATTAGGTTCCGCGAGGCCTCTAACAGGCTGTGGCAAAAGTCTCGCCGCGTTGCGAGCGGCCCTTTTCCGCCAGCGTTAGACTTCCGCCACGGCCTGCTATCCCGGAATCTCACCTGCCTTCTGCTGCGGCTCCGTATCCACCTGCATCTACGGTGTTCTGCAGTGCCAGAAGCCGGGCCCGCGGTCCGGCTGGCTCAAGTTTTTTCCAACATGGAAGCCACCTCGCGCAAGGACGATTCCAAGGATCCTTGAATCCAGCCCGGGGCGATGGACACGTGCTCACCGGCGAAGTGGATCCGGCCCTCGGGTTTTCGGGCGTCGGCCAAGAAACGGGTCAAATCCGTCGGCGGGGTGATCGCCAGGGCGCCGCGGGTCCAAGGGTGCTCGTCCCAACACCAGGGATCCGCGTCCACCGGCCGAGCCGGAAGGTCGCCGTGCATGGGTTTTAGGCTGTCGATCACCACTTGGACGCGCTGCTCGGGGGGTAGACGACAAAGTGCCCGAGACGCCTCGTCAAAGGTGTAGGAGGCTAGGATGGAGCCGGGTCGATTGGCATCTCTTTTGACCGCAGCGCCCAGGTCGAGACTCGAATCGGGCAGGCTCATATATTCATTGAACAACCCGCTACTCAGGTCGGCCGTGCTCGGAGCCCTCAGGGCATCTGGGAGGGGAATATTGGCCGTGTCCGAGGGGTAATAGACCTGACGTGGCAAACCGGCCGTTCCAGCCGGCCGATCACTCACCGAACGACCCCCGACAATGCCGTCCTGCTCCCACCAGCGCACGTCGTAGGCGAAATAAACCTTCGAGGCCGACATATAGCGGATACCATCGATGGCACCTCGCTTGGATTTCGAAAAACCATTCAAAGGCATGCGGCGCAAGACGGGGAATGGCACCGTGCACAACAAACGCTCGAAGGGCTCGTCCTTCCCGTCTTTCATGCGGATTGTGCCACCGGTCCGCGACGGCACGATGTCGACGGCCCTGCGCCCGAAATCGACGGTCCCGGGCTGAAGGCGCTCGAGCATGCCGGTGATCAATCGTTCGGTTCCGCCCGCGATTTCATAAAGCACATTGCCCGGTTGGTGTAGCTCGTTTCGCAGAATAGCGGCCAAAGACCAATCCCAATTGGGTTTGAGGGTCAGCACGCGGCCGAGAAATTCGAGCCCGGCCACACTGGCTTTGTTCGTGAGGTATTGGCGCCATGACATGGAGTCCCAGGTCTTCAACAGGCTATGGCTGAAATTGCCGGCTATCAGCTCGGCAACCAGGCCGTCGCTTTGCAGCCTCTCGAAAAGCGGAGTCATGTAGAGACTCAGCACCGCGCCGGCTCCACCCTTACGGGCCGCCTCCTGTTCTTGTGAGCTCATTCGCTCGAAAACCGGCACCGTTTCAGGTTTGAATTCTCTTGAACGGGAGACCGTGCCGAACATGTCGACGTAATCTTGACCTCTTGGGTTGGCGTCCAAGAATCGACGCAAATCCTTAGACGGGATACCCGCTGCCCGGATGTAATGACGTGTGTAGTCGTGCGCCAGCGGAATGCGCATGGCGCCGCGTTCGGAATGGCTGCCGTTCTTGAAACGATGGGTGTAAATCCGTCCGCCGGCCCGTTTCGAGCCCTCCAAAATACGAACCGTATGGCCTCGCTGCTGTAATTCGTAGGCAGCGGCAATACCGGCTATTCCCGCGCCGAGAATGATGAAGTTTCTTTTCGGTCCACGGTCGGCCGCGTCGATGCGTTGAAGGGCTCGGCTCACGGGTGTCCATGGATTTGATGCCGAGGATTGGGAGTTGGTGTTGTGGATTTCTTCGCTATTCTGAGTCATGGGTGCTCTCCTCTTCCGGTTTCGAAGGGACGACTTGTTTTTCTTGGACCTCAACGAGCTGCATCATGCCGAGGTCCTCATGGGTCAAGATGTGGCAATGCAGAACGAACGTTCCCGTAAACCTTTCGTAACGCGTGCGCATGCGCAACTCGCCATCTTTGCCGTTCTGCCGTGGCGGAATGGTGATGGTGTCGCGCCAAACGCCGGGTTTGCCGTTTTCGTCGAGCATCTGAAAGGCGTTGACATGGATGTGAAAGGGATGTGGCCCGGTGCTGGAATTCTTCAGCACCCACTCTTCCACGTCGCCCTTTTGTCAAACATTGAATGCTCATCCGTTGGCTCCTCAAATTGGCTTCCCCTTAGAAGCGACGAACCGTGAAAAGAAACGTGTCGCTGTGGAAGTGAAGCGCCGTGCTGGAATGTCCCCAAAAAAAGTTGCTCATTTTTCAGCGCTCCTTAATAGACGCCTCCCCCGTTTCTGCACGGTCTCGCACAAAGTCGAAATCACCCGCAGCTCGGCCGAGGTGTCGACGGAGACCGGAATCACCTCGGGCCCACCGTCGGCGCCGAGCTCAACGGTCTGGCGCGATAACGCCACCCGTGGAATCGTCGAAACGCAACCACCACCCGGCGGCGTCGACCAAGCTCGACAACACGCTGAACGCGTTCTTGCCTTGGGTCGAAACCGGCTTGGTCACCACCTCGCCCGCCGGTGCGTCGGCGTGGGTGATTCCCGCGCTAAAAGAAATGTTCTTTAAAATCTGGCCTTGATTTAACCCTGCCAAAGGAGCGGCTTCGAAACAGGCGTCGGCTTGTTGGTGAATGCCGCCAAGGTCCGCAAAGCTCACCGATGCCACCCGGCCCACGAGCTCGGAGTCGCCGGTGATCACGTAACCGGAGAGTAAGAGCCGCTCCACTTCCTCAGCCGGTGACCCGATAGTAGAATTCCTTGCGCACGCCGTCGCCACGATACGCCACCGAGATTTGACGCCACGGCGTGAACCGCCACGGCCCCGGGGTGGCGAGGGTGTCTTCAATAATGTTTAAGTCCGGCCCAAGATCCCGTCACCTCGCCGACCACCGCAGCTTACGGGTCAACAACGGACGGCCCGGCTCGACTCATTCGGTGGTTTGCAAATAGTCACCCAACGCCAACCGGCGACCGAAACGCAGATCCTCGGCTCGTACCGTCCAAGTCTCCGCGCCTTGGTCAACCGCCGGCCGTTGAGCGAGGCTGCTTTGACGCCCGCCATCAGGCGTAAACCAACGACGCCACGTCGTAATCCGCCTCCGTGGTGATCTCCACCGAAATCACCGCCGAGCCGTCGGGCGAATTTCTTTCTTCCAAGGCGAAACCCTCCGCGAGGGTGGCCACGGAGGCTACAGCTTGGACCTCATGGACTACGGCGCAATGCTTGGGCGACCTGTTCAAAAAGCTCGGCCCAATCACCGGGACAAGTCTGCCGAAAAAGTCTCAGGTTGGGATACCAAACGGTCGTGGTGCCTTCGACGGACCATCGCCAATCGCAAGGACGGGAAAGCAAGAGCCAAGTTTCGTGTCCCAGGGCTCCGGCAAGGTGGGCGAGTGCCGTGTCGACGGTGATGACCAGATCGAGGTCGTTGAGCAGGGCCGCGGTTTGGGCGAAGTCTCCGAGAGCGGGGCCGAGGGATTGGATACCGTTTTCGGACAGGGTCGCGAGGGGGATACCTCCGTCCTGAAACTGCAGACTGTAGAGTCGGGTCTCGGGAATTCGAGTGAGGGGGTAGAAATCCTCGGGTCGACAAGACCGGATGGGATTGAATGGGTTTTCGTGATCACCGGTCCAAGCGATACCGATTTTTCGATCACGATGGGCGAGCAGAGGGTGGCAAGAGCCGGCGGTCGGCGACGGAGCCTTCAAATAGGGGAACGGCAGCGGGCTTGGGTCAAAGCGCTCCCCTAAGAGCCGTGGCACGCTCATCAAGGGGAATTGGTAGTCGGCCTCGGTGCAAGGGTCCGCCGGATCGACGGTGCCCGCGAACCAAGGGAGGTCCGCGACCAGGGTCCGCAAGGGAGCCGGGCATTCCAGGAGCAGGCGGGCCCCTCGGTTCCCCATGGCAGGGGCGAAGCGCAGGAATTGAATCACGTCACCCAGGCCCTGCTCGGCGCAGAGCAACACCGTTTCTCCGTCGAGTCGTCGACCGTCCCAAAGTGGCTGTGGGCGGCCCGCGCGGATCGCGGGGTGACCCCCGGCCTGGAAACGCCAATCGTAGTGACGCCAACCCTCGGTGAAACGACCGTGCCGAAGGTAGAGCAAAGCAAGATTAAAATGGGATTTCCAGCAGTCCGGTTTACGGTCCACGGACCGAAGGAGAGCATGAAGCGCTTCCTCGTCGCGCCCCATGCGCAGCAAGATGATTCCGGCATTGAAATGGGGCAGGTGCCATCGGGGAGCGCCGGCCGCGGCACGGCTGTAAAGCTCCAAAGCGACTTCGAGCCGTCCTTCTCGGGTTAGGGCGTTGGCCTGCTCCAACACCTGATGACTTTCGACGGGCGGGCCTTTAGGAAGAGCGCTGGGCATGTCGGCACCTCAAGGAAAGAAACGGCTCCAGGTCGGGCTTCGACCCGGAGCCAAATAGATCACTTGACCTCGGTGGGGGTATTGAGGGGCTTGGTGGAAGATCCGGTGTTGTTGAAGGAGACCAAGGTCTCGGGGGAGTCGACCTCGGTCGTGAAGCCGTTCGAGACCTTGAGCTCAACCTTAAAAGGAGCCGCTCCCACCGGTTCAAAAGGTGCGGTGTACTGACCGCCGCGGAGCTCACCTTGAAGGGTTTGAGAGGTCCCCGAACCGTGTTGCACCCAAGTCATGTCACCGCCGTTGATGTTGTTGATGATCATCGATTGCTCCTCCGTTGGCCGCCATGGCGCGGCCTTGAATGTGTGGGCTTCGCGGAGGTTTTCCGCGAAGCGTAGGTTTGCGATAATTGAAGGTAAAGCAAGTGCCGTGCCGGCGTGCCCGGCTTAAGAAAGGGGCGCTATTTCCCCATCGAGTAGTGGAACTCAGCCGACGAGGCGGGCCACATGTGAACGTTTTGGTTACAAGCAGGTGAACCGATCGGTTCACCTCGGTTCCGAGGCTACCGCCACCACATACTGCGCACGTCGCTCACTACCTACCATCTCGAAGCCGGCGCATTGCACCAAGGCTCGGCGCAAAACCGCCCTAGGCTCGGCCCGGGCTTCGGTCCTGAAGTCGGAACCCGTTTTGTGTGCAGACTTGATTTCTCAAGCATGAGAAACCCTGTGCAGTAGCGTAGCCCTAGAGGTAGGGATCGAGAAGCCGGCAATTCCGCTTGGTATGGCGTCCCTACTGGAGCCAAAGCAGCTTCCCCTGAGACCACGGATCGTTATCGGGCAGTGCTTTCCGAGCTTGTTGGAAACTTTCCTTCGCGGCGGTGAGACGGCCGAGCGCCCGATAGTTGTGACCGAGACTTTGAAGCGCAGCAAATCTTTCTCGGGAAGGGCTCAATACCAGAAGTTCTGTGGATCGTCTTAGGATTTCCACTGCTTCTTCATGTCGCCCCAAGTAGCAAAGCCAGGTGCCCTGGGCAGCGAGAGATTTTCCGATCTCTTCGGAATCTCAGTCCGGAAATGAATCAGAGTCGCTCTTTCCACCAAGCGCAGAGCTTCCCCAGGGTCTCCCTGGTATCCGACGGCAGGCGAAGCGGCGAAGCAAATTAAGGGCAGTCGCGCGATCTCCACGTCGGATCGCAAAATCGATTCCCGCTGTCAGGACATGCTGAGCCTCCTGTAGCCGGACAAGAACGACCAAAGCAGCCCCTGCTGCTCCGAGAAGTCGAGGCAACAGTTCAAGCTCTACGTGATCGACTCCCCAGTGGGCCAGCTCTATGAGGTTGAAGGGAGACAGCGACACCCGCAGCCGGGCCCGTTCTGGATTGAACCAGCCACGTTCCTCGATTTCGCGGCGAAGGATCAGATCCCCCCGTTTCTGCACGGTCTCGCACAAAATCGAAATCACCCGCAGCTCGGCCGAGGTGTCGACGGAGACCGGAATCACCTCGGGCTCACCACCGTCGGCGCCGAGCTCGCCGGTCTGGCGCGATAACGCCACCCGTGGGGCGTAAATGCTTTCCACCACGGTTTTGTTGACCGTGGTCTCCACGCCGATCTCGTCGACCTCCACGGCCGAGGTGAAACGCACCAACCAGCGGCTGGGCAAGGGCTGAGGCGGAAGGAAGGCGGGAGGAGAGTTGGAGGGTCGTCGACATGGGACGCCCAGGACACCTGGAGGGCGTCAGGCGTCGATCGGCGGGAGGTCTCGGAAAGTGGCTAGAGCCGCTTTGGATGGCGGGTTTGCGGGGATCTGGCGGAGTCTTGAATGCCTCAGCGTGGGTGGCATTGGAGGGTCGTGCCCGGCAACTATTGCGAATGCGACTACGGGTCGCTTCTCGGCTGTCGAGACTCGGCCTCGACCCAACAACGCCCGCGTCTATTCGTAAACGCCTGGGAAACGCACCCCGGAAGCCGTACTACCCCAGCGATTGAGA
>CBDUGP010000072.1:0-52024 GCA_965366625.1 uncultured bacterium
GCAGGCCAACGACATGCAGGCCAACGACATGCAGGCCAACGACATGCAGGCCAACTGCAGAAAAAATCCCCGAGCCACTCTAATGATGCTCATCTTCCTACTTTCAGCTTGGACCGCCCTGCCGGCAATGGCCGGCGATTCGGTATTCGGCGAGGCTGTCGACGTCAGAGTCGTCAACCTCGAGGTGGTGGTCGAGGAGAAAGGCGAGCGAGTCCGCGGCCTCAGCCCCGATGACTTCATTCTCGAAGTCGACGGCCACGAGATGCCGATCCAATTCTTCACCGAAGTCGCCGACGGCACCGCGGTCCAAAGCGTCGCGGCAGCCGACGCAGGCAATGCAGCTCCCAAGAGCGGCGAGCGAGTGCCTACCAGCTACCTCGTTTTCATCGATGAATTCTTCACCGAGCCGATCGACCGCAACCGCACCGTCCGAGGACTGGTGAACGAGCTACCGCTCCTACAGTCTTCCGACCAGATGGCAGTCGTGGCCTTCGACGGCCAATCGGTGGACATGTTGGTAGATTGGAGCCGCGACGTCGATTCGCTCACCGCGACCTTGAGCAGCGCCATGGAACGACCCGCTCACGGCCTGAAGTGGCGCTTGGAAGAGCGAACCTATGAATCCAACCGGATCCGCCGCTTACGGGATACGTCGCGGCTTTCCCGGCCCGGCAGCCGGATCAGCGCCCCACTCCGCGATCGACTCGACCCGCTGGCCGCAGGTCTGAGTGTGGAAGAACGCCAATTCGCCAGCCGCATCGAAGACGCCACCGAGCACGCGGCGCGCTCGGCCGCCGCAGCCCTGCGTGGTTTCGCCCAACCGGAAGGACGAAAAGTGCTCATCTTGCTGTCGGGCGGTTGGCCCAGCGAAGCCGCTCGCTGGGTGGTGCCGGACCTCGACCGCCGCTTTGAGCGCAACGGCTTGCTGCAGGGTGAACGCATGCTCGACCCCTTGGCGGAGACCGCCAATCTCTTGGGCTATTCCATCTACGCGGTCGACATGCCGGGAGTCGACGCCATAACCATCGACGCGAGCACCGCCACGGTCTACGAGTCGGACAGCGTGCGCGAGGTCAGCCGTCAACGGGAGCAGGAGGAAGAATTCGCCATGCTCGAGATCGCCCAGCGAACCGGCGGCCAAGCCTTGCTCGACGCCGCCCGCGAGAACGCCTTCTCACGGGTCGTAGAGGATACCCGCACTTATTATTGGCTCGGCTTCTCGCCCACCTGGCAGGAAAACGACAGCCATCACAAAGTGAAGGTCCGCCTAGCCCAGAAAGGCCCTAAGGTCAGGACTCGCAGCGGTTTCTCGGACCTGTCGGAGTCGACCCGTATTTCCATGATGACGGAGAGCGCATTGCTCTTCCGTGACGCCCCCGGCGCCCGTCCGCTGACGGCCTCCTTCGGCACCAGTGAGCGGCGGGGCTTCGGCAAGCGAGAAGTGCCGCTGACCGTCGACATTCCGGTCGACCAGGTCACCTTCCTACCGACGGCCGGGGGTTTCACCTCGGAACTCGAGCTGCGCGTCGCAGTGGTGGACGAGCATGGCAACCGTGCAGAAATCCCGGTGGTGCCGATCACCTATGAGACCGAGCGTTTGCCCGAAGGCCAAGAGGTAGCGACCTATGAAACTCGCGTCCTACTGCGCAAGAAAGAGCACGATGTGGTCGTTTCCCTCTATGACCGATTGTCGGGCAAGCTGCACTCCACAAAACTGACCCTCGCGTCGCTGTAGGTCGCAAGAGCTTTCTCGACTGTCACTACGTTACTGTTACTACGTTACAGTCACTACGTTACTGTCACTACGTTACTGTCACTACGTTACCGCGCTCCAACAGCGCGGCTTTTTCATTCCAGGAGCCCGCCCTGTCGGAGACTCGATCCGAAACCCGCTCCGTTCACCGCTCCATACAAGCCCACTCCGGTTGGAACCCGTTGTATGCTTGAATCCCAAACAAGCCCAGGAGCTAAAGCTATGTTTCGCCATTCGGCCACGACTCCCCGGTCGCCCAACTCCTTCAAGTCCAACCTCGCCTTTGCGATCACACTGCCGGCCATGCTCGGCCTCATATTCCCAGCGGTCCAAGCCCAAGAACCCGAGGTCTTCGGCGAGGTCATTGATGTTCGGGTGGTAAATCTCGAAGTGGTGGTGACCGAAAAGGGCCAGAGAGTCACTGGTTTGGGCCCCGACGACTTCGAACTCTCGGTCGACAAGGAGCCGGTGGCGATCGAATATTTCACCGAGGTCTCCGGTGGAACCGCGGTGGCTTCAAACGATGCCGGTGAGTCGGAAGCCCTACCCGCTCTAGCCCCTGGGGAGCCGGTCGGAACCAGCTATTTGGTGTTCATCGACGACTTCTTTACCTTGGCGCGTGATCGTGACCGTGTGCTGGATGCGCTGGCCGAGCAATTGCCCAACCTGCAAAGCCAAGATCGCATGGCCGTGGTGGCCTATGACGGGCGCCGGGTTGATATGTTGACCAATTGGACCGATAACATTCCGCTGCTCACCCGTGAGCTGAGGAAGGCTAAAGATCGCCGAGCACGGGGATTGGAGCGGTATTCGGAACGTCGGGTATTCGATACCGGACGTGAACTCGAAGCCGGGGTGAATCGTGGGGAAACTTACCTCGGGTCCAACACCAATTTCGATGCCGAGCAAGAGCAAATGGCTCTCAAGATTTCTGGCCAGGTAGAAAACGCCGTCCGAGCGGCCACCGCCACCCTGCGCGGATTCGCCAATCCCCCCGGCCGTAAGGTCATGCTTTTGCTTTCCGGTGGCTGGCCCGCCGATCCCCTGCGCTGGGTCGCTTCGGAAGAAGCAGGATTCTTCGACAATCGCGGCATTCCTCGCGGCGAGGACTTACTCGGTAGCCTTTCGAAGACCGCCAACCGACTCAGCTATACGATCTACCCGGTAGACATGCCCGGAGTGACTTACCAAGCGGTGGACGCAGCACGTGGCAACGTCCAAGAGGCCGGGCTCGCCCAAGAATCCAGCCGCGTCCGCGAACAAGAAGAAGAAGCCTCCTTGCTGCAGCTCGCCCGCGATACCGGCGGAGAGGCTTTCCTGAACGGCGTCCGCACTTCCGCCTTCGAACGAGCCGTGGCCGACACCCGAACCTATTATTGGATCGGTTTCACGCCCACCTGGCAAGGCAACGACAGCGAGCATTCGGTTGAGATCAAGGTCAAACGCAAGGGCCTCAAAGTCAGGGCCCGCGATTCTTTCTCCGATCTATCGCGCTCGACCGAGGTCAGTATGATGGTCGAGAGCGCTTTGCTCTTCGGCAACGCTCCCGGGGCCACCCCACTCGAAATCGAGGTCGGTCGGGGCAAACGATCGGGCATCGGCAAACGCGACGTGCCACTGACCATCCAGGTTCCCCTCCACGAGCTGACATTTCTGCCCAGCACCGAAGGCTTCGCTTCCGAGGTCGAGCTGCGAATCGCAGTACTCGATTCTGACGGCAACAGCGCCGAGGAGATCCCGGTGATCCCGTTCGGCTACAAATCTCCTCGGGCTCCGGTACCGGGAGAAACCACATTCATTCCTTTCGAGACCCTCCTGCGGATGCGCAACAAACCCCACACGTTGGTGGTGTCAATCTATGACGTGCCTTCCGGCAAAATCCTGACGGGTCGCATGGAAGTTCAGAAGCGCTGAGGATGGTTTTGATATTCGCGCCTATGTCACGAAAAAGAAAAGGGGTTTTCCGACGTCGATCGGTCTATAATCCCGCCCCTGAGCCCAAATTCTTAGATCGAGGCGTTGTCCGGCATCGCGCCTGACGCCACGGTCGTCCCCTAAAGTCGCGTCGGTGAATTATCGGACGCGCCCATGTTTTCCCAAGGAAGCGACCATGTACAGCGATTGGACGCCCGACTCGTGGCAGGGTTTCGAAGCCTTGCAGCAACCGAACTACGAAGACCCCAAAGCCTTGAAGGCCGCCGTCGATCGGTTGGCCAAATTACCTCCCCTGGTCACTTCGTGGGAAATCGAGTCTCTGAAGAGCCAATTGGCGGACGCCTGCACCGGCGGCCGATTTCTGCTCCAGGGTGGCGACTGTGCGGAGGTCTTTGAGGAATGTGAGTCCAATATCATCGCCAACAAGCTGAAAATCTTGTTGCAAATGAGCCTGGTTTTGGTCCACAGCGGCAAGCGCCGGGTGATTCGAGTCGGTCGCTTTGCCGGTCAATATGCCAAACCCCGTTCTTCGGATTTGGAAGAGCGAGACGGTCAGTCGCTGCCCAGCTACCGCGGAGACTTGGTCAACGCGCTCGAATTCGACCCCGTGTCGAGACGACCGGATCCCGAAAGACTGCTCCGCGGTTACGAGCGGTCCGCACTGACCCTCAACTTCATCCGCTCCCTGATCGACGGCGGCTTTGCCGACTTGCACCATCCGGAGTATTGGGACTTGGACTTTGTTCGCCATAGCCCAAAAGCCCAGGAATACCGCGAGATCGTCGGCGGAATCGGCGACTCTCTGCGATTCATGGAAACCTTAGCCGGTCGTCAGGTGGGCGAAATCGACCGGGTCGACTTCTTCTCCAGCCACGAGGGCCTGCACCTCC
Source organism: uncultured bacterium (assembly GCA_965366625.1). GTDB lineage: Bacteria > Acidobacteriota > Thermoanaerobaculia > Multivoradales > J023 > JAUIJL01. Next base: position 4,579 of record CBDUGP010000072.1, read on the forward strand.
TCTACGAGCAAGCTCAGACCCGCCGGGTTCCCCATCGTTCAGGCTGGTACAACTTAGCTGCTCACATGCCGTGGATCGGTATGCGAACCGCCGATCCGGGCGGCGCCCATGTGGAGTATTTCCGTGGCATTGAGAATCCGATCGGCGTGAAAATCGGGCCTGCCATGACCCCGGACTGGTTGCTCGACTTGATCAACAGACTCAATCCGGAGAATGAACCGGGTCGCATCGTTCTCATCCATCGCTACGGCCATGAGCACATCGCCAAGGGTCTTCCGGTGCTGATCGACGCGGTGGAACAGGCCGAAAAGAAGGTCGTATGGTGCTGTGATCCCATGCACGGCAATACCACCAAGACCCAGGTGGGACTCAAAACCCGGCGCTTCGACCACATCATGTCCGAGGTCGAGCAGGCCTTCGACATCCACTCCGAGCACGGGACCTATCTCGGCGGCATTCACATCGAATTGACCGGAGACGACGTCACCGAATGTACCGGCGGCGCCCGGGGGCTGTCGGACGACGCACTCCAACAGCGCTACAAAACCTTCGTCGATCCCAGGCTGAATTACGAGCAAAGTCTTGAGCTCGCCCTTAGGGTCGGCCAGCGAATGGCGCGGGCCAACATCGAAGCCTTGATCGAAGCACCAGTAGTTTTTTGATCCAACCCACGAGGAATTGATGAGCGATCAACGGACCATTTTGATCACCGGCGCAACCCGAGGCTTGGGCAAAGCCCTGGCCACCCGCTACGCCTCCATGGGTCACACCATTATCGGCTGCGGCCGCAACCGAGACGCCTTGACCAGCCTGCGGCAGGAGCTCGGCTCCGAGCATCGATTCGACGCCGTCGACGTTGTCGACGACGACGCTGTCGCGCGTTGGGCAGCCGAGGTGATCGAAGACAAGGGGGCACCCGACATCCTGCTCAACAATGCAGCCCTGATCAACAAGAGAGCCCCTCTCTGGAAGGTGCCGGCGGACGAGATGTCGAAAATCGTCGACGTCAACATCAAAGGCGTGGTCAACGTGATCCGTCATTTCACCCCGGCCATGATCGAGCGTGGCAGCGGCGTGATTCTCAACCTCAGCTCGGGTTGGGGACAATTCGGCGCTCCCGAAGTCGCCCCTTATTGTGCAACGAAATTTGCCATCGAGGGCCTGACCCAAGCCATGGCCCAAGAGCTACCCCCGGGTTTGGCCGCCATCCCCCTCTCTCCCGGCATCATTCATACCGAGATGTTGGACGAAGCTTTCGGAGAAGCAGCCTCCCAACATTGGACCCCGGAAACCTGGATCGAAGTCGCTGCCCCATTCATCCTCGAATTGGGACCAAAGCAGAACGGTCAATCGATCCGCATCCCCGACGAGTGAACACGCCGGCCCCAATTTGAGGCCGGCCCAGAGCCCACAGCAGCTGACTTGCCGCTTCAGGCTCCACCGTAGGCCTTGCGCTGATAGACTGTAAGCTCAGGCCCAATCCGAGGCGACTGTCCGACGACTGAGCCCTCCTTTACTTTCTTCGTCCTCTATATCGGGATCAGGTGCGCTTGCGCCAACGCGCAGGTGAGCGCAATTTTTGAGATCTCAATACTTATTGAGACCGTCGCCGTCGATCGGTGGCCGGCGCTCAACTCCATGGAGGCGAACCCGTGAAAGACGACATTCTTCCCTTGATAGCTGCTTGGGACGGCGAGGGCGTCGTGGTCCGGCATGACGCGCCCACCGGGACGTGGATTTTCATCGCTTTGCATTCCAGCCTGCTGGGGTGCCCAACCGGTGGAACTCGCATGAAGGTCTATCCAGGACTACGGGATGCCGTGCGCGACGCCATGCGTTTGGCCGAAGGCATGACCCACAAATGGGCGGGGCTGAATTCTGAGCTCGGTGGCGGAAAAGCCGTGCTGGCGCTGTCCCGGCCCTTGGACTCCGAAGCTCGCCGTGGATTGATGCATCGCTACGGTCTATTGCTCGAGTCGTTGCGCGGAGCTTTTTGTACCGGTGCCGACTTGGGCACCGGGCCGGACGATATGAGGCATGTGGCCGAGACCTCCCAATTCGTGCTCGGGGTCGACCGAGCGACCCAAACCGCCACGGATCCAGGGCCGTTCACAGCCCGCGGGGTGCTCGCGGGAATCCGGTCCGCGGTTCTGCACCGATTAGGCCGAGAGCAGCTCGAAGGGGTCCGAGTGCTGATCCAAGGCCTCGGCGGAGTGGGTACCCCGTTGGCGGAATTGTTGGCGCACGAAGGTGCCCACCTCTTGCTTTGCGACGCCGACTCTTCTCGCGCACAACGGCTGAGCCGAGGTTTCCCCAATAGTCAGGTCGTGCCCGTCGATCGGGTCTACATCGAAAAATGCGACGTTTTTTGTCCGTGCGCTGTGGGTGGCGTATTGAATGAGGAAACCATCGCCACCTTGGGTTGTAGCATTGTGGCCGGATCCGCCAACAATCAATTGCTCGAGGAAGACGACGCGGACCGTCTCAACAAGTGGGGAATCCTTTACGTGCCCGACTACATCGTCAATGCCGGGGGCGCCATGGCTTTGACCTTGATGACCCAGGGCATTGCGCAGCGGGACGAACTCGAGCTGCGGGTCGATGGCATCGGTGCCGCGGTAGCCGACATTCTCGAAGAAGCTGCAGCTTCCCAAACCACGCCCCTGAGCACCGCCCGGCGTCGAGTCGATCGACTGCTGAGTCGCAAGGCGGCTAACACCACTCCGGGTTGAAATCACCCTTCGCCATCTAGTCGGACGAAGCTTTCGACATCCAGCCGTTTGCGCACGGCCAACCTGAAGTCTTCAGGTGCAATGGCCCCGACCGGCCCACCGGTCTCCGCTTCCAGCTCCATCATGAGATCCCACCAAATCCGCTCTCGGCGGGAAATCTCGTCCAAATCGCGCACCTGACCGAATCGCTGGACGAAACGGTTGTGCCGACACAACATGCGGAAGCAATACTCGGAGTTGGGGCGACGGTCATCCAGGTTGAGGAATCGGACATCGTTGCCCACCTCGTGCACGGGCTGCCCCCACTCGCTATACCCCCCAAAGATGCTGCCGAGCTTTTCGAGTGCATTGGCGAGCCGCTCTTGCTTCAATCCGGAAAGTAGCTTGGAGAGAACCGGCAGGGTGACATTGCGGTGGGTGGTGGGATCTGCCAGCTTGATATCGACCCCGAGCTCGTCTTTGACAATGTCGCGAATCTGCTCGGAGGTCACCCGATTGTCGGTCGCCAGATGAACACGCTCGCCCACAGACTCCGGACGTTTGAGGGCCGCGATAATGCCCTCGACCACTCGATCTACCGGAATCAAATTGATTTCCGCGGAGGCATCCCCAGGAAAAATACAGGCCATTCGGGCCAAGGCTGCGGCGCGTGTTCGGTCGAAGACATTTCCCCGCTTGTGGGACAAAGCCTCGTGCGCCCGGCCAAAAACGTTGACCGGCGCGTTGACGACTTTGGTGTCCCCGCGATTGTTGCCCGCTCGCGATTCGCCGATCACGATCGCGGGGCATAGCTGAGTCACCCGTAACTCGCGCTCGAGCATATACCGCTCGGTTTCGAGCGACGCCATGGCCTTGGTCAGCTCATAGTAGTTGTTGTAGAAATTGCGCGGAAAAGTCACCTGATCTTCCCGTGCCATGTCCCGGCTCTGTCGGCCATGGATATAGGACGTTTCGATCGAAAGGTGGGCGACAAAGGGGCTACCTTCGTGCTCTTGCAAAGTGGCCGACAGCTCCAAGGCATTTAGGGTGCCGGCGACGTTGGCCTTAAAAGAAACGTCGTAGGGATCATCGAAGGCGACACTGGCGGCGCAGTGGATCACATGGGTCAACGTTTCCCGCAGCAGCTCAAAATCTTGGTCACTAATTCCGAATCGGGGCTGCTCAATATCGCCGGCAATGAACCGGAACTTCGACGCCTTCTCCGAATCCGCCAACCACAGACGACTGAGTAGATCCTGACCCCGGCGTTCCGGCGTTAAGACTTCCAGGACTTCCCCTGTTTTGCGGTCTCGAATGGTTTTCGGCCGGATCAGCACCACCATCTCCGCCACGTCCGGATCGTGGGCCGCCTGCCACATGATCTCTTGACCGACGAAGCCGGTCCCACCGGTGAGCAATACCCGCAGTTTCAAACGATCCCCGCTACGCACGTCCACCAATTTCAACAGCGCCCGCCCCTTGAGCTTCGAGAGGGTCTGTTCGATTTCCTCTGCAGAAAGGGGATGCTTGCGGTAACGGAAGTAGTACTCCTTGCGTTTCAAGCCGAAGAGGGCCTTGGAAACGGTCTCAGGGTCTTTCTTGACGATTTTGCCGATCCGTTCGGAAACCCGATGACCCATCTCGCGGATTTCGCGCATCCTCGATCGCACCAACTCTTCGTCCTGGGTCGAATCCAGGAGCCTGGACATGAATCTTCGCGCCTGCACGTCTGCCGGGTGGTAGTCCCGGTGGTGACTTACCAAGAGCTGCTCCGGGCGAATCTCATCGTCGATCACCTCTTCGGTGATCAGGCTGACTTTCTCGATGTATCGCTCGGGCTGGAAGACTTGGGGATCGGCGGCGGCAGAAGGTCCGGCTTCGGAGGAGGGCGAGCTGTGCTCTGACATGGAAAACCTCGGGTTGTAATGACGGAAAGCAAAGCTATCCCGCACGGCTACCGATGGCAAGCACCCGACCCGCCCACAAATCACTCAGGGACGCTCAGAGCAGCTCAGGGCCGGGACAAGAACTCGGTCGCTTTGGTGACGATCACTTCTTGCCGAAGAATTCCGTGATGCCCCAAACCCTGGGTTTGGTGAAGCTGGGCTTTTGGCCAAGCCCTTGCCAGGGTTCGGCTATCCCTCAGCGGAACCTCTTGGTCCTCGAGGTCGTGAAAGATCAACAGCTCTTGGGACATGCTTTCGGCCAACACCTGGGGATGAACGTCCTGCCAACGCAGGTCGAATCGTTTTTCGATCCGGCGTCGCATCTGTCCTACGACTTTAGGGGTGAAACCCGTGAGGTCCGAGAATCGACCGGCGATCGATTCGAAATCGCTCGCCGGCGCCACGTAGACCAGTCGTTCCGGGGGATGTTCGATGTGAGTCGAAGTGCCGAGCGTCATGGTCGTGGCCGCAGCACCAAAGGAGTGGGCGACGATCGCCTCGACGCCCCCTAAATATGCGCTCACCTCCTCCACCGCCGCAGCAAATTCCGGCAGGGAACTTTGGCCGCCGGGGGATTTACCGTGTCCGGGTGCGTCGAAGGCCACAACCCGAAATCCGGCTTCCACCAGGGGCGCGGCAAAGGCACCCATTTGCAATCCCCGTCCACCCCAACCGTGCACCAGGAGCACGACTCGCCCAGACCACCCCCAGCTCCAGCCCGCCAAGACAGGCTGCCCACGCCAAGGCAGGGTGATCTCCTCGGCGTCGGTAGCCCACCACTGCTCTCGAAGTGGCGCTCTGAGGCGAAGCGGTTTCAGAAAGAGACTCTCCGCCAGCGAAGCGGCGGCTCGTGGTGCCATGAGGCTCAAACCCCGGAATGCTGCCCGGGCAGTTCCAGGCACCCAATTCTGAGTTGTCCGTGCCGGGCCGTTCGATCCCAGATTAGGACGACCGATCGTGCTTTTCAGTGGCGAGGAATTACTGGAAAACCTGGATAACATTGCAAGCTCCTTAGGCTAATGCTGTACTGCTGTGTTGGTTGGCCCACGTTCTCGAGCACGTTCTCAAGAAGGTCGTGGACGTGCTCTCTCCAACAATCGATCGAAGGAAACCCTCGCTCGAAGAGCCGCTTTGGGATCATCGAGCAATCGGTGAAAGTGGTGGTAAGCCAGGATGATCGAATAGAGGTCGTGGGCAAATTGCTCGACGTCCAACTCCGGACGAAAATGCCCTTCTTCGACCGCGATTTGAGCAGCGCGTGTGGCCGTGCTCAATGCCTCGCGCTGGGTTTTCACCAGATAGTCGCGCAGCGGCCCGGGGCGATCGTCGAGCTCCGCGGCCGCTGAAATGAACACGCATCCCCCCGGTAAATCCGCGGACTCGGCCCAACTCAACCAATTCTCAAAGAAGGCTTGGACCCTCGGCTCACCTCGCGGCTCAGAAAGCATCGGTCGAGCGACCCGTTCGATGAACCGTTCCACTGCGGTCTTGAGCACCTGCAATTGCAGGTCTTCTTTCGAGGAAAAATGAGCGAACAACCCACTCTTCGACATCTTGGCGGATTTCGCGACATTGCCGATGGACAAACCTTCCAGCCCAACCGCGCTGGCCATCGCGAAAGCCCGCTTGAGAATCAGCGCCCGAGTTTCTTCCCCCTTGGTCGACAATTTTCTCAAGAACCTGCTCCTCTCAGCTCAAGACCCTTTAGCCGAACGTCCTTGCCCGGCCCTTTTCCCACACTACTTTTTTCTCTGCACCGCGTTTTTCTCTACACGGCGCCCTTCTCTTCACCGCGTTTTTCTCTGTACCCTTTCTTACTAAGACACCTTATTTTTGGCAAAGACGACCTAACACGGACGACAATAGCACGACCGTTCGTTTTTTTCCATATCCTCATTTTCGATCTCAAAGAACTCCTCACCCAGCCCCCGCCTCCGCGACGCAGGATTCAAGCTTAGAAAGCATGAAGTTTTTCCGCGACAAGCTTTTCTAGCATATAGAGAAGGCTAAATATAAGCTATACTTGACACTTAAGGCGGTTTCGCTACAATCACCCCTATCTGGCACAAATGCCTTTAGATGGATTACGATTTCGAATTGTCGACGCTCAGGACTACACAGTCACATTCAGCGTCGCGATGATTTTCAGTGTCTTGGTGCAAGCTCTTCGTCCCCCGAGACCCGCGATCGGCGTCGAGCCCCTCGGAACCAACTTTCCGGACCCTAGGTGACTTGAAACACACGATCATTTTTGTCCCCCACGCCCGCGCGAAATTTCGCAAGTGGCGTTTCTCGTCCACCCAGGCTGCTATCGCTATCAGCAGCTTGGCGCTCTTGACTCTTGGTGGCGTGATTGCCACCGTCCTTTACTTCGACACCTCCTTCGATCGCCGCCAGCTGGATGAAATCCAGCAGGAAAACGCCGACTTGAGAGCTGTCAATCAGCGCTTCGAGTCCAGCATCCGCGATTTAGAGGTGCAGCTCACCGACTATCAAGATCGAATTCATCGATTGGCGATCGTCGCAGGCTTAGCTGAACTCTCCCCGGCGGCGGGCCCCGGAATCGGTGGTATCGAGCCGAAGGGCGAGCGTCTCGAAGACGACCTCGGAACCCTTCAGAAGCAGCTGGCGGGTTTGGTCAACAACATGGAGCGCCTCGAGGTAGGCCTCGACGAGCGGCAGCTCAAGCTTTCGAGCATGCCGACCATCGCTCCGGTTAAGGGCATCTACACCAGCTCATTCGGCTACCGCCGAGACCCCTTCACCTCGAAGCGCGCATTTCACCAAGGCATCGACATCACCGCCCCCAAAGGCCGTGCCGTCCAAGCGCCCGGTGACGGCGTGATTATCAAGGCCGGTCGAGCCCCAGGATATGGCAACGTGGTTTACCTGGCTCACGGATTCGGCTTGGTGACCCGCTACGGGCATCTGTCGAAAATCGATGTGAAACCCGGCCAGAAAGTGCGGCGCGGAGACACCATTGCCCGAGTCGGCAATACGGGACGCTCCACCGGCACTCACCTGCACTACGAGGTGCGGCTAAACGGTCAGACGGTCAACCCCTTGGGTTACGTCCTCGATTCCATCGGCCAATAGGATCTAGTTTGGATCTGCGGCAGACGATCTGCTGCTGACTTCTTCATCCCGCTTCGCCAAATACTTCGGCCTTGAAAGACCGGCTCCGCCGGTCTTTTCGTATTTAGGCGAACAGCTTTTTTCATCCAAGTTGTCGGAAAGCTGGCCGGGTTGAGCACAGATCTGATAGAAGTCTGGGGAATTCTGGACTCTGCTAAACTGTTGACGTTCGTCGAGGGCGCGCTGACCGAAGGCATAGTCGCATGAGCTGCTCCGACGACACGCTTCCTTGGACCGGCCACGCCTATTGTTTGGACGCTCAGCCGGCCCCATCCCCATCAAGATAGACCCAGGCGGCCGACCCGCGCACTATTCGGCCCGTGCCGCCTCGTAAGATTAGCCTTTTCGGCAAATGGAGCTCTCCATGCTCAATGCAGTTCTGACCAAGGTGTTCGGCACCCGCCATGATCGAGAAATCAAGACTCTGAAGCCGATCATCGACAGAATCAACGGCCTCGAAGCCGAATTCGAGAAGCTGTCCGACTCCGAGCTCCGTGCCAAGACCGACGATTTTCGAGCCCGGCTAGCCGATGGTGAGCCGCTCGACGACCTGCTGCCGGAAGCTTTCGCAGCGGTTCGGGAGGCCTCGAAGCGGGTCATGGGCATGCGCCACTACGACGTGCAGCTGATCGGCGGCATCGTCTTGCACCGCGCCCGAATCGCCGAAATGAAAACCGGTGAAGGTAAGACCTTGAGCGCTACTCTGCCGGTCTATTTGAATGCCTTAACCGGTAAGGGCGTGCACGTGGTGACGGTCAACGACTACCTGGCCGAACGTGACGCCAATTGGATGCGCCCCGTCTACGAGAGTCTGGGTATGACCGTCGGCGTGATCAAGACCGACCTGCCCAACGACGAGCGCCGAGAAGCCTACGCCTGCGACATCACCTACGGAACGAACAACGAGTTGGGCTTTGACTACCTCCGGGACAATATGGTGCCGGACGCCTCGCGCATGGTTCAGCGAGGCCACTATTACGCCATCGTCGATGAGGTCGACTCGATCTTGATCGACGAAGCCCGCACACCGCTGATCATCTCCGGGCCGTCGGAGGAGTCAGTCGACAAGTACTATCGAATCGACCGGGTGATTCCGCGATTCGAGCGCGGCGAAGAGCACGAAGACGAAAACGGCAACAAGTGGACCACCGGCGACTTCTTGGTCGATGAAAAAGCCCACACCGTCACCCTCACCGAAGAAGGTGTGGCCACAGCCGAAAAGGTGCTCAACGTCGAGAATCTCTACGACATGGAGAACATCGAGCTGTTGCACGGTGTTAACCAGGGGTTGAGGGCTCACCACCTCTATAAGAAAGACGTCGCCTACCTGGTGAAAGACGGCCAGGTGATTATCGTCGACGAGTTTACCGGCCGGCCGATGCCCGGTCGGCGGTGGTCCGACGGGCTGCACCAAGCCGTCGAGGCGAAAGAAGGAGTGCGCATCGAGCGGGAGAATCAAACTCTCGCCACCATTACCTTCCAGAATTACTTCCGCATGTACGACCGATTGGCCGGCATGACCGGTACGGCGGAAACCGAGGAAGCCGAGTTCGGCGAGATCTACGATCTCGAGGTCACGGTGATCCCCACCAATAAACCGATCGGTCGGATCGACTATCCCGATGCCGTCTTCCGGACCTCCCGTGAAAAATGGAATGCGGTGGTCGACGAAATCCAGGACTGCCAGCGTCGAGGCCAGCCGGTCTTGGTGGGCACGGTCTCCATCGAGAGCAGTGAAATGCTCTCAAAGACCCTCAAGAAACGCGGCGTTCGGCACGTCGTTCTCAACGCTAAATTCCACGGGCGCGAGGCGGCCATCGTCGCCCAGGCCGGTAGCAAAGGCTCGGTAACCATCGCCACCAACATGGCCGGTCGAGGTACGGATATCGTGCTCGGTGGCAACGCCGAGGGCATGGCTCGAGCAGAAGCGGATCCCGAACTCGAGCCGGAAAAATTCCAGGAGATTTTTGCCCAATACCAAGAGACCACCCGGAGAGAACGGGCCGAGGTCTTGGAAGCCGGCGGTTTGCACATTTTGGGCACCGAGCGGCACGAATCCCGCCGCATCGACAATCAGCTGCGCGGTCGATCGGGTCGTCAGGGCGACGCCGGCTCGTCGAGATTCTTCATTTCCCTCGACGATGACCTCATGCGCATCTTTGGTGACAATACCCAACGGGTCCAGAACCTCATGGGCAAGCTGGGCATGGAAGAAGGCGAGGCCATCGAGCACAAGATGGTCACGCGCGCCATCGAACGAGCCCAAAGCCAAGTGGAAGGACGCAATTTCGAGATCCGCAAACACCTGCTGAAATATGACGACGTCATGAATAAGCAGCGCGAAGCGGTTTATCAGCTGCGCCAAGAAGTGCTCACTGGCGAGGGCGAGGAGGACTTGGTCAGGTCGTTGTCGCGAGAAATCCTGGAGAGTTCGATCAACCAGAATTGCACCGAAGGGACCGACCCCAGGGATTGGAATCTGTCGGACTTGACCAAGGACGTGCTCCACTTCTTCGACATCGACCTCAACAAGGTCGAAGGCCTTCAGCTCGATGAACTCGGTATCGAGGAGCTGAGCGCCAAACTTTGGGATCTGGTGGAAGGCAAATACGCCGAGAAAGAAGAAAAACACGGCGCCGAAACCATGCACAAGCTGGCGCGCTCGGTCTTCCTCAAAGTTCTCGACGACTCGTGGAAGGATCACTTGCTGGCTCTCGACCACCTAAAGGAGGGCATCAATCTCCGCGCCCACGGCCAACGGGATCCGCTCAATGAATACAAGCGAGAGAGCTTCGATCTCTTCGGCGAGATGAAAGAGCGCTACGAAGACCTCGCCGTCCAAAACATCTTCCGCGTCGAGCCGATCAGCGAAGAAGAAATGGCCGAGCGGCGCCAACGCATGATCGATCGCATGCGCGAGCAGATGCGTTTGTCGGCACCTGCCAAGTCTTCGGCGCAGATTCCACAAACGGTCCAACGCAAGGTTCCCAAGGTCGGACGCAACGATCCATGTCCGTGTGGCTCGGGTAAGAAATATAAGAAGTGCCACGGAGCACCCAAAGGCGCCTGATCGGTCTATTCGCCACATGAGCTTCTTTGCCGACAAAGTCGTGCTCATCACCGGGGGTGCCTCCGGTATTGGTCGCGCATTGGGCATCGAACTCGGGCGACGGGCAGCCAAAGTCGTCTTCACCGACCTAGACCCCGTAGGCGCCGAAGCAGCTGCTCAGCAAGCCCGAGACCTTGGAGCAGCGGCCGAGTCCGTGGCCTTGGACGTCACAGATCTGGATGCGTTTCGGGATCGAGTCAACGAACTGGTCGAAACACACGGCCGGATCGACATCCTTTTCAACAACGCCGGCATCGGCGTGACGGGTGAAGTCCGAGATCTTCCGAGCGACGCCTGGTCTCGGGTGATTGAGGTCAATCTCAAGGGCGTGGTTCACGGTGTTCAAGCCGTCTACCCGCATATGCTGCGCCAAGGTTTCGGCCACATTGCAAACACCGCTTGTGTGGCCGGTTTAGTGCCCCTGCCCATGACCAGCGCCTACTCGGCCACCAAACACGCCGTGGTCGGCCTCTCGGGCTCCATGCGCGGCGAGGCGGCCCAAGCCGGGGTCCGAGTCAGTGTCATTTGCCCGGGAATCGTCGACACGGATATGTTCGATTCGATCGAGTATTTCGGGGTCGACAAACAGGCGCTGTTGGCTCCTATCGGCCGCGCCATGATGACCCCGGAAATCTGCGCCAAAAAAATCTTGCGTGGCGTTGAAAAAAACCGCGCCGTGATCTTGATCGGACTCCACGCCCGGCTGATGTGGTGGCTCTACCGACTCGCCCCCCGCCCTTTCTTACGATCCATCGGCTGGGGATTTCGCCTCTTTCGAAGGCACCAACAGCGCTGATGTGCCAGGTCCAATCTGCAGCCTAGGCTGCCCTTTTGAAGCCCTAAAAGCAAAGCCCCCAAAGACCGGAAACTCCATCTTGTCCATCGAATCCATCCGATTTAGAGAAATCAAAGACGTCGAAGACCTGGCCCGCTCCTGCGAACGCTGGCGCACCGTGCCCGCCATCGCCATCGACACCGAATTCGCCCGCGAGCGGACCTTCTACCCTGCCCTCGGATTGGTGCAGCTCTCAGACGGCCGAGAGCATGTGCTCATCGACCCCCTGCTGATCAAAGACCTTTCGCCGCTCAGCGATTTGCTGGTCGCGCCTCAAATCACCAAAGTCCTGCATTCCTGCGGCGAGGATCTGGAGGTCTTGCACCACCATCTCGGCATCGTGCCGCAGCCGTTGGTCGACACACAATTGGCGGCCTCCATGGCCGGCCTCGACCACTCCATGGGTTACGGCCGTCTGGTCGAGAACATCTGCCGGGTCGATCTTCCCAAGGCCCACACCAGGTCCAACTGGCTGCGCCGCCCTTTGAGCGACGCCCAGAAGCGCTACGCGGCCCTCGATGTCGCCTACCTACTCGAATGCTACGAGACCCTCATGACCCAGCTGGCCGAACTCGACCGTCTCACGTGGCTAGAGGAGGATTGCGCACGCTGGCTGTCTACGGATCGCTTCCGAATCGACGATCAAGCCACCTTCCGAAAAATGGCTAGGGGTCGCCGCTTGCGCAAACACCAGTTGGTCGTGTTCCAAGAAATCTGCATGTGGCGCGAGCAACAAGCCAGGGATCGAGATCTTCCGCGCAACTTCGTGCTGCGCGAGGCGGCTCTGGGCGCCTTGGCCCTGCGTCGCCCGAGCAGTCTCAACGAACTCAAACAGATCAAAGAACTCGAGCGACGAGAGGTCGAGCGCCACGGCAAGACCCTTTTACGGTTGATCGCCCAGGCGAGGGGTCGCCCGACCTCGGAGCAACCGGAGCCGATGCCGGCCCCTATCGACCTTCGACCTTTCAAAGAAGTAGTGCAAAAGCTCCGCGGGCTGGCCCGCAAAATCGCCGATTCCCTCGACGTGCCGGTGGAGCTACTGGCCAACAAGAAACAGGCTGAAGCATTGCTTCGCCGATATCTCAGCGGACGGGATCCTGTCTTGCCCAAAGACCTGCGGGGATGGCGTGCGGAGATCGTGGGTATGCCGTTGCTGCACCAACTCAAGGCAGAGATTCCCAATCCAGACTTTTGATTTGAAACCCCTTTTCGAACCACCCTTTGCCAGTTGCACCCAAAGGCGTCATGGTCTATAGTCCTGCCACCAGCTTTCTCGTCTGGGAGGGTGGGACTATGGCCCCGCCTTTTTTGATGGGCATATAAAAATGGCCGATTGTTTTCAACAACTTAGAAGGATCTGCACGAATAGATGGACGGTCCGAGTATCGACGAAGAATTACATCGTGAAGTAGCGGCAATCGCCGAAGATTCCGGCTGTGAGCTACTCCACCTTCGATTCAAGAGCCATCTACTTCAGATTTTTCTCGACCGGGCCGATGGCGGAGTCACCCTAGACCACTGTCAGACCGTGTCGAAGCAAGTCTCGGCCTTCCTCGATGTCCATGACTTCGGCACTACGAAATACGTCCTGGAAGTCAGCTCTCCCGGCCTTGATCGGGAGCTGTTTGGACCAAAGGACTACGAACGATTCTGCGGCGAACTCATCAGGGTTACCTTCTTTGGTGGCCCGGAGCGTAAGAAGCAAACGGTAGTCGGCCGCCTTCAAGCTTTCGATCCCGCCGCCTCCGGCGGGGGCCGTGTGACCCTCAGCGAAGAGAGCTCAGAACAAGAACACACCATTTCATTGGACGACATCAAGATCGCCCGCCTCGAGCTGGAGATCTGACCCCATCGCTCCGAGCCTCTGAACACCGCTGCCGATTAGGAATTCCCGACCCATGCCACCGAAATCAAAAACTCCCGACGTTGATCTGATGCAAGTTCTCGATCAGGTCACTCGAGAGAAAAGCATCGACAAAGACCGCTGGATCTCCGCCCTCGAAGACGCGATGGCCAGCGCTGCGAAGAAACAACACCGGATCAAAGAGCCCGTGCGCGCTGAGTTCGACCCAGCCGCCGGAAAATTCCAGGCATTCGTGGTCCGAATGGTAGTCGAAGAGGTGGAAGACCCCCTCGCTGAGATCTCCGTTGAGGAAGCTCGAGAAGAAGACCCGAGCCTCAACGCCGGCGACGAGATTCGACGGCCGTTGTCCACCGACGGCTTGGGCCGCATCGCCGCCCAAAGCGCCAAGCAGGTGCTGTATCAACGGATCCGCGAGGCTGAGCGGGAGAAGGTCTACAACGAATTTATCGATCGCATGGGCGAGATCCTCAACGGCACTGTGAAACGGTTCGAACGCGGCGACATCATCGTCGATCTCGGTCGCACCGAGGCCATCGTGCCGAAGAGTGAGCAGTCTCGCCATGAGCGTTATAGTCAAGGCGAGCGGATCCGGGCTGTCATCGTCGATGTTCACACCCAGCCGAAGGGTCCGCAAATCGTGTTGTCTCGGACCGATCCGAGACTGCTCGTCAAACTCTTCGAAATGGAAGTGCCCGAGATTTACGACGGCACCGTGGTGATCAAGAACGCCGTCCGAGCCCCTGGCGAACGTGCCAAAGTAGCGGTTGCAAGCCGCGAACGGGACGTGGATCCAGTCGGCGCTTGCGTCGGCATGAAAGGTTCCCGCGTGCAGTCGATCATCCGCGAGCTGCGCGGCGAGAAAATCGACATCATCGAGCATAGTGACGACTTGGTCACGTTTGCCCAAAGCGCCCTCGCTCCCGCTAAGATCACCCGCGTGTCGGTCACCCACCATGGCGAAACACCTCATCTCGACGTGATCGTCGAAGACGAGCAGCTTTCCCTGGCGATCGGCAAACGTGGACAGAATGTGCGATTGGCCTCCGAGCTGATCGGCTCACGTATCGATATCAAGAGCGAGACCGACGTCAAAGACGAGGTTGCGGACGCTCTCGCCAAGATGCTGCAAGACGCCATGGCCGAAGCGGATCTCCCCGCTTTCGACTTCGGTGTCAGCGATACCACCGAAATCGATTGGGACTCCGCTCCGGGTATCGGCAGCAACGCCGTCGCCGCTTTTCAAGAGGCGGGTTACGTCACCTACAGCGACCTGCTCAACGCTGAGCCGGAAGCCATCGAAGCCTTTGAGGACGTTGGCCCCAAGACCGCTCAAGCCCTGCTCGCCTGGGCCGGAGACAAGGTTTCCTCGGACGCTGAGGAGGTCGAAGCAGAGGCGACGGCCGAAGTTCCGGCCGACGACCAGGAGGAGGAAGGACTTGGAAACGACGACTTCATGGCCGCTTTGAGCCGCGCCTTGGCAGAAAGCGAGCAGAAGAGGTCGGAGAGCCAGGAAAACCAGGGTTTCGATGAATCGGCAGAGCCGCAAGAGGCAGCCGAAAGTGAAGAAGGAACGGACAACTGACGTTCCAAAGATTCAAAAGTTGCAAGAACGAGCATAAGCTTAGACAACAAGCTTCGAGATATTCATCGCGTCAACGACAGGAAGCCGCCAAGAACCGATGGGAAAGATTCGTTTGAAAGACCTCGCCCGGACCATGAAGGTGCCGGAGCAGGATCTCATGTTCAAGCTCAAGTCGATCGGCGTGCGTCTCGAAGGATCCGATCCTGAGATAGACAGCGAGATCATCCAAGCTATCGTCCAGGGTAAAAACCTACCTCAGCCGCGCGAGGTCATCCTGCGTGACGACACCGAGGCAGGTGGGCCCGCTCCCGCCGCCGCACCGGTGGCTCCGCTGGCCAATTCCGGCCCCGCCCCAACCCCTGCCAACCGGCCTTCGCGCCGGAGCATGATCCAAAGGGTCGAGGGAAAGATCAAGGAACTCGAGGTCAAGACCAAGGACGGTATTCCTATCGAGGAGGGCGGGGCCGAACCGGCTGCGCCTGCTGCATCCGACCAGGTCGCTGCACTCGAGACCCAAGCGGAGGAAGCTTTGCCCGCTGCCGAGCCGGCAGCTGTGGCAACGAAAGAAACCGCCGCCAAAGCAACCCCCAAGGCAAAGGCCACAGCCTCAACGGAACAGAAAAAGCCTGCTGCCCAGCCTACGGCTGCCGACAAGAAGTCCGGCGGCAAGAAACCTGCTTCCAAACCGGCGGTGACCGGGGCGGCTGCCGCCAAACCGGCGGCGAAAAAAGAAGAGCCTCCCCGTGGGCTGCGCAAGCGCGCTCGCCTGATTTCTCGCCCGGAGGATCAGGTTAATAAACCGCCGACCCCTCCACCCGCCTCCACGGCACCACCGCCGAGGCGTAGAGGCCGCAAAGCGGACACACGCCCGCCCCATCGCCATCAGCGTCACCAAACCCGTCGGCAACCGTCGACTCCTTCGGTGCCACCGCCGGTGCTCAAGCCGGCTTCCGCTCGTGGCCATCGTCGTGCCCAAAAGCGCGAGGAGCTGGCAGGAAGCCCGGACAGCGGTATCCAATTCAAAGTAGCTCGTCCCGATGGTCCGGTGACCATCACCCAAGGCATGACCGTCAGAGATTTCGCGGAGAAGCTCGGTGTCAAGGCCAAGGACCTGATCAAGTCCCTATTCTCCCAAGGCATGATGGTCACCATCAATCACCAGCTCGATATGGAAACCGTCAACAAATTGGCGGATTCCCTGGGTGTCGAGGTGATGGAGGTCTCATTCGAGGAAGAAGTCCTGTTGCAACACGAGGAGCAGCAAGACGGCGAGGTCGAGAAGCAGTCCAGAGCCCCTGTCGTGACCGTGATGGGACACGTCGACCACGGTAAAACCACCCTGCTCGACGCCATCCGCAAGACCAATGTGGCCGAAGGCGAAGCCGGCGGCATCACCCAACATATCGGCGCCTACCACGTCGATCTCGAGGGAAAACGTCTGGTCTTCTTGGATACCCCGGGTCACGAAGCTTTCACCTTGATGCGTGCCCGTGGCGCGAGTGTCACCGACATCGTCATCTTGGTGGTCGCCGCAGACGACAGCGTCATGCCACAGACCATTGAAGCGATCTCTCATGCCAAGGCCGCAAAAGTGCCTTTGGTGGTGGCGATCAACAAGGTCGACAAGCCAAATGCCAATCTCGATCGGGTGCGCAAAGAGCTCGCCGATCACGGTCTTTTGGTCGAAGATTGGGGCGGCGAAGTCGTCTCCATTCCGGTTTCCGCTCTCAAGGGCGAAGGAATTCCCGAGCTCCTCGAGATGCTGCTCTTAACCGCCGACCTGCTCGAGCTGAAAGCAGCTCCTTCCCTGCCCGCCCGAGGCGTGGTCCTGGAAGCCCGCAAGGACGTCGGGCGCGGCATCATCGCCAACGTCGTGATCCAAGACGGAACCCTCAACCTGGGGGACGTTTTTGTAGCGGGCTCGACCTGGGGTCGTGCCCGCTCGATGGTCGACGACCTAGGCGAGCGATTGCAGAACTCAGGACCTTCTACGGCCATCGAGCTGACCGGCTGGGATTCCGTGCCGAGCGCCGGTGACCTTCTCCAAGTCTACGAAGACGAGTCCAAGGTGCGCGAGATTGCGAGCTTCCGTCATGCGGAGAATCGCGAGCGCGACCTGGCTCCGCGGGGATCTCGAGTCTCGCTCGAAAATCTCTTCGACCAATTGGGTAAGGAAGAATCGAAGACCTTGCCGGTGGTGGTCAAGGGCGATGTCCACGGCTCCATCGAGGTGCTGCGGGATTCCCTGACCAAGCTTTCGACCGAGAAGGTGAAGTTGGAAGTCATCCATTCCTCGGTCGGCGCCATTTCCACCAACGACGTGTTGTTGGCTTCGGCCTCCAACGCTATCGTCGTCGGTTTCAACGTTCGGCCCGAGCGCAACGCGTCTCAGCTGGCGGAGAAAGAAGGCGTCGACATCCGGTTGCACACGGTGATCTACGAGTTGTTGGATGAGGTCAAGCTGGCGATGTCCGGTTTACTCGACCCAACCTACAAAGAGGTCATCCGAGGCGCCGCCGAGGTGCGGGATATCTTCAAGGTTCCCAAGGCCGGCATGGTGGCCGGTTGCCACATCGTCGAGGGCGTGATCCCGAGAAATGCCGGAGTTCGCTTGCTGCGGGACAACGTGGTCATCTACGAAGGAAAGCTTGCATCCCTGCGAAGATTCAAGGATGATGTGTCCGAAGTCCGCCAGGGCTTCGACTGCGGCATCGGCCTCGAAAACTTCCAAGACGTCAAACCTGGAGACGTTATCGAAGCTTATGTCCGCGAGGAGGTTGCCTCGACTCTCTGATCTCGCCGGTGACGATGGATGGCTTCGCAGACGGCTTCAGCCGCTCAGCCACCGCGCCAACGAATAGATGCAGACCGTTCTCGAAGCACTGCTCGCCCAGCCTAAACTACAACTTCGACAGCGCCGCCTCAGTGGCGGTGTCGATCTTAATGGGTCTCGGTCGGCCCTCCCGCTGACCGATGTACCGACACGAGTCGATATGATCCTTGGATTATCGATTTTCGAGCTGCACTTACCTCAATCTCGCAGCCTGAAACAAAAGCGCAAAGTGGTTAAAGGGCTGGTGGAACGTATCCACCAGCGCTTTAAGGTGTCGATCATTGAAAGCGACCACCACGATCTTCACCAACGCTCTGAAATCTCCATCGCGCTGGTTGCCCTCACGGGCAGTGAGGCCGAGCGCATCTTCGACTTGATCCGGAACTTGGTGGACCAAGAATTCGAAGCCACCCTGCTCCGGTGGGATCCTCAGCTCATGGATGTATCCGCATGAATCAGCGTAGCCAAAGGGTGGCTGAAACCCTGCGCGCCGAAATCGCCAACGTGATTCGGCGCCAGATGAAAGACCCCCGGGTCCAGCTCGCCACCGTTTCCGAAGTCCGTCCCACCCGCGACCTCTCCCACGCCAAGGTCTTGATCAGCGTGCTCGGCGACGACGACCAAGCGCGCCAAGAAGCCGTTGAAGTTTTAGTCAAAGCCCGTGGGTTCGTGCGCTCCCAAATCGCTTCGCGGGTTCGACTGCGAACCGTGCCGGAGTTGCATTTCGAACTCGACCGAGGGGCCGAGCACAGCCAACGCATCAACGAAATCCTGGAGAGCCTCGATGTCGGCGGCGAAGACTCCTGAGTCGCTGCTGGACCGCTTGCGGTCCGGTAAGAGATTCCTGCTCACCAGTCATGTGAATCCCGATGGAGATGCCATCGGCTCCGAACTCGGGTTGGCCCAGGTACTGCACACCCTGGGCAAAGAGACCCAAATCTGGAATCGCGACGAAACCCCTGCCGCCTACCTTCCCTTGATCGGCAGCGGGGATATTCACGTCGGTCCAGAGCCCCCCGAGGGGTTTCCCGGGGCTTACGATGCGGCGATCGTGCTCGAGTGCCCGAGCCTCGATCGATGCGGGCTGGAGGAGCACATTTCCCAGCTGCCGATGCTGAACATCGACCATCACTTGGGCAACGATGAATACGGCGAGGTCCTGTGGATCGACACCGCAGCTCCGGCCGTCGGCGCCATGGTCTACCGCTTGGCCAAAACCCTCGATTTGAAAATCGACGCAGAGACCGCAACCGCTCTCTATCTGACCTTGGTCACCGATACCGGCGGATTCCGATTCTCCAACGCCACCCCCGAAGCCTTTGAAGCAGCAGCAGCCCTGGTGCGAGAAGGTGCCAGGCCCGAGCAGGTTTCACACTGGCTCTACGAATCGACTCCAGAGGCGGCAGTTCGATTGCTCGGTGAGATTCTCGCGACCCTGGAGCTACACCGCGACGGAACCATTGCCACCGCCTGGCTGACCCTCGACATGGTCCGCCGCACCGGAGCACGTCCCGGTGACGCGGAAGGGCTGATCGACGTCCCACGCTCCATAGCCGGAGTTGAAACCGTCGCTCTGCTAAAAGAACTCGAAGACGGCAACGTCAAAGTCTCCTTGCGCAGCCGCGGAAACGTAAGTGTGGAACGTATCGCCCGTGCCCATGGTGGCGGCGGTCATCGAAACGCTGCTGGATTCACCTCCGAGGTGTCCACCGGCCCCGAATTACAAAAAGAGCTTGTGGCAGCCATGGCGGAGAGTCTGGAAGCCGCAGCTGAAAATAGGACAGGTGTCCGCTTTGATCACGCCTGATCGTCTCAGGAAATCCGAATGCATACTTTGATCAGATCCAATCCAGCACCGAAGAACATGAACGATACCGCCAATACCAGCAGCCTTCCCGCCATGAGAGATGGCCTGCTCTTGATCGATAAACACGCCGGGTGCACCTCCCACGATATCGTGGCTTCGACCCGCAAAATTTTACGTCAAAAGAAGATTGGCCATTGCGGCACCTTGGACCCGGCTGCCACGGGTTTGTTGTTGCTCACCGTGGGCAAGGCGACTCGCTTGACGCGATTCCTGATTCGAGCACCGAAAGTCTACGAAGGCACCGCCAGGTTGGGCATCGCAACCGACACGTACGACATCACCGGCAAAGTGACGGCCGAAAGCCCGTTGGTCGACGTGACGGAAGCCAAAATTCGCGCCACCATGGCTACCTTCGTCGGCAGCTATATGCAGGCCCCGCCCTCCTACAGCGCCAAGAAAGTCGGAGGCGTGAAGCTTTATGAGCTTGCCCGCCGCGGCGAGGAAGTGCCAGAGACCCGCAAAGAAGTCACGGTTTATGACTTCCACCTGGCGGGTGAATGGAAGGAAGGCGACGATGTCCCCTTCGTACTCGGCTGCTCGTCGGGCACTTATGCGCGCAGCCTGGCCCACGAGCTCGGCGAAATCCTCGGTTGTGGTGGGGCTCTCGCCTCCCTTCGTAGGACTCAAATCGGCAGCTTCTCCCTCGACGACGCGATCAATCTAGACGACCTCCGAGCCGCCCGGGATGCCGAAGAACCGGTCGCCTCGTGGATTCCTTTCGACGAGATCGAGTTGCCGTTCGGCCAAATCACCACCGACCTTCAACAGGAGCGCCGAATCCAACACGGACAAACCGTGCTGGTGCGGGGCGTCGACGGCAAGGAAGGGGATTGGGTCATGATCAAAAACGAGAGCCGCAAGCTGATCGCAGTCGGCGCCGTGGTCGAACGGATCGGCACCGGAGACATGGGCGTGGTTCAGCCAAAAGTTGTTTTCGGCTAAGCCGCTGCTGCATGAAATCCAAAGATTTAAAGATTTAGAGTCAGGTTTGAAGCAAGCAAGTCTTGAAGCAAACAGGTTTTGAAGCAAACAGGTTTTGAAGCAAACAGGTTTGAAATTCAGTTGAAGTCACGAGCCGACATAAGCTCGGTCACAATTTGAAGCAGAAAAAAAGAAATGACGGCGACCGCCGGTCGCCACAGATGAAGGAGCACAGCCTTGGGACTTTCCACAGACGCCAAGACCGAGATCATCGAAGAATTCCGAACCCATGAAACCGACGTCGGCTCGCCCGAGGTCCAAGTCGCACTCTTGACGCGACGCATCAATGAGCTCACCGAGCACTTCAAGGTTCACAAAAAAGACCATCACGGACGCCGCGGCCTGCTCAAACTGGTCGGACGCCGCCGCCGGATGCTCGCCTATCTCAAGAAAAGAGACCTCGACCGCTATCGCAAGACCATCGAGAGCCTCGGTCTGCGCAAATAAGGCCGGTCCATGGACCTCGGCCACGCACTTCGCCGACGACGGGCCCAGGCGGGCCCGTCGGTTCAGCGTGCTCAAAAAAACAAAAAATTCATTCTTCTAAGGTTATTCAATGAAGCTTAAACGTGAAATTCAAATCGGTCACAGCACCCTTAGTCTGGAGACCGGTGAAATCGCAAAACAGGCCAACGGCTCAATCATCAGCCGATGTGGCGACACCGTGGTTCTCACCACGGCCTGCATTTCGGGAGATCCCACCGAGCCCCGGCCCTTCCTGCCGCTGACGGTCGAGTACCGTGAAAACAGCGCTGCGGCCGGCCGGATCCCCGGTGGTTTCTTCAAACGGGAAGGCCGACCCTCTGAAAAAGAGATCATCGCTTGCCGTCTGACCGACCGTCCTCTGCGACCGCTTTTTCCCAAAGGCTATTTCGCCGAAACCCAAATCATCTCCTTCGTGCTCTCCGCCGACGACGAGAACGATCCCGATGTGATGTCGATCAACGCAGCTTCCGCGGCGCTGACCCTTTCGGACATCCCGTTCTACGAGCCGGTGGGCGCCGTTCGGGTCGGCATGATCGACGGCGACCTGGTTTTCAATCCCACTCACAGCGAGCGTGACGTTTCCGACCTCGATTTGATCGTGGTAGGAACCACCGACGCCATCACCATGGTCGAGGCCGCCGCCAATCAGCTGCCCGAAGCCACGGTGCTCGACGCCATCTTCGCCGGCCACGAGGAGCTGCAAAAAGTCATTCGTGCCCAACATGAGATGTTCCGCGAAGGCGGTTTCCAGAAGCCCGAATGGAATCCGCCCGAGGCCTACTCCCAGGAACTCTTCCAACAGGTCAGCGACGCGCTTCGCGACGACCTGCAAAAAGCGCTCTTCACCGAAGGCAAATTCGAGCGCAAAGATGCTGTCGGCAAAGTGGTCGACGCCTACAAAGCGACCCTGCCTGCGGACGACGCCGATCAGCTCAGCGCCGTCGGCAAGATCATCAATGATCTCGAAGATCAATTGCTGGCAGAGGCTGTGTTGGAGAAAGGTCGCCGATTCGACGGCCGTGCGCTCGACGAAATCCGTGCGATCGAGGTCAACACCGGCGTGTTGCCCCGGACCCACGGCTCTGCCCTATTTACTCGCGGCGAAACCCAGGCTTTGGCCACCGCCACCTTGGGTACCCGACGCGACGCTCAAATCATCGAAGATTATGCCGGTGACAACCTGCAGAAATTCATCCTGCACTACAACTTCCCGCCGTTCTCGGTCGGTGAGGTCAAATTCATGCGCGGCCCGAGCCGGCGTGAAATCGGTCACGGTATCTTGGCTCGGCGAGCCTTGACGCCCGTCCTGCCCCACGAGGACGACTTCCCGTACACCATCCGCGTGGTCTCCGACATCATGGAGTCCAACGGCTCCTCGTCCATGGCCACGGTTTGCGGCGGTTCCCTCGCCATGTTCGACGTCGGCGTGCCCTTGCTGGCCCCCGTCGCCGGTGTGGCCATGGGCCTGATCAAGCGGGGCGACCGTTTCGCCGTGCTCACCGACATCGCCGGTCAAGAAGATCACCATGGTGACATGGACTTCAAAGTCGCCGGTACCGAGGCAGGCATCACCGCCCTGCAAATGGACATCAAAATCGGCGGTGTGAGCCGCGAGATCATGGCCCAAGCCTTGGAGCAGGCCAAAGTCGGCCGGATACACATCCTGGGTATCATGGGCGAGCACATTGCCGCTCCCCGGGACGAGATCTCCAGCTTGGCACCGCGCCTCCACACCTTGCACGTCCAAAGGGACAAAATCCGCGAGATCATCGGCCCGGGAGGCAAGACCATCCGCTCGATCCAAGAAGAGACCGGCTGCGAGGTCGAGATCGACAGCGAGGGCAAAGTCACGGTCGCCGCTCCCGACGGTTTGGCGGCCAAGCGCGCGATCGACATCATCGAGTCTCTGACCGAAGTCCCCGAGATCGGAAAGATCTACGACGGCGTGGTCACCCGAGTCGAGTCGTTCGGTGCTTTCGTTGAGATCTTGCCCGGAACCGAAGGTCTGCTGCACATCAGCGAGATCGCTCCTTTCCGTGTTCGCGAGGTCAGTGACATCGTGCGCGAAGGAGACCAGGTCAAGGTCAAGGTGCTCGAGATCGACTCCGACAAGGGTCGGATCCGTTTGTCGAGAAAGGCCGCCCTGCTCGACGACCCCAACTACGACCCTGAGAACGACCCCCACGCCCACTTGGCCGACACCTCCGGTGGCAGCGATGATCGCCGAGATCGAGGGGATCGGGGCGGCGACCGAGGCGGCGATCGCGGTGGTCGCGGTGGACGCGGCGGCGACCGTGGTGGACGCGGCGGAGGACGAGGACGAGGCGGCAACCGCTGACATCCCTGCCCTCCCGCAAAGGCCCGTCCGCTTGTAGATCAGGCGGCACGGGCCTTTTCCGTGGCATTTGGCTTACTCGTAGCATGACGTGGACTCCGTGGTTTCCCGTTCCTCGCAGTCGAATTTCGTGCACAAGGCGTGTACAAAGCGTGTACAAAGTGACTGCCACTTCTGCGATCCACCGACACCGGATCACGACGCCGCTATACCAACATCTCGGATCCAAGCACATGACACAGATATCCGATTCGGATATTCCTCTGGCCGGTCTAACTTGGTGTAGAATGCCTCAAGCATTGTTAGTTTTTTGAGTCGCCTGAGAGCAGTATGCAAGAATTTGTCTTGGTGGTTGACGACGAGAGTGCGATCCGCCAGCTCGTAGCGACCCAATTGGGTTTCCTCGGTTATTCCACCCGCTCCACAGAAGATCATCTAGCAGCCTTGGATTTGGTGGCCAGTGATGAGCCGCCGGCCTTGGTGATGCTCGATATCGAGATGCCTAACGCATCCGGGCACGAGGTGCTGGAAAAGATCAAGGCGATCAATGAGGACACTCAGGTCGTCATGATGTCGGGTCTTCACGACCTGGCCACGGTCCGTCAATGCCTGCAAGCCGGCGCCTACGACTATCTCGCCAAACCCTTCGAACTCGAAGACCTGAGCAACACCGCGGAGCGCGCGCTCGAGCGTCGCCGTCTCCTGCGCCAAAATCGTCAATACCAAGAAGACCTCGAGCAGATGGTTCAGGATCAGACCGAGGAGATCCGCCGGACCCGTGACATCGCCTTGCTCACCCTGGCAAAGCTAGCTGAGAGTCGAGATAGCGAGACCGGTCTGCACCTGGAAAGGATGCAGGAATATAGTCGAATCTTGGCCGAGGCTCTGCGCGACAGCCCCTACGCCGACCACCTCGACGACGACTTCACCGAGTGGGTCTTTAAGTCTTCGCCCCTGCACGACATCGGCAAGGTCGGTATCCCCGACCACATCCTGCGCAAGAAGGGTCCCTTGACCAACGAAGAATTCGCCGTGATGCGCACCCACTCCACCATCGGCGGCGACACCCTTAAAACGGTGCTCGAACGATTCCAGGGCTCGACCTTCCTGCACATGGCCATGGACATCGCCTATCACCACCATGAGCGCTGGGACGGCAACGGCTATCCCGCCGGTTTGGCCGCCGACGACATTCCCCTGGCGGCGCGAATCGTGGCCATTGCCGACGCCTACGACGCGATCACCAGCAGAAGGCCCTACAAAGAGCCGATCGATCACGTGGAGGCGGTGCGGCGCATCTCGATAGACCGAGCGAAACACTTCGACCCGGTGCTGGTCGACATCTTTATGGCCTGCCAAGACCGCTTTGCCGAAGTTCAAAATCGCATGGTCGACCAATCATCCCAAGAGCCTCCCCTTTCCCGCGCCGCCGGCGACTGAGGATTCCCATTGAATCGAGACGATCTCGTTTCCTATCTCGACGAATACCTCGACGCCGGCAACGGTGAGGACTATTGCCCCAATGGTCTGCAAGTCGAAGGTCGGCCGGAAGTGCGCAAGCTGATCACCGCGGTCTCCTCTTGTGAGCAGCTTTTCGTCATCGCCAAAGAGAAAAACGCCGACGCGGTCCTGGTGCACCACGGCCTGTTCTGGAACGGCATGTCCTACTGTCTCACCGGCATGCAATACCGGCGTCTACGCCATCTTTTCGAGGGGCAGATCAACCTCATCGCCTATCATCTACCCCTCGATCGTCATGGCGAGGTGGGCAACAACGTGTTGGCGGCACAGGCCTTCGGGCTCGAGGACATCCAGCCTTTCGCCGTTCACAAAGGTCTGCCGATCGGATTCAAGGGGCGGTTCTCCAACCCCGTGACCCACGCTGAGCTGGCTCGCCGCACGGCCGAGATCTACGGCCAAGACCCACTGCACTTCGATTTCGGGCCCGATCCGGTGACCAGCCTAGGTATCGTATCCGGAGGAGCCCAGCGAGACTTCTACAGCGCCATCTCCGACGGTTTGGACGCCTTCATCACCGGCGAGGTGAGCGAATGGGTGATGAACGTAGCTAAAGAGTCTGAGACCCACTACCTGGCCGCGGGCCATTACGCGACCGAGCGGCTCGGTGTGCGTCGATTGGGAGAGGATTTGGCGCGACAATTCGGCCTTGAGGTTGAATTCGTCGACCTGCCGAATCCGGTCTAAGGACTCCCCCCGCGACCACAAGTGGAATTAGAGAGTGCGGGACCGCAACAGCTCCTCGGCCCGCTGCATATCCAAGCCCGGATCACCGTAATCGCAGATCACCCGTTCATGGTTCGGCTGACCCAAATCGCGAATCTCGAGGCTCGGATCCGACCCGAGCTGCAGGCGCGTGGTGCCGTAATTCGAAACCAGGGCCAGCTCCCGACGGTCCCTGAGCTGAAGGGCTTCCAACACCTCGCCATGACCGTCGACTTCCGCGACATCTCGGCCGTCGACACATGAGACCACCGGGGAGATCACCAAGCGGCAAGTGACCGTCGGATATTCCAAGATCCGTTCCTGGGCCTGCCAAACGGTGTGGGAGCCGTAACCGATACGCTCCAGATCGACGGTATAACGCATCCGCCTGAGGTCCCACATGGCTTCGGACAAGACGCGGGAATCTCGCAGCAGGGTGTCGAGAATGTCGAGCCACTGACGTTTGGCCGCCAGCTCGGTGATTTTCAGATCTAGTTGTTTTCTTTTCACAGAGGTTTTCCGATCGAATCAACCGATTTTAGCAGAGCCAAGCTAACGTCGAGCCTTACGGCGCTGTATTTTCAACACGGCGCTGTATTTCGACGCCAACGGCACCCGGTGTTATGATTCCGCCTCCCCCAGCAGCACCCATAAGTCCCCGACATTGCTTGATTGAGTGAACGTCCTCCGAGGAGCTTTGAGAGTGAGCCAAGATCCCATCGCCCGCAGAAAATTCTTACGCCACTCCATCGTCGGCGCAGCAGCCGTGGCCGGCACCGCCGCCGGATGCTCAGGACCGGAAGAGGGCGCACCCGCAGTACATACCCAAAAATCCGTCACCTGGCGCCTAGCTTCCAGCTTCCCCCGGGGCCTGGACACCATCTTCGGAGCCGCCGAGGTGCTCGCCGAGCGCTTGGAAGCCATGTCCGAAGGCAAATTCCGGGTCCGGGTCTATCCGGGTGGCGAGTTGGTGCCGAATCTCCAAGTTCTTGACGCCGTTCAGCAAGGAACCGTGCAAATCGGTCATACGGCCAGCTACTACTACATCGGCAAGAACCCCGCCCTGGCCTTCGACACCTGTGTGCCGTTCGGTTTGACCTCTAGACAACAAACCGCCTGGCTCACGGAAGGGGGCGGTCTCGAGCTGATGCGCTCCCTCTTCGCCGACTTCGGCATGACCACTTTTCCCGCCGGCAATACGGGCTCCCAAATGGGGGGTTGGTTCAAACGGGAGGTCGGAGGCGCCGACGACCTCCACGGGTTAAAGATGCGCATCCCCGGGCTCGGTGGCCAGGTCATGAGCCGCCTCGGGGCGACCGTCCAGGTCCTCGGCGGCAGCGACATCTACCCTGCCCTCGAACGCGGAGCGATCGACGCTACCGAGTGGGTAGGACCCTACGACGACGCCAAGCTCGGTTTTCACAAAGTGGCCAAGTACTACTATTACCCTGGGTGGTGGGAGCCGGGCCCGTCTCTTTCGTATTTGGTGAATCTAAAGGCCTGGGACGGTTTACCCAAGAGCTTCCAAGACATGTTCACCGCCGCGGCAGCGGAGTCCGCCACGGTCATGCAAGCTCGTTATGACCATCAAAACCCGACCGCCCTAACCCAGCTCTTGAGCGAAGGCGTTCAGCTCCGGGCCTTCTCCGACAACCTCATGTCCGCGGCCAAGAAAAGCTCGTTCGAAATGCTCGAAGAGCAAGCGGCCCAGGACGCCACCTATCGCAAAATCTACGACGCTTGGTCCAAAGCTCGCCTGGATGCCTACAAATGGCTGGCGACCTCAGAGCTGACCTACGCTCGCTTCGCCTGCGAAAACCTCTGATTAGAGCCTGGCCAGAAATGGATTCTCGGTGGGTCGGCGCGGCGCCCTGCGCGCGTCGCTCCGAACTCGCGCCATCGCTGCAGTGTCGTCGCAAATTGTTAATGTGTAAGATCTTAAGCCGATCTATATGTTGTATCGCTCAGACACGCTCGCTTTCCGTGCTCGGTGCGCCGCGCCTCTAGATCCTTGAAAAGGCCAAAACTGGATGGGCCCTAATCAATGAATTCACGGCGAGGCGTCGCATTTCAGCGGTCCAACATCGAGGTGACCAGCTCCGGGAAGAGCACGATCGCCAACAGACCCAGAAGCTGGATGACTATAAAGGGTAGGACCCCCCGATAGATCTGTGACGTTTTGATCTCCGGTGGCGCGACCCCGCGTAAATAGAAGAGCGCGAAGCCGAAAGGCGGGGTCAAAAACGA
The DNA here is from genome assembly GCA_965366625.1 of uncultured bacterium. Taxonomy (GTDB): domain Bacteria; phylum Acidobacteriota; class Thermoanaerobaculia; order Multivoradales; family J023; genus JAUIJL01. The sequence goes on from CBDUGP010000072.1 coordinate 32,733, forward strand.
CGTCTGCAGATTCATTCCGATCATCACTCCGAACCAGACCATGTCGACGCCCAAAAGTTGAGCCGCCGGCACGATCAAGGGAATGATGATGAACGCGATCTCGAAGAAATCGATAAAGAAACCCAAGCCGAAGATCGCCAAATTGGCCACCACCAACAGGCCGATCTTGCCGCCGGGAAGGCCGGTCAAGAGTTCCTCGATCCACAGATCACCGTTCAACCCCCTAAAAACCAGAGCGAAGGCGGTCGAGCCGATCAAGAGAAAGACCACCATCGAGGTCAGCTTAGCGGTTTCGTCCATGGTGCTGCGTAAGGCCTTGAGGGTCAGTCGCTTGCGGATTGCGGCCAGGGTCATGGCGCCGACCGCACCCAGAGCACCGGCTTCCGTCGGCGTGGCCAGACCGCCAAAGATCGAGCCCAGAACCACCAGAATCAAGACCAGGGGCGGAACCATGACCCCCAAGACCTGTTTGAGCAGCTCGCCCCACGAGATGTCCAGCTCGTCCGCCGGCAGCGCGGGCGCAGCGTCCGGTTTGAAGAACGCGACCCCGGCCACATAAACCCCGTAGAGGCTCGCCAGCATCAAACCCGGCAGCAGAGATCCTCTGAAAAGGTCACCGACGGAAATGCCCATCTGGTCGGCCAACACGACCAAAACCACCGAAGGCGGAATGATCTGCCCCAGGGTGCCGGCCGCACAGATCACGCCGGTCGAAAGCTCCATGCTGTAGTTGTACCGCTGCATCACCGGCAGGGAAATCAATCCCATGGCGACCACCGATGCTCCCACCACCCCGGTGGCTGCGGCCAGCAAAGCGCCGACGAAAACCACCGCCAAGGCCAAACCCCCTCGCAAGGCCCCAAAGAGCTTGCCGATGGTGGTCAGCAAATCCTCGGCCAGCTTGGATTTCTCCAACATGGTGCCCATGAAAATGAAGAAGGGCACCGCCAGAAGGGTGTAATTCGACATGATGCCGAAGATCCGTTCGGGCAGGGCGAAGAGCAGCGCCCAATCGAAATAACCCATGGTCACGCCGAGGGCAGCGAAAATGAGTGCCGTGCCGCCGAGCGCAAAGGCAACCGGATAACCGGTGAAAATCAGCGCGAACGCCGCCACAAACATGACCGGTCCCAGCCAATCGCCGCTCATAGCTTCACCTCTGCGATCGAATTCGAGCCTTCAGCTTCCGCCGAAGATTGCTCCGAATCAGGCGAGCCGAAAAGAATCACCAAACATTTCAGGATTTCGGAAAGCCCTTGCAAGAGCAAGAGGACGAAGGCCACCAATACCAACGTCTTGATGGGATATCTCACCAGGCCGCCAGGGTCGGGGGACGTTTCCCACACATGCCAAGAGTTGCGTACGGAGGGCCAAGACACCCACAGGGAGAAGAGGGTGAAAGGGAGCAACAACAACAAACCACCGATCAAATCGATCCACGCCTTGCCCCGTTCGTTCAATCGGCCATAGAGCAAATCGACCCGAACATGGGCGTTGTGGCGCAGGGCGTAGGCAGCCCCGAGCAAGAATACGAGGCTGAACAAATACCACTGCAGCTCGAGAAATGCGTTCGAGCTGAACCGGAAAAAATCCGTACCCTGCACGCCGTGCCGGCCGCGATAACCGTCCGCGTAACGGGCCACCGTGTTGTAGCTGCCGATCAACACCATGATCAAGGTCAGCCAGGCCGTCAGCCGGCCGACCCGGTCGGTCCAACCATCGATCCTCTCGGCAAGACGCTTACACGCTTCCATGGATTGCTCTCTTCTTCCGTCTGATTCGGCCTGATTCCGGTCCAATTTCGGCTTAGATCCAGCGTATTGATTGAAGTCGGCGGCAGGCTAGCACGGAAAAACAGGGGGATCGAGCTGCTCGAGCGAATAGACAACACCCCTTTGCCGTAAACTGTGTAATCGTCCGCTTGTCAGCACTTTGTAAGTGTCAGCTTGGAGCGGAGTGCCCAATCCACCGTCCCCCCGGAGAGAACCATGGAATCACTACTTTCGATCGCCGTCGGCCTAGGACTGGCCGCAGCTTGCGGCTTCAGAATCTTCGTCCCACTGCTGATTATTTCCATCGCTCACAAAACCGGACACTTGGCCCTGGCCGACGGTTTCGAATGGATGGGCTCGACCCCGGCTATCGCCACCTTTGCCACAGCAACTTTGCTCGAAGTGCTGGCCTACTACGTGCCCTTCCTCGACAACCTGCTCGACACCCTGGCGGCTCCGAGCGCTGTGGTCGCGGGCATCATCGCCACCGCTTCGCAAGTCGGCCACATGGATCCCTGGATGAGTTGGTCAGTGGCGATCATCGGCGGCGGAGGCGCCGCCGGAGTGGTCCAAGGTTTGACCACCATCACACGGCAAATCTCGTCGCTCGCCACCGCCGGTTTCGGCAACCCGCTGGTGTCTACCCTCGAAGCCGGTGCGTCGATCTTCGTGACCTTGATGGCGATCATCGTTCCCTTGGTGGCGGTCTTCCTGATCTTGGTCGGTATGGCCTACGGCGCCCAAAAACTGCTGGTCCGAAAGAAGCCCGACGAAATCGTCGCCGCTTGACCCGATCCATCTACAGTCTGACCAGGCCAGGGCGTCACCCGCACTTGGGTGAGGCCGGGCAGGCCGAGCGAGACCCAAGAAGGTGAATCCAAGCCGATGGTGCCCCCCGGGTGCTGTCGGCTCGTTGTTTCTAGGCCGAAAAAAGGCCCGAAGTCGGCCGACACCGGGCTCTGTCACCTCTGCTACAATTCGAGCGATGTTTACCGCCCTCCTATCGGTTGGATCCTGACCGGTCCGTCCCATGTCGACTTCGCCCCCACCCTCCGCGCCACAGCTGAAAAAACAGCTTCTGCGTCAGGCTGTCGAGGACAATCTCATCACCCGGGCCGGCGAGATTCGACAACGACGCCCCGACGGCAGCTACCAGATGCCCAGCCGGCCGATCCTGAGTTCCAAATGGCTTTGGTTGGCGCCGATTGTGGTCGTGGGTTTGATCCTGCCCATGGTCCGCTCAGAACTCGCCGATCAAGGCGCGGCCTCACAGACGGAGATCGGCATCGTATTGCCTGATCTGCCCCCGAGCAGCCCGGTCCAAGCCCTACAGCCCACGGTCTTCGCCGCCCCAGAGCCCTTCGACCCTACGGTGATTCCGCTGGCGGTGCGACGCATTGTCGTCGATCCCGGCCACGGGGGCGCCGACGACGGCACCACCGGATTCGGGCTGAACGAAAAAGCCATGACCCTCGACATCGCTCGCCGACTTCAAGACCGCTTGTCGGCGGACGGCTTCGAGGTCTACCTGACCCGCGAGGACGACCGAGCCGTCTCCCTGCGCGAGCGGGCGCAAACCGCCAACGACCTACGCGCAGATCTTTTCGTCTCGATCCACATCAATTGGATCGCGGAGCGCTCTGTGCGCGGTCTCGAAACGTACTTCTTGGGCGCCACCGAAGACCCCGAGCTCAACGAGTTGGCGCGGCGCGAAAATCGCGATTCCGGATATTCGTTGGCGGATATGAAAAGCTTGTTGGAGTCGATTTACACCGGTGTGCGCCAAGATGAGAGCCGACAGCTGGCGACAAGGATCCAAAGATCACTATACTCTTCTCTACTGCGACAGAATCCTGACCTCAAGAATCGGGGAGTCAAAACGGCCCCTTTCGTGGTATTAGTAGCCACCGAAATGCCGGCCATTCTCGCCGAGGTCTCCTGCCTGTCAAATCAGGAAGAGGCTCAACTTTTGTCGCGTCCTCTTTATCGAGAGCACATCGCCGAGGCGTTGTCCCGAGGAATTCGAACATATGCCGACGAAGTCAACCAATCTGAAGCGAAAGGGAGCTGACAGATGAGCGATAGCAATGTCATCAACGTGGGAGTCGACCTGGGGACGTCCCGGAGTGTGGTCTCCGCTTCCAACGGTCAACGCCACGTGGTGGAAAGCTACGTCGGCTGGCCGGTGGACATGGTCGCCCGGAAAGTCTTGAAGAAGGACATTCTGGTCGGTGAGGACGCGGTCAAGAGCCGGACCATGGTCGACCTCCACCGACCCCTGGAACGTGGCCTGATCAAAGAAGGCTCGGAGAAAGATCTCTCCGCGGTTCGCGCCCTGCTCGAGCACCTGCTCAAGCTGGCGGTCGGCGAGCCGAAAAAAGGTCAAAAAAAACCCACCGTCCGTGCGGTCGTCGGAGTTCCCGCGGAAGCCATGCGGGTCAACAAACAGCAGCTGGCCAAAGTGCTCGAAGGCACAGTCGACGCGTTGATGATCGTTTCCGAGCCGTTCGCGGTGGCTTATGGTCTCGACGCCCTACTTCACAGCCTGGTGGTCGACAGCGGCGCCGGCACCACCGACTTCTGCTTGATGCGCGGCCGATTCCCCACCGAGGACGACCAGCGCACCCTGACCAACGCCGGGGATTCCATCGACGAGCATCTGCTCAAGCTCTTCACCGAGAAGCACCCCAAAGCCAAGGTTTCGATCTACATGGCCCGGGAGTGGAAAGAAAAGCACGGGTTCATCGGCAAAGCCCAAGGCAAAGTCGAGGTCACCGCACCGGTGGACGGACGACCCACCCAATTCGACATCACCGACATCCTCCGCACCTCCTGCGAGTCGATCCTAGAGCCGATCACTGAAGCGATGCTCGATCTGCTGCCGCGCATCGAAGCAGAATTCCAAGAAGATGTGCGCAACAACATCATCTTCTCCGGCGGCACCTCCCTGCTACCCGGTTTACGCCCGGCCCTGGAAGCTGCCCTCGAGCCCCTCGGCGGCGGCAAGATCCGCGCCGTCAAGGATCCCGTTTTCTGCGGTGCCGACGGCGGCTTGGCAATCGCCCTGGACGCCCCGGACTCCGATTGGGACAAGCTCAGCTGAGCCCGAACCGCTCCAACTGAGGACCCCACCATGGCGCAGGAAGGTGATCACAAGGCCTCTGGAGGCTCCGAGAGCCCCGAAGGTGAAGAGTCAGCGACCGAAACCGCCGAGAAGCTATCGCGGCTCAGGGATCAAATCGCTGAAGTCGATCGTTCCCTCATCGAGCTGCTCCATCGGCGGATGGAGCTGGCGGAGGAAGTCGGACGGGTCAAATTCGACTCCGGCCGACCGATCCTGGTGCCGGAGGTCCACGATCGGGTCTTGATTCGAGCTCGCCAGCACGCAGAGGCCTGCGGAGTTTCCGAGGGCGTCATGGAATCGATCTTCGATGCCGTGATGCGCGGCTCGGTGGAGCGTCAACACCGACTCGGAGTCACTCTCAAGGCAACCGGCGGCAGCCGGGTCTTGATCATCGGCGGTGCCGGCAGCATGGGCCAATGGCTGCAAAGCTTTGCCCAGCGGCTCGGTCATGGGGTCGACATTGTCGACCCTTCCATGTCTTATTTGCCGAAAGCCGAGGGTCGCTTCGGCTCTCTGGACGATCTCGAAGACCTCAACGCCTACCAAGCGATTTGGGTCTCCGTTCCCTTAGGACGCATGCCCGACGCCTTGACCAGTCTAATCGAGCGGCGCCCCAAGGGATTGGTGATCGAAATCGCGTCGATCAAGGATCACCTGCGCCCGGTCCTCGAGCACGCCACCGAACTCGGCGTTCGGGTGGCGTCCTTGCATCCAATGTTCGGGCCGTCGAAATCGGTCTATGAAACCCTGACCTTCGTGCTCGCCTGCCGTAATGATCCCCAAGAAGAAAAGCTCGCTATCGAATCCTGGCTACGCCACCCTTACACCCATTTGGTGCCGGTTCAATTCGACCACCACGATCGACTCATGGGCTGGTTGTTGGGTTTGGCCCACCTCTCCGGCATGCTCTTCGGCTGCGCGCTGACCCGTTCCGGCCTGGCAATCTCCGAACTCGAAGCGTGCGCGTCGACCACCTACAACCGTCAGGCTTCCACCGCGGCTTCCGTGCTCGACGAGGATCCTGATCTCTACTACGACATTCAGCAGCTGAATCCCCACCGGGGAGAGGTCTACAAAGCAACCAGGGCTGCTCTCGACGAGCTGATCGACGCCGTGCAAGAGAACGATCGGGAAGAATTTCGTAACGTGCTTTCCGACGCCCGCCACCTGATGAGTGAGCGCTGAGAGCGCTGCCTGTCCGAATATCACATATCGGCTGAGTTCGACCGCTTCACATCCCCGAGGGTCTCCCGCAACCTTTCCAAGCTCAAGGGTTTCACCAACACCGAGTCCATGCCCGCTGCCCGGCAGCGCTCTTGATCTTCTTTGCGCGCATGGGCGGTCAGCGCCACAATGGCCACTCGACCATTCCCGGATTGCTCTTCGACCAGGCGAATGCGCCGCGCGGCATCAAATCCGTCGAGCACCGGCATCGAGCAATCCATCAACACCAAATCAGGTCGGAAGGTACCCCATTGGGCCACCCCCTGCTCACCGTTGTCCGCCAATCGAACCTCGCAGCCCAAAACCTCCAACATGGAAGACAGCACCGCCTGATTAATGGGATTGTCCTCGACCACCAGGACCTTCATGCCCTCATATCCCGCGGGTTTGGCCGCACCCGGAACTTCCAAACTCTGATCGGGCTCGGAAAGGACGTCACCGATGGCCGACGGCAGGGCAATCTTGAAATAAGCCCGGGTGCCTTCGCCTTCCACGCTCTCCAAGCTCAGCTCGCCGCCCATGGCTTCCGCCAGCTGGCGACAAATAGCTAAACCCAGGCCCGAACCGGAAACCCGCGCGCTATCCACCACCAAACGAGCGAACGGCTGGAAGAGATTCTCAATTTCATCGGCCGGAATACCACGCCCGGTGTCCTGAACCACAAAGAGCACATCCTCGGCTTCGCCCGCCGACACGTCCAACGTCACCTCTCCGTGCACGGTGAATTTGAGCGCATTGGAAACTAGGTTGACCAAGATTTGCCGAATTCGATCTGCATCCCCCAAACGCCAAAGGTTCAACGAGGGATCCAATCGCACCGAGAGGTCCAACTTTCCTGGGTCGGCTCGCACCTGGGTAATTTCAATCACCTCACGGGCCAACCGCTCCAAGCTCAGTGGTTCATAGGTCAGCTCGAGATTTCCAGACTCGATCTTCGATAAATCGAGGATGTCTTCCACCAAACGCAGCAACGACCGCACAGCGATTTGGATGCCCTCGATGCGCTCGTTGTAACGGGGACCCGCCCCCTCCACCCGCAGCAGATCAGAATGGCCGACAATGGCGTGCAGTGGGGTTCGAATCTCGTGGCTCAAATTGGCCAGAAAACGGGTCTTCAAGCGATCCGCACGCTCCGCTTCTTGGCGCGCAGCGCGTGCTTCTTCCAAAGAAACGGTTGTTTTATCCAACCGATCGACCATCTCCTCCACAGCCCCCGCGAGCCGCCTCAGCTCCGCCAGAGGCGATTCCAGGACTGACGGCGGAACCGGCTCAGGCAGCTCCCGGGATCCCACATCCTGGACCCAGACCACCAGGCGATCAAAGGGCCGCGCTGCCCGGCGAGCCAAAAAAAATCCGACCCCACAGCCAATGAAAGTGGCGAGAAGGGCGGTCAGCAAGGCCGCCCCTCTCATTCTGCTCAGGTCGCGGCTCAGCTCCGCCGTGGAAAACTCAAGGGCCGCAACCCCATGGGATACGCCGGTGGCGTCGACGATCGGCCCGACGAACAACCAGGGATCGGTTTTGGTATCCACATGCCATTGACCACCCAGCCTGACCTCTTCGATCTGCGTCTGCAAAGGGGGTCTAGGCCGCTCCGAATCGTCCCAAAAGGCAACGCCTTTTCGATCGACAACATGGCTTTTGACCATCGAAGGGTCCGACTCGTGCAGAAGGTCCCTCAAGCGTTTGACGCCGAATGCATCGAGTCGATACACCGGATCGAGGAGCTGAAGCACAGCTTCGCGGGCAGCCGCCTCATAGCGGCTCTCATAGGCCTTGCGCAGGCTTTGGCTCGAAAGCCCGTACATCGCTCCACCCACCGCAAAGCTGACCCCGAAGGCTAAAGCCACGGTATAAACCAAGGTCGAAACGCGCAGACTGACGTTCATGGGCGGAGGAGTGGGCTTTCGAAGTCGCGCACCAAGGCGTCGATCTGCACCGCCGATTCTTGAAGCGACTCCATTTGATCTACGAAAGACTGGGGAATGGAATCGAATCGGTCCGTGGAAGAGAACGCCTTAAGTGCTTCTCGTCCAGGTTCGTCGTCTCCAGCCGACAGCAAAAGGTCAACGACCTTGCGCTCGATTTCCGGCTCCAGGTCCACGCGAGCCGCGAGCAGCCCACGGGGAATTTCACCGGTGGCTTCGAGGATGCGTAGCTGATCTTTGTCTTGACCGGCGAATCGATTGAAATTCCAATCGTTCATGGCCCCCGCCGCAACTTTGCCGGCCAACACCCAATGCACGGTGGTCGAATCACCGCCCGAGAAAACCCAAGCCGGGCGATCCGTCGGCACGGGATCCCCGACGTCGTGGACAAAGGTACCCTCCACACCGGCTTCCAATAGGAAACCCATGGGTAGGAAAAACGATGACGACGAATAGCGATCCTCAAAAGCCACGATCCGGCCCGAGAGGTCGGACCAGTCCTGAATCCCCGAATCCGCACGGACGAAAAACACCGAGCGATAGGTGGGCGAGCCGAATTTCCACCGGCGCAAGATCGGTCGGCATCCGCTCAGGGAACTCGCCAGCAACACCGGGTGAGGAGAGTCGACAAAGAAATCCGCCTCACCCGACGAAAACCAAGCCGCCACCTCGGGCACCGTTGCCGCGACCTTGACCGAAATCCGCAGCCCCTCGGGCGCCAACCGCTCGTTCAGCCAGCGAGTGAAGAGCTTGAGTTCGTCGAGGGCGGTGGCCGGATAGGGCGAAACAATCGCCAACACGAGTTCGTCGACTTGACCGGCAGCGACCGGCGCCCCCTCGGTCTCAGCGGGCTCGGTTCCTAATTCCGAGCCTCCGCATCCAACGATCCAAATCGAAGCCAAGGCCCAAGTCGCAACCCAGGCGAGACAAGAAATCCACTCGAGAATTCTGCGGTGCATGGCCATCCTCTTGCCGACCCGCTGAAATCAGCTGGGCCATTGGCTGTCTCAACACCAACCCGGACCTAGAAGAAACCTTCTCCTCCATTCTACAGGCTGAGGAGGAGCTGTGCTCGAACGCAGGTAGATTGGATGAGAGATCACCGCCGTCGGGTCGGGGCCAAAACGGGAGGGCACAAGGCCCTCCCCTTCGGATGAGAGATCTTTCGCCGCGATCCAACCGGGAGGGCACAAGGCGGGCACAAGGCCCTCCCCGAGGGTCCATCACTTCAAGGCACGGTATCCGACCAAACGGATAGTTCCCCGGATTCGAAGCCGTCGGCGAAAAGCACCGTATCCGGATTGCTTTCCGCGGTGGCGTCCAGCTGCCGGAGAAAGGCGACCAACGCCTCTTGATCAGCTGTCGAGAGCGCGCCGACCTGTAGGTGGGGCGACGCGGCGGCCCGCTCTGCGGACGTGGTCACCACCACGTCATCAATCGCCACGTTGGGCCAGTTGCGGGTGGAAATCATCTCCACCGTATTGGTCGCGCCGACGTTCCAATTCACACCTTCGATCCTCAGGGCATGCCAATTCACGTGACGCCATTGGGGATTGTTGCCGGCGTCGGGCACCGCTACGTGCTGGGTGACACCGTTGATCCTGACGTCGAAATCCGTGGCGCCGCTGTTGCTGTAACGAATCTCCAACGCCCCAAGCCCACCGGCTCCACCGTCGATACCACTGAGGGTCAAAGTGCCGCCGATTGTCGTGCCGATTTCTACAAAGGCCAACCCGTGAACCGACGAATCCTGATTCAAGTCGATGTATTGGTCTGAAATTTCCGCCCCACCGGAAACCGAGCCGCTTTCCGCCTCGATATTCACCCCGCCGGCAATCCGGAACACGTCTTCCAAGGTTTCGGCCGAACCGTTGTGGAAATAAGGCGCGGTATTCCACAACCCCAGCAGGGTCGGGGTATCGATGCCCGTCAGGCCCGCGCCCAAGCGGCTACCGGAGCTGGTCCGCAAGGTGCCGGCATCGTGCAGGTTGGCTGCCCCCAGGGTCGAATCGGTCATCGAATCGCCGGCGTGGCAGGCATTGCAGGCGAGCTGCGCGAAGAGCAGACGCCCTGCTTGCCCTTGGGCTGTCATCGAGCCGTCGGCGTGGCGAAACGGGCTTTTGGGCAGCGATTGCCGCCCCAGCGACGTGACGTAAGCGGCCAAGGCGTCGAGGTCGGTGGACAGCCCCGCTTTGGGCGGACCCAGGGTCGACGAGGTGGCGGCAAAATCCACGTCGGACATGAATCCCGAGCCGCCGAAGCCACCCCGGATATCGTTCTCGAAGTCCTGGATTTCGTCGAAATTCGCCGTCCAATGGACGTTGCCTTGACCGACCCCCGACCGCCCCCTCAAAGTGGTGGTGTTGCGCAGCCCCTCACCGCGGCCGGTGAAATCCCAGGTTCGACCGTCATGGGAGCCGTCCACGTGGCAGGTGGCGCAGGACATATAACCCTCAGCCGACATGCGCGCATCGCCCGCGTGGTAAAAGATCTGCTTGCCCAGCAGCACCGTGGGATCCAGGGTCTCGGCGCCAACCGCCGAGACCTCGTTCGATGCCAACGTCTTGGCACCCGTGAGGAAGAGAGCCTCGGTTTCAAGAGCGGTGACGCTCCGGCCCATGAAGTTGTGGACGAAGGTCCTGCGGGTGGTGGGATCCCCACAGACTCCTTGGGGCGCTCCACCGACACCCACCCGGGTCACGAAACCGCCCAGACCGTTGGCGGCGCCAACCGCCAAAGCATCAAAAACAATCACCTCGTTATTGCCCTGAAGCGTGGCGAAGAAATAGTCCCCGAGGGGCGAGAAAGCGATCGACGTCACGGAGTCGCTATTGTCCAAATCCAGACTCTCGACCACCTCACCGCCGGCCAAATCGATGCGGGTCAAAATGTTGCGCACCGTATTGTCGGTATCCAGATCTTCGTGGAAATAGAGCCCGCGGTCGGTATTGGCTTTGGTCGACGCAACCCACACGCTCTGACCATCGGGCGAAATGGCCAAACCCGCCAGGTAGTTAGCCACCCCACGCCCCTCGGCGGTGCCGTCACGGTGGTCGTCGCCACCGAATTTGCGGATCCTCAAGGTACGGCTCAGGGTCATCGTCGCTGCGTCCACCTCCCAAACCTCACCGTAGGTCCGGGCAGAAACAAACCGGCTGACCAGGACCTGGCCACCGTCCGACGACACCGCCACCGCCTTGGGCGAAGGCCCCAAGACCAACTCGCCGGTCCGATTGCGCGATCCGGTCTCGTAACGCCACAGCTCCCCACGTCCTTCCAAGGCGACGAACGCCGTATTGCCGTCGGGTGACACCGCAATGCCGGCGGGAGCGCTACCCCAGCCCAAGTCGATTTCGGTCACCGGGGCGCCGGCGGCGGTCAACACCCCGATGGCATCCCCATCCCTACAAGTGACCCACAGCTCATCGGCACCGGTGAGCACCACGCTGCGCGGATCGTCACACACCGGCACTTCAAACAGCACCGACAAAGTGTCTGCATCAAGCGCGCTGAGGGTGTCCTGATCCGGATTCACCCGATAGACCCGTCTTCCGGGATCGTCGCACCACACGGGCGTCGAGCGGCTGGGCCTCGGGCCCACGGGCGGCGAGTAGACCGTTACCGTGGTGGTACCGGAAGCCAGGGAACCGGCTGCGTCCCGCGCCTGGACCGTCGCCTTATAATGCCCGGGCTCGGCGTAGGAATGGACCACCGAGGTCGAACTCGCCCACGGGGTCTTGGGCGAGCCGTCGCCGGCGTCGAATCGATACTCCAAAACTTCGACATCGGGATCCGTGGCCGAAGCGGTCAAGGTGACCGAGCCGCCGGGCGAGACCGGATAGGCCGACGCGCTGAAGCTCTGCACCTCCGGCGGGCGATTGCCTCCCACCGCCGAGCCGGTGGAAAAAGTGAACGAATAACCCACCATGCCGTTGCCGGCAGCGTCTTGGATCCCACCCTCGGGAAAGATCACCTCATAGGTGGTGTCGGCGGCCAAGGGGCTGTCGGGGGTGAAGGTCAAGATGTCGTCGAAAGCGTAGATCAACTCGCCGGAAATCGGCGATCCACCAACGGGACGCACGATGAACGAAATACCGTTGACGATCGTGAACGTCTCCAGGGTCTCGTGGATCAACACACTGATCGGAGCGCCCGGCGGATAATTCGTCCGCCCCGCTTGGGGAATATGAAAACCCACCGAGGGACCTCGAAGGTCGGGAGCCGCTTGGTGGGCCCAAATGGCCATGCCCTCGTTCGGCCCAATGCCGCCGGTCACCAAGAGATTGCCGATCGGCAGCAGAAATTGGCTGGTATTGATACCGACCCCGCCGTCGCTCGGACGCACCGTATTGGCGCCGTCCAAATCGAGCACCGATTGAAAGGTGCGCATGTCGACCTTGTGGCTGCCCATAAAGGCATATTCGTCCTGAAATTGAATGTACATAGACTCGTCACCGGACAAAGGCGTATCGGCAACGAATTGCAGATCGGAAGGGTCTGTAGCATCCACCACCCGCATACCGTTGCCGCCGGTGCGATACGGGAAAACCACGTAAAGCTTACCGTCGCCGCCCCAGACCTCGGGCCAATAACCTCCCGCCCCGCCGGTGGTGAGCACATCGAGCAGCACAGGATTCGTGGGATCGGACACATCGTAGGTGGCGACACCCGTACGGCTTTGATCGGACGCGAAAATCAACAGATCACCGATCAAAAACGGATGACCGATGACGCCGGTCAAGGCGAGATGGTCCCATTCCGACTGCACCACCCAATCCCGTTGGATGCTCGCCAGTCCACTGATCTCGTTGTAGCTCCAATAGGTCTGGCCAACGAACCAGGGCGCGAACAAACAGCCACGGGTGCCCGCGCACATCAAATCGGGGAATTCCGTGCGTTGGGTGACGTCGTCCGAGATACGCCGAAACGACCACGGAGCTTCGGGCGGCCAATTGGAGCCGAGAATCAAATACTCACCGCTCTTGAAATAGCCGTGGGCGTTGATCGGCTGCGGCGTGATGCCCAGGACCTCAACCACCTGTGGGTCGACGGGATCTGAAATATCCCAGGTGCGCACCAGCCAATCCGCGTTGGGCTGGCTGGAAGGCTGCTCGGGAACGGTATAGAGCAGACCATTGTGGTAAGCCAAAATCGCCGTCCGCCCCTGGCCCGGCGCATTGAGTCCACTGAGCACGGCGCCGGGGGTTTGGTTGACGTTCGGAAAACCGGGGGTCACGGTGGGCACCCCGCCCTTGGCCACTCTGGGAATCTCTGGCGACGACTCCTCTTCGGAAGACACGGAGGAAGACACGGAGGCAGGCTCAGCAGCGAAGGCGGCAAGCGGCCCACCGCAAATCGCGACCATCAGCCACATCAGGCTGATCGAAAACGTGGACCGGAGATGACGCACAGGTGCGATGGGGGGATGGAGTCGACACATGAAATACTCCTCGCAGGGCCATTTCCAGAAATCGGCTCCAAAAGCCTCAAACAACTTCAATGGAAACTCGCCCGAGTAGACCTGAATGGAAGCGAGATATCGGCGAGACCGGCTGCAACGCAGCGGTGATGCTCGAGAAGACGAAGATATGGACCCACGCACCGATATCCCACGGAACCTTGTTCCCATGCTGAGCAGCAAGCTCTATGCCGGCCCTTAGACGCGGAATTCCAGTGAAATCCGATGGAACTCGCGCTGAATTCGAACCGACTTTTGCGCTGAGTGCGTATCGAAACCCAGGATCCAGCCCGCTTCGAATTACGTTTTATGTCGGCCGGCGCCAAGCCCACTGACATTTATCGACACTTTTCTATATGCTGATCACAAAACCCCCGCCGGTCCCCGATCGCGACGCCTGCCCCCTTTGTGGGTCCTTGGAGACGACGCACTTCCACCGAGACCGTCGACGCGAATATCGGCGGTGCCCTCGATGCCTTCTAATCCACGTTCCCCGGAGCTTCCATCTCTCCCCAGCTCAGGAAAAAGCAGAATACGACCTCCATCAAAACCATCCCGACGACCTCGGCTACCGACGATTCTTGGGCCGCCTGCACGACCCGCTCGTCGAACGGCTGCCCGCCCATAGCTGTGGTTTGGATTTCGGTAGCGGCCCCGGCCCCACCCTTTCGGTGATGTTCAAGGAGTCCGGCCACGGGATGTCGATCTACGACCCCTTCTACGCCCCGGATCCCGAGGTCCTCGAGCGGACCTGCGACTTTGTGACCGCCACGGAAGTGGTGGAACACCTCCATCAACCCATGGCTGAGCTGGACCGCTTGTGGCGGCTCATACGGCCCGGAGGTTGGCTGGGTTTGATGACCAAGCTGGCGTTGGATCTCGAATCCTTCACCCGCTGGCATTACAAGAACGACCTCACCCACGTCTGCTTCTTTTCCCGGCCGACCTTCGACTGGCTGGGCAGCCGGCTCCACAGCCCGCCGACCTTTATCGGCTCGGATGTGATTCTGTTTCAGAAACCCCGATCGAACGTCCGGCCCACAGGTTGAGCTTCTCCGCCAACGAGTCGAGGGTCAAAGGTTTGGGCAGGTAGTCGTCCATTCCAGCAGCCAAACACTGTTCCTTGTGGCCGCGCAAGGCGTGGGCGGTGACGGCGATCAATACCGGTCGGTCCTGACCGTCCTGGGCGACGATGCGGCGAGCCGTCTCCAAGCCGTCGAGCACGGGCATTTGCACGTCTAAAAGCACCACATCGTATGACTTGGTTTTCAACAGATCGAGCACCTCGACGCCGTTCTCCGCCAAATCCGCAGCCAACCCGAGACATTCGAGCATTTCCAAGGTGATCGCTTGCACGATGGGGTTGTCCTCCGCCACCAGCACTCGCAAAGGAACTGGACTCGAAATCTCTACCGACGGCGCCGCCGGCTCGTTGAGATCGCCGACAGCGGGCGCCGCCGGTTCAAAGGGCAAGGTCACGGTAAATACCGACCCTTCACCGTCGACGCTACCCACACCGATATCCCCACCCATGGCCAAAGCCAATCGCCGACTGATGGCCAGCCCCAAGCCAGTGCCCCCATGTCGACGACGCATGGAAGAGTCCACCTGATGAAAGGGTTGGAACAAATCACCCAAACACCCGGCGGGGATTCCTATGCCGGAATCTCGAATCTCGATACTCACACCCCCCGGCCGCTCGCCCCAAGGGCGACAGATCAGCCCCACCTCGCCGGAGTCGGTGAATTTGACCGCGTTGCCCACCAGATTGGCAATGATCTGGCGTACTCTTGAGCCGTCACCGACCACCTTTTCAGGCACCTCTCGATCCACGTCCACGCGCAACCCGATACCTTTCTGTCCGGCTTGGGCGGCGAAGAGCGCGGTCACATCGTCGATCACCCGCCTGAGTGAAAACCCATAGGCTTCAATTTCAAGGCGATCGGCCTCGATGCGGGAATAGTCGAGGATATCGTCGAGAATCGCCAACAACGCTTCTCCCGACCGGCGCAAGGTGGCCACCTGCTGCTCTTGTTCCCCATTCAACGGTGAAAGCCGCAACAGCTCCACCGACCCCAGGACTCCGGTCATCGGCGTGCGGATTTCATGGCTCATCACCGCCAAGAATTGCGACTTCGCTCGGCTGGCTTCCTCCGCCGAAACCTTGGCCCGTCTAAGCTCGGCTTCGGTTTGCCGGTGCTCCGAGATTTCTTCTCGCAATCTTCGATTGGAGGCTTCGAGTTCCCGGGTTCGGTCGCGGACCTGCCCTTCCAGCAGCCTAGAATTCCGCCTCGCCGATAGGTGTTGCATTCCTGCGGTGGTGACCAAAGCGACCGCCAGGACAGCCAGAGCGAAAAACCAGGGGGCCTTCCAGAACGGGCGGTCGATCAGAATCAGCTCGCTCGTCACCGGAGGGCTCCACGGCTCCCCCTTCACCCGCGCCCGCACCATGAATCGATACTCGCCCGAAGGTAGGTTGGTATAGCTAATTTGGCGCCCCAGCGCCCTTTCCGGCGGCAAGAAGCTCCTGTCGAACCCTTCGAGCTTGACCGAGTACTCGGCCCCATCGTCGCTGAGAAACGAAATCGCCCGGAAACGAAACGTGAGATTGTTTTCGTTCCAGGGCAACTCCAAGGGCGAGTCCAAAGGCTTCGATGCTCCACCTACCTCGATCGCCATCAGCGTCGGCCGTGGCTCGACCGGCTCGCGATCAAACGACTCATCGAATCGAGAGACTCCGAGATCGGTACCGATCCAAATTCGGCCCTGGGAATCGATCGTCAATCCGTCCCGGTTGGTCTCATTGCCCGACAGGCCCTCAGACCGCCCATAGAAGCGCACTTCGCCTTCATGAAGGCGCACCAGACCATGGTCGGTGCCTATCCACAATCGTTGGTGCGAGTCTTCCGCCAAGCAATACACGGGTCGGCCTAAATTCACTTCGGTAGCAGGTCGAATCTCACCCAAAGCTACTTTGAATAAACCTTCCGACGATCCGAGCCAAATCCTCCCGTCTTGTGCGCGAAACACGGAGAACAGGGTCAGGTCTTGGCCCGGCCACACAAGGGTCTGCCAGCCTTCCTGGCCAAAGATCAGCAAACCGCTTCGAACGGTCGCGAGATAAAGGGTCCCGTCGTCGCCGATATGCAATCGACGAATCATCAAACTCCCATCCTCTTCGCCGGGCACCCCGACCTTCGAAAAACGGTCTCCGTCTAAACGGAAAAGGTGTTTACCCGCGACCCACAACTGTCCCTCGCCATCGAACCCCAAACCCGCCAAGGATCCGGCTAAACCAGCCTCGGGGCCGAAACGCCGGGGATTCTCTAGACTGTTGGGCCCGAATCGCCACAGTCCTTTGCGATTGGTCACCGCCCACACATGTCCGTCCGGGCCTTGTTCCAGATCCATCACCCGATTGTGGCTGAGGGGTTCCTCGGGATCCGCAGGAAGGCGAATGCGGGCCTCCACCTCTGAACCCCTCATCAGGCTCAGGCCTTGGTTGTGGCCGAAAACCATCGCCCCCGAAGCCAGCTCGACGATGGCCGTGACCTCGTCATCCAACAGGCCATGGGTTTGGTCGTAGCTCACCAACCGTCGGCTAACGATCTTGGTGACCCCGCGAACCCCTGCCAGCCACAGCACATCGTCGGAACCCCGAAAAACTGCGGTCGCGCCGTTCGAAGCCAAGCCCGAACTCATGTTCAGGTACGACCACGAGCCGTCCCGGCGGACGTGGTAACCCATTTCCCGATCGACCACGTAAACCCCGGAGCGACCATCCGGCGTCAAACGAGTCCAGCCCGGAACATCCGACAGCCCAGGTAAGCTCAGATTCAATGGCTGCCACTCTCCGTCGTGGACCCGGCCCACCCAACTACGCCCGGCTATCCACAAACCGCCGTCGGCCGACGCAACGACCGACGTCACCTCGGGATCTGGTAGCAAATCGGTCACCGGATCCCGTTCGAAACTGGTGGGAACGGACTGCGGACCCGCTAAGCTCAGCCGAAAAAGCCCGCTGGAAGTGCCCACCCACAGGATTTCGCCGACTGCCTGAATGCTTCGCAGCTCACGGTCCTGCTCGGAGTCGGGCTGCCACCACCGGTTGCCTACCCAAACGAAAAGCCCATGGCTGGTCGCCAACGCGGGAATAGCTCCCTCGGTCCCGGCCACGACCTCGAAATCATTGAAATCTTCGGCGAACCACTGCCGACCCCACAGCCTCGGCAGTGGCGCCCAGCGTTTTCCGTCGAAGCGATACACACCGCCGGCAATATCCGTCGCCGCCCAAACGGTGCCGTCCTGCTCGATGCCCAGACGGAAGAAATTGGTGCTCGGAAGCCCACTGTCCGGGCCAAAGGTTCGCCAAACCACTCCGTCGAAGACCGAAACCCCTGTGCGGGTGGCGAACCACATCCGCCCGTCGGGCCCTTGCTCTACGTCGTAGACCTTCGAGCTGGCCAGCCCATCGTTTTCGGTGTACACGCGGGTCGAATAGTGCTGCCCCCACATCGGTGCTGCGGTCAACACCAGCGCCGTCACCGCGAACGTCACCGCCACCGCCACCGCCACAATCCCCGTCGCAGTCGCAGTCGCAGTCGAGAAGACTAAACCCGCTTCGTTTTCCGGAGTCTCCTTGCCCTCGGGCTCCGCGTTGACTCCACCAAGAAATCCCATGCTTCAACTATAGCAACGGACCCTCCCACCGACGGTGCGGATCTGACTTTCAAGTCGTTTTGAATCCATAAATAGCAAACACCGCCGATGCTTCCATCGACGGTGTTTGCCGGCCAGAGCCGAGGGCTCGGGTCTGTTCAGATCCTGGTGAGGATCACTCCGGGGTTGTCGTTAGGGTCAAGCCGGAGTAGGTCGAGTAGGCGCGAACCATGATGTAGTACGTGCCCGAAGACGCCGGATCGATCACACAGCTCTCATTGCTGCCGGAGGTATACCCGCGGCAGTCGTAGGTGCTGGTGGTCGGAGCCGCGCCGAGCCGAACATACAGGTCCGCGTCACCGCTGCTTCCCGCAGTCGTCACCGTCAGCTTGGAGCTGGTGGTGATCACCTGGGTGAAGGTTTGTTGATTGCCGGACGATCCCGACAGGTTGGTCCATGACTGCCCCGTATCGCCACCACCGGTGTTGAAATTGGCCTCCAAGGACAAACCGGAGTAGGTCGAATAGGCGCGGATCATCACGTGGTAGGTGCCCGCAGACGGACTGGCGAAGGAGCAATTCTCCGAATTGCCGCCAACGTACGGGCGGCAATCGTAAGTCGAGGTGGTTGGAGCCGAGCCGAAGCGCACATAGAGGTCCGCGTCGCCGGTGCCACCCGAGATGTCGAAGCTCAGGTTGCTCGCGCCCGAAGGCACGCTGAGGGTGAAGAATTGCTCATTGCCCGTGGAGCCGGAAAGTCCGGTGACCGGCACGCCGTTCTGGAGAACGCTACCACCGCCACCGCCACCGCCACCGCCGGTATAGCTCCCTTCCAGGGAAACACCGGAATAGGTGGAATAGGCGCGGATCATGACGTGGTAGGTGCCGGCCTGGGCCGGACTGGTGGGACAGCTCTCGTTGTTGCCCCCCGCATAGGGACGACAATCGTAAGCCGAAGTGGTCGGAGCCGAGCCGAAGCGCACGTAGAGATCTGCGTCGCCGCTACCACCGGACATTTCAAAATTGAGATTGGTCGCCCCGGACGGCACGTCCAAGGTGAAGAATTGCTCACTGCCCGTGGAGCCGGAAAGTCCGGTGACCGGCACGCCATTGGCGAGCACCGTGCCG
>CBDUGP010000073.1:0-51838 GCA_965366625.1 uncultured bacterium
AGAGCGGGAGGGGGCAAGCCCCTCCACTACATCAAGTCATTTATAATCCGTGGTTTGTGAAATTCCTAAACGTCGAACTAGATCGGCAATCGCCCTCGGCCCGGCTTGAGCAACACCACATCGTCGTTGATGCGGATCGTGCCGCCTTCGAGGATCTCCGCGCGCAGGCCCCCACGTTTCGCCAGCCCGTGCATCACGTCCAGCCCAAGGAGGCGTTGGAGCAGGCGACAGGGCGGCGCCAGACGAATGCCCTTGAGCACGGCCTCGCCGATCTGAAACGTCGCACCCACTAATTGGTCGAGTGGCACGTGCTCGGTGACAATATTGCGGCGCAGCTCGCCGTCACCCAGGGTTCTCGGACCCAGCTCGCGGGCGAGCTTGCGGCGGCAGATGGCGACAGACTCGCGCTCGATCAACGTCAGTGCGCGGCCGCTGGAGGGCAGCTCCGCGCGATCGAATGAGCCTTTGCCGAAAAAATATCGATCCCCTTCCAGCCCCCGGCCGACCACGGCACGCACCGCGTCGAGAGCCTGCATCGGCTCTTTGGCTTCTGCCGCGATCCACAGGCTGCTCACCCGGCCCAGTGGTGTCGGTGCGGTTTCCATTACCGGCAGTATACGATCGAATTCCGAGGTAAGATCTAAAATCCAAATTCACCGCCGAAAGGGTCAGGCTTCGCGCCCTTTCGGCCCCAGATACCGGCCGAGATCGGGCAGACGTGCCGATTTGAAGGTTGCCGGAAATGGGTAGACTGCCCGCCGACCTTCCTCCAACGACTCCCCCGAGGACTAACGACTCCCCCGAGGATTTATGGCTTCTCTGCTCTCGCTCACCACACCCGTCGCCAACTCGTCCAACGCTTCCGCGGACCTCATGCTGCTCTTCATTTTCGTCGGCATGGCGTTGGCGATCTCCTTTCTATGCTCCATTCTCGAGGCGGCCCTGCTGTCGATTCGGGAAACCGAACTCGAGGATCGCGCCCAGAAAAAAGAAGGCGGCGCGATCAAGTTGCTGGACATCAAAAAGAACCGGCTCGACGACGCCATCAGCGCCATCCTGATCCTCAACACCATCGCCCACACGGCGGGTGTCGCCGGAGCGGGCCTGCAGGCAGGAAAGATCTGGCCAGAAAAACCCTTCATCCTCGGCGTGGTTTTTCCGTCGGTCCTGACCCTGCTGATCCTAGTGGGCACCGAGATCATTCCCAAGACCCTCGGCGCCGTACACGCCACCCGCCTGGTTCGCCCGGTGGCTTGGCTGCTCGGCCTGATGCTGTGGACCATGACCCCGCTGCTCGTCCTCACCCGCATGGTCACCGGGGCGCTCACTTCCCACGAGCGCAATCCCGTTTCCCGGGGTGAGCTGGCGGCGATGGTGGCGTTGGCCGCCAGCGAGGGCACCTTGGCCCGGCAGGATTCCCGCTTGGTGTCGAACGCCCTGAGCTTCCACAAGATCCACGTGCAAGACGTCATGACCCCGCGCACGGTCGTGGCCATGATGCCGGCCGACGCCACGCTTCAAGACTTCCTCGACGACGAGACCTCCCTTCAATATTCCCGCATCCCGGTCTATGGCGAGGATCGGGATCACGTGCTGGGCTACGTAGTGCGTCGAGACGTGCTGGCCGCCGCCGCCCAGGGAACCACGGCGGACCAGAGCCTCGAAGCATTCCGCAGAAACATACTCTTCGTCGACCACGAGGTGCCCGTCTCCGAGGCCATGCGCAAGCTGATCGAAGAGCGGGAACACCTGGCCATGGTGACCGACGCCTACGGCGGGGTGGCGGGTTTGTTGACCCTTGAGGACTTGGTAGAAACTCTACTCGGAGTCGAGATTCTCGACGAGACCGACAAGGTCGCCGACCTGCGCAAAGAGGCGATCGCCTTGCGGGAAAAACGGCTGCAAAGTCGGCTGATCACCCGCGTCGAACCGGTCTCGAAGGATCCGGTGCAGAAAACCACCTCGTGAGCCGTGCAGAAAAACATCAACGTGGCACCGGAGGTTTGCGGCACCGGAGGTTTGCGGGCGTAGCCCGCTAAGTTCGCCTGAAGATACCGAGATCCAAGTGCCGAGAGACTCTGGAGGGTCATCGAAATGAGCGAAAGCGTCACCACGACGGCATTTCGAGATTGCCCGGTCGAACGATTGAACCAAGCGATCCGATCCGTCTGCGCGCAGCATTCCCTAACCGTAGAAGATCTTGGCTCGATCGACGTGAGCGCGGGCCTCGATTTAGAGACCGCCCTCCTCCACGCACCGAAGAGCGGCTGGACGGTGATCGTTTGGCCGGAATACTTCACCCGCCATCACTTCCCGATGGTCGAACGCCTGTCGGCCGAGCTCCAGATCACGGCTTCGGCCGTCCAAGTTCCGGATGGGAGCCATTGGACACACCGCTTGTACGTCTCCGGAGAATGTGTCGACCAATTTTCTTCCTATCCCGATCTCTGGGCTCGCTCCAAGAAAAAGGCCGCCGCCCTTCGGGAAGCCTGGCGAGGTGACGCCTCGACCTGCGCGGAATATCTGAAAATCCCGGTCGAAACTATCGTTCCGTATTTCGTCTACTGGCCCGGAGATTCGCGGCTCGAAGGTAAAGCATTTCCGGAGGACCGGTCGGAGCGAAGCGATAGTTGGGCATTCGTCGATTTCTGGCATCGATTCGGTGCCGACTTTCCGCCGCTAGAAGAAGCCAAACAAGGGATTCGGCTACCGGGTTACGACGAGTTCCTCCCTGCGGCGGACTCCTGAAACAGAATCGGCCATCCGGTACCAAGATCAAACTCCTTGAACGATTTGCGCCAGTCTACTACACCGCGCTGCCCAGCCCCCTCCCAGCTCCAGCCGGGGTGTCTATCGAGCCCAGCAGGCCCACGGGTCAACCCGCTTCCGTCCTCGGCTAGGCGCCCCCGACTCAGCGGGCCTTCCCGATCCTCGAAAACCTCATACAAGGATGGAACCTAATTGATTAATTAGTTGAGGTAGCAATCGGTTCCATCATGATTCACGAGTCGCCTAGCCGCGCCGAATCCACTTGATGGCATCAAAGGCGATCGACTGTCCCGCTGTAGAGTTAGATGTGTCACGAACGGTCACACTGTAGTTGCCGGCTCCGCCAGCCACCCAATTTCCATCGGAGCGAGCCGGGTTTGAGATTTTGACCCATTTTCCCTTATTGGTGCTTTGGTTGATGCGCGAACTCAAGAGACCACCGACTTCATACTGCAAGCTCGTTGCTGCCGCATAGCTATTGTTGGGGATCCAGGCTTGGAGTTCGTAGGTTCCTCCTTGCAGGAACTGTCCGCGCCACTGGCCGGTATTCTCGGCGGTGCCGGTTCTTGAAAGCACAAAGTGCATGAACGAACCACTGCTCCCGGTACTGTGAGTGCCCCAAGATCTCTCATTTCCATTGAAGCTCATGAAGCTTCCGGGCCCGCTAGTGCTGAAGTGGTAGATATTTGTGCCGCTGTGGTCTTCGATGACCGTCTCTCCGGATGATGCGACCGTCTTCGGAGTAGCGCTCGGAGCAGTGCTTGAGGAATAGATATAACCTGCAAGATGGGTTCTCAGCCATGCGAGGTCGTAGGTCTTCGGTTGTGTACAGGTATAATCGCAGTTTTGCTCAGAGACCGTGATGGAACCGTTGCTTCCGATGCTCGTGACGGTCGCCACATGCCCATAGGGACCAACTGACTTGCCCGCAACCACAACAGCTCCCACTGTTGGAATAGTTCCGCCAAGGGCGTAGCTCGTGTGCTGACGAGCGAGGGTCATCCAGCGATAAGCGTGGCGGCCACTCACGCCTCCAAAGGAAAAATTGTTGGAGCCCGAGCGCATCTGCTCGCACTTCCAGGTACAGTTGCCGTGGGTCGTGCAGCAACGAGGGTAGCCGTTTGTATAGGTGTCAGAGTCAGTATTGGCGGCCGTACAGCCTGGGCAAGACGATGTTTTTGCAAGCGCGCTGGTTGCTCCGGGGTCTGAAAAATCAAGTGGCAGCTTGGTAGGCCCTTCTTCGCCAATGACGATGCTCTCTAGGATCGACACGATCGCCGCCGGATCTCTAGGATCTTCCGGGAAGCCGAATTGGAATACGCGCTCGTCTTGTTTTGCTACCAACACGAAACCGCTCTTGTCGTGGCCCGAGGTGGATTCGATTTTCCAGAGATAGGCCTCTTTGCCGCTCAGGACAACTTCGTTTACGCGGAAATCGAGAACGCCTTCCCTAATAGAAAAGGCGTGGTTTCGTTCAATCCACTTCTCGAGCGATTCCAGCTGAGTCCAGAAAATGCTTATTCCCAGAGAGTCGCCTTTTGCTGATTGGAGCATGGCGGTGAATGGCGAAAACTCGGCTGAGCGCACCGACCGCTCCGCCCTTTCGACCTCATCTGAGAACCAGCTTTCTGGGATCAAGAATGACAACCCCAGGTCATCATTGGAAAAGAGCTGGTCGACAACGTTCCCGGGTTGAGGGTCAACAGCGTATCTCCCTTGGCTCTTGGGCATGCGAGCGGAGTCCGGCACCATCGCCGCATCCTTCATCTCGCCTTGAGAAGGTTGGGAAGTGCTATTTGAGCCCAGGAAGAAGAAAAGCAGGATCACCGCAGCCGCGAAGACACAACGAGGTTGTTTCATGGGATTCCCTTCGAAGAACTCTCTCTGATGATCCAGAGCAGGGCTGAATCAGACTACTTCGCCCCTCCCAACGAGGGCAAGAAAAAAGCCCGCTATCGGGTCCCAGATTCCAGAAGCTTTGGCCATGGCTTGTCGCATTCTCGATACGGCCTACCCATTCTGATAGCCCGCGTCGCGAGCCCCATCGAACGAATCTCCAGATGAGTAGGTAACGCCCAACAACGCGGGCCCATTTACCGGTAGAACAACGAATATCGAGCCCTCAGATCAAAGGTTGCAAACGGACGTCTGGTAGGTGGTGCCCCAGCCGTTGCACTCACTGGCGGCTCGAGTTGTTGCAGACTTTGTGCGGGCAGGGTCCGTTGGAGGCCAGAAAACATCAACGTGGCACCTAACTCGGCACCTAACTCGGCTCGCTTTCGAGCGGATTCAGGATCCTCAGCCCACACGCTTCAAAGTCTCGGACATTACCGGTAGCGAGAGTGAATCGATGAGTTCGAGCGATAGCGGCGATCTGGCCGTCGAGGGCGCTGATCGGCCGGCCGAGCTCCTTGCGGTGCCCCGCAATCTCCGGGTACAGCCGCGCCGCGGGCTCGTCGAAGCTGAGGATGCGCTGATCAAAACCGCGGGCGACAAATGTTTCGAAGCGGCTCTCAAGCGATCGGCGGCGCTTGCCGTCGGGCAGGATGCGCAGACCGTAACCGATTTCAGCGATGGTGATCGTTGAAAGGTAAAGGCTCGCCGTCTCATGATCGTTCAGCCAATCCAGCACAGATCTAGGAGGTTCCGGCCGCATAACCGCCGACACGACGTTGGTGTCCAGCAAGATCATGGGTCGAAAGTGGGTGGCTCGTGGGTCTTTCGAGGCGGCAGCTCAAGGTCGACCCCGTGGGCAGGGCCGAAGCATTGGCTTGCCAGCTCGCCCAAGCTTTCAGGGGCCGCTACGGCATGACGAATGATCCGGCGGACCTCTTCTTCCATCGAGATACCGCGTTTTTGCGCCCTGGCTTTCAGCCTCTCGTAGACATCATCCTCGATCTTTCGCACACTCAAGCTCGCCATGATCATGCTCCTCCAATTAGGACGATGCTAGCATATGCTGGCACGAGTTTGAGGCTAGGTAAAACATCAACGTGGCACCTAGATAAGTGGTTAGCGGTCTGTTAAGCGTTCCTCCGCCCCCGAAATCGGTTTGCACAATGAACGTCAAACGAAGGAGGCCGGCCCTCGCAAGAAGGCCGGCCTCTTGACGGGTGGAGGCTCCTCAGGGAGCTTCAGAAAACATCAACGTGGCACCTAGATAAGTGGCGACGGCGGTCACGCTCCGATGGGGAACGGTCATGAACAGCTACGGCCCCTTACGTCTCGGCAGATTGTGGAGGCGAGTTCTGGCAGCGCCGCGCCCACGGCTCAGGGCATGGCGCAGCTCTGCTGCATCGGCCAAGCCTCTGACTCGAGTCGCCCGCAGGCATGGGGTTGACCCGCATCACATTGGATGCGGCAGAGTTCCCGGCAGCCTTCGATCGATTTTTTCCTACACGCTTTGCCAAAGAATTGGACGGCGGCGTTCAGGTCTTTATCGAGACCCCGGCCCGACAAGGCTGCGTGACCGGCGGCGGTGCATGAGTCGGCATGGTTGTCCGAGCAACCCTTTCGGAAGGCTTCGAAGGCGAGTTCGAGATCCTCTTCCACGTGCTCACCCTCGGCCAGCAGGGTACCGAGGGTGAAGCAGGCGTCACCGCGCACTTGGTCGACATTGGGTTCCAGGCAAGCTTTGCGCAGGGGTGCAATGGCTGCGCCCGGATTCACCGTCGCCGGTGTTGCGGTGCCGTTCGGATCTCCGGACATCGAGCTGGGCGAGATTCCAACGCTGAGCAGACGACCTGCATCGGCACAAGCACTTTCCAGCTCGAGTTCGCAGGAGCGCTGGAAAAAAGCCAAGGCGCGCCCGAGGTCTTTGGCGACGAGTTCGCCCTGCTCGTAGATCCCGCCGGATCGCCGACAGCCGATACGGCTTTTGAGTTCGCAGGCTTTTTCCCACAGGACCCGAGCCCGGTCGGGGTCGGCCGCGGTTCCGGTGCCGTCCCACAGGGCAGTGGCCAAAGAGCTGCAGCTGCGTCCGTAGCTCTGCCCGCAGGCTGTCTCCAAATGTCCGACGGCTTCGCGATGACCCTCGGAGCCGCCTTCCAAGAGCTCGTCAGACGCGTTGTGAAGCTCCTTGCAAGCTTTGCGATAACCGCTCCCGCAGGCGAGGGCGAAGTGGCGTCGCGACTCGAATGGATTCCGGCTGCTCTGATTCAGCCCGATGTGATAGCAACTCTCTGCATCGCCTTTTGCGCAGCGTTTGACGAGGGCTTTGGGCGGCGCCTGCGCCCAGGCCGAAGAACCGAAGAGAAAGGCGGCCATCATCAAGACCAAGATACCCAGGTCTCTCGATCGGCTAGCCCGGCGCTGAGTCGCCTTCCCGGTCATCGGAGGGCATGTTTGGCAGGGGCTGCAGCATTCGGGGGTTCGTTTCAACATGGGAAGCTCCTTGCGAGTGGGGTTGCGACAAGCCTGAGAGCACGACGGTCCAGCTTTGAGCGCGTTCACGTCGAGGGTGGTTTTGGTAATCGTTGTTTTAGAAAACGATCGATTGAGGAAAACCGCACTGGAAGGGTTAAAGTTTTTCAAATCGAATCTCGACCTCTCGGTAGCTCAAGGGCCCCCTACCCACAACATGCCCACCCCATCACGGCAGCTCCTGCCCAAAGGCCCGAGCCCACCATTTTTTGGGGAAAAATGTCATCGAAAGGATCTGCGAATCTTTGAGGTAGGACTGCCCTCCCTCTTCGATGTCGTAGTCGACGAAAAGGGAGCCCTTGGGCTGGAGATCGGCAAACCCGGCGACCAAGCTTCTGGTTTCCTTCCAGCGATCCGGGAACCAGACCCTAATTTTCTCGTCTCGGCGCCTCGACCACAGGGCGGCGTGAAAGGCATTGTCGAAGTGATGACGGACTTGGGTCGGCTTGTGAGCTGCGGCCCGGGAGCCGCTGCCGGATTTCCAAATTCTCCAAAGCACCACCCAGGTTTCCGGCGCCGCCAGCTCGCGGGCTTCGTCGGGGTCGAAGAATCGGCAGCCCCGGGACCGTCCGAGCAAGTAGATCCGAAGAAAGGGGGGCAAGATCACGCCGCGACTTTGCTTTTCGCCGGCCTTTTTCAGCCATAAGGGCCCGATTTCCTGGTGAGAGGAACCGAAGCCGCGATAGTGCTCGATGGGATGTCTACGGGTGCAACCCGCTCGAAACGCCACCTCGATCTGTTCATCGGTCAGCGTGGACGGCTCTTGGGACGGCTGTTGGGACGGCGGCTCGGAGCTCTCTGGTGCCGGCTCGGTCGTAGATGAAGGTGATTCCTCGCCTCGGCCTGTGGGGCCGGCAAGGACCATCGGGCCGGCGATCAGCCCGAGACCAACAAGTAGACAAATCGCCCACGGGACTTCCGCTGGCGGGCCTTTCATGGACAGGGCTGTCAAAGAAATAAAGCGGTCTCGGGTCTCGGGACATTTCATATTTAGGATCCTCACGTTGGTTGCGACCTTCCGATCCGCCTGGGTCTCACTTCGAGGCTCAACTCCAGAAACGAGCCGAGCGGCCGAACCGCACGCAACATGGGGAAAATATTGGGAGAAGAAATATCGAGACAGGAAAATATTGGGAAGACCGTCCCGGGATGGCGCTTCGGGATGGCGTTCGGGCCCGGCCGATCCGGGGCCTATCGCCGCGTGCTCATTCGTAGACTTGGAAGGCTGCCCAATAGTAGGGGTGTCGACGAGAGCCTTCGACGAAGCCGGCAGAGTTCGTCAATCCGCCCACCCCCCTGGTGGCGGATTTTGCCTGGCTCCCTCGCGAATCCTGCCCGCGGGACGCGTGTCGTTGAGCCCCGGCCAATGCCTCCGTGACGGATCCGCCGCTGCGGAGACGGCGGTAGAAATCGATCATCAAACGACTGGTCGATTGGTCTTCTACCTTCCACAGGGAAGCGATGACTTTTCGCGCGCCAATCAAGCGAAAGGTTCGAACCAGACCTAAGAGCCCCTCCCCTTCCAGCCGCGGTCCGCGGGCCGTTTCACAGGCTGCCAGCGTCACCAGCTCGCTGTCCAAAAGCACGTCCTCGACGATCTGCCAGGCCTCGAGCCGGCCTCCGTGCTCCGGTTGGTGCGAGCCTTTCCCTTCTTGCTTCCCCGGTGTTGCCGACTCGGCCAAAAGAATCGCTGAAGATAGAGGGTCCTCGAGGTCGACCTCGGTGTGAGCCGCAAGGTGTAAGAGATCGGCCCCCCGTGCCTGCTCGACAAAAGAAGCGATCGAGGCCTCGGCACCCACCAATACGGCGGAGTTGGAGAATAGCTTGGCGATCTCGTCCGCCTCATGGCGCGCACCGGGAAGCGCCGCATTGGGCTTTGGGTCGTTCAAGGCGAGTTGCAATCTGAGCGGGTCTGCGAGCACGACGAGACGGGAATCCGCGACTCCAGGGGTTGCCACACGGCTCGCAGATCGGCGGGCAGGTGACGGACCCAATAAAGCAATGCGTACAGAGACCCGGTCGATGAGTGGAACCTCGTGGCGTTCCTCGGATGAGCCGTTGCGCGGTGTCACCAGCAGGGCGGAAAAAGGCAGCTCGTGCAGCGGTCCGTCGGGCACCACCAACAGGCCCGAGGGCTGATTCAACCGATCCAAAATGGGGCCCAGCAGAAGAGAGCCCAGCCGACGAGCCGGCTCTCGGTAGGCCCGGGTCCGTCGCGGGTTGGACACCGCAGCCAGCAGCTGGGCTACCAGGCGCTCCAACGGCTCGGATCCAATGTCGATCTCGAAGGCCTCGGCGCGACCCCGAGAGTCCAAAACCAACAGCCAGGTAAGCTCGTCGGTCACCACGTAGGTCAATCTCAGGTTGCCCGGGGCCAGCTCGTCGGCCAGCTTTTCAACACTCGGCGCTGGGGGATTGTTGAGGGTCGCCAGCTCGGGTGAGGCGGCCCGGAGCTGCTCGAAAAGGCTCAAGCGTTCTTCCCGAAGTCGACGGATCTGGTCGTCGATCTCCGCTTGTTGTGCATGGATCGAATCCGCCGAGCCGGCGCCGGATGCAAGGCGCCGACGGGCGTCCGAGGCTCGTTCGATCAGAGTCCGATTGCGGACCAAACGTGATCGAAGGTCAGCCGGAACGGCGATCGAGCGGTCCAAAAAACGCTCAGCCAGCTCGGCTCGAAGGGCTTGCCCCCTCGTTCGTTCCATCACCTCGATCGCCGCTCCAGCTTGTCCGCGTTTCGCCAACAAACCCGCACAAACCCGGTGGGGCAAAAGGTGGGCCGTGCGGTAGCCGGTGCGATCGTCTTCCCACGGGCCGACCGAGAGCACCTGTTGATTGAATAGCTCGGTCGCCGCGCAGATCGTTTGCTCGGCCTCTTCGTGGTGCCCGAGGCCCAGGAGGGCCTGGCCGACATAGAAGGAAGCCCGGGCTTCGGCAGGAGATCCGGGGACTAGGCGGCGATAAAGTTCGAGGGCCTCACGAGCCAAGGCTTCCGCGGCGGAAAAACGACCGGCGTCGAGTTCAATCTCGAATAGCCGAATTAAAGCCGCGGGCACCTGGTCGAGATCGGTGGTCTCGCGGTACCAATGCAGGGCACGATTCACGCTGCGCCTAGCCGAATCCAAGTCCCCCAGCTTGCGCTGAGTCACCGAACGTTCCATGTCGATGAAAGCTCGAATCCGTTGATCCGGCGGCTCGTCGCGCAGCAGCTCGGCCGCTTGATCAAAATAGCGCAGGGCCTGCCCGGGATCATCCTGAATCTGGGCGAGCTGTCCCAGGTGCGCGAGCACGAGGGCATCTGGACCTCCAATATCGAGAGCCCGGTGTAGCTCGACCGACGCCCGGGCATAATCCCTTCTCTCTCGATAGGTCTTGCCGAGAGCCGCGTGAGCTTCGGCTAGGGCCCGGACCTCCGAAGCTCGACCCTGCGTCAGCTCAATGACTTGCTTCAACAACAGCTCCGCTTCGCTGTAGTTGCCGCGCGCCCGGAATAGGGTCGCGAGGTTCTGCATCGCAGCTCGACTCGAGCGACCGTCCGGTGAAAACTCGAGGCCGATGGCGATCGACCTCTGCCAATAGTCTTGGGCGGCCACCAAATCACCCCTTCGATCCGCCACCGCACCGAGAGCGTTGAGACCGATTCCGTAGCGCACGCTCGGCGGCTCATTCTGCTCCAGCAGCTGGTGGGCCGCGGCGAATTTTTCCTGGGTCAGATCGAGATCCTGGCGATAATAGGCCAGGATGCCCTCGCGATTGGCCAACCTCGCTTCGAGCCAATAGGGGATCGGGACTCGATCTGCGATCGCCCGTGCCGCGGAAAGGAATCCGGCCGCCGCAGAAACTTCTCCCGTTTTCAACGCTAATCGGGCTCGAGCACATTGGGCCAAGGCCGCCACGATCGATTCGGCGCCATACTCGCCCAGAGCCTCCAGGCTCCTTTTTCCGCTCTGCTCGGCGGCTGCCAGCCCGGCTTCCGCTTGAGCCTCGGCCAGATAGGCCAACGCTTGGCCTTGGAAGTAGACGGTGGCCTGCGCAAGCTCGGTTTTTTCGACCGCCAGCTGTTGCAGTCCCACGGCTTTTTCATGCTGCCCGCGATCCGTGTACAACTGGCCTAGGCGCTCGAACAGAAGACTCTGCCAAAAGGTGTGCTGTCGGACCTCTTTGGGTCCTGTGGCGTGGGAGCCGAAAAGCTCGGTCGCCCGTTCTAAGCTCCTCAGCTCGTCGTCCCAGGCACCGGCTTTGGCATGGGCAACCGCAGACTGTTCCAACCACCAAATCGAGTAGGCCGGGGTCGAGCCCATGTCGGCATCGCACCGTTGGGCAGCCTCGAAACCGACCTCGCCCATGGAGGCCGAGCCGTGCTCCAAAGCATTGAGCCAGAGCCTGATTCCACAGCCGACCTCACCCTCCCCGCTCAAAGCCAGGGCCGTCACCGACGGCGCAAGGGAGAGCCGCAAACCCCATGGTCGTGTGGGCAGCACGAAGTGTAACGGGGTGCCGGCTCGCTCAAGGTGAATCTCGACTTCGGTCAAGCCGGAGAGCTGATGTTCCAGAATCGCCCATTCCGCTGGGTTACTTGGGATCTGAAATTCGGCGTCGCCGGGTTCTCGCCATCCGAGCAACTGGTCCCCGGCGAGAAGCCCCGCTTGTTGCGCTCCCGAGCTGTCCGCGACCGCATCGACGAGCACTTGGGCCTTCGTAACGGGAGCCCAGGGGAATACAGCCGCGAGCGCGAGCGCAAAATGGAGCAGGTACTGAATCCGGAACATTGTTGAACTCTATCGGATCCGTGCGATTTCGAGCCGGCGCTCGTTCAACATCTATGAGACTGCGAGATCGTCAGTCATGGACCTACTCTCGAATAGGAGCTGAAATAGAATGATCCCGGAAAACCTCCAGCATCCACCGCGAAAACGCGGGAAAACGGGCTCTTATGTCGAAAACATCCAAAACCGCCTCGGATCTCGAAGCGACCTCTCAGCTTCTGGTTCTGGCTCGCGATGGCGATGACGAGGCTCGCAACCGCTTGGCCCAACGGTTTCTACCGATTCTCCGACGCTGGGCCCACGGTCGACTGCCGGCCTCTGCCCGTGACCTGGCCGAGACCGCTGACTTGGTTCAGCTCACCCTGATGCGTGCCTTGCAAAACATCGATCGATTCGAGTCGCGGGGAGAGGGAGCCTTCCTGGCCTATTTGCGACAGATTCTCTTGAACGCGGTTCGAGATGAGGTGCGCCGAGTTACCCGCCGGCCCGACCACGACGGACTGTCGGAAATAGTGTCGTCCAGAGAGCCGTCCGCGCTCGAAAAGGCCCTCGGCCGGGAGCGAATGGAGCGTTATGAAGCCGGTCTGGAGCAGCTCGAAGATCGGCAGAGGCAGGCCGTGCTCCTACGATTCGAGTTCGGCTACAGCTTCTCCCGAATTGCCGAGGCAATCGACGCGCCGACCGCCAATGCGGCGCGCATGGTGGTCTCACGCGCCGTGACCGCCCTGGCGGAGTTGCTCGATGCCTGACTCCAAAACAACCGATGAGCGGGATGTCGAACTCTCCGCAGACCTCTCCGTCGAGCTGACCGATGCGCTGGTCGACGGCCGGGAAATCGACTGGCAAAAGGCCCGTCGAGAGAGTCGAGACGGCGACCGTCGGACGGCCGGTCTGGAGCTGCTCGATGAGGTCTCTCGGGTTTTTCGCCAGACCGCCGCATCGCAGAGTGAGGAGCCGGTCCTATTCGAGTGGGGGCCGTTGCGGGTGATCGAGAAGCTCGACGAAGGCAGCTTCGGCGAGGTCTATCGTGCCGTCGATCCGACCTTGGGGCGAGAGGTCGCGCTCAAGCTGCGCAAGACCCGGAGGGCGGACCACGGGATCGAAAATCGAGGGCTCGGCTCGGCTTGGCTCGACGAGGCTCGACGTTTGGCCCGAATTCGACACCCCCACGTGCTGACCGTGCACGGCGCGGCTTTGCACGATGGGCGGGAGGGGCTTTGGAGCGATCTACTGACCGGGGTCACGCTCAGAGAGTGGCTCGCCCAACAAGGTACCTTGGGGGCCCACGAGGTCATCGGCATCGGAACGGTTCTTTGCCAGGCGTTGGCCGCGATTCACGCCAAGGACATGGTGCACGGCGACGTCAAATTGAGCAATGTGATGCGCGAGCAAGGCGGCCATCTCGTGCTCGTGGATCTCCGTTCGAGCAGTGATAAGGATACGCGCAGCCTTTCCTCGAACCAAGGCTCACCGCTGACCAGTGCTCCCGAAGTGCTCAACGGCGACCGAGCCACCGTCCAATCGGATCTCTACAGCTTAGGGGCCCTGCTCTTCCAACTCTCGACCGGCAAACCGCCGATCGACGCCTCGAGCTACGAAGAGCTGACCCGCCTGGCCCTTCAGGGACGGGTCGAACCCCTTCGCGACCTCCGCCCGGACTTTCCCTCGGCGCTGACCCGGGTGATCGACCGTGCCCTGTCTCCACAGCCGGGCCAGAGACCGCAATCCGCGGGAGCCTTTGAAGCCGCTTTGCATGAAATCCGTCCCGGTGGGCGAGTAGGTGGACGAAGCCGTCTCCTGCCGTCGATGGTGATCGCAAGCTTAGCCATGGTCACCCTGGCCCTGATCACCCTGGTCTTCTGGTGGGTACCTCGGGGTCGTGAAACCGTCGAGTTCGTGCCGACCGGCAAGGTGCAGGCCCGTCTAGTGCAGGTCGGTCCTCCGGACGTTTCCTTGGCAAGCGGCTCCAGCATTCAGCCGGGCGACCAGCTCGGTCTCGAAGTGGAACTCGCACAGCCGGCGTATGTCTACGTGCTGAACGAGGATCAACAGGGTGAGATCTTCGTGCTCTTTCCCCTGCCTGAAGGCGTCGAGCAAAACCCGCTTTCCCAAGGCCGACATCGTCTACCGGGAATGATCGACGGCAACGAACAGAATTGGGTGGTCACCAGCAGAGGCGGCGTCGAGGTCTTCCTGGTGGTCGCCTCACCGACCGCGCTTCCGGCTGTCGAGGATCTCATCGAGACCCTTGATTTTGCCCTCCCAAGTCGGCTGCCGGAAGCAGGCGAGATCCGGCCGATCCCATCCGGCGAGGTCGTGCGCGGAGTCGGGGGGATTACCAGTCACCGATTCTCCGGATCCCGTCTGGAAGCCCTGCGAAGCCGACTCAACGAGCTGGGAACGCAAGACATCTGGGTTCGAACGATCGAGCTGAACAACCCGCACTGACGACACTCGGCTGACGAGCGTTCGGCGATGCCAATTCTACGTGGGGTGCTACGTGGGGTGCCAAGTAAATTCTAAGAAACCCCTGGACGGCGTATGGGATAGAGCAATCACGTGGCTTAAGGGATCACCAACCTCTATTTCGGACATACCTCCCCCTACCCAAGATCCTCGGATCCTGACCACCTCTTTCCAACACTGTGAGACAACGGAGTGAAGACGAATATCGACGTTATCCGGGTTGCAATTGCTCGGGCGCTGGGGCTTTCATCGCCCAAGTGGGCTCGACGAACGGTCGAGCCGGCGGAAAGGTGTTTTCCGGAAACGCCACGGCGAAGTTGCCTTCTTTCAGCTGTTTAGCGGCTTCTTGGTAGGCAGCGACGATGAAGCCGAGCGCTTCTTTCATTTCGTGCCATGAAGATTTTGAGAAGGTGTGGAACCACGGTTGCGGAGACCGTTCGAACGACTCCGGCTTCGAATGGGGATCCGCAGCCAGCACCGCCTCCACACCCAGAGGCACAGTGCCTTCAACCCGATGACGCGCCGCAGTCTCTTCCTCGATTTGACGGATCAAACCGAGCACGGAAGATCGACGCCGGCGGTCATCCAGATGCTCGAAGCACGGCAGCGGAGCGAGATGAAGCTCCAAATGCTCCGTGAAGTCCGCAAGGCTGACGTCCTCTCCACGATTCTTGGCTTGGAAAAAGGCCGTCCGATCGATCCAAATGCCCCGCAAAGGCTCACCCGAGATCATCGCCTCCGCGAACGGCACCCCCGGCCAGTCGAGGGGCGAGCCAACCAAATTTTCTTTCGTACCGTTTCGCAAACAATAGATCAGACGAGAAAGTTGGGCCTCACTCTCCTCGGAAATCTCCGTCGAGTGGTAGCGATTGGGAAACGTCGGACCGGACCAATCATGGATCTTGCCGCTTTCAATCGACAGCTTGCGGGTGAAGTCGCGCATGAAACCCGCCATGGCTTTCACGGTTGGAACGGTCACCAACAGGTGCAGATGCCCGCTGAGGCATGCGCCGCCGTGGATCTCAACACTGTGCGTCTGTTGGGCTTTGGCCAACGCGCCCACGATCACCGCGTTCATCCTCGGCCCGGGTTTGATCAAAAAACGGCCTTGAAAAGTACGCTGGACCACCTCGACCAGCGCGTCGGGTCGGGTCAGGGTTCTGAGTCTTCGTCCCATGAAGATCTCCTCCAAAAGAGGTTTCGAATTCGAGCAGGCACACCTGGCTGCTTTCAAAAAGAAATAGGACGAAGCATCGAGCTTCAATTCTGCAGAATCGTGAAATTTGTTGGATTTTTGATGGTGCTTCGCTTACGAGTCGACTCCTGGGGTAGCTTCGCAACCCCAGGGCAAACCCATGTCCATTCCAGCTATGATCAGCCGATCCTCGAATGTGATCGGTTTGATAGGGGACTCCATGCGGAACATTCCATGGGTGTTGACGGTGAGCGCGATCTGCTCGCTGCCGGCACTCTCAGCCTTCGGTCAGTCGGTGTCGGAAACCCCACCGAATATCGTGCTCTTCTTTGCCGACGACTTGGGTTACGGCCATTTGGGATCCTACGGCCAGACGCTGATCGCGACTCCGAGACTCGATGAGATGGCCGCTCAGGGCGTGCGCATGACCCAATTTTATGCTGGCGACTCGTGGTGCCCGGCCTCACGCAATGCCTTGATGACCGGCAAACACACCGGCCACACCCAGCTCAGGGCCGTGGGCGTTTTGCGCGAGGATTCCGGCTCGGAATCCCTGCCCCTCTATCTGCCGGGCCTGCTAAAAACCGCGGGTTATGCCACCGGCCTATTCGGCAAGTGGGGGCTGGGGTCCTATTCCTCAACGGACGGCTCGAGGCCGGTGGCCACCGGTGGGCGTCCGACCCACCTGGGTTTCGACGAATTCCTGGGATTCATGACCCACCGCGATGCCCACACATTTACTCTGCCGCCTTTCCCGCAGAAACCCGGAGATTTTCGGATTCATGATCGGCTTTGGGTTTCCCGGGACGGAGAGACGGTCGAAGATCCTAGAGCCGAGATCCCGTACTTGCCCGATGTGTTGATGGATGCCGCTCTGGATTTCATCGACCGGCATCGAGATCGCCCCTTTTTCCTCTATTTGCCGTCCGCCCTGCCCCACGCGGAATATTTCCTGCCCGCAGACGATCCCGCCTGGCGGCCCTATCTCGACGAGCAGGGATCGAGCGTTTTCGCCGAAACGCCTTGGACCGGCCACCCTGGTTTTAGGCGACCGGTCCCCGCCCCTAGAGCGACCTTCGCGGCGATGGTGAGCCGTTTGGATGCCGAGGTGGGTCAAATCCTCGATCATCTAACCGAACGGGGTTTGGCGGAGAGAACCCTCTTCCTCTTTCTGAGCGACAACGGTCCCGCGGGCGACGCGGGTTTTGAGAGCCCGCAATTCTTCAACGGCGCCGGCAACCTGCGCGGCCTCAAAACCAGCCTCTACGAGGGTGGCATCAAGGTGCCCATGCTGGCCCTTTGGCCAGGAACCATCCAGGCCACCGCCCCTTCCGAGCCCGCGGCCCTTTGGGATCTGCTGCCGACCCTGCTCGACCTGGCCGGCATCCCTCACCCTCCGGACCTCGACGGCCGCTCCTTGGTCGAGCTATGGCTCGGCGACCGGCACCAAACTTCCGAATCGAGTGCAAGCCCAGGGGAAACGAACTCGGAGCCGTCCAATCCAGCGACGAAGGAGCCCCGGCGGTTACACGACGCGACCTCGCCTCTTTATTGGGAAACCTTTAATTGGAACCATCGGAGTCAAGCGATCCGAGTCGGGCAGTGGAAAGCCGTCCGCCCCCAGATCAAGGATGCCTACGACCGCGTCGAACTCTACAATTTAGAAACCGACCCCGAAGAAACCCTCGATCTCTCACCGCTTCGGAAGCATTGCCACGTCCTGATCCGACTCAAGGAGCTGATGAATGCATCCCATGAGGATCCCCCCGAGCCTCCCCGCGGCAATTTCAAGGTGCCGGCGCTGGCACCGGATTGCGCCCCTCTCTTTGCCGATGGATTCGAATCCGGCAACGTCTTCTCTTGGAGTTCGTCCTAATTGGGTTCTGTCCAGTTTTAGCCTTTTCGAGGATCTGAAAGGCGCGGCGCGCCGAGCACGGACAGCGAGCGTGTCTGAGCGATACAACCTGCAGATCGAATTAAATTCTTACACATCAGCATTTTGCGACGGCGCAGCAGCGGTGGCGCGAGTTCGGAGCACGTGGGGGCCGCCCAGGCCGCAGGGCGCCGCGCCGGCCTACTGAGAATCAATTTCTGGATGGAACCTAATTAATTAGAAGCCTTCGCCGCAGTGGCCGTCTTCTCAGCCGCCCGTGCGCTCTCGGCCAGGCGCCAACGGATCAAATGCTGTGAATCTTTGATCACCAGGCCGTCCTTGACCCAAGCCGGGTGGGACCACACCACGCTATCCGCGATCTCGTAAGTTCGCACCAGCTCCAAGGACGAACCCTTGCGCCGATAGACACGCAACTCGGCGTCGGTGTTGGAGACCAACAGCCAATCGCCGGCGAGGGTCAGCGTGGCGTTACGACCGCCCCGGCCTTCGCCCTGCCATTGCACCTTGCCGTCGGCAGGGTCGGCGACGAAGAGCTGTCCTTTCTGGCGATTGGAGAATCCATACCACCACTTGCCATCGGTCACCGGCGACGCCATGTATTGGGTCAGCTCCTTATCCAACCACAGCTCTTCGAGTGTCCACGGGGTGCCGTTTTCGGTGTCCGGAACCGGTCGCGGCCAGGCTGCCAGGGTGCCGTTTTCAAGGTCGGCGAAGATGATTTTCTCGCCGACCGCCAGTGGTGTCACGATGTTTTGATTCCACTCGTCGGGAAACGGTCGGCGCCACAGCAGCCGTCCGTCCTTGGGATCGAATCCGAGCAAGTCGACGGCGCCCAAGGTGACCAGCTGCGCTGCGCCCCCAACCTCGATCAGCATCGGTGAGGTATAACTGGGTCCCTGGCCCGTCCATCCCCATTTTTCCTCGCCGGTCCGCAAGTCGGCGGCAAATAACCGTCCACCCGTATCGTCTCCAAGGTGCGCGTAAAGCGTCCCGCCGTCCACCAGCGGTGAAAGGGACGAACCACAGAAATTCGTCTCGTGGCCGGAATGCTCGGAAAAATCACGGGTCCACAGGGTTTTTCCGGAATTCGTTGCATGGCAAGTCAGCCGAGCGTCGATGCCGAGGAAACAAACCACGTCTTGAGCCACGATCGGCGAGGACTTTGGCCCCTTGCCATGGCCGGTGGCCGCGGCATTCATCGTGTAGGGGGTGGGAAAACGCTGGGTCCACAGGGTTTTGCCGGTTTTTAAATCCAAAGCCATCGCCACCTCGTCATCCCCTTGACGGGTAATTAAATAGACCCGTCCATCGGCGACCACCGGCGAGCCGTGCCCTTCACCGACCTCCACCTTCCAAAGCTGCTGGGCCTCTTGCGGCCAAGACTCGGGCGCTTCGAACATCGGTGCTCGGCCGTCCCGAGAAGGTCCTCGCCATTGGGACCACTCTTCACCCGCAATAGGTCCGCCGACCACAGGCTGGGTAATCACCGCCGAACACAACATCAGTAGACCTACTGTAGCGGACGTAAAAGCTTTAGAAGATCGAAACATATTTGCCTCCTGGCAAAGGTTGGCTGGGCACGACGAGGCCGCAGGCGAAGATTGAGGAATCATGGGTTTCTACGGCGACAACCTCAAGGAGTTGCTGTTGGGTCGAGTCAATCCGCCTCACCGGGCGCAGCTCGCTCACTGACTTGAATGCGCCAACTGACCCGAAATCGGTCTTGCTCGCGGACGAAGACCAGGTCGGTCCAGCCGAAAAGGTAGGCCAGCTTTTCGAGCATTCGCCGGCCCCCGTAGGGTTCTAAATCTTGGGGATCTCGGTCCGGCGTTTGTCCGACCAGGTTTTCAACGGTCCAACAAAGCTCCCGACGGACGGGATCCAAATGCACCGACATTTTCGGACGGCTTCCCGGTTTGCCGTGGCGCAGGGCGTTGACCAAGACTTCTTCCAAGAAAAGCCCCACTCCCCCGCGAACCGGGCTGGTGAACAAATAGCCCTCCGGCCACGCGAAGCTCAACTCAAATGCCGAGGACTTCGCTCCCTCTGTGAATTCTAAAGGTTGGGATTCTAAAGGTTGGGACAACACACCGTTATTCCAATGCAGCCTGGATCGCAGCTCCGGCTCCGTGCCCACCCAAGCGAAAACCCGTTGAAAATGCTCCAGGGTCGCTCGCACTTGCTCGGCTTCTGCCGTCGTCTCCTGGGGCAGAGGCGGGGCGTCGGACCAATGATCCAGCAGCCAGCCGGTCACCGCGAGCCGCCGTTCGACATAGGAGGACAGCCAGCGAACGAAGGCAGACTCGCCCTCCTTCTGAGTTCCTCCCCCTCGCGGCCCAGACTCCAGGCGCTCCTGTTCCAGACGATGGGACAGCACCCGGACCAAGGTGTCGACCCCATGGGCGAGCAGGCCGGCCAATCGTCGACGCTCGTCGTCCCGGCAGCGACGCTCCAAGTCTTCGGCGAAGATCGCCAGGTCCGACTCCGGCTCTAGGGGGAAGAAAAGCCCCAGTCGATGTCGCTCATCCGCATGCAAGGTTTCGATCGGCGCCGCCACCGCCACCGAGCGGACCACCGCGTGACGTACCTCGTCGTCACCCTCGGCCCGGCGAAGCCTCAGGGGCACACCGTAGGCCCTGCGGGTTTCAAGACCGGATCGCTGCATGCGCTCGTAATGCTCCCGAGCCCGGCCGGGCGGAACTAGGTCCCCCACTCGACGCCCCGGTTCGAGACCGAGGGCCACCGCCGCTTCATTGCCGTAGACCACCGCGTCACTGTTGGGATCCACCACCGTCAACGGCACACGCATGCTGTTGAGCAGGTTCTCCTTCTGTTGCAACTCGTTTTCCGCTTTGAGCTGGGCCTGCTCCGCGCGCCGACGATTGAGCTCCACCCCCGCCACCAGGCTCGACCCGAGGATCAACAACAACGTGGCCGCGGCCCATGGCAGGGGGGACGGCAAGTCGGGAAAGAGCACCGCCAGCCATCTCGAATGGGAAACCTGGAAAAGGGCCACCGCCCCCTCGCCCTTCACCACCTCGTGAAAAAGCGAGCCGGCGCCGGCGAAATATCCGCTTCGCTGCTCGTGATCAGCCAGCTCGGAGAGGGCCCGCCACAAAGCCGGCTCCACCTCGGGACGTTGGGAGCGCAGGGCTCGACGAAGGGTCGACCAAGGTTGCCATCCGTCCGGCGACGGCGGCGCTTCCAGCTCCACCAAACGGGCCATCTGCGGCGCTTCAATGCCCTCGGTCAGCTCACGCCAATCGATGTCGAACGCCAAATCGACCGCCGCCACCCCCAGGTAACCCGTCTCTTCGTCGACCACCGGACGGGTGACGGTGCTCACCAACCCATAACCCGCTAGGTCCAAATAAAGACCCGAGTAAAAGACTTGCTGCTCCGGCTGGTCAAAATCGAAACGAAAGAAAAACTCGTTCGAAACATAACTGGGCATGCGCGGGTGTTTGCGGAATTCCTGTCCCTCGCGACGTAGAGTCGCCAATTGCGCAGCTTCACCAAGGGCCGGCGGGATCGGTACTGAAAGGAAGCTGCCGTCCTCCCCCACGCCATAAGTCCTGACCAATCGGAGGGCGTGACCGCCGACCTCGATATCCAAGGGCTGCCGCTCAAAGACTTCGGCCACTCGGGTCAAATAGGGAGTCGCTTGGCGCAGAAAGAGGTTCGACGGGCTATTCGGCTCTGCCTCGAGGTCGGCGTCGAGACCTCGACGCCGGGTCATCACCAGAATTTGCTCGGACCCGTCCGCCGGTTGATAGCTCAAGAAGCGCTGGGTGCGAAAACGAAAGCCGTCTTCGGCCTCCAGCTGCCCTTGAAAACCTCGGGCCACCGCCGCTTCGGGATCCAGGAGCTTCAACCGCGCGGCCTCCGACGGCGCCGGCGGAGTGATGCCCATGGCGTCGTGCACGCGGGTCAGCAGCTCGGGGACCGAATCCTCCGAGACCGACACCAATTCCTCGTAAGCCACCCGCTGGGATTCTTCTAGCCGCCTGCCATAACTCTTGATTTGCAAATCGAGCCAGGCCACCGCCCCCGGGGTGCCGGTGGGTCGCGTGGGCGTGGCAGCTTGCACCAAATCGAAAGTCGCGCTTCCACGGCTGCGATCGATCGACGACTGCCAGGCGTCATGGGCGGAACTCCAGGTCAACACCGCCAAGGCCACGAAAACCACCAAACCCGCATAGAGCCAAATGGCACGCAGGTCGGATGCACGAGGGCCAGAAACACGAGGACCGGATGCTCGGCTGCTTCTTGGGGGCGGAGGTCGATATGATGAACTCATGTCGTGGTTTTGCGAGCAGCCGCCGAAACGGCGCCCGATCCTATTGGTGGAAGATCATCTCTACCATATCGAAGAAATCCTCTCGCTCTTAGGGCGATCGGCACCGCAGCTGATGCCACTGCTCACCGTGGCATGCCTGGATCGTCCCGGGCCCGATACGGATCGAAGCCTAAAGGATTGGTGGATTCGCTTCCCCGACGTCCGATGGCTAGCCGCCACCGAGGGTCTTCA
Organism: uncultured bacterium; assembly: GCA_965366625.1. GTDB lineage: Bacteria > Acidobacteriota > Thermoanaerobaculia > Multivoradales > J023 > JAUIJL01. The sequence continues at coordinate 22,041 of CBDUGP010000073.1, forward strand.
AGATCCGAAACTCGATCGCCTCGCCCCCAGGGTCTTCGGCCAACAACACGAGCTGACCAAATCGCTGGCCCGACATCTGCGACCGGGAGGGCTGCTGCTCCAGGACGTGCAGCTCGAAACCCTGACGTTCATCCCGCGGGATCGATGGTGGGAGTCCATCTATTTGGCGGCTTCCGTGCGCGGGCTCTTTGCCGATCGCACGCCCAGCTGCCGATTCCTATCCAATAAAAAGGGTTACGAAGCGACCTTCGGTGTCGACCTGCTGGAAGCGGGTTTCGACCCCCGGGACGTGATCGACAAACGGCTGCTCGAAAAACTCCTGATTCCCACCACCACGGCTTTCCTGGATCGCCGCTTTCCGTTGGAGCTGCGGTACGCCGAAGTAGGACGTCCTTCGAACTCGGTGGTGGGTTTGGAGGCGGAGGACCGCGCCGAGGTCGAGCAATACCTGGATCTCATTCTCTGGGATCTCCCCGGTCGGCCGGAGCTGGGCGGCCGCTTGGTGACCCGACGGGGCCGTGCCTCACGGCTGAAGCTGAAACCGGGCAGTCAAGAGCACGAAACCTGGCGCGAGCTGCTCGAAGACCTGATCGACCAGGGCCAGGGCCTGCCGGTCCTCGACGTGGGCCAAAGGGCAGCTCCCGAGTTCGCCGGTCGGGCCGAGATCACCAATTGCGCCGCCCGCCACATCCACCTCCTGCGCTCTCGGTTGAACGGCGCCGAAGCCGTGCAAACCGTGGACCACGCCTATCGCCTCGACCGTCGCCTGCGGATCGCCCTGGCCTCCGATCGCACCCAGCCTGCCCAACCCTCCTCCTGACGCCTCCTCCTGACGCCTCCAAGGTCGAACGCTTTTTCTCGGAGGTCGTGGAATAGCCCACGCCCCGGTCTCTCCCTACCCTGAGTTTAGCTAGGACCGACACGGGGTCGGTCGATCGATTTCCGACCGATTCTCGGGAGACACAACATGCAAGCTTTCTTGGACAGCTTCAGCGCGATCATCGCCGCCATCAATGGTGCCCTCTGGCATCCGGCCATTCTCTACGTCTTGTTGGCCGTGGGCATCCTCTTCACCTTGTGGAGCCGCTTCAGCCAATTTCGGGCCGTCACCCACGGCGGCGCCGCGGTGCTGGGCAAATTCAACGATCCGGACGATCCCGGGGCCATCAGCCACTTTCAAGCTTTATCCGCAGCCCTTTCCGCCACGGTCGGTCTGGGCAATATCGGTGGCGTTGCCCTGGCGGTGGCCCTCGGCGGTCCGGGCTCGGTATTCTGGATGTGGGTGGTCGGCTTGCTCGGCATGGCGCTCAAAACCACCGAGGTCACCCTCTCCATGATCTACCGCAACACCGACGACCCCGACAATCCCCACGGGGGTCCGATGTGGGTCGTACGCCACGGTTTAGCCCAACAAAACCCTCGACTGGCCGGCCTCGGCAAAACCCTGGGCAGCCTATTCTGCGTGACCCTCCTGGTCTCCGCCGTGACCGGCGGCAATATGTTCCAAGCGTGGAATGTGGGCAACATCATGCAGGAATTCTTCGGCTTTCCCTCGTTTTGGGTGGGTTGTGTCCTGGCCGTGCTGGTGGCGTTGGTGATCCTCGGCGGCATCCATCGCATCGGCGCGGTGGCCGGCACCTTGGTGCCGTTCATGTGCGCGGCCTATTTGATCGCCGGGCTCTACGTCATCATCAGCCGAATCGATCAGGTGCCCGCGGTCTTCGCCATGATTTTCGCCAACGCCTTCAGCAGCACCCAGGCTCAAGGCGCCTTCGTCGGCGGCACCGCGGGTTTCGCCTTTGCCACCGGCTTACAGCGGGCGTTCTTCTCCAGTGAAGCGGGCCAAGGCTCGTCACCCATCGCCCACAGCGCCGCGCGCACCGACGAGCCGGCCCGTGAAGGGTTGGTAGCGGGTCTCGAGCCGCTGATCGACACCTTGGTGATTTGCACCATGACCGCCCTGGTCATTTTCCTCAGCGGCGCCTGGAATCGGCCCGCGGATCAGAACTTCCTCAACCCGCCCACCCTGGTCCAAGCCGACGGCGGCGCCTGGACCCTCGAAGGCGGACGCTTGGTCAACCGGCCGGACCGTGCCTGGCTGCCCGGCGACACCCTGCAAGCCCACCTCTTGGACGATCGCCGGCCGATCGCAATCAACGGATTGCTATTGGAGACCGAGAACGGCCTGCAAATTTCCTGGAGTGAGGTCCAAGCTTCCGCGACCCCGGTGCTCCAAGAAGGCCTATTCGTGGGTTATACAGGGGCGAGCTTCACGGCCCTGGCCTTCGATCGTGTCCACCCCGGTTTGGGCAAATGGCTTGTCACCACCGCCACCTGGCTGTTCGCCCTCTCGACCCTCATCTCCTGGAGCTACTACGGCGAACAGGGCGTGATTTACCTGCTCGGTGAGGCTTGGGTCACCCGCTACCGAATCCTTTTTTGTCTGGCGATCATCGTCGCCTGCTCCGGCATCGTGCGCACTGTCAACGAGCTCAATCAGCTGACCTTGCTCGGCACCGGTTTCATGCTCTGGGCCAACATTCCGATCACGCTCTACTTCGCCCGCCAGGCCATGGACGCCCAAGAAGACTACCGCCGACGATCCGACTGAGGCCCACAGGCCATAGAATGCGCGGCAAGATGAGCATGACATCCGCGTCCGCGCTTTGGCTCGACCGGTCCGAGCGATTCCTGGAATCGTTCGGGGTGCGGCTGGCCCTCTCGTTGTTGATTCTGGCTTCGATCCTGCCCGAGTCGATCTTGGACCCGCTGGTGTCCGGACAGGCCGCCTACTATTTCTTGGGGATTTTTGGCGCCGAATTCTGCTTGCGCACGGCGCTGATCGCTCGTCGCGCCTTACGCCGTCGTCTCAAAGCCGGCGAAGCCATCGTTTTGATCCTCGACTTCCTGGCTCTGCTGTCTTTCCTGCCCGTGCGGGAAGCCGGCGCTTGGCTACGCCACCTCCGGTTGGCTCGACTGCTCCTGCTCTTGGGCTATTGGAGTGGAGTCCTTCGCGAGCTGTGGGCGATGCTCGGCCGACGGGAGAAACGTCACCAAATCCTGATCGTTCTGACCTTTGCCGCCGTGCTCGCCTTCGGTGCCGCAGCGCTGCTCTTGGATCTCGGCGTCGCCTACGACTTCAACCAAGACGGCCGGGTGGATTCCAGCGACGATCGTTCCTTCGCCCATGTGCTTTGGTGGAGCTTCCTGCAAATCCAAGACGCGGGCAATATGGTGAAATCCCTCGAGCAGCCCACCTGGATCTTGGTGATTTCTTTGTTGCTCACCCTCGCCGGGATCTTGTTGCTGACCTTCTTCATCGGCATCGGCACCACCGTCGTGGGCGAGCTGGTACAAAGGGCCAGGATCCAGCCGATCGCCCTCGAAGACCACACCGTGGTCCTCGGCTTGAGCGACTATTCAGTGCTTTTATTTCGCGGCCTGGTGGAGATCTATCGCAAAAATCTGCGCCCCTACCGGGGAGCCATCCTGGCCGATCACGCGGAAGCCGACGAAATCGACGATCTGCGCAAGCTGAGCTTTCAATTTCGGCCCGGAGATCCCTCCAATGCCGCCGATCTGGCGAGGGTAAATGTGGCCCATGCGAAACGGGTGATCATTCTCGGAGACAATTCCGAGGACCCCGATGCCGGGGTCATCTCAGCGATTTTGGCCACCCGTCAAAGCCATCCGGAGGTGCCCCTCTACCCGGACATGGAACACGAGCGCAACTTTCCGGCGGCCCGTGCCGCCGGCGGCGCCGAAACCTACCTGGTCGGCAGCGGCTCCATGCTCGGTTATTACGTCGCCCAAAATGTCGCCTATCCGCAGATTTATCACCTCTACCGCCACCTCCTGCAATCCACGGGCGCGGAGATTTATACCTATCAATTTTCCGCCGACGAGCTGCGCGACCTCACCCCGCCGAGCGGCTCGGGCGACGGGCCGGAAATCCCTTTACTCCAGCTCCATCGACGGGCTAAATCCCGCTATCAAACCACCCTAATCGGGTTGTTCATCGAAAATCCCAACCCAACCGCAGGGCCCGGAAATTCCAGCCCGAAGGTGGTGCTCAATCCCATGGCGGCGGTCGGTCGTGCCGGGTCCAAACCTCTGTTCGGGTCCAAACCTCTGTGCGCGAGGCATATCCGCGGCATCATCGGCATCGCTCTGCGTTTTCAGGATGTTCAGGAGCTGGCCGTGGATCTGCTGCACGCACTGCACGCACTGCACGCACTACAACCCGAGGAAAATCGGCAGAGGCGGGACCGAGCCCGAGTCCGAGTTCCTAGCAGCCGATCCGAGGCCTCCCGAACTTGGTTTCAACAACCCACGCCAATCTCCGAGCCGACGCTACTCCATCAACTGACTTTTGAAACGGAACGGAGAGATCCCCGAAAAATCCTGATCCTCGGCATCAGTCCCCGGATCCCTCGGGTCGTCCGCGAGCTGATCGGGTTTTTCCCAGGCCTCAACATCACCATCTTGGTCGACGAAAAACGGCAGGTAGAACCCCTCGGTCACGACATCTCCGCCATGCTGAGACGCGCTTTCCCCGAAGCTCCCCCCAACTCCGTGGCCGACGCGGACGGCGTTTGTCGAATGCGCCTGCCCAAGGCGAACCCTCCCGACCAAGGGCCTGGACACGCCCCTTCCCGCGCAGCCGACGACAGCTCGACGGTCACGATCCTGGCCGCGGATTGGACCCACGGGCACCGTCTGGCAGAACGGGGTACCGTCACCCTCGAATCCGCCGACGCCGTCTTGTTGCTGCCTTCCCATCACCAACCCATCGACGGCGTCGACATCGACGGCCGCATCGCCCTCGACGGCTTACACCTGGCCCACCTCGAACGAACCGGCGGGGTCCGATTCCAGCCGGGCACCCACATCCTCGCCTTGGTCCGAGATCCCACCAAAGGCGATCTGCTCGAAAGCCGTCTGGTGGCCATGGCCGGCGAGACCCGGGCCTGCCGATATACGGTCATTTCCCGCGAGCGTGCCCGCCATCGCTTCATCATGCAAAATGTCTTCGTGCACGGGCTGAGCCTGGTTTACCTGGAGTTGCTCAGCTCCCGCGGCCAACACTTTGCCCGTCTGCGTGCCCGTGATTCGAACGGCCAACCGCTCCAGGGTAAGCTCGATACCGGCCGTTTGGCCGAGGAACTCCTAGTTCACCGGGGTTGGCTCTTGATCGGATTCGAACTCCTGGTAGAAAAAGAAGGCAAAACCGGCTCCCAAATCGAAGTGCGCATCGACCCGGAAGTGCTGCGAGACGGTACGATCCTTCCATGGTCCACCGTCAACGCTCTGTACCTCATGCTCGACTCCCAAACCAAGACGTCCCCGGCCGAGCAGGCTCAAACCCCTGACACCTATCCCAATCCCTAGCCGATACCGAGAAAGCGTCATGAAAAATTTGTTCGTCCTTGGATTCCTACTCCTCTTCACGTCGGCAGGGTCCGCGTCACCGGCCACCGCGTCACCTATTTCAGCTCCTGTTTCGGAATCTATAAGCTCATTATTACCAGCACTAAACAATTACCTGGCACCTGACGACCTCGCCTCTAACGGCCTGCGCGGCTTGCGCGGTCTGCTCGCCACGACGGCATCCTCGACTCCTGGCGGCCCATCCGACCTCGCCTCTAACGGCCTGCGCGGCTTGCGCGGTCTGCTCGCCACGACGGCATCCTCGACTCCTGGCGGCCCATCCGGCGGAGATCCATTCCAGAATCTCATGAGCTCGTTGGGCTCGCTGCTGAAATGGATCTTGATCCTTTCTCTTTTGGCCGGTTTGCTGTTCCTGTTGGTGGTCGCCCTCCTGCTGTGGAAAGCCAAACAGCTGGTGGCCAACGCGGTGAAGTCCGACCCTGTGGCGTTGGCGAAGTTGGTGGACCGCTTACGACGCAAACATCCCGAACTCGACGACCGGGCGCTGTGTAAGAAGATCATTCTTCGGCAGGCGAATCGGGCCGGATTGGTGGGTTTTATAACCGGAGTGGGCGGTTTGCCGACCTTGCCCTTGGCCCTGCCGATCGACATCGCGCTGACGATTCGGATTCAAGCCAACATGGTCCATATGATGCGCTTGGTCATCGGCGTCCACGAAGACGAGATTCCCGAAGCCGGTCTTTGGCTGGCGACCACCGGCGGCCTGGAGCTGGCCACGGCCGGCAGCACCGCCTTGCGCGAGGTGGTGGTCAAGACCATCTCGAAATCGCTGCTCAAACTCTTACCGTTGATCGGCGGGGTGATCGGTTTTGGCCTCAATTGGGCATCGACCCAAACCATGGGTCGCCTCGGAATGAAATACATGGATCGATCAAGAGCCGCCAACGCCGCCAACGCCGCCAACGCCGCCAACGCCGCCCAGGCCACCCAGGCCGACCGCTGACGTGGATGGGTAGAATCCTGAGACGAGGCGTTCGCGCAGCTGGGCCCAAACGACGTATGCTCTAGTAATTAGGCATCTCAGACCGTGACTTGGGAAACCTGATCGTCTCCAGCACCCGCTATCGTCACTCGAAGCCATGTCGTCTCCCCCAAGCTCCATCGACCGACAACGCATCCACCTCGCTCTCGAGCGGTGGCATCAAGGCACGGATCGCGAGTCCAACTTCCGGGTTCTGGTGGAATCTTTCTACGGCCCATTGCACCGATTTTTCCAAAAGCGTGGATTGAACCCGGAAGATTGCCGGGATCTAACCCAAGAGACCTTCGTTCGGATCTATAAGGGCATGGACACCTTCCGCCGAGAATCCGAATTCGAGACGTGGCTCTTCGCCGTGGCCGGCAACGTCTTTCTCAAACATCGACGGGATGGCTGGACCCTCAAACGGGGCGCCGGTGTGAAACCTTTGAGTTTGAGCGATCCGGGCCTTGAAGAACGCATCCACGAGCCGAACTCCCCCGCCCACGACCCGCTGGACCGAGCGATCCGCGAGCAGCGGATGGATCATTTGCGCCGGGCCGTGGAAAGCTTGCCGCCGAAGATGAGGGCGGTGCTCAAGCTTTCCATTTATCAGGAGCGCAACCGGCGACAGATCGCCGAGGCCCTGGGGCTGTCCGAAGAGACCGTCAAGGCTCACCTCTTTCAAGCCCGCAAACGCCTGGCCGAAGCCCTCGCCGAGACCCACGAGAAGCCCCCGGACGAGCCCCTCAGCCTGGAGGATAAGACTTGAGCGATCCACCCATTTCCGACCCCAGGCCCGACCAGCTCGACGCCGATCTGCGCGCGCTCTTCGAGGCCCAAAGCTCCGGTGCCGAGCCCACACCCGACGAGCTCGCTGCCTGGCTGAGCGGTGACCTCGATTCCCGGGACGAAGACCGACTGATGGAACGGATCGCCGACCATCCCGAAGCCATGGACCTGGTGTTGGACATGCGCCGTGGCCTCGACCTGGCGCCGGCCGACGGCGAAACGAGCCGCGCCGTCGATTCGGTGATGGCGGCCATCGGCGAGTTCTCCAACGAGTCGTCGGCCTCATCGGCCTCATCGGCCTCAACGGCCGCGTCGGTCTCGTCCAGCGTTCGGGGCACAAAGTATTCCGCTCTGTGGGCCGCCGCCGCGGTTCTCGTGATCGGGCTGTCCATGTACTCCTGGATCCAAGGCCTCGAAACCCGACGCCACAACGTGAGGCTCATGGACCAATTGGTGGTCGCCCGCCAAGAACTTCGAGAGCAAACCTCCCTACTCCACCAGCTCACCGATCGCCTCGAACAAGAGCGACAACCCCAAGCCCGGGTGCAGGTGGCCGAACTCTTCGCCTCCGGTCGATTTCGCTCCGGCTCGCCCCACGAGCGGGTCGAGCTGCCGGCCTCCCAGCCCGCGATTCTGATCTTGACCCCCCAGGATCCGATTCCTGGACGTCCCTACGGCATTTCCATTCTGGATGCAGACCAACGCCCACTTTGGTCCGCAGAAACGGCCGCCGACGATACCGGAGTGATCGTGATCAGCCTGCCCGCCGAATTCTCCCCTCCCGGACGCGCCCTGCTCGAGCTGACCTTCCAATCCCAAGTGGTCGAACGCTTCAGCCTGTTATTCGTCGCCGAACCCACCCCGGAAACTCCACCGTGATCGGGCGAGCCCTCGTGATGCTCATGATGTTCGTGACGCTCGTGATGCTCACCACGGCTGCTCTGCCGGAAGACCCGCGAACGCGATTCGAACGGGGTATCAAGCTGCTGGAGAGCCGTCGCGCCGACGACGCTCAAGCCGCGCTGGGCGAGCTACAACAGGCCCTCGAGGGCTTTCGAACCTCCGAAGAGCAGGCCTCCGAATACGCGGAAACCCTCTACGCCATGGCCCTGGCCCTTGAACTTACCGGAGATCGTCCCGCCGCCCTGGAATTCGATCGCCGCGCGGTCGAAATCTTCGAAAAACTCGGCGACTTACACGGACTCGCAGCCGCCCACGACCATTGGGCCTCGATCCTGATCTCCCAAAGTGAACTCGACCCAGCGCGCCTTCACTTTCAAACCGCCCTCGAGGCCCGACGTCGGCTCGTCGATCGCCCGGCGATTGCCACGTCGCTCCACAATCTCGCGTCCCTCGAGCTGGAAGCCGGTCGCGGCGGCGCCGCCCTGGACCTTTTTCAACAAAGTCTCGACTTTCAACAGAGTCTCGACCTACAGGACGGGCTCGGCGACCCGAGTTTCCAAGCCGCAACGCTCAACAACCTGGGCCTGCTGTGGCTGCATTTGGGACGGGCCGACTCGGGGCGCAAATTCTTGGAGTCGGCCCTCGAACAACATCGTCGGGCGGACGACCGTCTTTCCCAGGCCGGCACCTCAAACAACTTGGCCTGGACCGCCTGGCAGGAGCGTCGCTGGCCCGAGGCCCGCCAGTGGCTCAACGAGGCCCTCCACATCTATCGCGCGTTCGGCCACCACGCGGGCATCGCCGAGACCCTGGGCAACCTCGGTTTGGTGGACCTGGAGCAAGGTGATTTGGACAGCTCACGGCAACGGATCGAAGGGGCGATCGAAGCAGCCCGCCGTCGCGGGCTTTCGAGAATCGAGGCCTCTCACCTCGGCTCTTTGGGTCGCTGGTGGTTGGTCTCCGGCGACTTGGACCGCGCTATCTCGACTTTGGGCGAAGCAGCGGATCGACAACAGTCGATCGGGGATCCCACCGGCCTGACCATCACCCTCTTCGACCTAGCCAAAGCCCACAGCCGAGCCGGGGATCTCGAAGCGGCACGCTCGGCCATCGACCATTCGATCGCCACCGTCGAAGCCCTGGGATCGCGCATCGGGGTCGGCGACATGCGCGCTTACTTTCTGGCCCCGCATCGGCATATCTACGATTTTCGAATCAGCCTGCTGATCCAACAGGGGTTGTGGGAGCAGGCCCTGATCACCAGCGAGCAAGCGAAAGCACGCGGTTTGTTGGATTGGTTGACCTGGGATGCCCCTGCCTCACCCCCACAAGAACCGTCGGATCCTCCGACCCTGGAGGAAATCCGGGCGTTGATCGGCGATGACACAGCCGCTCTGGTTTTTCATCTGGGTGCCGACCGCGCCTGGGCCTGGGTGATCACCTCCGCAAGACTCTCGGGATTCGACCTGGGATCGTCCGCCGATCTCGAGCGGCCGGCGACCAAGGCTCGCGACGCTCTGGCGCGGAGTCAACCACGGGTGGCCCGCGGTTTGGCCCAAAGGTCTCTCGACCACCTAGCCCAAGCCTTGACCGCCCCCTTGACCTCCATGACCCACCGAAGATGGCTGATCGTGCCCGACGGCGCCCTGCACGGGACCCCTTTCGCCGCCTTGCCCCTGGCCGACCGCCGACCGGTGGTGAGTCACCATGAGGTGGTGACCCTGCCGTCGTTGACGGTGCTGGCCCGGCTGCGCGCCAGAGGCGTGGAGCGCGCAAAAACCGCAGCGAAGGATTCCCAACGAGGCGAGCTGGCGGTGTTGGCAGATCCGGTCTTCGATGTCCATGACCCTCGACTCAGCCCGACCAAACTCCAGCCGAGCAATTCCCAGCCGAGCAAATCCCAGCCGACCCGCTCAGCGGACGGATCGGTAGGGCCACAAAACCTCGATTTCGATCCGGTCTGGCGTCCCAGCGAACTAAATTTGCCCCGCCTGCCTTTCAGTGCGGCCGAGGCCGAACGGATCGCGAAGTTTTTTCCCCCGGATCGGGTGAGGATCCAAACCGGATTCGACGCCACCGCCGCATCGGTCATCGGCGGTGAACTCAATCACTTCCGACGACTGCACTTCGCCACCCATGCCATTGTCGACGACCGACACCCGGAACGTTCTGGATTGGCCCTGTCCGCCGTCGACTCTCGGGGGCGTCCGCTCAAGGCTGGTTTCTTACGTCTCGCCGAACTCTTCAAGCTGCGCCTCGACGCCGATCTCGTCACCCTCAGCGCATGCCGGTCCGCGCTCGGCAAACCTCTTCGGGGAGAGGGCCTGCTGGGTTTGAGCCGGGGCTTTTTCGCGGCCGGTGCCCGCCGATTGGTGGCCGGGCTTTGGGATGTAGACGACCGCGCCGCAGTGGAGCTGATGGCGGCCTTTTATGGACACTCCGCCCGAGACGGACTCGATTCCGCCGCCGCCCTGGCCGCAGCTCAGCGCCGACTGCGCGACGACCCTCGCTGGAGCGCACCTTTTTATTGGGCGGGATTCGTGCTGCTCGGAGATTGGCAATGAAGGGGATCGCGCGGATCCGAGCGATCCTGGGCCTGTTGCCGGCCCTGCTGCCCGCCCTGCTGCCCGCCCTGCTGTCGGCCTCGCTATGGACCTTGGCACCAGGACTCGGCAGCCGGGCTTTCGCCCAACCCCAAGCGGACTCGCCCTCCTTCGCCCAAACTGAGGCCTCCCCGCGGACGGAGCTTCGTCGACTCGAAGTCTCGGTGCTCGATCCCCAGGGCTCGCCGGTCGACGGTCTTCGGCCCGAAGATTTCCTCTTGTTGGAAGACGGCGCTTCCCGTCCCCTGGCGGTCACCCGAGCAGCCCCTCGCCACCTGCTCCTCTTGGTCGACCTGCCCACCAGCCCGCTCTCGGATCGCCACTTGACGCTGCCCGCCGTGGGCGAGTTTTTGCTCGGGCGGGCCCAAAAGGGGGATCGGATCACCATCGCTGCTTTGGGTCGGGGCGCCCAAGGCGAGCGCTTCGAGGTATTTTGTCGGCTGTCCGCTCACGCCCCAGAAATTAAGGTGGCGTTGGACCTTTTGGCGGCAAAAAAGGAAGCTTCCTTCCAAGCCAGACGCCATCGCCGCACCGACATCCGCCGAGAACTCCGAGACGCCTACCAAACCCTGGAGCAAGCCTTGAATGTCGTCGAAGGAGACGGCCACAACACGGCGGTGCTCTACCTGGGACGCAGCCTCTCCGCCGGCATCGGCGAGAGCAGCTTTTCCGACACCTGGGCCGTCGGCGCAGTGCCCGAAGACAGCGAATCCACAGACTTTGTCGGCTCGATCCAATATCTGGTTGCCAAACCCCGTTCCGGTCCCCTGGAGTCCAAGGCCAGGGGAGACGGCGACCGCCTGCTCGCGGCAGCCCTGCGCGCACAAGCCACGGTCTTTCCCCTGGTGGCCGGCCAACCCGGACCCGGATTGGGCTCCGAGCTATGGCTCGCAACCGAAACCGGCGGACGTCCCCTGGCCATCCGCCGAATGGAATCGGAACTCGAAAGGCTCGATCGGCAGCTCGACAACGCCTACGTGCTCTCTTTCGAACCCAACGACCCCGCGGACGATCGATTCCATCGTCTCCAAGTGAAAATTCAAGCGAAAATCCAAGCGCAGATCCCTGGGCAGACCGCGGAATCCCAAGAACGCAAGTTGGAGCTGAGCCATCTTCGTGGCTACCAAGCCGTGGATGACCGCCAGCAGCTGGCGGCCCGGGCCCGGGCCGCCTGGCAGCTGGGTTTGATCGATAACCCCCTGAAGGTGGAAGCCCGGCTGGTGAGTTCCCCCAGCGGAGAGATCGAGGCCCTCGAGCTGCAGCTCCCAGCTCCGGCATCCGAGGGTTCATCCGAGGGCTTATTGGTCCTCGGTTTGGCCGTGCCCACGGACGACGGCCTGGCCACACGATTTCAAGAGCTACCTTTCAGTCTGGATCCCAAGGTTTCCGAGGGTTCCGAGGTTTCCGAGGGTTCCGAGGTTTCCGAGGGTTCCGAGATTTCCAGGGTCTCAGAACCCCACACCCTGCGCCTGCGGATCCCCCTGCGATTGCCCGCCGGCTTTCAAGGGCTCGGATTGGCCCTGCGCGACGAATGGAGTGGACGGATCAGCGTTCTGCCGCTTCACACCCAAATCCCAACCAGCCCTCTTCCCCGCTAACCCGTCTTCGCTCCGATCGGATCTAACCTCTTGAACGCGAAGATGACCTTCGCGCTCGAGATAAGGAGCGAACCATGCCATCCAGAACCCACAACTCGCCTACCTCTTCAGCGATTGCCTTTTCCATGCTCGCCTTGGGGCTTACTCTCGCCGGCATGACCCTCGGCGCCTCCCCAGCGGCAGCACAATCCGCGGATTCCAAGGTCGAAATCACGCCGATGATCGGCTATCGCACGGGTTCGACCGAAGTCAGGACCGGCATTGTGTGCATTGCTGTAGATGAATTCAATGCTCCGTGTCCCAGTACCGCGGAGTCCCAGGACGCATCCACCCTGGGATTGATCGCCGACTTTCGCCTCGCCGACCAATGGATGTTCGAGGTGGTGCTCAACCGCCAGGAATCGGAGCTCGACAGCGAACTCATCATTTGCCCCGCTTGCGATTTTTTAGTCATTGACCCCATCTTCGACGACCTGGAGATCGTCACCCTACATGTCGGGGTACAACGAAGATGGCGTCGCGATCGATTTCAACCCTTCGTCGCCATCGGCGCCGGCATCTCCAAACTGTCCACGGACTCCTTCCCGTTCGGGGTGGTAGACATCGACGAGCAGCGCCCCTCCGTCAGCCTGGCCGCCGGTCTGCAAATGCCGATCAACGACTGGCTCGGCTTTCGCCTCGAAGCCCGTAGTTATTGGATCGACTTGCCGACCGATGAATTCGTCTTTACCGAAGATCTGGTCCAAAGCGAGTTGGGAGGTGGTTTGACCTTCCGTTGGTGAAAGGCCCGTGAAAGTCCCCTCCCCCGCGGAATGGTTCAGAGGCGCCGCCCCGCCTCCGATCCAGCCGTCACGTCACGCCACATCAAACGCTTCTGGTACAGTCCGGCCATCATTTCCAGGAGCATTGCATGCGATTCGAACCAGCGACTCTCAGAACCTTGGCGGTCCACCTCAGCTCGGCGGCTCTCGTCCTCTTGACGGCCCAAGCCGGACACGCCGAGCCCCCGGTCCACGCCTTCGTCGGCGCGGAGATTCTGCCGATTTCCGGCCCACCCATTGAGAACGGCGTGCTCATCGTGCGCGGCACCGCCATCGAAGCCGTGGGATCGGCGGCAGAGACAGAGATTCCCGCAGGCGCCGCAGTCCACGACCTCAAAGGCAAAATCCTCATGCCCGGTTTGGTGGACACCCACAGCCACATCGGCAGCCCCTACGCGGCGGATCGATCAGCGCCGATCCAACCCGCGGTCCGCAGCCTCGATTCCATCGACGTGCGCGACAAGGGCTTCCAACGGGCTAGATCCGGCGGACTCACCACCCTCAATCTCATGTCCGGCTCCGGCCATTTGATGAGCGGCCAAACCCTCTACGTCAAACTACGCCGGGCCAACACCATCGACGATTTTCTGATCGCCACCGACGACGGTTTTGCCGGCGGCATGAAAATGGCCAACGGCACCAACTCCCGCAGGGATCCCCCTTTCCCCGGAACCCGGGCAAAATCCGCCGCGTTGGTGCGCGAGCAATTCGTCAAAGCCCAGGATTACCAGCGGAAAATGGCCGCATCCGCCGACGATCCGGAAAAACGCCCGGATCGGGATCTGGCCATGGAAGCCTTGGTGGAAGTGCTCGAAGGCAAGCGCAAGGTGCACCACCACACCCACCGCCACGACGACATTTTGACCGTCTTGAGATTGAAAAAAGAATTCGGTTTCGAGGTCATCTTGCACCACGTATCCGACGCGTGGAAAGTGGCGGACGAAATCGCCGCGGCCGGGGTGCCGGCGTCGTTGATCATGATCGACAGCCCCGGCGGCAAGCTCGAAGCCATGCATTTGGCGTTTGAGAACGGCAAAGCTTTAGAAGATGCGGGGGCCTCCGTGGCCTTCCACACCGACGACTTGATCAACGATTCCCGCTTGTTCTTCCGCTCGGCGGCCCTGGCCGTGCGCGCGGGCATGAGCCGCGCAGGCGCACTCCGCTCCCTGACCCTGGCCGGAGCCGAGATGCTCGACTTAGAAGATCGCGTCGGCTCCTTGGAAGCGGGCAAAGACGCCGACTTCATCGTCCTATCCGGTGACCCCTTCTCCGTTTACACCAAGGTCGAGCAGACCTGGGTCGAAGGCGAGAAGCTCTTTGACCTCAGCGATCCGGAGCATCGACTGATCGCCGTGGGCGGTTGGGGCGCAGGATCTCCGCGCAGCGCTCATATCGCATGTCTCGACCACGAAGAGGAAGACCGATGAACAAGGCAGAGATCGTTTCGCATCCGCGCGCAAAGCGCCGATTCAGCTTTAGCTTTACCCAGTTGTGCGCTCGGCTCCTGACCGCCGCCTTCCTGGTCACCGGGCTTGCGAGCGCGCAAACCGATTCCATCGCCGTGCGCGGCGAAAAGGTTTACACCGGGACCGGAGAAGTTATTGAGAACGGCATCGTCCTCGTTCGCGACGGAAAAATCGCTGCGATCGGCCCGGCAAACGAGGTGGAGATTCCCGCCGGCCTCGAGGTCGTCGAGGCTGCCGTGGTTACCCCCGGCCTGATCGACGCCCACTCCACGGTGGGCATTTCCGGATACCTGAATCAAGATCACGACCAGGACCAACTGGAAGAATCGTCACCGACCCAGCCGGAGCTGCGCGCCATCGACGCCTACAACGCCCGTGAGCGCTTGGTGGAATGGGTGCGCGACTTCGGTATCACCACCGTGCACACGGGTCACGGTCCCGGCGCGGTGATCTCCGGTCAAACCTTGATCGCCAAAACCCGCGGCGACAACGTCGCGCAGGCCGTGATGGTCGAAACCGCCATGGTCGCCGCCACCCTCGGAGAGGGCGCGGAAGGCGGCGACAACGGCCCCAAAGGCTGGCCCGGAACCCGGGCCAAAGCCGCCGCCATGTTGCGTGGCCAATTGACCGAGGCCCAGGCCTATATGCAGCAGCTCGACCAGGCCGAGACCGACAAACAACCCAGCCGGGACCTCCGGCTCGAAGCCCTGGCCGGCGTTCTGCGCGGTGATCTTCCCTTATTGGTCACCGTCGAGCGGCATCAGGACATCATGACCGCCCTGCGCATCCGCGACGAATTCGGCATTCGGATGGTGCTCGACAGCGCGTCGGAGGCCTACACCTTAGTCGAGGAGATCCGGCAGGCCGGGGTACCGGTGCTGGTGCATCCGGCGATGAAACGTGCCCGGGGGGAAACCGAGAACCTGACCTTCGAAAACGCGGCTCGACTGGCGGACGCGGGCATCCCGATCGCCTTGCAATCGGGTTTCGAAGCCTACGTTCCGAAAACTCGGGTCTTGCTCTTCGAAGCTGCGATCGCCGCGGCCCACGGTTTGGGCTTTGACCGGGCCCTGTCGGCCATTACCCTCGACGCGGCCAAAATCCTCGGCATCGACGATCGTGTGGGCTCATTGGAAGTCGGCAAGGACGGCGACCTGGCCCTTTACGACGGCGATCCGTTCGAATACACCAGCCATTGCCTGGGGGTCGTGATCGAGGGCCAGTGGATCGGCGATCAAGCCCGCTGATCCAGCCCGCTGATTCACCGCGGCGTCGTGGTAGAATTCAGGGATGTTCAAGCAAAATCGAGCAAGTCGGTTCGCCCTCAAAGCAACCCTATTCTGCGCCCTGGGCCTTTCCCTGCCTGCGTTGGCTTCGGCCCAAGAAGGTGCCGGCCTCGGCACGGTGTGGGCGGAGCCCGGCGGCACGGCGGTCGTTCCCATCCTGGTGGTCGACAGCTCGGCCACCGCCCTGGGCACCGACGCCGGCTTGGGTCGACGCATCCAGGGCATGGCCTTTGCCGTCGAGCTTTCGACACCGGCTTGGGTCAGCTCGGTTTCGTTCATGCCCAACGGCATCACCGACGGCCTGCCCCCGCTGTTCGAGACCTCGACCGTCAACGGCGCGGGCGACCGCCATGCATGGATCGTGGCCTACGACGAATCCACCCAGCCGATACCGTTCACCCTCGACCAAGCCGACCTCGTCGGCCAGCTGGTGCTCGAAATAGATCCAGCAGCCCCGATCGGCTCCCTGCTCAACCTCGACCTCGACGGCGGGCTGACCGCCCTGGCCAATCAAGGCGGTTCCCTCGTAGCAACCGATAGCTACGGCGGCGCATTGACCCTGGTGAACGGCTCGGTACAAGTCGAAAGCCCGCCCCTGTTTTTCGATGGATTCGAAACCGGCGACGTCACCGCTTGGGCGAATTCCCTGCCCTGAGCAGACGCCCTACGTCCGCGAAACAGCCCTGCATTTCCGATCTGGGCCGTCCCCGGAGGGGACAAGGCATGGGTAGCCTCGGAATTTATTCCGTGGCTTCCGTGGCGCCCGCGGAATTCATCCGTGGCGCCCGCGGAATTTATTCCGTGGCTTCCGCGGAATTCATCCGTGGCTTCCGTGGAATTTATCCGTGGCTTCCGCGGAATTCATCCGTGGCTTCCGCGGAATTCATCCGTGGCTTCCGCGGAATTCACCCGTGGCTTCCGTGGAATTTATCCGTGGCGCCCGCGGAATTCATCCGTGGCGCCCGCGGAATTTATTCCGTGGCTTCCGCGGATTCCGTGGATTCCTTGACGACGGCGGGCAACCCGAAATCTAAGATGCCGCGCCCAGCTGCGCCACGCTCGGCAGAGCCTCGAAACCGGGGCTGAGATCCCCAGAAACTTGTTGACGGATCCTTTGCAGCTCTTCAACGGCCGCTGACGACGAGCGCTCGGCGGCCTCTTCATTGTCCGACGCCCGTTGTGCTGCCGATTGCAGGGCCAGCAGGCGATACTTACGACCGTAATCCCCGAGCTTTCGGGCCATGCCGAGGGCTTGGCGACAGACGCTTTCGGCCTCGGCTGAGGCACCTTGCTCGATCAAGGCTGCGGCCCTCGCTTCCAGGGCCCGCAACTCCAAGGGCACGTGCCCCAATCGGTCGGCTTCGGCCACTACCTCTCCCAAGCCTGCCGCATCACCGGCGGACGCCGCAATGCGAGCCGCGAGCAGCGTCGCGGCACTGGATCCGGCCTCGGCGGCTTCCATGGCCTCGTCAAAGCGCTGATCCGCCTGTTGCAGGTCACCGCCCAACAACGCCGACTCCCCTTGCAAACGACGCAGCACGGAGAGCTGGGATGGATTGCCCTTATCCCCCAACCAAAGCTCGACCTGGCTCAGCAGCGCGTCTGCCTCCGCAGCAGCCCCCAAATCCAGAAGGCCCTCGGATCGGGCCAGGGTCATTTCGATTCGCCCCTGCAGATTGTCTTGTTGCTCCACCAAACCCAGGGCCTTGTCGAGGGCTGAAAACCCGTCGCGATATCGACCTTGGTAGAGCGCCAGCCGGGCCAACGAGCCATGGGATGCGGCGGTGGCCAGGGGAATTTGCAGCTCGCGGCTGGTGGCCAAGGCGTCGAGCAAATCCCTTTCCGCGGACTGCCAATCACCCCTGGCGATGCCGGCCGACGCACGGCTTTGCAACACCAACATGGCACCGTAGGTGTTACCCAGCTGTTGATAAATCGTCAGCGCCTGCTCCAGGTTGAGGCCCGCGTCCGTGTAGTTGGCCATTTCCAAATAGGCAAAGCCGACGTTGTAATAACTCTCGGCGGCAGCCAACTGGTCGCCGTCTTCCAACCTCAATCGCAAGGCTTGACGATATTGCTCCAGGGCGTCGGTAAAACGACCCTGGCGCTCCCGCAACACCCCCAGGGCGTTGACCGCATTGGCCTGCCCCGGCCGGTTACCCACTGCTTCAAAGGTCACCAGGGCTTCGGTCAATTGTTGCTCCGCGTCCTCGAATCGCCCCAGCTCGATGCTCAAATCCCCCAGATTCATTTGCGCTTTGGCATAACCGTTGCGGTCCCCCAGGGCTTGTTGAATCTCGGCGGCGTCGGCATATCGTCGACTGGCCTGCTCCACCTTGCCCAGGTGGCGATAACCGATGCCCAGGGCGTTGAGAATCTGCGCCTCGCCCGACGCGTCGCTCGACCGGCGCGCTTGGGCTAGGGCCTCCACCAGGTAGTCGTCCACCGCCCGCTCGGGATCCCCGCCGACGATGGTGTAACGCCCCAGGTAATACCAGGCTTGGCTGTCGGTGGGATCGATACGGGTCGAAATTTCCAATTGCTCAACGGCCTTGTCCAGCTGCCCCAACGCCCCGTAAGCCAGGGCCAAGTCGAATCGGGCTTCGGTGTCCACCGGCCGCTGCTCCAGCCTGCCCTGAAGGGCCACCAACCATGGGTCGGGTTGCCCCTGAAGCTCCGCCCACAGGGCCCTGGCCCGATAGGCCAAGGGGTGCGCGGTCGATTCCCCTGAGGCGTCATCCCCTTCCGTCGGCAACAACGAAATCGCTTGCTCCGCGGCGGCCGAGCTTTCCTCCTCCAACCCCTGGGCGCGACGCGCTTCGGCCAAGAACAACCAAGGCGACAGCCACTCGGGGTCGATGGAGGTGGCACGTTCAAAAGCCTGGGCCGCGCCCTCAAAGTCACCCAAGGCTGCCGCGCTCCGGCCGAGATAGAAATCGGTCATGGCCGACGGCGCCACGTTACCGTCGCCCAAGGTCAGGCCTTCGAGCCCAAGGGCCTTCGCTAGAGGGCCGGCGGCCTCTTTGAGCAAGCGGGCCGGGTCGGTGGCGGGAGCCTGGCCGGAGAACAGCGGCTCAGCCCGAGAGGCCACGCCGCCTTCCTTCAGATTCGTGATTTTCAACGTCAACGACCAAGCGGGCCCCGACTCGCCTGCGATCGGGTCCAAAACCCCCGACACGAGCCGATCCGCGGCGAAGAGGTCGGCGAGAAAACCCATATCCGCCTCGCTGAGACGGTTGGGCGACAGCTCTAAGTTGCGCAAAACCTGATCGACCCTAGAACCGGGTACGACCCGAAATTCGCCGCTCGACGACACCATCCCACGCATCAGGTCCGGCAACCCTTGGGACGCCCAAGCCGCCGCGTCGGGCTCGGCTCCGGCCTGCACTTGCAAGGGCAGAATCAAGACCGACGGCAAGTCGGGGATGGGCTGTTTCTCCGGCTCGGCTGCATCCGCGCCCGCCACCGCACCGTCCACCTCCGTGGATGGAGTCGGCAGCTGTGAATTCTGTAGAGAGGTCCAAGCCCACCAGCCGAGGGTCGCCGTGACCATGCCCGCCGCCGCGATGCCCAACACCCGCACCGCGCGGCGAACCTTGCGGCGGCGCTTTTCCTGGGCCCTGCGCAGTCTCGGACGCTCCAAATCGTCCAAATCCGCCACCAACTCGGCGGCCGAGTCATAGCGGTCGTTACGATCCGGGGCTAAACAACGGCTGATCACCGCTTCCAAACCGGGCTCGATGGGCACCCCGAGTTCTTGGAACGTTCGGGTCTGGCCGTTCATGTGCTGAGCCAGAATTTCGTAGAGGGTGCCACCCACAAACGGCTTCTTGCCGCTCACCATCTCAAAGAAAATCAGCCCCAAAGCATAGAGGTCCGTTCGACCGTCGACCTCCTCGCCTCGGGCTTGCTCAGGTGCCAAATAGTCGGGAGTTCCCAAAACCTCGCCGGTTCGGGTGAGGCCGGAAAAGCTGTGGGAACGGGCAATGCCAAAGTCGGTCACATAAGACTGCCCGGCGGCATCGAGCAGAATATTGGCCGGTTTCAAGTCCCGGTGCACAACACCTTTTTGGTGGGCAACGCGCAGCCCATCGGCCACTTGACGAATAATTTCCACCGCCCGCGAGTGCGGAATCGGTCCTTGCGCTTCCATCCAATCACCCAGGCTTTGGCCCTTCACCAAATCCATGGTCATGAACAACAAGGGGCCGTCCTGACCGAGATCATGGATTCGAACGACATTGGGGTGGGTGATTTGGCGCGCCACCAAAAGCTCGTTGCGGAATCTTTGGAGGAAGGAAACGTCCGCCGCCACCTCGGAGCGCATGACCTTCAGGGCAACCTCGACCTCGAGCACCTCGTCGAGCACATGGTAAACCTCCCCCATGCCCCCGACGCCGAGCACCTTGATCACCCGGTACCGACCGGCGACCATCGCGCCCACCGGCAGGGGTCCGCTGCTCCCGGTCACAGTGCCCACGATGCCGGCCGTGCCGGTCCCACCACCTAGGGGCGATTGGGAAAAAGGCCGTGAGACGGCCTTGGAATCCCAACTGGATCGGGCCCCGAAACCGGTCGAATCCGACCCTGCGGGGGCGGCGACCGTCGGAGCTGCCGAAGCCACTGGGTCGATGGGCCCCACCGGGCTCGCTGACCCCGGGGCATGGGACGGCACAGGACCCGTGCGAATCGTCGCACCCTCGTGGAATTCACTTGCCTGGGGGCCCGAAGGCAGCGGGCCGGTGTGGATCGTAACCCCTTCGTGAAGGTCGCCCGAACCGCCTGGAGTGCCGGTGGTGTCAGTGGGGCCGGTGGGGCCGGTAGGTTCCAAACGCACCGTTTCTCCACCGGCAGGGTCTCCACCGGCCGGCTCTCCACCGGCAGCGGCTATGGGTCCGGTTGGAATCGGGGGCAAAGGCGGAAGCTTCGGCGGCTGTTCAGATGCGCTGCCGCCGTGTTCGGCTTCAGCCCCACTCCGTGGTGCTTCCTCTTCATGGGGTCCCGCTTCCGCGGAATCGGATTCTCGCTGGCTCAAGAAAACCTCGACTTGAAATCAGGTCCGACTAGGCCGAGACGTTTGCCTCGACCTAGGCAAAGGCTCAAGGCCTGCCGGGACCCTCCGGAGAGGATTGTGTAGCTGAGGATTGTGTACCTTGCGTATTGAATAAACCCAGTGGGCCCTGCCCACCCTTTGCATCGAGCGAGCCGGCACCGTAAACCCTTTCGATCAAGGCGAACACGTCCGCCGCGTCCACCTTGCCGTCACGGTTGACGTCCGCGGGATCGGCATCGAGGGGCGCCTTGGCCAGGGCCAAGCTGAACTGCAAAGTTTTTGCCTTGGCCGCCAACAATCCGGCGTGATTGAGACGATTGTCACCGGCTCGCCAGATGTCGTTGAGGTCGACGCCCGCATTGTCGTCGATCGTGGCCAAGAAAGCATCCATATCCATGATCGCTTGACCCGGATCTTCGCCGTCAATGCTGATCTCTGCCGCCGCCAAATCCGCTCCGAGGGCCGCCTTGACCGCGGGGTCTAAGCTGAAATTGGACAACATGGTCTCCAAATCGCTGACCTTGCGCAGGATGACCGCATTCAGGTTCCGTTGATCACGAACCAGCAAATACTCGCTTTGGGCAAACTCATCGAACCTGCCGACGTGGGCACCGGCCAACAGACTGCCGATGCCGAGACTGGTGGTGACATCCGCATAATCACCGCCGAAATCGGCTTTGAACAACCTGAACGGGCTGCTCGCCTGGAAATCCAACTGACGGGTGCGGAGTAGAACCTGCCAATCACCCCGGGCCGCCGGTCGACTGAAGGGATCGGCCCCGATGGTGAAAACCACGGCAAAGTTCGGGTCGATGGAAACCCCGTTGGGCAACCTGGCCAGAAGCACCGGATCGAGCGGATTGACGTCGTCGGCTTCGAGGTCCAGGGATTGGGGCTGGAACGAAGTGGGTTTGGCGAAATCGACCGTCACCTCAAATTCCAAGCCACCCTCCGTGGAAAGCAGCTGACGCGTGCCGCCGCTCGAGATGGGCTGGGGCCGGGCTTGATCTTCGACGCTGTAGATCAAGCTCTCGGCCAAACCGAATAACACCCCCACCACGCTGACCAAGCTCTCCCCTGGATCCCAGCCGTCTGAGATGCCGTTGCCGTCGTAGAAATCGATCAAATCCATAAAGTCGTAGACCTCATCCACCGCATCTTCATACTGCCCCTCGCCGACCGCGGACGACGCGGCGGCAAGGCGTGCTTGGAGGGCCACCGAGGCCACCGTGGAAATTTCTCCCAGATCGCGGTAGAAGATGATGGTGTCCGAGACCTTTTGGAATTTTGCCGCCACCACCACTCGCTGCGGACGCAAATCGCTGGCGATCAAGAATTCCGAAAACGTGCCGAAAGAGCCGCCCGCCCGGAAACTTCCGATGCCGGTGGTGCGGGTGAAGTCCTCGAACGGACAGCCCGGCGAATTACATCCTTCGTCGGCCCGGAAGAGCCGTAGCGGGCTTCGAGCCTCGAATTCGAGGTTGCGGGTTTGGATTTCGAAGCGCCAGGCGTCGGAGAAGGTGAAGATGTCGCCGGCTTCATCGAGGATTCGAATCAACACCGGGAATTCTTCCGGCACGTTGACCCCGGACGGCAGTCGGGAGATCAGGTCGGAGTCGTCCGGGTCGATAATCTCGGCGGTCATCACCAGGCTACCCGCGGCCAAAAAAGCCGGTTCTTCGAAGGTGAGAACGATCCGACCTTCGTAACAATCAAAGCCGAGCCCGAGATTCAAAAGGCAACCGGTTCCGACCTCAAACAGGCCCTCGAGTTCGTGGGTGCCGATCAGCTCGGGGATGATCACCACCGGCGGATCGGGAAGGATTCCGGCTTCGGCCGGCGGACACAACGTGGCGACGGCTAAGACGGCTGAGAGGAGGGCGATTGGAACGATGGTCAAGGGCCGCACGGCATTCACCTCGGTTCAATTGAGGCGCGGTTCACTGGAAACGCGGTTCGGTTCGTTGAAAACACGATGGTTTGCTCGCCTTCAATTATACCGAGGTTTCGCGCTTCTCCGGACATCGGCCGCTTCCCAGGCGAGATAGTGTGGATAAACCGTATCTCTTTACCTGAATCGAGCCGTGGATGCCTGCTGACTAGCTTGCTTACGATTGCTATTATCCCAGCCAAGATCCCCAAACGGTCACGAGGCCGTGATCTCCTCCTTCATCCCGAGATGGTGTCGGCATGACGCTCCCCCGTTCCATCGCCAGCCTGGGCCGTAGCTACCGGCATCTGGGACGTTATCGCCAGATTCTCGCGGTGCTGGCGCGCCACGGTTTTGGTGAACTAATCGGCCGTCTTCCGATTCGGCGCTACGTGGAAATCGCCTGGGCGGGCGGTGAGGCCGATCGGGAAATCGCGAGCCTGCGGGCAGCCCACCGACTGCGCTTGGCCTTCGCCGAGTTGGGACCGACTTTCGTCAAGCTGGGGCAGCTACTGTCGACCCGGTCCGATCTAATCCCTCTCGAACTCACGCGCGAACTCGCTGTTCTCCAGGATCAGGCTTCCACCTTCCTGGCCTCAAAGGCCCGAGCGCTGATCGAACAGGAAATCGGAAAACCGATCTCGGAGCTTTTTGCCGAGTTCGAGGACACCCCGATC
Source organism: uncultured bacterium (assembly GCA_965366625.1). Lineage (GTDB taxonomy): Bacteria > Acidobacteriota > Thermoanaerobaculia > Multivoradales > J023 > JAUIJL01. Next base: position 45,579 of record CBDUGP010000073.1, read on the forward strand.
GCGGCCGCCTCGCTGGCGCAAGTTCATCGAGCCCGCCTAAGGGACGACGGTCGAATGGTGGCGGTCAAGATCCAGCGGCCTGGGGTTCGCCAAATGGTCGCGATCGATTTCGAGATCCTCCGTCATCTCGCTTCGATCGCCGAGCAACACGGCGAGGGCTCCCTCTTCGCTCAGCGACCCCACGAGATCATCGCCGAGCTTTCGACCGCGATCGAACAGGAACTCGACTACACCCGCGAGGCCGCGCATCTCAAGCGGTTCGGGAGGTTGTTCGCCGACGACCCGACGGTCAAGATCCCCGAGGTCGTCGCCCAGCTCACAACACCTCGGATTTTGACCATGGAGTGGCTCGAGGGGCGCAAGGTCACCCGGCTCGTCGCCGAGGGCGCCGAGCCCGCTACCCTGGAAGCCGTAGCGCGACGTGGCGCCGATGCCGTATTGCGCCAGATCTTCGTCTTCGGCCTCTACCACTCGGACCCCCACCCAGGGAACATCTTCGTTCTCGACGATGGCGTGATCGCCTTTCTCGATTTCGGCCAGATTGGCCGTCTCAGCTCTCCCATGCGGGCGCTGCTGGCCGAATTCTTCGTCTTCTTGACCCGAGACGACATCGAGTCCGCCGTGAGTGCGTTCCTGGAGCTGACCTCCGCCAATGACACGCCAACCGCAGTCGAACGTCATCGACTCGAAGCCGAAATCGCCGAGCTGGTCGATTGGCACCTCGATCGGCCTCTCGGGGAGGCGCAGCTCGCGAGTTTGATCTGGCGGCTGCTGGAGATCGCCGGCCGCCACCGGCGGAGGGTGCGAGGCGAGCTGTTCCTGGTGCTCAAGTCGCTGGCCACTCTCGACGGTTTGGTGCGCGAAATATCTCCGGCCTTCGACTTGCGTTCCCAGGCCGGGCCTTTTCTCGAAGAGGTTCTGCGGCAGCGGTGGTCGGTTGCAGCCCTGCAACGCACTGCCTGGGAATCCGGCCGAGAAATCTCCGAGATCCTGCAAAATAGCCCACGTGATCTACAGCGCCTCCTGAGTACCCTTGAACGAGGAGAGCTTCGAATTGAAACACAGATCAGCGGCCTGGAAAATCTGCACAAGGCCCACGAAGGCGCACTCAACCGCCTCTCCTTCGCCGTCGTCCTGGCAGCGCTGCTGATCGCGTCGTCGCTACTGGCACTGGGCGACTTCCCGGACTGGTGGCAGGGCCTTCCCCTTCTCGGAGTGGCCGGCTACGTCCTCGCGGGCTTGATCGGCTTTCGCTTGCTCTGGTCGTTCTTTCGCAAAGGCGGGCTCTAGCAGGCTGGGGCAAAGGCTCACCGCGCCGCGAGCGCGCCTTTTCCGCCAACTCTTCGTTGGAAACCTCGCTGATAGGTCCGCAGAAGTACATCGACGTAAGGCGCGGCAGGTCTAAGGGGGTCTAAGGGCAACTATGGGGCAGTCGATCCTGACGTTGTGCTTGTAGATGCACCAGAAGCCGCGATGCTTCCTGGCGCCGACCCAGGGATTCCAGACGCGGCGCTGCTTCTGACCGGGGCGCGCCACCTCGACCCACCCAGGGCGCCAGCCAGGGCCGACGCCGGCGATCCCGCTAATTTCTCGGTCAGAGCGTGGTTGCTGCAGCCTAAAAGATGCGGTGAGTCTTTCTAGCTGCGTCTCGTCGGCGGCAAGATCCTTGCCGCCTGCAACAGAACCTTAAATATCAGGGCTCCGATGGATGAGAAGACCTGGCACGACTCTTGGAATGTAGGCTGGTGTCTATCCACGAACGAGCCATTGCAACCTTTTGAAATAAGGAGCCCGCTATGACCACCCAAGAGATACAAAGAGACTCCGGCGCCTGGATCGGTTTCGTAAAGCTTTCCTTTGGCATGGCCTTCGCCACCACTCTATTCGGTATCTGGTTCCTGCCGGTGGACCTGTGGATTCGAGGTTATATGATCATGGGCCTCGTCTATTCGGTGGGGTCTTCATTCACCCTAGCCAAGACATTGCGGGACCAGCACGAATCCGACAAGCTGATCAACAAAATCAGCGAAGCAAAAACGGCGCGCATGCTCAAAGAATATGACGGAACCTGAGACGCAGGCTGCATGCTTGCCACCCAGCAGGCCGCAGCCTAGTCACACTGTGAAGGAGCGGGCCCCGAGAACATTCAAGTCCCCGGGGCCCGCTTCAGGGGGGCAGCGAGCTCATGGCCGCTGCGAATCTACTCAGCAGCAGATGGGTGTCTGCTCCCAGGGTCCGCAATAGTAGGGCGAAGCCCAACACATCCGTCGCCATGCAACACCTTCTCCGCCGCATTCACTACCCCGGCATTCGTATTCATAACCACAGGGTGGAAAACCACCGCATTGGTCGGCGGTAGCGGCTTCCGGCATCGCGAACACTCCCGCGAAGAACATCATCAATACCAACACACCGCCCAATACCAGCTGCATCGGCCGATTCATCGTGTTCAACTGCATTGCTCTCTCCTTACTTTCTTCATCAGTTTGCAACCACCGAGCTCAAGAGCTGGGTCATCGCTTCATAACTGCCCGCATTGCCACCCGCCACAACTTTCCCCGACTCGGAGATAATGGTGGAAAACGGCGTTCCGGGCACTTTATACGCGCTGAAAATATTTTTATCCGCCACTAAGACCGGGAAGTCGAAACCGTTCGCCTGCTTTAAGGTTTCGTTATCCTGCGGCGTCGAGCCGGCCTGCATCATCACCACTTCGACGTTCGAATACTCACCGCCGGCCCTCAGTCGCTGCAACTCGGGATACATCAGCTTGCAGTATTTGCAGTCATCCGACGAAAAAACCAACATCACCTTGCGGTTGGCAAAATCCGACAACGAGACCTTGGCGCCACCACTGTCCAGCAAAGAAAATGCCGGTGCCTCGGTGCCGGCATCTAATCCCCGGCTCTGTGCCGTCGCACCGCCGGCCGTCATCTTGGCCGGTAGGGCCTGTAGCTCCTTAAGAATCAGGACGCTAAGAAGTATTTGAAACACAACCGCCACCACCAACATGATGGCCAAGAAATTGCTACGGCTCGAAGGGTCCTGGGACATGGTCAGTCACTCCTCTCGATACCCGTCATCGGGCACGTTCATTCTTTGCCGGGACACGGCCCCGGTCTTTTAAGATCGAAGGGCTTTTAGTTACCCATTGTTGAGATCGGCGAGAAGCGATCCCAAAACCCGTCAAAATTTCTGTGCCTTAAAACCGATCTAGGCAATTTGAAAATGCCAACTGTCCGTTTAAGCCGTTGCCCCGGGCGAGCAGATCAAACGGGCATCGGGATGCCGGGATGGCAAGAGGGAGATGGGGAAGTGCCTGGCACCGCTCCGGTGGCACCGCTCCGCCTCGGAAATTAGCGTTGTGGAGGATCGTCCCAGTTGATTGAGCGCCAGAGATCGCCGCGTCGACACGCGCTCATGATAGCTCGATGGCCTCCAATGTCAGAAGATGCTCCCTCGTCGCAAAGAACTGGGGTGAGACGGGACTATAGCCCGGCTCTTCTACTCACTTCGTACGAAAGGACGACGCCATGCATGACGACATTCAATGGCCCCGGATGTGGACGACTCGGATGACTGTGACTTCGGGATGGATCCTTGCCGCAGCGCTGATCTGTGTTCCCGGGCCGACTCTGGAAGCCGCAGATTCTTGGGAGAGCTGTCACAGGGCCTGCAGTCCCTACTCGCCTTGGACGATCATTCCTTGTGAGTGCATCGTTCCGGACGATGAAGGGGGCGGCACGTGCCTGCCGGATTGTGCCGATTGCAGCGATTGCAGCGAATACGAGGTCAGCGGTGGCATCATCCCCAGGTGGGAGCTCACCGGCGGTCTCAGCTATCTCGGCTACTCCGACGTCTCCGTCGACGGCATTGCCACCTTGGCCGATGGCGTGGGTCTCAACCTGGGCGGCGAGTTCCGATTCTCCGAGAGATTCGGCCTCCAAGTTGGGATCGCCAACGAGCAGACCGAGCTTAAGTCGCCAGCTCTGGGCTTACGGCAAGATGTCGATCTATTCAGCGTTGGCCTCGGCGCCGCGTTTCACTTGACGCCGTTCCGGCGCTTCGACCTCCGCCTTGAGCCGAGGATTCGATACCGCTTCGAGGAGAAGATGGAGTTTGGGGAGATCCCTGCCGAGCTGGGCTACGGCGCGAGACTTGGTCTCGCCGTACCGCTCGACAGCAACGCCAACATCGGCAGTCGCTGGATGGTCGGCATGTTCGTGGGCTACCACGTCGAGGACGCCTACGAGCAGGTGAGCTTCGGGCTTGGGTTCCGGCGAGAGATCTCCCCTTGGAATTAGTGCTCGCTGAATGCTTGGATTGGCAGCGTGCGGGATCGAGCTTGACTCTGCCCCGGCCCCGAGCCATGTTGTTGCACGAAGCTCTGCTGGAGAAGGCCGAGGAGTGCGAGAGCGTCCTCGCTCCAGGCCATTGAAGTGCCCAGGCCATTGAAGTGCCTGGCACCGCGCCGATGACGGAAGTGCCTGGCACCGCTCAGGTGATGGAAGTGCCTGCTGGCGGCAGTCCTCGCCCAAAACCTGAGCCGGGATTTACAGATGCTAGTGTTGGATCAGCAACGGCAGACCACTCCGAAGCCGGCTCCGTTATGGAAATTCCAGCGCCCGAGCAATTTGCGTCGGCGCCGGGTCCAGCGGGCAGGGCGGTTGACCTGGCCGCAAGGTGTTTTGACTTTGACCTGGTGCGAATGGGGTTATTCAGCGTGAGAGCGGAATGTTCCTGGAGCGGTTGCAGGAGGCTCCGGTTAGGGTCGGCTAATGCAACGTTCAGGTTGACTCTTGTTGTGTCTCTGATATAGCGTACTACCAGTTCGACGAAAGCGGAGGATTTTCTCTGATTCCCAGCTTCTTTTGTAGAGTATGTTGCGTATTACTGCTGTCCAAGATAATCCGAATCCGCCGACTCGACCTGCATGAAACCTGGGGGCGGAGAGGGCGAATTCGAGGTCGAGGCCCCCTCCTTCCGTAATTCTTGCTAACCCACTCCCGCCAAGCTCAGCTGGAAGCCATCGGGAGGGACGGTCTCTGGCAACGTCTCCATGGGATCCGCCAGCCAGTCCTTCAGATCCCGGTACGTGAACAGGTTCATGCTCAACATTGCCGCCAGAATCGAAAACGACCAGCCCGACCGAGAGATGATGATGCAGCCAGCGCAACAAGAGCAAGGCAATGTTGCGTATTGTGAGTCACTTGGCCGATTCATGGCTTATATCCGATGGACGCATGCATGTGTTCCTCACAGATACCAAAGTGACGATTGATGGATACCCCAAAGAGATCAGGGCCGAAGCTAAAGACGGGTTCTATCGTTGGTGTGATCAGCTTGATCAGTGGAATCCTGACCATTCTCACTTTTCTCAGGCTGAATCCTGGGGGAGTGGCTCAAGGTGATCCAGCCGATAGGCGGCCAATGACCAGGTTGGTGAGTGAAGCGAAGAAGGCTTCACGACAAGCCGAGTTGACCCGGTGGGAGGTTCAGAAGCTTGTCCCGGTTTTGAGCACACAATCGAAGCTGGTCACCTCTCTCTTGATGAGCGCCCGGAACCACTTGAAGGCAGGTTCATCCTATTCAAGGAAAGACTACCTTGCGATCCAAGAGAGCTATGATGACCTTGAGAGCAAACAACACTCACTTCAGTTGCAATTTCAAACGATCCATCAAAGCCGCCGTGATTTTTTAAATACCTTCGGTGTACTGCAAGGTGAGGCCAGCAGCCTATCGCTGAACACACCCGACAGCGTTGGTGTGGTTCAGCAGTTGAGTTCTTTGGAGTCGCTGGTCAGCGAACTCGAGATACAGCTCAGGGATCTAGAAACAAAGTTTCAGCAGGCTGGAGCGGGTCTACTTGTTGTGAGAACGATTCTCGATTCTTCAAATACCTTGTATTTAGAGGATTCGGTTTCTTCGAGTCGGCCGAGCCCAGAGCGTTGGGTTCGCTTGAAGCTAGCAATTCCTGCTGGATTCCAGAACGGAGCCGTTTTTGTGGATGGTGCTCCGGCACGTGTCGTCGATCGGCTTCCCAACAGGATTGATATCGAAGGTCCCAGCGTCGACCGGCCAATCACCGTTCGAGTGGAAGCTCGCGGAAAAGTCTGCGAGCAGTCACTGCTGGTGGAACGTTCTTCACACGCCATCGAAATCTGTGCAGGGGTACACTGATGCTGAATGGGAAGAGGCGGATTATCTGAAGTTGCCCCGGTTTCGTGGACAGGTATGCTCTTTCGAGCAAGGAGGTCCCG
>CBDUGP010000074.1:0-50745 GCA_965366625.1 uncultured bacterium
CTGGGCGCCCCCGGCTGGGCGCCCCCGGCTGGGCGCCCCCGGCTGGGCGCCCCCGACTGGGGTCGGCAGGAATGAAGCCGCTACGTTCAGAGTCCTTGTAGGGCTCGTCGGATTTCTTGAAGCACGTCGTCCTTGGTTCGAGCTTCCATGAACGGAGTTCTTCGGTCGGCCGTGGCAGCGGCCGCTCGACCGTCTTGGCGGATCACCACCAGGCTTTCCGGTTGGTCGAGGTAGAGGAACGAGTCTCCGGGAAGAAGCTCCGGCTGCTCGACGGTTCCCGTCAGCCGGGGGATCAGCAAGACTACCTCGTCATCGACTTTCGGAAGTTCTGTCCAGCGCGTGTCGGTCTTGCAGATCTCGGCCTGTCCAACGGCAAAGCGACCGACTGGGATGAAGAAGTAGTAAGGCTGGGTGGGCAGCCGGCCGAACAGAAACCTTTCCGGCTCCACCTCTACCAATTGTCCGGGCGTCGGGCCACGAAATCCGAACCCAATTTCTCGAACCTTTCCCGTCAGAATGACCTTCGAGCTTTGCGCAGCCTTTTCAAGCGTCGAGCGATCTTTCGAATTGACCGAACCGGCATAGAAATTTTCGACCAGCACGCAGCCAGAACCGTCACCCGGAGTTTCGATGAAATTCTGGATTAGCCGGGCATCGTCCTCATTGAAGAGCTTAGGGTCTACCTGACCGTCAGCGCTCAGCACCGCGTCCGCAGCGACCCAAATCGGCTCGGTTTGAGCGGTTTCAGAGGTGAGGAGGATTAAAGGTATTTCAGCCTGAGCAAGAGTCGGACCTAGAGCCGTGAGCCCTGCCAGCAACAAGAGAGCGGTAGAACGATTTTTCATACTGAGTTCCCCGTGGCTTAGATTTGCCTGCTTTCCAAGAGCAGGCTCGATAGAATTTCTCCCAAGATAATACGCGTCAGACGAGCACGAGTCCATTGGATGAAATGCCCGCTGCGCTGGAGCCTCAACTGAAACGTTGCTAAAGACCCTGGATCGTCGACCCGTGCTCTGGGTCGGAGCGGGGCTGAAGGTGGCGGGCTTGCGGCACAGAATTGGGGGCTTTCGTCCACGGCTGATTAATTGATATGATGGTGAACAATACAGAGAGGCTCATTATTCCTGGGCCCGGTTCGGATGCGCGAACCAGCGGATACTAGAGCTGTTCCAATGGTTGACAAAGATTCTTCCAGAGTGGTGATGTTTTTGTTGTTTGAGACTGACGGAGGGCTTGGACGTGGCGTTTGACTTCTCAGAGACCCAATCTTTGGTCCTTGGAGGTTCTTCAGGGATAGGATTCCAGGTCGCCAAAGACATCGCGGAAGGCAGAGGTGAAGTGCTGCTCGCTGCCAGGAGCGAAGAAAAGTTGATTGCTGCTTCCAAGAAGATAGCAAATTCTAGGCACATGCCCGTAGATGTCGGAGATCTTGGCAGTCGGGAGGAGTTTGCCGGAAAGGTACAGGACTCCTTAGGAGCCATCGACCATATCGTTTTTGCCGCCGGGGCCTTTGTTTCGGCCTCAATCGAAGACACGACTGAAGAGATTTGGGATCAGATTGTCGATACAAATTTGAAGGGAACCTTCTTCCTGCTCAGAAGCCTTCTGCCGATGTTAAAGAAAGGGGAGGGGAAGAGCATCGTTTTCGTGAGCTCGATCCTCGCCTCCTTCGGAGCTCCCGGAGTGGCAGCATATGCCGCGTCAAAGGCCGGGGTCTTGGGATTGACCAAGTCGCTTAGTGTAGAGCTCGCCGACCTCAAGATCAGGGTCAATTGCGTCTCACCGAGTTATGTAGAGACCCCTATGACCGAAGCCTTGGTCAAAGATCCAGAGGACCACGCTGAGATAGTGGCACGCCATCCTTTGAAAAGAATCGGCCAGCCTTCCGATGTGTCTGCACTTGTCTTGTTTTTACTGAGTGATTTGTCGGGCTGGACCACCGGCCAAGACTTCATTCTAGACGGAGGCAGGAGCACGAGCATCTAGCAAAATTGGAGAGTCTATGGGAAGCATCCTGGAATTCAATGATACGTTGAAGATTCGAAGCGAGCTTCTTCCTGATACACTGAAGGAAGGTGGTGAGTATTCCTTTAGACTAGCAGGGAGAAGGATCTTTCATCTCCCTCCAGTTAGAGTTTTTTTGGTCGAAGAAATAGACTCGAATTGGAACTATATTGGGCATGCACAGATCACTAGACAGACGATTGACGCGGTCGAAAATGTCACATTGGGTCGCTTTCTCGTTACCAAACTGTATTCTGAGGCATATTTGACCCAGGTAAACCTAAACGAACCGCCACAGGGCAAGTCTTACCAGGGGCCTTCAAGGAGAAGCGGTGAATCGAGCGGCCAGAGAACTAAAGGGATTGTGATTGACCCACAGCATTTCATGCAGGCGGCGATTGATGAGGCAAGAGTAGGTGAGCGAGAAAACGGGATCCCTATTGGCGCCGTGCTGGTCGAGAGTGGGCAAATCATAGGTAGAGGCCATAACAAGAGAGTGCAAGACAACGATCCCATCATGCACGCTGAAATCGACTGTCTTCGCAATGCTGGGAGGATCAGAACATACACGGGATCAACACTCTTTTCAACTTTGATGCCGTGTTATTTGTGCGCAGGTGCCATCGTTCAGTTTGGGATCAAAAACGTCTTTGTAGGCGAAGCGGAAACCTTTACAGGCGCTAAGGAATTTATGGAGTCTCACGGAGCTCATGTCGAGGTCCTCGATCTCAATGAGTGTAAGGAAATGATGAAAAGGTTTGTTTCTAAACAACCTGAGCTTTGGCAAGAGGATATCGGAGGTGCTGCACCGGACGGCAGAGAGAATTCGAAACAGCCTCGTGATCGATAGATCTTAGGATGAGGGATGAGAGATGATCAGACGGCTTTGGATGGCTTTGATCTTGGCGGCTATCGTGGGCCCGGCCATTCCTGCGCAGGCTCAACATACGGAAGATGGTCTGGAGTTGAAAAACGTTGTCCTTAAGCTCAAGTGGCGCCACCAGTTTCAGTTTGCTGGATACTATGCTGCCAGAGAAAAAGGATTCTACCGTGATGCAGGCCTTGCCGTCTCTATTGTTGAGGCGTCAGATTTCTCGGAATCAATCGAGGCGGTTGTGGCTGGCGAAGCTCAGTACGGGATCGGTGATTCGGATCTGATTGTCCATCGAGCTAAAGGCTTGCCTGTCGTAGCCCTTGCGGCCATATTTCAACATTCCCCGCTTGTCCTGGTCACGAAGAAAAACGATATTGACCATATTCACCGCCTGGTCAACAAGAGAGTCATGCTTGAACCGCATTGTTATGCGCTATTGGCCTACCTTAAGTCAGAGGGAGTGACCGTTGACCAGCTCGTCCGCCATCCTCACGAGTATTCGCCCGCAGCCCTCATCGAAGATCGCGTTGATGCGATGTCCGCCTACGCAACGGATGAACCCTACTTACTGAAAAAACACGGCGTTGATTATCAGATTCACTCCCCGCGAATGGGAGGCATAGACTTTTACGGCGACATCATTTTCACTACCGAAGCTCAGATCAATGAAGATCGCGACCAAGTTGTCTCATTCTTGGAAGCATCGATGCTTGGCTGGGAGTATGCTCTTGACCATTCAGAGGAGATAATAGATCTAATCATTTCAGACTACGATGCTCGCCACGAGCGTGATCACCTCCAGTACGAAGCCCAAGAAATGGTAGCGTATATCTCACCAGAAATCGTCCCAATCGGCTACATGAATCGGGGTCGCTGGAAGCATATAGCAGACACCTACGCTCAGCTCGATATGGCTCCTGAATCTTTCACCCTCGACGGATTTCTCTTGGCCGAAACAGCCCGTCGAAAGCTGCCTTTGACGCTTGTTTTCGCCAGTGGGGTGTCAGTCGTCCTGTTGCTCATTTTACTGATTGGTGTTTCCCGCATGTGCCGGAGACTGTTCTTAGGGAGGAGAGCTGCGAAGTGAAACGCAGGAGAAATTCTCGCAAGAAGCCGGTATCAGAACGGAGGCCGACTGCTGCTGATGAAAAGAAGCTCAAACAAGCCGAAAAGCGTAATCTGCTGTCTTCGTTCTTCATTACGCTGTTGATCGGCGGTGCCTACCAAGAGATGGTTACGGCTGTTAGAGACTCGTCGAGAGCGGATGGGCTCAGCATCGAAACAGTCTGCTTGGCAACTATTTTCTTCTTCACATCGATGCGTTTCTTTATTGGCAATCAACTGCATTTGCTGAGTGACTCTCTGCTCCGCCTTCCAGGGCTCCTGTGGCTCTACGACCTCCTGGCTATCATTGCCCAATCAGTTGCTCTTATCTTTCTGGGTGGTGTTTGCTCACTTAAGGCGAACAAGGTCTTTACGGTTGGTTTTTTGGAGCTCTTGATTATTTTGTATGTTTTGGATATTGCCTGGATACTCTCTCAGTGGGTGCTTGGAAGTATTTTTGATAACTGGAAAAGAGAGTTTATTCCTTGGAGCTGGGCTGCTCTAAACTCAATTTTGGTAGCTGGTATGCTGGGATTAAACGCTATTGTAGATTTATATACTGTGGAGGGTATCTTAGCGTTATTGGGTCTCAACATAGTAGGTTTCATTGTAGACGTGGTGCTCGTCAACTATCATGATGCTCTTTGAAGCAGGCTGACCGGGCTAGCGTGATCCTGAACTCGCCGCAGTCTATTTCATCTCCACCACAGGCCAATCACCGAACGACAGCTCACGGGTGGCGACTTGGTAGACCACGACTTTTGTGTTGCCGAGGTGCTCGCTTTGGCGCGCTAGGTCGCGGCGGACTTGGTCGGAGGAGCCGTCGGGTCGGGCTAGGCGGTTGATGTCGCGTTGGAGGTGGTAGGCGAGCTGTTCGGCGAGGCCGGCGGCGCTGCCCCAGTGGAGGGCGGGGTCGGAGTAGACGGTGGAGAAGCTGTCGCCTAGGAGCAGGACGGGGGCGCCGCGTTTGGGGCTCCACAGGCGACCGTCCCAGGTGGTGACTTCTTCGGCTTGGAGGGTTTCTTCGGCGTAGAGTGGACGGTCTGCGGGCAGTTTGAGGGCTTGCCACAGGTCGCCGCGCCCTTGGCGTTTTAGGCTTGTGCGGGTCCAGTCGCGGTCAGCGGGCGGCAGCTGGACGAGCTGTTGAATTTCGTTTGCCAAGGCTTTGGCCACTGCGTCCACGGCGGCCGGGCTCCAATGGGAGTCGGTGTGCAGGTAGGCCTTGGATTTGGCGTTTTGGCCGCTGAAGGTTGTTTTCAGGATCTCGCTCGGGTCGAAGACGTGTACGCCGGCTTGGCGCAGGGTGTCGAGCAGCGGCGCTAGGGACGGGTTGCTCAATGGACGGTCGGCCCGCGCTCCGAGGGCTTCGGGATGGATGGCCGCGTGGGTGGGCACGGGCATGAAGATCAGCTCGATGCCTTTGGCTTGCAGCTGGTGGTGGAAGTGCAGCAGGGCGGGGCGCGGGTCCGGTTCCAGGGGCGGTTGATCGCTCGGTTGGGATCGACGACGGCGTTCGAGCACCTGTGGATGGAGGAAGGGCGGGCCGACGAGATGGTCGAAATCTTTGCGCAGGATCAAGCTGCCGCCACTGTTTTCCCTCATGCTTTCGCTCATGTTTTTGCGTGGGCCGGCGTAAACGGTTTCGTTGCCGACTCCGCCGAAGCGCAGCAGGGCCCATTGCACGGTCGGCAGGGCGGTTTGTAGGATCGGCGAGCTTTCTTCCAGGTGGGTTTCGATCCGTTCGATGCTCTGTTGCAAGCCGTGGTTCAGATCCCAAAGCGTGGTCGATGCTTTGGCGGTTTGGATCGTCGAGGTGAGATTCTCCACCAGCTCGTGATGTCCGCTCTGCCAATGGCGCAGGACGGGCATGGCGAGCACCGTCATCAGGGTACACAACACCAGTGCCCAGGCTACGGTGGGATGCACCTCTACCGGGTGCATGTGGGGGTCTTCGTAACGTTTTCTCGGGTTGTCCATGGCTAAAAAATAAACGCTTAGAAGATAAAGTAAATGAAAGGGTTATAACCCTGGGTTTCCATCATCACCACCGACATCACGAATGATCCGAAGATCAGCAAGGCTTTGAGCGGCGTCAGGCGCTCGGTGAAATCCCAGACTTGGGGTGCGCAGGCGGTGATTAGGGCGGCTACGGTGAGGGTCGTGAGGTAGTAGGGCGCGTGCATGATGCCGGCGATCAAGGCGGCTTCCGGAGCGTCACCCAGGCCGACCATGGCGGCGAGGTAGGCGCCGGCGCGGCCGAGGTCGGCGGCGCGGAAGAAGACCCAGCCGATCAACACGGCGAGCCAGGTGAAACCGATTCGCACGGGCCGCGGGCCGGGCAGGGTGCTCAGACCCGTGCGGTCGCGGTGCAGGCGCTCAGCGGCCAGCAGTAGGCCGTGCCAGGCACCCCATACGACGAAGGTCCACGCGGCGCCGTGCCATAGGCCGCCGAGCAGCATCACCAACATCAGGTTGAGGTAGGTGCGTCGACGCCCTTTGCGGTTACCGCCCAGGGGCAGGTAGAGATAGTCGCGCAGCCAGCGGGAGAGGGACATATGCCAACGACGCCAGAATTCGGTGATCGAGGCGGCGCGGTAGGGGGCGTCGAAGTTTTTTGGGAAGCGAAAACCCAAGATCAGACCCAGGCCGATGGCCATGTCGCTATAACCGCTGAAGTCGAAGTAGATCTGGAAGGCGTAGGCGGTGGCGCCGAGCCAGGCGTCGAGGGCGCTGAGGGCATGGGCCTCGAAGGCCAGGTCCGCGACTTTGCCGCAGGGATTGGCGAGCAAGACCTTTTTCGCCAGTCCGAGGCTGAAGAAGGCCACTCCTCGGGAGACTTTGGCCAGGGTGTGGCGACGGGCTTGCAGCTGATCGGCCACTTCTTGGAAGCGGATGATCGGTCCTGCCACCAGCTGGGGGAACATGGCCACGTAAGCGGCGAAGTCGATGGGGTTCCTGAGCGCCCGGCTTCGTCCGCGATAGACGTCGAGGGTGTAGCTCATGGATTGGAAGGTGTAGAAGCTGATGCCCAAGGGCAGGGTGATGCGCAGGGCGTCTTCGAAGCGCAGACCCTCCAAGCCCAAGGTCGTGAGGGTGAAGTTCCAGGTGTCGAGGCCGAAGTTGAAGTATTTAAAAAAGGCCAGCAGGCCGAGATTCACCACCACCGACACCGTGACGGCTAGCTTGCGGCGCCGTGCATCCTTCTCCGCCTTTTCGATCACAAGACCGCAGAAATAATCGACGGTGGTTGAGAAGGCCATCAGCAGCACGAAGGCGGGATTGGCCCAGCCGTAAAAGAGGTAACTCGAAAAAAGCAAGCCCAGGTGTCGGGCAGATTTCGGCAGCCACCTCAAACCCGCGGCGTAGAGCAGCAGGGCCGCGGGCAGGAAGTAGAAGATGAAGAGGTGGGAGCTAAAGACCATGGTCGAGCTTCGTGCGCAAGGGTTTGGACCTCACGGAATCACGGATCGAGGCGATCGCTCCAATAGAGCTTGCCGTCGCTGCCGATTTCGTCGGATAGGAAGAGACTCTCCAATTGGGGCTGGGCGTCGAAGGGTTCGATTTGCAATTGGACGGTACCGCCCTTTTTTAGGCCGGCGATGGGGGTTTCTCGGCCGTCGATCAGCACTCGGTGGACCACACGTTTGGGTCCGGTGGAGGATGGGTCGCCGCCTTCGAGCACCTCGTATTCGAAGACGGCCAGGGCTTCTTGGTACGGGGCGATGGCTTGGAGGCTCGGTGTGGGCGAGCGACGCAGCAGTCGGGCGGTGACTTGCCGCGTGTCCACGGCTTCGCGTTGTTCCCGTTGCTCCCGATATCGGCGGAAGTGGGTTTCGACCTCGTCGGCTTCCAACGGGCGGGCGTAGACGGCGACGCCTTCGAGCGCGCCGTGCCACGGCCACGGGAAGTTCTTGCCGTTGCCGTCCGGGGGGCCCATGGCGCCGAGGCGCAGCCAGGTCCGTTGCCAGTGGAAGAAACCACTTTTGAGGTCCTCGGTGTCGGCGGTGACTTCGCCGTCCAAATAGGCGCGCAGACGTCCCGGGCTGTAGGTGACCACCAGGTGTTGGGCGGTGCCGGCTCGCACTTGGCCGACATCGACCACTGGGTTCTCGGCGTTTTGGCCGGTGGACGGCGTACGCAGGCGCAGCGTCAGTCGGTCGCCTTCTTGGGTCAGGATTAGGTTGCGTCGGCCTCCGGCGGCGAAGGCGAAAAGGGCCGCGGGTTTTTCGGTGGAGGCGTTCTGTGCGACCAAGGTCAGCTCCAGGGTCAGCTCGTTGCCGGCCTTGAGGCCTAGAAAGAGGCGGTCCATGGTGTCGTTGTCGGCCTGAAATGCCCCGCCTCGCAACACCATGCGACCCAGGCGATCTGTGAACGAGCGACCCTTGGGATTGAGGATCGTCGTGTGGGCCTCGCCCACGCCGCCGCGGGCTGGAATTCGATTGGCGTGACCCGCCGTCTGCCACAGGAATACCAGGTCCCGGCGCGCGGTGGGCCAGTGGGGCGGCTCGACCCGCAGCTCGGCCTCTTGCAGCACGTTGGGGCGGGAGGCCCGATCGCGGATCCTGCGCACGGTGACCTGGGTGGGGCGCACGATTGGGGTCGACAGGCTGAGCCGCCAAAGGGTGCCGTTCGATTCGAGCTCGCCGGCCAGAATCTGAATGTCGGTGCCGTCTTCAAACGATACCTCGGCGTCGTCGATATTCACCGGCTCATCGAAACGCAGGCGTAGCTCGCGACCTCGATCCCGCAGCTCGCCACTGAGCCATTGGGGCGGTGCCGCGGGCAGGGCTCGGACCCGTCCACGCAGCTCGCGACCCTTGGAGGCACCTTTGGAGCCACCTTTCGAGCCACCTTGGGTTTGACGGGCCGTGACGTCGTAGGTTCCCGGCTCGTTCCAGGTGGCGTCGATGGCAGTGCCCGTGGCCTGCTCTCCGTTGCCGAGGTCCCAAGTCCAACCCTTGGATTTTGTTCCGGCAGGCACTTCTAGGCGGGCCGTGAACGGCGCCTCGCCGACGTGGCGACCGAGCTCCATGGGCAACAGCCAAACCGCGGGGAAACGGTCCGTGGAAGGATGGCGGGTAATCTGAATCGGCGGTCCGATCAGCTCAAGGGTCTTGGGATCCGTGGCGGCGACGAAGACGTCGTAGTCCGCGCGGGTGTGGTCGTGCTCATCGTGGGAGCCCGCCCAAGCGAGCGCGTATCCGTCGTTCGACGGCATGGGGAAGTAGAGATAACGACGCGTGTCGGGCAGGCGCTCGTCGCCCTTGGCCAAGATCGGCCATTGACGTCGAGTTTCGAGGTCCATGGCGCGAATCGGTCCGCCGGCTCCCGCCACCCAAATCCCGAGACGCCCGTCGGCCGAGAAGTAGGGCTGGCAGCCGCCGAGTTTGGCGCGTTCGTCGACATCTCGGCTCTGGGCGTCGTAGGGCGAGAAAGTCGGCGCGCCGCGGCTGGCGAAGGAGAGATTGGGGTTTACCAACCAACCGTGGGCCTTGCTGCCTTGGGGGACGAGCAGACGCGAGCTGTTCTGCGCTAGGTCGGTGAGCACGGTTTTGCCCTCGCCGTCGATCCAAATGAGCTCTCGATTGCTTTTCCACACCGCGGCTCGATGCTCGAAATAGGTCCGCGCTCGCGGCGCCAAGACGCTGCCGAGCTGGGGCGCGACCCGCTCTCCCGGGGCCGCCGTTTCGAGCCGGCGCAGCTCTCCCGCAGCCCCTTCTGTGGGATAGGCCGCTTGACCCACGGGCAAGGAAAGATAAACCAGGGATTGGCCGTCCGGGGCAATGTGAGCACAGCAATGGGCGCGCGAGGGCTCCGCGGGAGTTAGGGGATGGGCCTTGCCGTCCACACCGAGGTCGCGACGCCACAATCGCCAAGCGCCTCCTCGATTCGACTCCCACACCACGAAGCCGGCCCCTAGGCCATCATCGGCCGACGGCATGGCGGCTTGTTTCGCGGACCCACGGTCCGGGCTCGACTGTGTTTCTGCGTTGGCCTGCGCGGTGTTGGCCTGCGCGGCGGCCGACGACGTTGCACCCGACGACGTGGTGCCGTCGGAGCAGCCCAGCAAAAAAACGACAAGCATCAGGGTCGTGCGTTGGATCGAGATCATGTGTCTATCTTAGCCGGACCGGCTTCGGAATCCGCTGAAAGTCCAACCTCAGTTGGAGCGAAGTGGTTGACCTTGCCGACGAAGGTACCCATAAGTTAGGTATGTTATACGTAATGATATGACGCATAGAACGATATTGCTTTTCGACGAGGAAACCCGCAAGGCAGCCAAACAACTCGCTAGCCACTATGATTGCTCCACCTCGGAGGCCGTCCGGCGCGCTGTGGTCAGTCATCGCGACACCGTATTCGGGGTCAGCAAGGGATTCCGGCGGCAGCGAGTCAAGGCACTTCACCGGTTATTTGAGCTCTTTGACGGGCATGACGCGGCAGCGGAGATCCGTCGACTGAAATCTGAAAACGAGTATTTCTGATGATGTCTCCTGGCCAAAAACAGACCTACCAGCCGAGAAGGCTCAGCCGGTAGGTTGCCTCTCACGATTTAGCGGTCCGAATTAGTTTTCTATCGGCACCGTGACCTGCTCGGCAGTTGAGGAGATCAGACCTTGGGCGTCGGTGGCCATGTAGGCCGCCGTATAGGTTCTGCCGGCTCCTGTTGTGTCTCGCTCGGCGCGCAGATTGAAGGAGAGATCCTCGGTGCCGAGATCGACGCCGTCGATATCTCCGGTGGTATCGCCATCGGCGTTGCCGGGGGCGTCGTCGGGCTCGTCGCTGAAGACCGTCGTTAAGACCACTGACGGCGAGGGATCGCAGGTATCGGTGGCGGTGACGGTTGCCGTGATTCCGCGCAGGGTGTGATCCGGTGGCCACAGCAGGTTCGGGCTGAGCTGAACTTGCAGCACGGGCGGCATCGTATCGTCGACCGTCACCGAGGTGCCGACAGTGTCGGCGAGCGCATCCGGATCCGTGACCTCGAGGGACACTCCACAGACCAAGGGGAAGGGCGCGGCGCTCGTCAGGGTCAGCCGCGGGTCCTTATCGTTCGGGTTGTTGAAGACACCGCCCGGACAGCTTGTGCTCCACTGGAAGCTCAAGGGATTGCCGTCGGGATCGAAGGAGGCGGAGCCGTCGAGCTGAACGATCGATTGCGACCCTTGGCATTCCGCAACGTAGGCCACGCCGGGGTCGGCCACCGGAGAGCGATTGACCTCGGTCGACACGGTGTCGATGTTGTTGGAAAAGTCCGGATCGTCACTGGCGAAGCCGAATTGACCGTTGAGGCCCAACGGCACCCGGTTTTCAACTTTGGCGGTGTTCTTAATCATCACCGGGGCCGGCAGAGCGGCCACCGCCGCTGGATCGACCATCACCTCGATGCGAAGCTTGTGGCTTTCCCCGGGGAAGAGCGGTGAAGGCTCGCAGATCAGGTCTCGATCCCCGGATTCGAAACACTCACGAGGACCCTCGAGCAGGGTGACTTCCGGCGGTAACGTGTCGGTCACCCGAATGCGCTGGGCCGGCCGTGGGCCGAGATTGTGGACGGTTAAGGTATAGGTGAATTTTTTACCGACATTCACCCGGCTCGGTGCGCTTTTGGTGATCTCCAGGTCGGTCTCGTGGATCGCACGGGCGACGGCCAGGGTCTCCTCAAGGGACCGTTCCGGCTCGTCCGAAAGGTTCAAAGCTGACTCGCTGTCTTCACCGAACGCTCGGGGGTTGAGCTGGATGGCGGCCCAATCGTCGTGGCCCACCAAGATGTCCGGTTGCTCGGCACCCGGGTCGCGAATTTGTTGGTCGTCGTCCACAGCCGTTGAATCACAACGGCGGTTGGGGCCATCGTGGATGATGTTGTCACTCAACAGAACATCGTCGACGCTCGGTACCGTGTCCATCGTCCCGTCGGTGCCGGGTGCGACACATTTTCCGTCTTCGTTGATGTCGACGGTGACCGTGCCGCCGGAAATGACGCCGTCGCCGTCCCAATCCACATCCAAGGCGACGTCCCCATCGGTATCCAGGCCACTCATAGGCCACGGCTTGTCGACCGCGAGTAGATCCCGAAAAATGAACATGTTGCGGTCGTCATCCATATCCAAGACCTTGGTTTCATCCAGGGATCTCTCGTCGAGATCGTCCGGAACGGTGCCTCGGCCGGTGGGGCAGCCCAGGCAGCGAGGCGGCGAAAAGTCCACCAAACCCGGGCCTCCGCCGTTCTGCGGGATATCCAAGCCGTAGTTGTAGTTCATGATGCTGACGTAATTCGGTTTGTTGTTGATACCGTCACCACCCCCATGGCGCAGGTTCAGGTTGTGGCCGAGTTCATGCACCAAATAGGCCGGATCGGTGGAATAAACAATGGCGTCGTTGCCGGGACGTTCGGCGAGGCCTCCGGGTTTGGACCCGTCGGCGCATTCGTTCTCACCCGGAGAAATCCCGCTGACCATGTAGCGGAAAGCGAGCAGTCGGATGGGGTCGAAATATAGAGCTTTGGCGTCGTAGAAGGAGGCGTCGAGGCAGCGGACCGCCTCGGTGATTTCGTTGCCGCCGCCGAAGTCGTCACCCACCAACATGCCGTCTTCCATCAAACCGCCGGTATCGACCCACAAATTGATGCCCGGCAGCGTGCTCGGGTTGGAGACACCGCCGGCGTCGACTGGAGCCTGGGCGAAGGCTGCTTTCCAAGCGTTGATCTCGGCGCGGGAGGGCTCTTCGCCGGTGCGCCAATCGAGCTCCACAAAGAGATCTTTGTGGTCCCATTGGGCGCCGAAAGCGGGTAGATCCAAGTCGATCACGCCGTCGAAATCGACGTCGATGCCGTCCTGCTCCCAATGGTCGTAGAGCCCGTCGCCGTCTGAGTCGAGCCCTTCTCCTTCGGTGATTTGCAAACAACCGACATCGATCGAGCGTTCGCCGTCTTTGAAGTCGGCCTCGCCGGCCAACCCTTTGGCTTTCGCCAAGGCGCGAACGGTGACGGTGTAAGTGTGGCCGGTTTCCAGCGGGACGTTGTCAAAGGTGGCAATGGGTGCGTCGAAGGGGTTGGACGTCACCACTTCATAAACCTTTTTGAATCCAGATCCGTCCTGTCGTTTGTCGAGCAAAACCACGGTATCGATTTCGGAACCGTCGGTCACGTCTCGAAGCACGACTCGGACGTCGATGTCGCCGTAAATCAAGTTGGTGCCGAGCTCGCCCACGAGCTGTCCATTGTAGGTCAGCCCTAGCTCGAGATCGGCGTTGATGCTTGAAACCGCTTCAAATTCAAAGCCGACTTCGGCGTCGGAGGTGTGCTCGGTGCCAAAGCCCCCGTCGGCTCTGACCCGCAGGGTTCGGGTCGCGAGATCGGCGTCGGAGTTTTGGCCACCGTCGGCGGCGAAGGCGGCGGTGCAGAATTCGGCGGCTTCGGCCGACGAGACGACGGTCACCATCGACGTCACCAACAGTGCGGCTGCGAGCGCAATGTGGCTTGTGATGCGGCTGATGGTTTGGGCGAGGTTGAGTCGTTTTGGGTAGAAGGATCGAGCCGGTCGATGCCGGGCGGGCACGGCAAAGTCGAGGGACGGGGTTGGAGATGGAGCTGCTAGATGAATCACGGGTGTCTCCCCAGGTTGCGGTCGTCGGGTTGCGGTCGTCGCGGACGGGCTCGCCTTGCGAATTGGCAATGGCGAGGCCCTTTCCCAAAGAGCGCAGTGGCGTCCTGATCTCCATCAAGAGCACCAGTAGGAAATGAAATTACCGGGGAGGGTGAGCGTTTTGGGAGGCGAATCAAGCCTGGGGGGTCTAATGAATTTGGCCCCGTCCAAGTTCGGAGCGACGCGCGCAGGGCGCCGCGCCGACCCACCGAGAATTCATTCCTGGAAGGGCCCTACTTAACCTTTGCCGGGCGCCGTCCGGTGCGGACCGAAATATTTTTCGCTGCGGTAGCGCAGCCACACCCTCAAGGTTTGAGGGATTTGTTCGCGCTGCTCTTTCGACAAACGCTCGTAAAGGGCCAAGGCGCGGTCGCGCTCTCGACGGCAGGCTTTATTCTTGTGGGCGTCCCAGAATCCACGGGCCAAGCGGATGCGTCGGTTGGTTTCCTTCACCAGCTCAGAGCCCTTGAGGTCCTCGTCGCGCTTTTTATTCTTTTTGGCGGGCATCGATCTGACTTCGACGTTTCGAAATTTCTACAAACCGTTGATTATAAATGGCTTGATGTAGGTGAGGGGCTTGCCCGGGGCTTGCCCCCTCCCGCTCTTCCTTGAGAAGCGGCTCGGCTTCGCCTCGCCCGGGCGGGGGCAAGCCCCGCCCCTACATCCGGAGGTTTGCGGGCGTAGCCCGCTAAGTTCTATTACGTCCACAGCCGATCAATTGCGTAAGGTTGGGCCATAGATTTCAGCTTCCAGCTCTGTCAGTGGCTTGTCGAAATCATCCGCCATATGGACCTTGCCTTTCCAGATTCCACCCTCTCTTTGCGTCGGATTCTGGAAGGGGAGCAGCTCTACCAACAGGTCACCTGCTTGGGCGATGACGATTCTTTCGCCTGCCCGCGCTCGACGGATGAGTTCGGAGAGCTGGGATCCTGCTTCGTCGCTGTTGACAATAACCATATTACGGACGCTATCAGGCAGGGTTCAGAAGGTCTAGCACGAGCATCGACCTCCCCAAGAGCTATTGGACGGACGTCTTTTCGACGTCGGTGCGCATCCGGGCCCGGATGGTTTGGAGGCGTTGGTGATCGGCGGCCAGGTCTTCGGCGGCTAGGTCCTCGGCATCGATCGACGGATGTTGCCGACGTAAGGCCAGGGCTGCCTGGGTCAAGCGTAGGGCCTCCGCCGGTAGGTTGAGGCGCAGGTAAGCGTCGCTCAGGGTGCCCAGGAGCTCGGCCCGTTGCAGGGGTTGGTTCGCAAAGCGGCGTTCGATCCGCTGCTCGCCGCGTTTCAGCAGCTGCTCGGCGGTAGTGGACTCTCCGCCCGCTTCCCGTGGATCGGACACTTCGAAGAGCTCCACTAGAAATTCAGTGGCCTCTTCTGTTTTCATCAAGGCGTCCTGGGTCCTTTCAACCTCCAAGGCCGCGCGTTCCGCTTCTTGACGGGCACGCACCATGCCGACGGTGGTGCCGACGCTGCCGAGCGCCAGAGCGAGGACCGCGAGCGTCGCACCGGCGGTGACCGCAGGGTGTCGCCGGGCGAGCCGTCCCATGCGATAGGTAAACGTCGGTGGACCTACAGATACCGGCTCTAGGTCTAGATGGCGTTGGATGTCGTCCGCCAGCTCGGCGGCCGAGCCGTAGCGTCGCAAACGGTCTTTTTCCACCGCACGGTGGATGATCCATTCCAGGTCGCCCACCAGCCGGCGATGTAAGACTCTGGGCTGGGTGTTCCGCAGCTTGGCGATCCGCTCCTGCTCTTCTTCCTCGAGATTTTCGAAGAACGCACCGATTCGCGGTGGCTCCTCAGTGCCGACGCGATGGGCCACCTGGGAAATGCTCAGGCCGCGGGTTTCCAGTGGCAATCCATCGACCAGCATTTGAAAGAGGATGATGCCCAAGGCATAAACATCTGTCCGGGTATCGACGTCACCATCGACGTCACCGTCATGGTCGTGGAAGGCCTCCGGGCTCATATAACTCGGAGTTCCGATGCCGAAGTGGGTCGTCAAGACGGTTTGATCGGTGAGGGAGCCGGAGATGGCTTTGGCAATGCCGAAATCGATGATTTTGGGCGCCGGTCGATCGTCGATCTCGGTGACCAAAATATTCGACGGTTTCAGGTCGCGATGCAGGATGCCCTTGCGGTGGGCATGCTCGACACCTCGACAAATCTGGACGAATAATTCGAGGCGACCCTCAACGTCGAGCCGCTGCCGATCGCAATATTCGATCAACGAAGAGCCGACGATTTGCTCCATGGCGAAGTAGGGGAAGCCGTCGTCGGTGGTGCCGGCTTCGAGCATTTTGGCGATCGCCGGGTGAGACAACCTGGCCATGGCTTGGCGTTCGGCCGCGAAACGAGCCACGGATCCCGGCGAAGTGAAGCCCGCCTTGATCAATTTGATGGCCACCGTCCGCTTCACGGGATGGTCCTGCTGCGCGAGATAAACGCAACCCATGCCTCCTTCGCCGAGCACCGACAACACTCGGAACGGCCCCAAGGTCTCGGGATGTTGGCGAATGAATTGGGTCTCGCCGCCGGCTTGGTCGACCACCAGATCGGCGAAGGCTTCCGCCGCGGGCTCGCCCAAGAATTCTGATTTCAGATCGTCTTCGCCGGCCAAAATCGACACCAGCTCGTCGTGCAGCTCGGAATCTCGGCCGCGAATCTCAGCGAGAAAGGCTCGCCGTTCCGGACCGGCCAGGTCTAGGGCCTGCTCCAGCAGCTCGAGGATGTCGGGGCGTGGGGTATCGGCTTCGGTGCTCATGGTTTGGACGTGCAGGCTCTCCGCGGTGTTGAAGACGATTGCAGTGTTGAAGACGATTATGGTGGCATCTCTCGGGCCCGACGACAATGCTTGGCTTGATCGGCCACGGGTTGACCGCGTCTCGGCGTACAATCCAACCATGGCCAAAGCTTTTTCTATGACCTCCCAGCTATGGGTTTTAGCGGTGGCGTTCTTGTTGTGGTCGATCTGGCCCATTGCCGAGCTGTGGGCCGGAGCAGCCGCCTATGTCGCCGCGTGGCTGCTGCTACAGGCTCGCCCCCGTCGCTTGGAGTGGCCGACGGGCGGCTTGTGGATCACCGTCGGCCTGGTGCTGTTGGCCATTCCCGTGGCGGCGATGTGGCGCGCCAGGGTCGACTTCCCGGCCGAAGAGGGATTGCGCGGTTTGGGCCTGCACACCCGGGACCGACTGCGTCAGGAGGCCTCGCCGTCGATCGCCCCACCCTTGATCACCACCGACCGACCCCAGACTTTCTACGTCACGGCGCCGTCCGCAAACGGGCTGCAGATGGTTTTGGGCGAAGGCGGCCCGCAGCTCGACGGGCACGCCGTGGCCGACGGTTTATTCGTGGTCTTCTACGATCCGCGAATCCACGGCCTGCCGACGGGCACCGACGCTCAACAAGAAATCTTCTTGCGCACCGACGGGGCGATCCACTCGCGGCGGATGTCCAGGGTCGATCCCGAGCCCCATCCGCGGTGGTTTTGCAGTGACCCTGCCGCCGGCTGGGCGGCCACCCCGAGCGAAGAAACCGACGAGCTGATCGTGATCTCCCGCGACGGTGAGCTGCGCCGCATCGACATGGGCGATGGGCCGGCGGACTGTGTCTTTTTCCTCGACCCCGGCTCCGGCGAGCGGCGCTTGGCGGTCAGCCATCGTTACGAGGACCGCTTGCTGATCTTCGACGCGACAAATTTCGAGCTGCTCACCGAACTCGAAATCGGCGCGTTCCAAGGCCGGTTGGCTGTGTCACCGGACGGTCGACGCCTGGCGGTGGCCAAGTCGGGGGTGGAGCCGTCGATGGTGGTCGTCGAAACCGCGGGATTGGGCGAGACGTCGAACCCATGGGTCGAAATTTCCTTGGAGGTCCGACCGGATTGGATCGCTTTTGTCGGCGCGGATCGGTTGGCGGTTTCGAGTGCCGAAGAGCGGACCCTGTGCCGATTCAGGCAGGTCGCGGAAGAGCTCGCCGAAGGCGACACTTGGGAGGAAGATGCCCATTTGTGGTTGGGTCGACCGGCGGTGACTTTGGCCCCCAGCCTCGACGGTCAACGGCTTTTCGTCGCGGTCACGGACTTTCGGCCCGACGGCGAGAATCATCGCGGCAACCACTTTATTCAGGATCAGATCCTGACCCTCGACACCGAAAGCTGGGACGTCATTGCCCAGCGGATCACCGGCCGTCGAACCGAGGTGCAGACCTTGCCGGGCAGCCTCGACTCCGGCGTGTCGCCCATGGGCATCCAGCCCCAAGCCGACGGCACCTTGCGCGTGGCCTTCGCCGGCAGCGGCGAGGTTTGGCGAGTGGACGAGGATTTCGCCCGTCCGCCCGAGGTGGTGGCAGGTTACGAGCTGGATTTGGTGGCCCCCCATGGCGTCGCCGATTTGGGCCAAGGGATCTGGGCCGCGTCTTCGCCGGCGGGCGGCGCGGTGGCGGTTTACGGCGACGACGGCCTGCTCTTCTTTCACGGTCTGTCGCGCAACGACGATGAGTTGGCCTCGGCGCCGGAAGGGTCTGTGGTCCGTCAGGGTCTGGTCTTGCGTCGGGGGGAACGGGCTTTTTACGAAACCACCCGTTCCGGTATTTCTTGCCAAAGCTGCCACCTGCACGGCGGCACCGACCACAGCCCCCACGACATCGGTCAAACACCCCTCCTGCCGACCCTAACCGTGCGCGGCCTGACCGGCACCTCACCCTATTTGCGCGACGGCAGCTTTCCGCGGGTCCGAGATCTTCACCCCGGCCTGGCGAACTCCTTGTTGCGCGGCTATCGCCGCTATGTTTCCTCCCGCCCTGAAGACTTAGAGGCCTGGGTCGAGTCCCTCAACCGTCCCCTGCACCCCAAACACCTGGCCATTGCCCAGGGTCGAACGCCTCCGAATCCGCTGCTCCAAACGATGAGATCGGGCCTCGAAGTCTTTGCCACGGCCGGCTGTGACGTCTGCCACACGCCGCCCGCCTTCACCCACCTGGGTGGGCATCCCGCCCGCTCCCTCTTTCCCGAATACGGAGCCAAACTCGGGCCGACCGTATTCTTGGACACCCCTTCTTTATTGGGTATCGGTGCCAAGGGCCATTGGCTGCAAGACGGCCGCGCCGACTCCCTGGAGGAGGTATTGGTGGAGCACAACCGCAGCAATCGTCATGGGGATACGGCCGGGCTTTCCGAGCAGCAGATCCGAGACTTGGCCGAACTGCTGGACGCCCTATGACCGACAAGGCGACCGAGACGGCGACAGCTGAGAGCACCGAAACGACCACCGACCTGGGCCGCAAGGTCAAGGATCGTGCCGTGCGAGCCGGCTCGAGCCCGAATACGATCCAAGACCACGCCTTGGCCCAAGTGGCGACGGCAGCGACCTTGGCGCTCTTCGGCATCGTGCTCTGGGCGGCCGGCGAACCCTGGCCGTGGCTGCGAGAGCTGCACGCCGTGCGAGGCACGGGATGGGCCGCGCTAACAGCTCTGCTGCTCTCATTGACCATGACCCCGCTGAGCCGATTGGCGGGCTGGTGGAGCCACCGGCGGGGCCGAAGACATTCCCGAGGAGGAGTGTGGATCGCCTATCGCCGAGCTTTTGGGGTGGTGTCGGCAGTGCTCGCCTGGGTCCACCTGGGTCTATCCCTAGGCACCTATCTCCGGGGCTCGTGGCCGTCGGTCTGGCATTGGCCCTATTTACGCTCGGCCTTGGTGGCAGCCTGTCTGCTGACCCTGCTCTTCGCCACGTCGTTTCCCTGGATCCTGGCGAAGCTACGGCTAAAGGGCTGGAAAGAACTCCACCGCCTGGCCTACCTGGCGGCGATCCTCGTCCTCCACCACACCCTGCTATCGCCCTTTGCGTCGCGCAGTTTGGTGCTGGGGGTTTTCGGCATCTGCCTACTGCTGGGGCCCTTGCGTTTTTTGTCGACTAAACGCAGAAAAGCGGGAGATCCATGACCTCCCGCTCTCTTGTCCGTTAACCCAGTCGCGTTCGAGCCGGGTCGTCAGAAGCGATCGACTAAGCGCCGCCGCCGCCGCCACCACCGTGGCCGTGGCCTTCGTGGCCGTGGCCTTCGTGGCCGTGTCCTTCGTGGCCTTCATGACCGTGGCCTTCGTGGCCTTCATGACTGTGGCCTTCGTGACCTTCGTGACCTTCGTGACCTTCATGTCCGTGACCCGAGTGGCCGTGGCCTTCGTGGTGGCCCTCATGGCCTTCGTGGTGGCCTTCATGACCTTGGGCATGGCCGTGGCCTGCTTCGGCATGTCCGGAATGGCCGTGGCCCTCTTGTTGGGGTTCGCCGGCCGGTTCGCCATCGGCCGCCGACGCGCTGAGGCCGACGATCAAGCTCAGGCCGAATAACAACAGTACTGCCAACAGAATAGATCCCTTGTTTCGCATGACACTCCTCTGGGTGGGTTCAAAAAACGAGGCATGCGAAAGAAGGCATCAGAAAGACGCCGGCTCTCGCTGCTTCGGGAAGACGTTACGATAGAGGTACATATATCACGCTTAGGGGTTGCCGACGAGCTTTCTGAGTCTCTGGAGCTGCAGCCTCACCAGGTGCGGGTAACTTTCTGTAAGCCCCTGGGCATTTCGGGGTCGAGTCCCTTGTGACGGGTCAGGAAGAAGCAAAAGAGTTGGGCGGGTACGATGGTGAGGATCGGGCTCAGCCATTCCGGCATTTCCGACGGCAAGGGAAATGCGGCATCGCCCAATCGCAAGGCCTCGGGCGCGTTGGAGACCACCAGAAGATCCGCATGTTGGGCGTCCGCCAGGCCGCGTAGCAGGTCGAGACTGTCTTGAAAAACAGCGCCGCGCACCGCCACGCCGAAAATCGGAAACCCGGGTCCTACGATGGCGATCGGCCCGTGTCGAAAGTCCGACGGCGAGTAGGGCTCGGCCACCACATAGGTCAGCTCTTTGAGCTTTAGGGACCACTCGTGGGCGGTGGCGTAGTTGAACCCTCGGCCGAGCACCACACAGCGTTCCATGAATCGGTAGCGCTCGGCGGCCCGTTCGGTGGCGGGGCACAGTTCGAGAATCTGGTCGACTTCGTAGGGCAGATTCTTGAGTTCGGAGGTCCGGGTGTCGTCCGGCGCCAGGGCATTCGACAACATGGCGATGGCCAGGAGTTGGGTGGTGTAGGTTTTGGTGGCGGCCACCGAACTCTCGGGGCCGGCGCAGGTGTCGAGCACGAAGTCCGCAGCCTTGGCCAAGGGCGACTCCGGGCAGTTGGTGATCGCCAGGGTGGTGGCACCTTGTTCGGCAGCTTCGGTCAACACGCTGACGATGTCCGGCGACTCGCCGGATTGGGAAATGCCGATCACCAGCGCATCGTCGAGCCGAGGCGCGCTTTGATAAAGGCTGAAAATGGACGGTGCGGCCAGGGCGACGGGCAGGCGGTTGACTGTGCCGAAGAGGTATTTGGCGTAGAAACCCGCGTGGTCGGAGGTGCCTCGGGCGGCGAGATAAACGAATCGAGGCCGCCGCCGGTGCAGAGCCCTCGCGATTCCGTCCACGGTTTTCTGCTGTCGCTCGAGCAGCCGGGCCAGGGCCTCGGGCTGTTGGAAAATCTCGTCGATCAAGCTCATGGCGTGGTTCCTCGCCGCAGGACAGCCAACATCAGGGATTCGAAGGGTTGGAGCTGTTTTCTAACCCGGACGGCTCGCGGATCCAATCCAAAATCTCGCGACTGGAGGCGATTCGCACCTCGGGCAAGGAGGCGGCATAGTCGACAAAGGCTTCGATCGCCTGACGACGTTCCAAATAGGTCGAGCCCAGGGCGGGCTCGCTTTCTTCCGAGTATTCTTCGCTGTGCATGCCGATCAACAGCGGTGCGCGATTCCCGGCCAGCCGTTGATCCAAGGTGTATTTGAGAATCGCGACGACTTCTTCCTTGGATAAATGAAAGAGATACCAAAGGTTGTAATCAAAGCCGGTAATCTTGCCATTTTGCGGTTGAAAATATTTTTGAATCTTGGCCAGCCGATCCCGTAGACCCGAAGGCACGCCATATTTCTCACACTCGGCATCGGGCGGCACCACGAAGGTGTAGGCGGGCATTTCCCACAATCCCGGATGGTGGCCGATGGCAGATTTCAAGTCCTGGGCCGCCAGCATTTCATTGCCCGGGCTGCCGGTGTCGAGGGTGTAGGGCCAAAGAAAATCCGTGCCGTCCGACGACGCGTCGAAACCTTCTTCCAACGAACAGTCATAGACCAAGCCGAATTCACGGATGGCGATGAAGGTGGCTTCGTTATGCTCCAAATAGGGGGTGCGAAATCCCATGATCTCGCTTCGGGGCACACCGATTTCTTGTTCTAGGAAGTCCGCGCAGCCGGCGATTTCGGCGCGCCATTCGTCGAGGGTGGTGGTGACGTTGGTGGTGTGGGTGCGGGTGTGGATGCCCACCTCGTGACCTTGGCGAAAAGCCCGCCGCCAAGACTCGGCCACATCGGGCTCGGTGGCGTAGGCGGAGGTGAAATAGAAGCTCATGTGCATGGCACCGCCGTCCAAGGTCCGGGCGTTGGCCGAGCCTGCGGCGGAACCTGTGGGGTTGTGGCGATCACGGACCAAGTCGAGAGCCCACGCCATGCCGTCCGCATATCCGTTGTCGTCCCAACCGAAGCTCACGAACATGGGGGTTTGGGACGGTTCGAGGCCCCCCGGCGGTGAACTCGAGGGGGAATGTCGATCGTCGGACGCCGGCGGCAAGGGACCTTGGGAGAGGTCGGACGAGGGTGTGCCGCAGGCGAGGC
The DNA here is from genome assembly GCA_965366625.1 of uncultured bacterium. Taxonomy (GTDB): domain Bacteria; phylum Acidobacteriota; class Thermoanaerobaculia; order Multivoradales; family J023; genus JAUIJL01. Next base: position 22,367 of record CBDUGP010000074.1, read on the forward strand.
TGCAGCCGACCAGGGCGATCAGCAGGCCTGGCTTCATGGCATCGAGCCGGCGCAGTCGGCTGAAGCATTTCATCATGGGCTCCTCGGGTCTCATCCTAAATCCCTTTGTCGGCTGAGGAAACCCGAAAGTCACCACGGCCTGTCCAGCGATCGATCAGCTCCCTCCAACTCACGGTGGCATTGTCCACCAGCGGCTTGGCCCAGAACCCGATGGCGAGGATGTAGGCCAAGGGCAAATAGAGGGTCGCCATGCCCAGCCGCAGCCCTATCCGATCGCCGATCCAGCCGATGAAGAGCGAAATAAAGGCTCCGCCGACGATGCCCGTGCACAAGATGCCCGAGAAGGAGCCTTGGTGACGCGGAATGGAATTCAGCGCCAGGGAAAAAATGATCGACCACATCACCGACAGGCAGAAACCCACCGCCATGAAGGATCGGTAGGCCGCCCATGGCCCGGCGAAGAGTGCGAGGGTCAAAAAGGCGAGCGCACCGACTGAAAAGGCGATCAGCACTTTGCGACAATCGAAGAGTTTGAGCAGCAGCAGGCCGAGCAGGCAGCCCGCGGTGAGCAAACCCCAGAAGTAGGAAACCGCCCGAGCTCCTTCGATTTGAGGGTCGAAGCCGTGGTAGGTGTGAAGGAATTGGGACATCCAATTGGCGACCCCTTGCTCGGCGCCGACGTAGCAGAAAATGCCGAAGAAAAAGAGCAGCACCTTGGGCTCCGCCAACAGCTCCCGGTGGGTTTTCCAAGCGCCGGGTCGTTCTTCGTCCTGGAGCTCGACCTTCGGTAATCGAGCCCAGGCCAGAACACCGACCATGATCGCGCACACCAGGGCGAAAACCCAATAGAGAGAGATCCAGGGCAAGTCCGCCGGCACTCGCCGGGATAGGGCATCGATCCACCAAGGACCGCCGCCGGCGTAGTCGTGCAAGTGGGTGACCAGGTAGGAATACACGAAGGGGCTGAGGAACGACGCGCCGCCGAAAACACATTGGGCGAGCACGGAGTTGAACGCGAAGTGTTGCTCACCTCCGGCGGTGCGCAGCAAGGGGTTGATGGCGACCTGCAACAGGGTCATGCCGATGCCGATGATGAAGAGGGAGGTCAGGGCCACGCCGTAGCGGGGTAGGACGGCAAAGAAAGCGGAGCCTCCGAAGGCCAGGGCGAAAGCGGTGATCAGCACCGGTTTCTCACCGAATCGTTCCAATAGGAGGCCGGCGGGGATGGACATCACGCCGTAGGCGATGAAAAAGGCGAACGGCAAGAAGCCGGCCATCGCTAGGCTCAGCTGGAATCCCGAGATGATGTCGGGCACCAGCGGACCCAAGATGTTGGTGAGGAAAGAAATGACGAAGAAGATCAACAGGACCAGGAGAATGATCGGCAGGTTTCGTTTTGCGGGGCCCTCGGCGGCCGATTGATGTTGCACGGGCAGTCCTCGGTTCTCGAACGGTTAGGTCACGTAGATCGTTAATTAGGGTCCGTCCAGAAGTGCCGTTTTGAGAGCGGCGGGGCGGACTGCGGGTTATGCCCGCAAACCTCCGGATGTAGGGCGGGGCTTGTCCCCGCCCGGGCGAGGCGAAGCCGAGCCGGTTCTTAGGAAGAGCGGGAGGGGGCAAGCCCCTAACCTACATCAAGTCATTTATAATCAATAGTTTGTGGAAATTTCGAGACGTCTAGTTAAACGCCAGGGGCTGACGCCGATGACGATTAGTGGCCGATCGAGACTTCGCCCCCTTCCACGTTCCAGCCCGAGAAACGCAGGACCTTGTGGGTTGTGGCTTGTGCCGACGGAAGTCGGGCTGTGAGGCGACGGGATTCTCCGGGCAGCAAAGAGAGGTAGTTGTCGTCCAACAACACCGGCAGGATCGACTGATCCGTCTGCGGGTCGACGATTCGCAGCTCGATGAAAAAGGCCAAGTGCTCGCCGGTATTTTCGAGTTCGAGGGTGATTCGATCCCAGCCGTCTCGGCTGTCTTCAGGACGGGCGTCAGGACGGGCGTCGACCTTCAGCGAGGTGCTTTTCAGGCGATCCAAGGCGGTGAAGTCGGCGAAGTTGGAACTCGGGGTGTAGAACCAGGTGGAGGCGGCTTCGTCCAACACGTCGTGCCGGGCGGACAACCAATAGAAGTTGGAGCCCACGGTCCGGCCATCGGTGTCCAACAGACGCAGGTCCAAGAAGCTGACCGGTGAGGCGCCCAGGTGCTCGCCGATCTTGGCGATGGATCGCGAGTATTCGAAGTCCTCGTCTAGGGCGATCGTCTCGCTGTGCAGCTCCTGGGAGTTGAGGTCGAAGAGGCGGATCTGCGCTTTGGCTCCGCTCAGGGAGTGGCTCGGATCATTGCGCTGCACCCACACGGAGGTATCGCCGTAGTCGTACACCAAACCCAAAGGCGCGGTGGCTCGGCGGGTGCCGTAGAACGCGCCATTGGGCAGCAGATAGTGATCGTAGAGCTGCCAATAGAGCTCGGGCCAAGCGGAGTTGAGCATCCACTGCACGACCCCCGTGGCTTCCGGGCGACGCACCGCAAAGGCTTCGAACATGGCGCGCATGGCTTCGTAATTGGCGACCTGGGCTTTGCGGGCGAATTCTTCGACCCCGGACGATTCGCCGTAGCGGGCATTCAAGGCTTTTTCGTAACGTTTGAGGGTGTTGAACTCGTGACGACCGCAGTGGTACTCCCACATCTCGTCGATCGGCCAGAGATTCTCCTCGGGCAACATGCGACGCAGACTCTCGATGGGCGGCGGCTGGGGGCCGGGCCCGGTTTCGGTATTGAAGCCGAAGGCGCCGCCGCGGTCGCGATTGAGGTACCAATAGTTGGGGGTGACGTAGTCGTAAGGGCCGTTCATCTTGACCCCGGTGGGGCCACTGACCTCGCTCTTGCGGTCGGCGCAGGCGGCGAGCATGGGCCGGGTTGGATCGAGCTGCGGCATCATTTCTACGTAACGCTTTTCAAGGTCCGGTTTGGGCAACATGTCGCTGGCCAGCACCCAGACGAAAATGCTCGGATGGTTCCTCAGCCAGCGCACTTGGTCGGCCAAAGATTCCGTCACCAGATCCATGTCCTGCTCGGTTTGAACCCCGCCGAATTGCTCGTCGACCTCCTTGCCCAGGTATTCCTGCCATTCCCATTGGCAGCTCCAACCGGGCATCAAGAGCAGACCGTATTGGTCGGCGGTGTCGTAAAGCTTGTGGCTGCTGCCCCAGAAGCCCTCCAGGCGAATGGTGTTGAGGCCCATATGACGGGCATATTCCATTTGGGCTTCGATGCGCGCTGAATCGTCGGCGAGCATCAGGTCGTCAACCCAGCCGCCGCCGCGAATCAAGATCTCCTTGCCGTTGATTCGATAACCCCGATGGCCTTGGGCGTTCAAATAGTCGGACACCTCGCGCACCCCGAAGCGCAGCACCTTGTGGTCGGAAAGAGTGTCGTCGGAAAGAGTGTGGTCGGAAGGCGAGCCGTCCACCTGGGAGCCGTCGACCTGTGCGGTCAGGTGGAGGGTGTAGAGATGGGGCTCGCCCAGGGCGTGAGGCCACCACAAACGCGGAGACTTCAGATGCAGAGTCGGATGGGTGTCGGCGCCAAATCGCACCTCCTCGACTTGACCCGGTGCGAGCTCGTAGGCCCGCTCGAAGTGTAGATCGTCGATCTTGCCGACCAGTCGTCCTTGGACGGGTCGATCCGTGTGGTTGCGCAGGGTGGCGAGCACGGTGAGATCGGCTTCGGTGTGGTCGGCGCTCAGGTCGGTGGTCACCACCACATCGCCCATGGAAACCGGGCCGGTGCGTCGCAACCACACTTGGCGCCAAAGGCCCATGTTGCGATCCGGCGGCACCGGATTCCAATCCACGAATCCGAGGGTGAAATCTCCCGGCTGGGGTGGATGGACCTGCACCGCCAGGACGTTTTTCCCTTGGCGGGCAGACTCCCGGATATCGAGCTCAAATTGGCGGAAGGAACCCACGATCTCACCGTCGTCGGTGATCCGCCGGCCGTTCAACCACACGTCGGCCCGGTAGTTGATGCCGTCGAAGACCAACGCCAGGCCTTCGTCCAGGGCGTCGAGTTCGAAGGTGGTGCGGTACCACCAAGGACCCTTGAACGGCTCGGTATCGATCTTCTCCAGGTTGTCGGCGAAGTAGGGCTCCGGGTAGAGGCCGTTGCCCACTAGGGCTGCCAGCACTGTGGTCGGTACCGAGGTGGAATACCAGCCGTCGGTGGAAAAGTCGGTGCTCGAAACGGTCGCGCCGTCGGCATCGACATCGGCGGCTGCGCGCAAGGTCCAGTCTTTTTCCAGCAGCACATGGTAAGTCGCGGAATCCGGGATCTGAACGTCGCTCGACGCCCCTGGGTCCGACGGCGCTCGGCCACATCCGAGGGCGAGGGTGGCCAGGGCGACCAAGACGATAAGCAGAAGACGCTGAAGACCTTGAATACCCATGATTCCCTTTCGTAGCTGGTGGAAGGCAGCGGGTCGAAGGCTGGAGCCGGCGTGGCCGGGCCGCGAGAATTCGATCTGCGGAGCCTAGAAGATCGGCGCAGAAAGAGGATTACCGAGACATTACGGAGTTCTTACCGACGGATTAGAGCCTGGTTTGGGGCCGGTTTCCCGAATTTGCCGAGACTTTCCAACACTTCGATCCGTTCTCGGTCGACCGTGGCTTCGAGGCTCTCGACTTTGAGTTCCGCCAGGGCTTCGAGGCTCTGCTCGTAGAGCATCAGGGCAGCTTCGGGCCGCAGCCGTCGACGGTGCAACCTGGCCAGGGCGAGCTTGGCGTCGGCCAGGCCCTTGAGGTGACCGGCGGCGATGAAGCTCTCGATCGACCGCTCGAATAAATCTTGGGCTTCTTCGAGCTGGCCGCGCTCGGCTTTGAGTCGGCCGACCAAGAAGAATCCCCAGGCCAGCTCCTTGCGGTTCTCCAGCCGACGGCTGACACCGATGACGGTCTCTGCCAACAAACGGGCTTCGTCGAGTTCGCCGCGATCCGCCAGCACTTCCGCCAGGTGTTGGGAAACCTGGGCCGATCGACTGTTGAAGCCATAGGTTTGGAACATGCTCTCCGCTTGGCTGAGCACTGAATCCACGGGCCGCGACGAGCCCGAGCGGTGGCGCGCAAAACCGACGGCGTCGAGGGCCCGGGCGTGCAGCCATGGCGACCCACCGGTAGCGGTGAGTTCGGCGGCCCGCTCGGCTGCCTGGAGCATGCAAGGGAAGTCTTCGAGCATCAAGCAGCTGTCGGCGAGTTCCAGGTGCAGGCGGGGATTGTCGACCATGGGGCCATGTAGCCAGTCCGACACCAGCTGCCGAGCTTGGGCAGGCCGGCCTCCCTCGCGCAAAGCGCGGCCGTAGGTGAGCGCTAGGCCGATTGGGTCGGGGTGGCTCTCGAATAGGGAGCGATAGCGGTTGGCGGCGCGATACCAATCTCCCTCGAGTTCGTCACCCAAAGCGCTGATCATCAGTCGAGCTTGCCAGGGCAAACCGGCGGAGTGCTCCAGAGCCCGGGCCGCGGCCTCACGGGCTTCCTGAAGTCGTCCCATCTCCTGCCAAGCCCGGCTGAGATGCCAGAAGAGAGCCGCCGATCGAGGTTCACGGCTGAGGGCGGCGCGCAATCGTTCGATCGCCACGGCCGGCTCGACGGTCGCATCCCGCCCGAGGGTTGGGGCTCCTAGACCGAGTTCCGACCATTGACGGCTTTCGAGGGCGTCGAGTGGATTCTGCCCGTGGTTCAAATCCTGGGGGAGGGAACTCCGACGGGCCAAGGGCAGGCCCACCCTGAGCTCGTCGGCCGCGCGCTCCGCCGGGCCGCTTGGGCGGAGCAACCAAGTCGCGGTGGCCAGGCCGCAAAGCAGCAGAACCGTCGGCAGAAGCCAAAGCCGTCGACGGCTCGCCGCGCTTCCCATGGACGCGGGCAAGCCGGTCTGCGCAGTCAGGGTCAGTGGAGTCGAGGTCTGTAGAGCTGGGGTCTGTAGGGTCGTAGTCAGGGGCACAGCGTCTCGGAGCGGCTCCGTGGACTCTTGCTCGACGCCGACGCCGACGCCGGCGCCGACCGGCGGCCCGGCATCCCGGACCTTCTCCAAATCCCCTACGAATCGATATCCCCGCCGGTGCACGGTTTCGATGAACCGCGGTTTGCGGGCTTCGTCGCCGAGCACATTTCTCAGCTCGCAAATGCCTCGGGGCAAGGAGGTCGTGCACAGATGCTGAGTGCCCCAAATTTCGTCGATCAGACGATCTTGGGAGACGACGGCCGGAGCCTCTTCGAGCAGCAGTGTCAGCAGACGGAAGATTTGAGGCCGCAAGGACACGTCGCCACCGGGGCCGATCAACAGGCCCCTTTGGTCGTCCAGCTCGAAGGCCTCAAAACGGTATTTCACGTGTTGTTTAAGAGTGTTTCTTAGGGGTGGCTGCTAAAAGATGGCTGCTCAGACGTCGGTGATGAGGGCTGATGCCCGAAGCTTACCAGTCTGGATGGGCGGTGCAGGATCAGGCGCGATTTGGGCCTGAGGTAAAAAAAGTGAGGGCTCTCGCCAGACCAGTGCGCAGATATTAGTGAAGGCACAAATCAGGGTTCGTCAAATTTTGATGTTGCAATGACTTTCGGATCGGTGTTCAATCCAGGATTTGTTGAGGTAAAGATGGTAGTCAACAACCCACATCCCATTTCCTACCCCCAGGGGCCGCTGTCTCGCAGCGAACGGAACGTATTTCCTGCTTGGGTCGAAGAACAGCTCAAAACCGTGGTTCGCCAGCTTCGATCTGCCATGCCCGGTGGCTCGTTTCGACGCTCGCCGTACGGCTCGAGCGACTCTGAACTCGAGATCGTCGAACGCGCCTTGATGCGCTTGACCGAACTCGACCCGCAGTTGGTCGACATCTTGAAATGTCGAGCATTCTCCGGCATGTCGGACCAAGAAACCGCCGTCGCCTTAGGTTTATCGTCGGCCGTCATCCGCCAGGATTGGCGTCGCGCCAAGCTGTGGTTTTACCGCTACCTACAACAAGAAGTGGCGAGTTCTATCTCCGCCCCTTGTTGAGCGATCGGGCACGTGGCTCAAGATTTGACCGCCATTGGAGACGGTGACGCCGTCGAATAGCCATTCGTAATTGCCGTCTGCTGTGGTGTGCCCAGCAGACGGTTGAAATGATCCCGAAGGACCGTCACGGAGGCGTCGAAGGGCGCGAGGTCCCCGGCGGCGCGGGCCTGGAGCAGGCCTCCCTCCATGACCGTCAGGACGAAAAACGAAAGCGCATCGCGATCACAATCCTCCGGCAGGCGATCCGCGGCTTCGTCGAGCCAGGCGCGAATGCCGTCGCGCCAAGCCGCGAGATTGGCTTCGATTTTCGGCCGAACCTCGGGGTGGGTATCGCTCAGCTCGAGGGCTAAGTTACCGATCGGACAACCGAGCCGACAGCCGCTCTCCACCATGCCGTCTCGATACCAGGCAAGCAGCCGAAAAATACGTTCGATCGGGTCCCGCTCCGCTTCTTGGACCGGTCCCAAAACCACCGGCCAAAGCATGTCTTGATATTGATCGAGCACGGCGCGCACTAGATCTTCCTTAGTTTTGAAGAAGTGGTAGAGACTGCCGGGATTGGCTTCGGCTTGACGCAGGATCGTGCTGATGCCGGTGCCGGTATAGCCCTGCTCGTGAAAGAGCTGTAGGGAGGCTTCGAGGATTTTTTCGCGGGTGGCCATGGGATTCTGCGTGGGCTCCAGAGGTGATGGGAATTCAATTTAGATCTAGTGCAGGCTTGAGCGATTGCTCAAGCCCTTCGGGCGCAGCATAGATGGACTTGAGTGATCGGTCAAGCGTGATCCGCCAAGTGGCTTATTGCTTCGAAGACGGTTCGTGTTCGAAGACCTGCTTTCGAATAGACAACCTTTTTGCCATGATGCCGGAGTCGGCAGGAGTCAAACTAAGAACGACGGCCATCGAACCGGATAGGAGACCGAGATGAAATCGAACCGTGGGCTTCCGAAGCGATGGGGTCTGGAGCGAAGGACAGTGCGATTCGTGCCGCTGCTGATGGTTCTCGTCGGACTTCCAGTCCAAGGTCTGGCCGATCCTGCCGTCGATTCGCCGGCGACTTTGAGGGTCGACTATTTCCACAGCGGCGGCTTAGGTGACGAGATTTGGAGCCTCGATCGAGTGGTGGTCGAACCTCTTCCTTGGCCGGGTCATCCCGAGCAGCCGATCGATACCACCGGCTTGGGCAAGTACCGATTCCGGGTCTTTGAGGCTTCGGGCACAGAAATCTATTCCCGGGGTTTCGCGTCGATTTACGGCGAATGGGAAACCACCGGCGAAGCCAAGAAACAACATCGCACTTTTCATGAATCCCTGCGCTTTCCCAAACCCGAAGGCGGGGTGCAAGTGCGGGTCGAGAAACGTGCGGCGGATCAGAGCTTCGTCGAGGCCTGGCGGGTGGATATCGATCCCGACGACATGTTGGTGGATCGATCGTCGGTGCCGAAGCTGGAAGCTCTGAAGATTCATTACTCCGGGGATCCCGCGCGCAAATTGGACCTTCTATTTCTCGGCGACGGTTATACCGCCGAAGAATGCGATCATTTCGCCGAACGGGCGCGTCATTTCACGGACGTGCTTTTTGCCTACGAGCCCTATACCTCCCGCCGTGACGACATCAATGTGTGGGGCCTGTGCCCGCCGGCGGCAGAATCTGGCGTATCTCGTCCGTCCACGGGCCAGTATCGACGCTCTCCGGTGGGTGCTTCCTACGATGCCTTTCGCTCCGAGCGTTACGTGTTGACCTACGACAACCGAGCCTTCCGCGACATCGCCGCCTGGGCGCCCTACGACGCGGTGGAGATTTTGGTCAACGGAGAGGTCTACGGCGGCGGTGGCATTTTCGGGCAATTCAGCACCGTGGCAGCGGACAACGCCTGGGCGGATTATGTCTTCATCCACGAGCTGGGCCACCATCTGGCGGCCCTTGCGGACGAGTATTACAGCTCGGCGGTAGCCTATGAGCTGGATCCCGAACGTCCCGAGCCGTGGGAACCCAACGCCACCGCGCTCAAAGACCCCGGGGCCCCCAAATGGCGAGACCTAGTGGCCGACGACACCCCGGTGCCGACACCTTGGCCCAAGGACGAATTCGAAGTCTTGGCCGCCGAGATCCAAAGCCGTCGCAAGGTCATCCGAGCCAAGAATCGACCGGAATCGGAGATGTCTGCCCTGTTTAAAGAGCAAAGCAAACGGGAAGTAGAGTTGTTCGGCTCGCCAGGCCGCGTCGGAGCCTTTGAGGGAGCGAATTATGCCGCCCACGGCTACTTTCGACCGGAAGTCGACTGCGTGATGTTCTCCCGCAACGACGTGCCGTTCTGCGCCGTCTGCCAACGCGGGATCGAAGCGATTATCGACCTCTACGCGGGCGGGAAATGATTCCCGCGAGATCCAGGGGTCGGCATGGATCGCTTTCCGAACCCTGAAGGGGTTCCTATGCCCAGCCCGGGGTTGCGTAGCTACCCCGGATTTTATCTGTGAATAAAGTTGTTCCCGAAAGCTTATCTCTTTAGATCGCCGTGGAATCCAGCGGGAGGAAGAATTTTGCCGTCCTTTCAAGACAACCTAAAACTGCTACACCAGTCGAAGATCGTCGGCAGAGACGAGCAGACCGACAGTTTTAGGGCCAGCTTGGCTTTGCCGCCGTTCCACCGGAAGCGAAAGCATGTCTTCAATGTTTATGGCCAAGGAGGAGTGGGTAAAACCACGCTCTTAAAGCTGTTCCGGGATATCGCGGACCAAGAGAAGACGGCAATCGGCTGGACGGACGAGGAACAGCGAGACCCGACGGAAGTCCTCGCTAAGCTGGTGGAGGATCTGGAGAAGAGCGGCGGCGAGACCTTCGGCAAGCTCAAAAAGCGCCTTGAAACATTCCGCGCCCAACAGAACAAAGAGGATCCTTTGGCGCTCGAAGAGAGTGCGGGATCGTTTCTTCTCGAAACGGCGGCCCGCGCCGGTATGGAGCTCTTGCCGCCCGGAAGCGGAGTGCTGGTGGATAGGGAAAGGGCATCGCGGGGGATCGGCAAGGTAGGCGCCGAGCTGGTTAGGCAGTGGAAGCGACCCGCGTTGTCAGGCTGGTCGACGGAACCGCTCGCAGAGCTCATCCGATTGTTTGTCGAAGGATTGAACGAATTGGGGGACCCTCGCATTGTATTGTTTTTCGATACGTTCGAGCGAACCTCGCAGCACGTCGAAGAATGGCTGTCGAGCCTGATCCAAGAGGCGCACTACGGAGGTCTCCCCGCAAATCTCACCCTCGTGATCGCCGGTCGCCTTCCGATGGATGAAAACCGCTGGTCAAAAGTGCATCAGACGACCGAAAGGATCGAGATCAACCCCTTTTCCGACGACGACGCCAGGGAGTATTTGAAGCGGGCGGGCATAACGGAAGCGCCTACCGTCGACATCATTCTGAAACTGTCCGGCGGTTTGCCGATTTTGCTGGAGACACTCTGTGCCACGGCGTCGAGAGCTGCGGACGACGTCTTCGATCCCAGCGAAAAGGCGGTCGGCCGTTTTCTGCGGTGGGTCGACGAGCCGAAGAGACGAAAGCTGGCCGTCGAAGCAGCTTGTGCTCTCTATATCGACCGCGACATCGTGGAAGCCTTGGTCGAAAGCAAGGGCCCAGAGGACGACAGCGAGATCGACGAGCTCTTCGACTGGTTGATCGCCATGCCTTTCGTGAAACAGAAGGAAGAAGGCTGGAGCTATCACGAGATTGTCAGGGAATTGATGCTCCGGCAGAATCGCCAAAAATCTTGGAATGCTTGGGACGAGATACATCGGAGGCTGCAGGTCTTTGAAGTAAGCCGGGCATCCGCTTTCGAAGAAAATGGTGACGACCAAGGCCGGGCCTTGGCGGAGTACCGCGCCCTTTACCATCGTCTTTGTCGAGCGCCGGATTCCACGCTAGGGGAGGCTGTTAGGAAATTTGTCGACGGTGGACCCTTACGACACGTCGGCGCGGATATCGTCCGGCGAGCTGGAGAGGATGCAGCCAAACCGAATGTCCTGCGCTGGGGCAGCGCCTTTGTGAAGCTCAGCACCCCAAGCTCCGATCTAGAAGAAAAGCTTGCTGAAGAGCTCGCCGCATGGTCTCAAATCGAAGCCGAATTCGGGCGCGATTTGAAAGACTCACTGGCAGCGCTGCTCTCCGAAATTGCATATCTTTCGTATCGACTGGATCGATGGGAAAGAGCGGCTCTTGCCCTAAATCGTCTAATCGACAAATTTAGCGAGCACGAGGATGCTCGCGTGCTCGTGCAAGTGGCACAAGCGATGAACAACAAAGGTTTCCTGCTCAAGCAGACCGGTGCGGCGATCGAGGTCTACGATGCGCTCGTCCTCCGCTTCGGTGATCGCGAGGAGCTACCGTTCCAAGAACAGGTCGCCCTGGCCCTCTTGAACAAGGGGTTGACGCTGGGAGAGCTCGACCGTTTCGAGGAGGCGATCGAGGTCTACGATGGGCTCATCCTGCGCTTCGGCGACCGCGATGAGCTATCGCTTCAAGAAAGGGTCGCCCAGGCCCTCTTCAACAAGGGGGTGAGGTTGGGAGAACTCGACCGTTTCGAGCAGGAGATCGAGGTCTACGATGCGCTCGTCCTGCGCTTCGGCGACCGCGAGGAGCCACCGCTCCAAGTCAAGGTCGCCCAGGCCCTCGGAAACAAGGGGGTGGGGCTGGGAGAGCTCGGCTGTTCCGAGCAGGCGATGGATGTCTTCGATGCGCTCACCTTCCGCTTCGGCGACCGTGAGGAGCAACCGCTCCAAGAAAGGGTCGCCCAGGCTCTCTTGAACAAGGGGGTTATGCTGGCAGGGATGGACCGTTCCGAGCAGGCGATAGAGGTCTTCGATGCGCTCACCCTTCGCTTCGGCGATCGCGAGGAGCCACCGCTCCAAGTCAAGGTCGCGCGGGCCCTAGCATATAAGGGGGTAACGCTGGGAGAGCTCGGCCGTTTCGAGCAGGCGATCGAGGTCTACGATGCCGTGATCGAGCGATACGGTGAACACGAAGATGCTCGCGTGCTCAAGTGGGTGGCGGGAGCGATGGGCAACAAGGGAGTCGTGCAGTTGAAAAGCAAGGATCTCGCCGGTACAGAAGTTACCTTGCGCCAACTGGCCCGTGTCACGGGCCAGCCCGTCGAAGAGTTTTACAACTACGCGTGCCTCTGCGCGCTTCGCGGCGACAGAGCCGTAGCTTTGGGCTCACTGGCGAGATGTCTCGACCAGCAGTCGGTCGGGGTGGATCACGTGCGCAGCGACGAAGACTGGGAGGAGTTTCGGCAGGATCCGGATTTTCTCAAACTGCTTGCAAAGCATACGCCGCCGGAAGAATCCCCCTGATTCTTCAACCAGCTAGGCTCACCGAAGGGTGAACACTGAGCCCCATCTCTAGAATTCGACGCGTTTACTCAATAGGCTCAACTCTCCACGACTTATGGGATCCAAACACACCATCAAAGCTCTTTTTGTCGCCGCGAATCCCCTTTCTACAGGGCGCCTCGACCTGAGCGATGAATATCGAGCCGTCGTGCGAGCCATACGGGAATCCGAATACCGAGATCAGCTCGAAACGGTTTCGATTCCTGCGGCCCGAGCGAATGATCTCAAACAGGCTCTACAGCAGCACAAGCCCACCATCGTCCATTTCTGTGGCCATGGTCGAGCGCACCTCGGCATGCTCATGCGGATTGACGATTCCGACGATTACCGATCATTGCCTCCAGATTCTCTAGCGGAAACGTTTGCACTTCTGAAGAAGAACGTCCGTCTTGTGGTGCTCAACTTCTGTGAGAGCTTCGATTCGGCGCAGAGAATCGGCGACCATGTGGATTTTGTAATCGGCACACATGGGAGGATTGAGGACTCGGCCGCGAAGATGTTTTCCGCGGCACTCTACTCTTCTCTCGGCTATGGGGAAGATCTCGACACCGCGTTTAAGACGGCTATCCGTTCAATACGAGATGAGGAATACGGCCCCGATCTATTCAATGCCGAGCTGTTGATCCGGGATGATGCAAGTTCGGCGACCGTATTGATCAAGGGAACGTCGATTCCAGACTTCTGGAATGTTCCAAGCAAGAACGAATACTTTACTGGCCGTGAGGATCAGCTGACACGGCTGGATAAGCTTTTACGGGGATCGAAGTCTGTGGCGTTGACTCAAGCGATCACAGGGCTAGGTGGGATGGGTAAGACGCAAATTGCTATCGAGTTTTGCCACTCCAACAAAGCGCTCTATCCGGCCGGCGTCTTCTGGGCCGATGCATCCTCGGCGGGTTCATTGAACGCGGCCTATGCTTCCTTTGCCGTTGAGATGGGATGGTTGCCGAAAGAAAAGCCGGCGGACGAAGCGGCAGCGGCTTGGCTTAGGCGTGTCGCTCAGATACCGGGTTGGCTGTTGGTCCTCGACAATGCCGATGATCCCTCAGACATCGACGACCTCATTCCTCAAAGCGCGGCGGGTCATGTGTTGATCACCACTCGGCACCAAGCTCCGGGATGGGGTGGCGAGCCGTTGGCGGTTGATGTCTTACCCGAAGATGAAGCGGTGGGATTTCTTTTGCGGCGGGGTGGCCGACAGGAAAACGAGCGGGCGCTCTGTGGCGAGCTTGCGGCAGAGCTAGGCTATCTTCCCCTCGCTTTGGAACAGGCAGCAGCATATCTCCGCGAGAATCCAGCCATCCGAGTTTCGGACTATCTCGATGGCTTCCGAAAGCGTTGGATTGAATTTACTGAAACGGAACGTAGTGATCGCCCTTTGAAGGGGGCCTACGAGAACACCGTAGCCACGACTTGGGCGATCTCCTTTGAGAAGCTTACCGCCGCCGCCCGCGAGGCGTTGCAAGCCTTCGCGTTTCTGAATCCTGACGGCATTCCGCTTCAGCTCTTTGAGCAAGGCGAGCATCTGGGTCCGGCCTTGGCAGAGCTCGACCTTTCAGATTCGTTTGTGGTTTCACGCAAGATCGTCAAACCGTTGGCCGCGTATTCTTTCGTCAAGGTGGACGTGGAAGGCAAGTCGGTTTCAGTGCATCGGTTGGTCCAGGAGGTTCTGATTCACCGGTTGGCGAGTGAGAACCTTGCAGCGACCGTCTTTCAAAAAGTTCACGTGACTCTGGAAAATATGTTGCCCGAAAAGACCAGTCTTCCCGAGAATTGGTCGGCAGTTGAACCATTTCTTATTCATGCGATAAGGGATCAGGAACTCTGGGATCGGTTTCAGACGAGCTGGGGAATGAGCTGGGATCCGACGTCTTTGTGGATTAGGCTAGCTACTTTTGCCAGCGAATCGGGAAGATATCAGACCGCTGAGATGCTGGAGCGTTCTGCCGCGTGGCTACGGAACGACCCTGACGACCTATTCCTTGCCCTCAACAATCGGGCCGTTAGTCTTTACGACCAGGCTCGATTCGACGAAGCTCTCGAAGTTAGGGAGAAACAGCTGAAGCTGAAGGTTGGAAGAAAGCGTAGATTGATGTGTGAATCTGCCTTGGCAGATACCCTTCGAATGGTTGATCCCCTAAGCAACACAGAAAGGGTCTATGACACCTTAAAAGAGATCTTGAACCAACAAGTGACCGAATTTGGCGAGGAGGACGAGGACTCTCTTCATACAATGAATGCGCTGGCTGAAGCATCTTCAAGCGCTGAGAGGTTGACCAGACATAAGAAGATCTATGAGATTCGTTCGCGGCTTCAAGGTCCTGATGATCGATCAAAGATTCTCAGTGCTGCGTTACACAATCTAGCTTGCGCCCAATGGGATTGTGGGTTTCAGAAAAAAGCGATCTCAATGGTTCGAGATGCTTGGGAACGAAGAAATAGGCTGCTTGGTGAAGGACATCCAAAAACGGTCAGCTCCCTGTACGCCTTCTGCTACTTTTCCCGTGAGAGCAAGGGGGGCAAACCCCATGATTTTGACGTTGCAGTATCCAAGCTCCTACACCTTGCTCCCAGTATCGAGGATCTCAGGCTCAAGCGTACAATAGAGCAACAGTTTGGTGATGCCGATTAAGGGCCGACCGCGCGAAGGAATAGAGCTGGTTTTCAGCCTTGTTGGCCGATCTCTTCTCGAACCCTGAAGGGGTTCCTATGCCCAGCCCGGGGTTGCGCAGCTACCCCGGGGAATTCTTCGCGGTGGTCTAGCTTTCCAACATGGCGGCGAATCGTTGGATTTCGCCGGCTCGACCCTGGGCGTCGAGGAAGGTCGACAGGCGATCGAGGGCTTGGCGTCGATAGCGGTCTTTGGCGCCCAGTTCGGTTAATTTTAGATAGCTTTCGGTTAGCAGGCGCTCGCCTTGCTCGAGGTCGCCGTCGGCGACGATGGCTTCTCCCAGCACGCTGTGGGCGTGGGCGACTAGCCAATGGTCGTCGCCCAGCTTGGGTTGCCAAATGCCGATTCCGGAGCGCAAGCGCCGTTGGGCGAGTTCTATTTCGCCCAATCGAAGACGACTTGCTTCGGCGTTGACCAGGTAGAAGAAATTGCGCCAATGGTCGGCGCTGATGCGCTTTCGGAAGATCTCTTGGACTTTCTCGTAATTCTCCAGGGCTGCCTGGTAGTCGGCCCGAGCGAATTGCACTCCCGCTAGGTTGTTGAGGGTGTAGGCGTAACGCTCGTCTTCCGGTCCATAGATGGTGGCCAGTTTGTCGAGCACTTCTCGGTAGGAGCGCTCGGCGGCGTCGAGTTCGCCGGACCAGCGGAGGGCTAGCCCGAGGTTGGAGAGGGCGGAGAGTTGGGAAGGGTGGTCTTCGCCGAAGAGTTCGCGCCGCAACGCCAAGCTTTGGCGACGCAGGGAAACGGATTCTTTGTACGCACCGAGCTTGTTCTTGATCGTCGCCATGAGGTCCAAGGCGAGCATGCGATATTGGCGTCGATCTCCCGTCAGGTCTTTGGAGTGCTCGAGGGCCTCCAGAGCCGGCTCTTCGGCGGCCAGAAACTCGTCGCGGTAGCAGAGGATGGAAACCAGCTCGGTGAGCGCGGCCACGTTCAGGGATGGGTCGGAGTTGGGAACCTCGGCGGTGGTCTTGAGCAACTCGATGGCCTCTTGGCCCAGGCTCAAGGCGGTGTCGTAGTCGCCGAGGTGTTTGTGGGCTGAGGCCAAGGCGGTCAGGGTGGACGCGATCTCGCTCCGGGCCGCGCCGTGCAGTCGGTGGAGCTCTAGGGCTTCGCTGAGCCGGGACTTGGCGGAGTCGTGTGAGCCCAAGCGATTGAGCATCGAGCCGGTGGTGTGCAAGAGCTGGGCGCGCACCGAGGGTTGGTCTCGAAGCCGGGATTCCATCACCGGCAGGCTGCGCTCCACCGCTTGTTTGACGCTCAGCTCTTCGCCCCGATCGACGAAGGGCTCGGCGAACGAGATGATGTCCTCGAAGAGGGTGATCACGTGCTGTTTCTTATCCCTTTCCAGCCGAGCTTGATCACGCTCTACCTCTAAGCGAGCGCTTTGGGCAGCGAGGGTGGCGAGGAAGTAGATGACCATGGCCGTGACCGCCCCGGCGACCGCCAATGCGCTTCGGTGCCGTCCGATGAATTTGCCCAGGCGATACCTCTGGCTTCCTCGTCGAGCTTCCACCGGATGCCCGTGCAGGAAGCGATCGATATCCGCCGTCATTTGCTCGACGGTCGAGTAGCGCTTGGGCGGCGCGCTGCGCAGGGCCTTGAGCACGATAGCGTCGAGATCTCCGGCCAATTGTCGTTGCAATTTGCTGACGTCCACCGGATCCGCTTTGCCCTCGGTGGGGGTGCGAGTCACTACTTGGCTCGGTTTGGGCGGCTCGGACTCGGTCACCAGCTGCTCGATCTCGGCGGCGGATCGCCGGCTGAAATCGTAGGGAAGGGTGTGGGTGAGCAGCTTGAAGAGCAGGACGCCCAGGGAGTAGACGTCACTGGCGGTGGTGATCATGCGGCCACGGATTTGCTCGGGGCTGGCGTAGCTCGGCGTCAGCATGCGGGTGGCGGTGAGGGTCGGCGCGATCTCGGGCGAGCCCAAGTCGGGGTTGAGCAATTTGGCGATGCCGAAGTCCAACAATTTAGGCTCGCCGTCGGCGCTGACCAAAATATTGTTGGGTTTGATATCCCGGTGCACCACCAGGTTGCGATGGGCGTAACCGACAGCCGCGCAAACCTTCATGAAGAGGGTCAGACGTTCTTCAACCGACAGCTCGTTGCGCTCACAGAAAACATCGATCGGCACGCCGTCGATATATTCCATGACGAAATAGGGCAGGTCGCGATCGGTGGTGCCGCCATCGAAGAGCCGGGCAATATTCGGATGATCGAGGCTGGCCAAAATCTGTCGTTCGACCCGGAAGCGCCGGGCCACATGCTCGGTCTCCATGCCCGGCCGGATGACCTTGACCACCACCCGTCGCTGGTAGGCGTCATCGTCGCGCACGGCCAGGAAGACGGAGCTCATGCCGCCTTCACCGACCTTATTGAGCAGCCGATAAGCCCCGAGCCGTTGAGGGGTTTGGCTGGGACGGGTGAAAGTCGGTGGCATGAACTCGGTGGTTTCGGAGGCCTTGGCCAGCGGACGATCTAAGAAAATGCCGGTTTCCGCCTGATCGGCGTCGAGCATTTTCTCGACCGCTCGCCTCACGTCGTCATCGCCCTCGCAAGCGGACTCCAAGAAGTCGGTGCGCTGGTCGGCGGGCAGCTCGGTCGCCTGTTCAAAAATCCGCCAGGCGATTTGCCAGCGGTCCCCGAGATCTGAAATCGGTTCGTCGGGTTTCATAGCGGCGTATTTTGTCATGCTGCTGCCGGCTCGATCTCGTCCTAAGCGGCTTGCCTTTCAAAGTAGTGGACCAACCAGGCCCGGGCAGAGCGCCAGCGCCGCGCCACGGTGTTGCTCGAAACACCCATTGCCGTGGCGATTTGTAGATGGCTCATGCCACCGAAGTAGCGCATTTCCACCACTCGGGCCCGCTCGGGATCCAGCTTGGCGAGTTCGTCGAGAGCTTGGTTCAACTCTAGAACTTCCGGCGCCCCCACCTGGGCAATGCTCGATAGATCCTCGAAGGAGATCTTGACCACCTCCCCTGATCTCTTGTCGCGGGTCATTCGACGCGCCTCATCGATCAGAACCCGACGCATGATGCGCGAACTCATGGCATAGAAATGGGCACGGTCTTGCCACTGAATGCGATCGAGCCCGTCCAGGCGTAGATAAGCTTCGTGCACCAACGCGGTGGTTTCTAGGTCTTGACGTTGCTCGCCCCGCAGGAGGTTGGCGGCGATCTGCTTGAGCTGACGGTAAGTCAGCGGCATCAAATCCGAGAGTGCGTTGGGATCCCCCGAACGCCAGGCGGATAGCAGGCCGGTGATTGGCTGAGAGGCATGGGGCATGGTGGACAACCTACTCATGTGATGTGGAAAACCGAAATAGAATTTTTGAGAGAGCAACCGCCTGAAGGCAATTGCGTGAAGGCCATGGCGACGGAGCCCAATGGCAGGGCTCCGTCGGCTCGGGAGTGCGCTCGGCCCCGAATCAGCCGCGCAGTCCGTCGTGGCAGACCCCGTTTGCGTCCACACAACAGAGCTGGCCGGTGCCGAAGATGCCGTCGGGTCCGACGAAGCAATTCTCCCAGCAGTCGAAACCTGCCGGGCAATTGGAGGGTTGGGAGCGGGCGTAGGCGGTATCCACGTATTCGAAGTGGCCGGTTTGACCCAAACCGCTGGATTCCGCTTCGCCGGGCATGAAAGCAAAGACACCGAGCACGGCGAGCACGAGAGCGGCGAGAACGAATGGGCGTGCGGAGTTGAAGCTGAACGACATAGGGGACTCCTTAGGAAGTAGATCTAAAGTCGGCGGCTGAAAGTCGATCTTTCCAGTCTGCCTTTAATCCTAAGGGCGCAATTGACTCTCGAAAAGACGCAACGACATGCAGGAAAAAAATGTGGAACCGCCATAGCAGAATTTCGAGCCCCAGAGATTCCTCAAGGTAAGCGATTCCCGGGGTAGCTCCGCAACCCCAGGCTTTGGTCATCAAGCCCTTCGGGCTAGCAGACGCCGGCCCTGACGTAAGTCGCAGATTCTCGGCGTAAGTGTCGGCAGATCTCTTTTCGAACCCTGAAGGGGTTCCTATGCCCAGCCCGGGGTTGCGGAGCTACCCCGGGAATTCTTGCGGTTTACCCGCCTGTGGTCTTCCCGCCTACAGTTTACCCACCGACGATGGGAATGGGTAAGGTGCTTCCCATTCGAAACCTTGCTACCGCCCTAGCGTTTGGCGTTTGAGTTGGCATTCGTCTTGCTGTAAACCTATGGCTGCTGTTATTTATTTCTCCCGGATCGGCGCCTGAGAGCCGACGTCAAAGCCTTGGAGCAGACCCGTTTGGGTCCGACCCCTTCGATGAAAGGACCTCCCCTCATGTTGCGTAAATCGTCCTTCGTGTTCGTGGTTTTTCTGCTTTGCGGCCTTCAGCCGTGGGTTCAGCCGGAGCCTTGCTCGGCAGCTGAGTCGACCTTCGAGTCGGATTCAGCCGATGCCGAGAAGAAAATTCCCCTATTGATCAAATGTCCGCGTGACATCTACCAATGGCTGGACAGCGAGGAGGTTTGGCCCCTCTCGGAAGTGCCGGTCGGTGATTACGCCTACACCCGAGAGCAGCTGAAGGTGTTGTTGGACGATGAGGATTTGGAAGAGTCGGACGCCGGCATTGCGTTGGCGTCGGAGCTGGTGGCGGCGCAGCTCAACCGAGCTTTAGGGGTGTCCTGGGAGCCCCTGGATGCCTTGATCGAAGAGGCGAACGCCGAACTCAGCGGCCGGGGCGAGCTACCCCCGGGCATCGACAGCGAAACCGAGGCCGGGGCTCGACCCCTTCAATTGGCGGAGTCCCTCGCCGACTACAACGAAGCGGACGTGGTGGCGGGCTGCCCGCTGGTTTCTCCGACCCGTGAAACCGAGTTCCAATGTCCCATGCGGGTGATCGACTGGCTCGACCGCGCCGAGTGGCCCTTGGCGGGTGTCCAAATCGGTTCGGTGTCCTGGAGTCGCTCGTCGTTGGAGGAGCTGATGGGCAAGCTGGATCCGGGGCTTTCCGATCCAGCCGCTTTGGTGGTCGCCGAGCTGGCGGCCGCACGCCTCAATCAGGCAGCGGGCATCTCTTGGTTGGGTCTGCCGTTGTTGCTCGAAGAGACCGACCAATTGCTGACCCTTTACGGCGCGGATCGGGGAGCCGAAATCGCCATGTGCTCGCGGTCGGGGCTTTCTTTGGCGGCCCAGGCGGCCAAGCTGGAGAAATTCAACGGTCGAATGACCCTGGCCGAGTGTCTGCCGGCCGGGACGGAACCAGTGGATTTAGAAGTCGTGGCGGAGGAGGCCATGCGGGCGCGTCGATGTGCCGGGGTTTGGGGTTTTGCCGAGCTGCATACGCATATGTTCGCGGAGTTCGGTTGGAATCAGCAATTCATTGAAGGCACGATCGACGATCCTTCCACCCCGACCCCGGAAACCGCGGCCGACGCCCTTTCCCGCTGCTCGGGACTGTGGGATCACGCTTCCTTGCGCTTCCCCTACCTGGTGGGCATGGGCGTGACCTCCGAGGAGCTGGTGGCGGTCAAGAATCATGACGATTCGGGCAAGTCCAGCCCCGGGGATACGGGTTTACATTTGGGTCGACGCAACGGCTTTGATACCCGCGACTGCAATTTCGCTTGTTTGGGACCGGGCACTTGCATTTTCAACACCACCCAGACCGGCTGCGAGAACGCCGATCCCGGTTTTTGTAAGGACGACATTCCCAACAATGTGAGCGTGTCGGCGTTGATCGCTTGCAACACCAAAACCCAACGTGGCAGTTGCGAAAACGCCGGTTATTGCGGCGCCGAGGGTTCGAGCTTGTGGAGCGTCGCCGACGATATCGATCCCTGTTGGGCCAATTGGCCAAATTGCGACGCGGGGGATAAATGCCTCAAGCGCGATCCCCTCAAGCTTCTGGAATGTAACGACCTCAATCAAAACGAATGCAACAACCACTCGGCCGAATGCGATTGGTCGGCGGGCTGCAAGCATCAAAGTGGATCCTTCACCTGTGGCGATCTGACCCAATCGGATTGCAGCCAATACGGCTCCTGGTGCAATTGGGATCCGGGTAGCTGTTCCAAGGACCCCTTCGTGTTGGCGCCCTTCGAATGCAGTGATCTCGACAACAACGATTGCAACGCCTACAGCGAATGCGGCTTGGTGTCGGAATGCAAACACGTTTCGGGATCCCTCACCTGCGGCGATTTGAATCGCACGGAATGTGACACCTACAACGAATGCTCATGGTTCTTGGGTCGCTGTCGCAATAACGTGGTCAACGGTTCGTTGACTTGCGGCGACCTCACCCAAAGCCATTGTGGCAACCACAGCGAATGCCGCTGGGAAACGGAATGCGATCGCACCTCGGGCTCTTTCACTTGTGGCGATCTCAACAACCAAGGGGATTGCAACCAATACGGTTATTGGTGCAATTGGGATCCGGCGGAGTGTTATAAGGATCCGTTGGTCTTGGCACCTTTCGAATGCAACGACCTGACCCAAAACGACTGCGGAACCTATTCCGAGTGTGGATGGGAGGAAAAATGCACCCATCCCCTGGGCGCGCCGTCGCTCGAATGTGGTGATCTCACCCTCGACGAATGCAATAACCACTTCCAGGACGGCGGCTGCGGTATCCGCGACTGCACCGAGGTGCGTTGTGAGTGGAACGATTGGGGTGAGTGTCGGTGGGACAACGTTTGGCCGCCCCATTGTGGCGAGCACTATCGGGATTGGCCCGCTTGGGACACGCCGACCCATCAACAACATTATTGGGGTCACCTCCAAGATGCTTGGCGCAAGGGTTTGCGCATCGTCTCGGCTTCGATTCTCGAAGTGGATCCCCTCGGAGCTCTGATGCCCGGCGGCACCGATCGCACCCCCTATCAGGTGGTGATTGATCAATTGGAGGCGGCCAACGACTTCGACGCCCGTCATGATTGGGTGGAAATTGCCCTCTCACCGGCCCATGCCCGGAACATCATCGCCCAGGGCAAGTTGGCCATGGTGCTGACCTTGGAAGCGAACTTCCCCTACTGCAAACAACGTCCCTGTGGACGGGGTGCCGACGAGGAGGACATCACCAACGTGTTGGCGACCCTCGACGAATTCGTCGACCTCGGGGTCCGGGGCTATCAGGTGATGAGCCACTTCGACACCCAATTTGCCGGTGTGGCCGTCTACACGCAGGCGATCCACCTGATGCAATGGCTCTACCAAGAGCTCAATACCGATGGCGACATCACCAGCTTGGAAATGGCCGGGGCAATGAATATTCCGCTCAACGACGCCTTTGCGGCGGCGGCGAATATCGCCCAAGGCTGGGATCCGTTGGCCACCGTGCCGGTGTTGGGAAGTCTGTTCCCGGTCACCAGCTACGACGGCATCACCGACATTCATGCCTTGATGGCGTTGGTGGGTGAGATCAGCGGTCCGCAATGTGTTCGTCGAGACAACGGTCTGCCCGAGCGCTGCGCCACCTGCTTGAAGGACGGTATCGACTGCCAGAACGTGATCGGCCTGACGCCCCTAGGCGAGCAATTGGTCGCCGGTCTGATCGAGCGGGGGTTGTTGCTCGATATCGCCCATCTCTCGGAGCGCGGCGTGCAAGGGGTGTGGGACGTGATCCAAAGCGAAGCCCCCGGGGGTAGCTATCCGATCTACGTGTCCCACGGTGATCCGCGGGAGGCCCTGCCCGAGGAAGGCCATAAAGGACCGCACCAAGAAAAACCCACGCCGCCTTGGATCCTCGACCTGATCGCCCAAAGCGGCGGCATGTTCGGCATGCGCACTGGGCCGGATCAATTCCTCGACGATCCGGCGAGCCTGGTGGCCAACGATTGCTCGGGGTCGAGCAAATCGTTCGCCCAAGCGGTGAGCCATTTGGTGGATCAAGGGGTCGATGTGGGTTTCGCCCTCGACATGAACGGCATGATCGCCAACGCAGTGCCGCGATTCATCGACGACTCCACCCGCAAGACCCGCCGGCGCGGTGAGAAAGCGGCTTGTCTCGGCGATGAGGGTCAGCAAGGATTGCAAGTCGGTTCGTTCCAGGACGATCCGTCGACCCCGCATACGGATGAATCCCGCTACAACTCCAAGGGTCTCGGCCACATCGGATTGCTCGGCGCCTACGTCGACGATCTCGATGCGGTCGGGTTGTCTCAAACCTATTTGGACAACCTCTTCGGCAGCGCGGAGTCGTTCATCCAGATGTGGGAGCTGATCCCATAATCGATGGCGGGGGGCCTCACACGGGTCTGATAGCGTGTGAGGCCTCCGAAAGTCTGCTCGAGAGAAAGTTGAGTAGGATGCGAAAAGGAGTCGGCGATGCCGGCTCCTTTTCCTTTAGGACGTTACCCGGGGTTTCGGCTATCCACAAATCTGCCGGTCCTATTGCGGGTTTTGGGGCCGGCTCCCGCGATCCTCCATGACAGCTCTTGCCGTTGATGGCGTTCTACCACCCCAAGTCTCTTGATCTTAGATGGAGCCTCTGATGCCGACGAATGGATTTGATCCGAAGAAAATGTGTCTTTCAATCATTTTGGCCGCGACGACCACTGCTGCAGCCTTTGCTCAGGCTCCCGAACGCGTGACCGTGCGCCTTCACGGTCCGGCCGCCGCAGCCGCTTTGTCCCAAGGGGCGGCGGAGCCGTTGCACCGTTTGGACTACGGGTCCTTTCAGTGGCTGGAAGTCGATGCCGACATCGCCGCCCGATGGAGCGCCGAAGGCTTGGCGACCATCCAGGACATGAGACTCGATTTGGGTGGCGTTCGCTTCGATCCGCTGAGTGAATCGACCCGGGATCTCTTGCCCACCCGTTGGCAGGGTCTCGACCGTCAGGGGGCGGATTTGCGTTGGATCCAAATGCGCGGGCCGATCCAAGAGCAGTGGCTGACACAGCTCAAAGCCCGGGGATTGCAGCCGGTGCAATATATTCACCCTTTCAGCTATGTGGTTTGGGGCCGGGGCACCGACGTTGAAGCCTTGACGTCTGAGCCTGCTCGGGTCGACTTCGTGCGCGCCGCCGGGGACTTTGAACCTGCCTTTCGGGTCCAAAGCCGCTGGCGTCAACTGGGTGCGGAGTCCGTGGCGACCCAAGTTTATTTTTATGGTGGCGCGAACGTCGACCAGGCGGTGAGCACCCTCGAGGGGCTCGGTGGCCGATTGCTCGGTCGCTCCGCCCTCGATCGCACTTTTGACGTGGCGTCCTTTGAGCTGCCGGGCGATCGATTCGCCGACGCGGCGCGCGTACCGGGGGTCTACAGCATCCAACCGATCCCCACGGACGGCGGGTTGCGGGGCGAGATGTCGAACCAGATCAACGTCGGCAATTACGACGGCTCAAATGTGGCGTTTCCGGGTTATTCGGCTTGGTTGAGTTCGGTCGGACTGACCGGCGCCGGGGTGGTGATGGCCAATGTGGACGGTGGCATCCTGGATAACCATCCGGATCTGGCGGGTCGTATGGTGGGTTGCACCGGCGATACCTGCGGTGGCAATGCCACGGACTCCCACGGCACCCACACGGCGGGCATCATGGCAGCCGACGGCGCGTCGGCGGTCACCGATTCCAACGGTTTCTTGCGGGGTCAGGGTGTGGCGCCCGGAGCCAACCTAGTGGAGCAGGTTTACTCGCCTTGGTTCACCCAAGCCGGCGGTATGTTGTTGTTGATGAGCGACTCCGTGGCCAGCGGTGCGGTGTTGTCGGGCAATAGCTGGGGACCGGCCGGCAGCCCGAGGGGTTACGACGGCGATACCCGGCAAGTGGACGTGGGTGTGCGCGATACGGACGACCAAACCGCCGGTGACCAAGGGCTGCTCTATGTGTTGTCGTTCATGAACGGCTATGGGGGCACCAGCTCCCAAGGCACGCCGGACGAAGCCAAGAATCTCTTCAACATCGGCTCGACGAAGATGCAGAACGGCAACGGCACGCAGATCACCGACATCGACGATCTTTCATCCAACTCCGCCCACGGACCGGCCCTCGACGGTCGCACCATTCCCCACATGGTGGCTCCGGGTTGCTCGGTGGATTCGTCGGATTTGGGCAACGGGTACGACCTCAAATGCGGGACCAGCATGGCTTCTCCCCACGTTGCTGGCGCGTCCGGCCTGTTCTACGAGCACTATCGGAACAGCCGCGGCGGCGCGGATCCCAGCCCAGCGCTGGTCAAAGCGGCGTTCATCGCCGTGGCCAAAGATCTGGCCGGATTCGACGACGCCGACGGCGGTACTCTCGGCCATCCCTACGACAACAAACAGGGTTGGGGACGCATGGACTTGGACGCGGTGGTCCATTCCGCCACCGACGTGGTGTACGTGGATCAGGACCACATCTTCGACAACGCCGGCGAGCAATGGGATCGGACCTTCACGGTCGACGATCCGAGTCGTCCCGTGCGCTTGATGTTGGTTTGGACCGATGCCCCCGGCCACGGTTTGGGTGGCTCGACCCCGGCTTGGAACAACGATCTCGACTTGGTGGTGCGCGTGGGCGGGCAGACCTATCTCGGCAACGTGTTCGACGACAGCGGCCTTTCAACCACGGGCGGTATCGCCGACGACCGGAACAATACGGAGGGAGCTTTCTTCGCACCTTTCGGCAGCGCAACCACCCTGGAAGTAGAGGTCCTAGCTGCCACTATCAACTCTGATGCCTTGCCCAACAGCGGTGATGCCACCGACCAAGATTTCGCCTTGGTTTGTTACAACTGTGTGGCCGGTCCGGGATCGGCAATCTTCTCCGACGGCTTCGAGGGCGGAGATATGTCCAATTGGACCATTCCTTGAACGAACCCTGATCGTCGGTCCGCCGGTCCGACCGCCTCGGGTCGGAGGTTCTGAGTATCTAAAAATACATGCAGCGGAGAAAAAGGCCGGCTAATCAGCCGGTCTTTTTACTTGTCGCGAAATCTCTTGTCATCAAAAGGTTGGAAAAAATTCGCTCATAGCGAGTCAAGAAAATGTCCCATCACCCCATCCCTTTTCGTGAATTAAGAACAAGGGAGAAACAGCGGGCGCGATTCGAAGCTGGACGAATCTCGAATGGGACCAGATCTTGCCGGAGAGATTGGGAGGCAGGATTGGGCGGTCAATATGTCTGTCAACATTCATTTGCACTTTGGCATATGTTATAACGGTAGTGACTTTTCTCCCTTGGCGCAGCTCTAGCCGAGTTCACTCGGCGGCATCCTCAGCATTGAATGTGAGTGGAAACGACTCGCAGGAGTTTCGTTCTTAATTAGACATTTAATCTGAGAGTGAAACGCTGATGCCCGTTGGATCACTTTCCATCTAGTCGGCGCATTACATGGGTAGCGGGTCCGTGGACGAGTCGCAGACGCTTCGAATAGCGGTTTTGTAGAGCGACGATCCCACGGCGCTCAAAACGAGCCTTTCTTTACAGGAGACAGAAAACATGAAGAGATCACTTCTGCAGGTAGCTGTACTGACGACCGCTTTGGCGGTCGCCATGGCCATGCCGGCCCTGGGCGCACCGGAGGCCTATGAGGTCGTCGTCAAACAGGTCAGCTCAACTTCTATGCAATGGACGACCAATCAAGAGTTCGGTAGAGCAACCCTGCATGTGACCGGTCCCAAGCACTACGACTTCTCGCGCACCTTCAAGGACGACGTCCTCGCCTACTTCAAGCTTTACGACGGTTCGGAAGATCCGCGGGACGGCACCTACCGCTGGACCTTGAATTACGTTTCGCCCGTCGATTCTGAGCTGGCGGCAGCCATCGCCGACGCGCGAAAGGACAACAACATTTGCTTCATCGACGAGATCACCGAAGCGGGAATCTTCGCTTCCGGCCAATGGAGCGGCACTTTCTTGGTGCTCAACGGCAAGATGATCGTGCCCGAATCCCAGGAAGAAGAAGAGGATCGATTCGTGGGCGACACCGATCTCAAGGGCAAAGCCGACGAAGGTCCGGGCACCGACGTCAACGCCTTGCCGACCAAAGACTTCGTCATCAATGACGACCTGATCGTCGACGGTAGCGCCTGCATCGGCTTCGATTGTGTCAACGGCGAGAGCTTTAGCTTCGACACCATCCGCTTGAAGGAAAACAACCTGCGGATCAAATTCGACGACACCAGCGTCGCCGCTTCCTTCCCGCGTAACGACTGGCAAATCACCGCCAACGATTCCGCCAACGGTGGAGCGAGCAAATTCTCCATTGACGACATTTCGGGCGGCCGCACCCCCTTCACCATTGAAGCCAACGCGCGCAGCCACTCCCTTTACGTTGACGATGGCGGTCGGATCGGTATCCGCACCTCGACCCCCTCGACCGAAATTCACGTGATCGACGGCGATACCCCGACCTTGCGTCTGCAGCAGGACGGCTCTTCCGGCTTCGCGCCGCAGACCTGGGATGTGGCCGGCAACGAGACCAACTTCTTCATTCGCGACGTCACCAACGGCTCCGCCCTGCCTTTCCGGATTCGCCCGGGCGCCCCGACCAGCTCGGTCTTCATCGGCCCCGAGGGCAATGTCGGTGTGAATACCACCTCCCCGGACGTTCAATTCCATGCTGTTGAGAGTGGAAGTGCCGGTGACCTGCGGATCGTCGGCGCATTCGAGAACAACGGTCCGGCCAGCTTGCAGCTGTTGGACTCCAACTCCGGTGACAACTGGGTTTTCTCCAACAAAGTCGCCGGTTTTGAGATTTCCAAGGGCGGTACCGGCGTGATCGAATTTAATCTGGACGGCAGCGGCAACTTGACCATCGAAGGTCAGCTGACTACCGGCTCGAACGTTTATCCCGACTACGTCTTTGACGAAGGTTATGAGCTGATGCCGCTCGACGACTTGGCTGCCTTCATCCAGACCAATGGTCACTTGCCGAATATCAAGTCCGAAGAGGAAGTGAGCTTCGGCAAGCGGGTCAACATCAGTGAGCTGCAAGTCGGCCTGTTGGAGAAGGTCGAGGAGCTGACCCTCTACACGTTGGACCAACACAAAGCGGACCGCGAGCTGCGCCAAGCCGACGAGGCTTTGCTCGAAATTGTCGAGAAGCAGAACGAGCTGATCCGTCAGCTCGAGGCCCGTTTGGCGGCCCTCGAATCCGGCAACTGATCGCTACACGCTGATCTGAGAAGGGGTCCTTAGGGCCCGAAAGCTCGCGGAAACGGTTCCGCGGGCTTTCTTTTTGGGGGCGAGGCGCACGCAGGCGCCGGATCTAGGGGGTGGTCTCCATCAAGTGGAACGGCCCGCGAACCCCGGTGCTATAAGCCTCAGCGGTCTCCAAGGCTCGCCTCATCCGATCCCCCAACGTCAGCTCCGCCAAAACCCTCCAGGGCCCGCAACGCCCCC
>CBDUGP010000075.1:0-50634 GCA_965366625.1 uncultured bacterium
TGTAGTTGACCGAGTCGCTGTAAGGCCAGCAGCTTCCCATCCGCGCTTGGTAGGAGGTGCTGGTGTTGAGCAGAGCCGACGCAGGACCGTGAAATTCCGGTTTGATGGCATCCGAGCCAATGATGTCCCAATAGGTGATGTGCCACCGGTTGGAGTGCCACAGGTCGTCCCACTTCCAAGGTCCGCCCCCGAGCGCCGATGCCTGAGCCGTGACATAGATCTGCCAGTCGAGATCAAGGGTCAGAGCATCGACGGTCTCGTTGCTGCCGTTGTCGTCGCGGTCACCACAGTTGTTGCCGTAATAACCCCACAGGTCGCCGTAGAGCTTGGGCCGCACGCCCACCTGGGCATAGGCCACCGACTCCGAGTAGAGGTAAGTGCGAACCGCGACCTGCAACCAAGCCGTGAGATCCGCACGCCCCGAAATCGAGTAGAGAGTACTCCCTGCGCCTGGGGTGAAGGTCGACGAGAAATTCGACGAGCCGTTACAGCCGTTGAAAGTACAAGTGTAATCGAAGGAGCCCGAGGCGTTGCCGTCGGTACTGTAGTCGAGGTTGGCTGAGGCCGAAACGCCGAAGCGCAAACCCGCGGTGATCGGCAGTTTGAAGCCCAAGCGCACCCAAACCGGACCGACCCAGAAATCCAGGTTGCCGAGGTGAGGTTTGGCCAGCTCTTTTTCCCAAGTCCAGGGATTATTGATGTTGCTGATGCTGCCGTCGAGGCCCAGGTCACCGCCGACATTGGCGTTACCGTAAGCGCGCACATCCTCGAATTTGACCCAGTGCGGAACACACCACCAGAGAACCTTGGTGCGCTTGACGCGATACTTGAAAATGACCGACGCGGAGCCCGTGATGTCGGCGTCGATGTTGAACGTTCCCGTAAACGGTCCCATGTTGGACTGGGTGTTGTAGTTGTTGAAGTTGAGGCTGACGTTCTTGGATTTGGTCTTGATCTGATCCGAGCAAGATCCCTTCAGCATCGGCCCGACCGGCCCTTCTCCCTCACCGTCGAGGGGCTCGAGGTACGGCTCCAAATACGGATCGAGCATTCCGGTGTTCAGGGTCCGCTCGATCGCCTCGGCGGCCTCTGGATTGACGAAGTAGGTGGCTTCGGGGTCACTGCCGTTGGAATACCAGTCGTCTTCAAGGGCCAGAACTGTGCTGCCCGGCAGCGGGGCCTCCAAGATACCTTCCCGGCCTTCGAGAACCAGGGTTTCAGTTTCCGTGTTCGACACGGCTTTGACGTGATTTGCCAAAGATTTAACCTGAGTGGGAGGGGTGTTCGCCCAGGCTACCAAGGGTAACCAAGCGCAGACAAGCGCTGCCAAAAGGCCACGCCCAACGGGGGATTGAAAGGGTTTCATCAAGTTCTCCTACGTACAAATCTAGACACTTGCAAATGAGGCCATTCGAATGGCCCCGCATCATGGAAATCGTTCTTGCCTACACCCCTGTGGGCCGCAGATTTTCCGACAAATCTCGTTCGGCCCGAATCGTCGATCAACGATCCGGTGCACCAGGAAGGCTCCTCACGGAGCCCGCCTACGGCGAGAGCAAAAACGGTGACTGTCGACTCGTCCGTCACGGCCCACAGGCAGCAAGGATTCAAGTCGAACCTGTCCCTAGCAAGGATCGTGCCCGATTTGCAAGGAGGTCAAATCTCCTCAAATAAAAAACTAAGTCTTTCTATTACTTATATTTATCGACCGGCCTTTCGACCGATGCGGCGATTGGGAAGCGCTTCCCAGGATCAAGACCCTCTTTGTGAGTCGATCGTTTCCCAACCGGCCCCCTGCGGTGAGAAGTAGGTGACCCAACCGAATCAGAACCGCCAACCGAACCCAACGGTGGCGTCGAAGCTCCGGTCGTCGGCGTCGTCCACCACGTCGAGATGCCGGCGATGCCTGAGGTCCGGGCGGAAAAGGAATCGCTCACCCAGGGCTACCTCAAAGCCGATGCCGATGTGCAGCGTGGGCACGGTGTCTTCCCCTCTATCTATGGGGAATCCGCCTGGAGTGGTCGAGAATTCTTGCACTTGATATTCCAAAGCCCCAACGCCTCCGATGAGGAAGGTCGAAAACCTATCGTTCTCGTGCAGCAAGTAGAGACCGGAGAGATCGAGGAATAGATTGTCTTCGTTGAACACTCCCCGGTCCGTCACCGAGAACGCCCCTTCGAATCCCCAACGATCGGAGAACCAATGGTGGGCACGTAACGACACCGCGGTAAGATTGCTGTCGGTATCCCCGTCGCTATGGCTAATTCCCAGGCCGAAGCCGATGTCGACTCCGCTTTCTCCTTCCTGCG
The DNA here is from genome assembly GCA_965366625.1 of uncultured bacterium. GTDB lineage: Bacteria > Acidobacteriota > Thermoanaerobaculia > Multivoradales > J023 > JAUIJL01. The sequence continues at coordinate 2,310 of CBDUGP010000075.1, forward strand.
CGCCGACACTGCCCGCTACCAGCAGCATTGAGCAGAGCAGCATCGAGCAGAGCAGCATTGCGCGGAGCGGCGGTAGAGGTTTTTGAATTTGAATCCGCCGGGGTGATTTGAGGTGGCTGTTTGGATACATGTTGAGTCCTCCATTGAGTGGATAACCGTGGCTGTTCGGCTATTTTTAGAGCAAACTCGATGCCATTGAGACCATGACAATAAACCCAATATTTACAGCACTTACATTTCTGAGGATTCCGAAGCGCGTATGCTGCTGTCACAGGGTGTTCGGTTTTGAGCACGCCCTGAGGCACATTGACAGCCCATGGGCTCGATGCTAGCTTGGAGTCATGAAAATCGAAGGTGAATTTCGTTTCGAAGCCCCGCAGGAAGAGGTTTGGCAGTCCCTCCTGGACCCAGAGGTTCTTGCGCAAGTGATGCCCGGCTGCGAGAAGCTCGAAAAGGTCGGCGACAACGCTTATGAAGGCGCGCTGAAGATCAAAGTAGGCCCAGTCCAAGGCAAATTCAAGGGCAAGATCACCCTGTCGGATATCGACGCGCCCAACGGCTATTCCATGGTCGTAGACGGCCGAGGTGCTCCTGGATTCGTCAAGGCGGACGCCCAGGTCCAGCTCTCGGAGTCCGACGGTGGAACCTTGATGACCTACAAGAGCGAAGCGCGGATCGGCGGCAAGATCGCCAGTGTCGGTCAGCGCCTGCTCGACAGTTCGGCGAAGGCGATCATCAAGCAAAGTCTCGAGGGCTTGAACCACATCGTCAGCGCAGAGGTCGAGGGTGAGGACGACTCATCCGCGGATGAATCCCCTGCGGAAGCATCCACGGCTGCCGCTGCCGAGCCGAAAGCCAAAAACCGAGCCAAGTCGACCTACCGCCCCCCGTCCCAATCGGAATTCGCGGCCAATGTCGCCAAGGAAGTGATCCAGGACTTGGTGCCGAAACCGGTTTTGATCGGCGCGGCCGTGGCCGTGCTGGTCGCCCTCTGCTGCTGGCTCTGCCGTCGCAATTGAGGCGCGCCCGGGCTGAGGCGCACCCGCCAAAACTTTTGGCGGAGTGCCCCTTCGCCGAATTCAAGCCGATAAGATCTCCTCAAAGGCCTTGACCGAGGCCGGTACTTCTCTGCCCACGGGCAGCAATCGGTGCAGTGGTCGACGGATCGTGAAATCCGAGACCTCTACCATGCCGAGGCGCCCTGCGCTCAACTCGAGATCCAACGTCAGCTCTGAGATCCAGGCCAAACCGAGCCCCGCCGCCACCGCTCGTTTCAAAGCTTCACTGCTGCCCAAAGACATGGCCGGCTGGAAGTCCATGCCCCGGCGGGTCAGCTCCCGTTCCAGGACCGCCCGGGTCCCCGAGCCCGGCTCACGGGCGAGCAGCGGAAAGGCCGCCAGATCGGCCAATTTCACGTCCGACCGACCCACCAGCTCGTGGTCGGCGGGGGCGATCAGCTGGAGTTCGTCTTCACGGAATACGGCGATCTCAAAGTCCTCCTCTGCAGCAAAGCCCTCGGTCAATCCCACGTCGAGGGTGCCGTCGGCCAGATCGCGCTGAATCATTTCCGTGTTGGAAATCACCAACGAGAGCTGCAAACCGGGAAATCGTCGAGCCATGCGTCCCATGCGCTCGGGCAGGAAGTAGGACCCGATGCTGGTGCTCGCTCCCACCGCCAGCCGGCCACGGCGCAACCCCAAATGATCGTCTAGCGCCTGCCGAGCTTCATGCTCCAGCTGTCCAATGCGTTGGGCGTATTCAAAAAGCACTCGTCCTGCGGCGGTCAGGCGCACACCCCGCGGTAACCGATCCAGCAGCTTGACCTTCATCGCCCGTTCGAAAGATGCCAACTGCGAAGAGACCGCCGGCTGGCTGATACGCAAGGCTTGGGCAGCGGCGGTGATATTTCCGTGATCTGCCACGGCACGAAATAGCGCCAGATGATTCCGATTCATTCCATAATTCTAAGTTATGGACATGAGAAGAACAATGTCTTTTTATTTTCAATCGACTGCCCCTAGGCTGTGCCCATGTTTGATTTCAATGCTTCGTTGCTCGCGCTATCCACCCGGCTCCGCTCCGAGCTCGGCCTGCGTTTCAGGCAGGTTTGTTTCGGAGCCGGGTTTCTCTTCGCGTTCAGCCCGTGGGCTTCCCCGGCTATCGCTCTGACCCTTGGAATCGCCTTGGCCCTTAGTCTCGAAAACCCCTTCTCCTCCCTCGGAGGTCGCGCCTCGGGATTCATGCTGCGGATCGGCGTGGTGTTGTTGGGCTTCGGCATGAGCTTGCCCAAGGTTCTGGAAGTAGGCCGTGACGGAGCCTTGATGGCGGCGGTCACCATCGCTGCCACCATGCTCTTGGGTTTTGCCTTGGGGCGTGGATTGAAGGTCGATCCGCGAACCTCCACGCTGATTTCGGCCGGAACCGCCGTCTGCGGTGGCTCGGCGATCGCCGCCATGGCGGCGGTCATCGGCGCCGTGGAAGGGGAAATCGCCGTCGCTTTGGGCACGGTCTTCCTGCTCAACGCGGTCGCCCTCTATGTTTTTCCACTCCTGGGCGAGTTCTTGAACATGGCACCGGACGTTTTCGGCATGTGGGCCGGAATCGCGATCCACGACCTTTCCTCGGTGGTCGGCGCAGCGTCGCAATTCGGTTCCGACGCCCTGCAAATCGCCACCGCAGTCAAGCTGTCCCGGACCCTTTGGATCGTGCCTCTCGCTTTCGTCGCCACAGCCTGGATTCGCTCGACCAGTTCGGGCGCCGGCGAGTCCGCGGGTTCGGACGCCAACTCGAAAATACGCCCGCCGTATTTCATCCTGCTCTTTTTGCTCGCGTCCTTGAGCCGGGAACTCTCCCCAACGGTGGAAGCCGTCGCTCCCACCCTCGCCTTGACGGCCAAAGCCTTCCTGACCGCGGCTCTTTTTGTGATCGGCGCGGGCATCTCACCCGCGGCTCTGCGTCAGGTAGGCTGGCAGCCGATGGTCCAGGGGCTGGTGCTGTGGATCTTCATTTCGTCGACCGCCCTGGGAGCGACCCTCTATTTCGGTGGGGTCGCGGGTTGAGCCGCCCCCCGGGCGACGGCGGCGGTGGTTTGCGCCTGCCCTGTATTCTGGTAGAAAGATAGCAAGCACTAATGCAACCAAGGGAGCTCGACATGAAAGAGCGAAGGAAGCAGCCGGAATCCTTAAGGCTGAGCGCGGTCATGCCCGCCTTGACGGTCAATGACATCGAGAAAAGCGTGGCATTTTATCGCGACACGTTGGGGTTTTTCGTCGCCGAGGAGCACCGCCAGGACGGCAAGATGGCGGGCGCGGTGCTCAGGGCAGGGGCTGTGCAATTGCTGCTGAGCCAGGACGATTTCGCCAAAGGCCACGATCGAAAAAAGGGCGTCGGCATTCGCCTCTATTGCACCACTCGCCAAGAGCTGGACGACTTGGCCAAAGCGATCAAGTCACGGGGCGCCGAACTCGTCCAGGAGCCCCAAGACCAACCTTGGGGTGCCAGGGACTTCTCCCTCGTCGATCCCGATGGTTTTGCTTTGTCCATCTCCACCGAACCCGAGACTTGATACCCGGCGCTGAAGCGCTAGTCCGTCGGCGAAACATTTCGCAACATAGCTTCATCGAACGTCGCATGCGGATCATCGGAGTGAAACGATCCGCTGCCATGCTCCCTGAGTCCGGCCGTTCCGGTCGGACTCAACCTACGAGGAGCAAGCCATGGAACGGAACAGCACGAATACACCCACCCCCGCATCTACGAGCACAGCCACACTAAATACAACCCCTAGACGTCGGTCCCCGGGGAGAATCCTTGGGATGATCGGATTGGCCGTCACCTTGAGCCTCGTCCTTTGGGGTGGAGTGGCTCTGGCCGGCAGTCACGGCCCCGGCCACGGCAGCGGTCCGTTCGGATTCTTCGGTCTCGATCATGGCGCCCACGAGGCCATCCAGCAGCTGATTCAAGATCTGAAGCTGAATGAAGATCAAAACCACCGGCTGGAATCTGTTCATGGGGCCATGATGCAGCACCGGCAAGGTGCCGGAGACGCCCACGAGGCCCACCTCCAAGTCTTCATCGAGCGCCTGGAAAGCGGTTATATGGATCCTGCCGAGGTGCGCCAAACCATCGATCAGCACGTTGAGAAGATCCGGCTCCACGCCTACTCCGTCAGCGATCCCTTGGTGGAACTCTTCAACAGCCTCGACGCCGATCAACGGCAAACCTTGGTAGACCATTTGAAGCAAGCCCGGGCGCACGCGGAGCATCACCGCCAGGCGCGGGGTCATCACGGCGGCGACCACCACTAACAAGGGCCCGTCCAGAAATGGAGCCCCGGTGGGTCGGCGCGGCGCCCTGCGCGCGGCGAGCAAACCCGGGAATGGAGTTGGAGCCCACTCCGCTCTGCCCTATGATTCTCGAATGCCAAATCGGATGTCACAGCTGTTGGTGATCGACGACGATCAAAAGTTGGTGGAGCTGGTGGACGAATATTTGTCCCCCCAGGGGTTCGACATCAAAGCGGCCTACGACGGCGCCACCGGCCTAGCCATGGCTCTGCGCGACGTGCCGGACTTGGTGATTCTCGACCTGATGCTGCCGGAACTCGATGGTCTCGAGGTCTGTCGGCGTCTGCGCCACCAGAGCCGGATCCCGATTCTGATGCTCACCGCCCGCGGTGACGACGCCGATCGCATCGTCGGCTTGGAGATGGGGGCCGACGACTATCTACCGAAACCTTTCAATCCGCGCGAGCTGTTGGCGCGCATTCGGGCCATCCTCAGGCGAACGGAGGCGCCCCGGGCCGACGTCCGCCCATGGATCGAGGTGGGTGATTTGCGCATCCACCCGCCGTCTCGCCGGACCATGCTCGGTGATATCGAGATCGAACTCACCAGCGTCGAACTCGACTTGCTCTTGGTGCTGGCGGAACGGGCCGGCCAAGTGCTGAGCCGAGATCAAATCCTTCAACATGTGCACGGCCCGGGCTGGGCCTCCTACTCGCGATCCGTGGACGTGCACATCAGCCGCATTCGGCAAAAAATCGAGGTCGATCCCAAACAACCCCGACGGCTCAAAACCGTGCGCGGGGTTGGATATATGTTGTGCCGACCGGACAACCCCTCACCGGGACGCCCCCTGCCGGGCACACCATGAAACATCTTTGGCTGACCGCCAAGATCTCGGTGCTCTTCGCCCTGCTCTTGGCCACCACCCTGGCGGGCATCCTGGCGCTCTTCATGCGCGTCGCCGGCCACGACCTGATCGACGAACTCGGCCGACTCCGGGCCATGGAAGGCGTATTCTTGGCCGAAGACGTGGAGCGGATGGTCGCCCAGGGTCGTCCGCTCGACGGGCCTGAAGTCGAGCAATTCCTCAACGTCCAACATCACCGGCTCGGATTTTCGTTGGTGATCCGTCCCGGTCCACCTCCGATCACCCTCGACCTCCGCCGCCATCCCTGGCATCCCGAATACCACACGGGCTCAGTAGAGGTCCGAGGCCGCAGCTGTTATGTGGCGCAAATACCCGCCGGGGAGCTGTGGATTCCTCTTCGACAGGACGCTTCCACACCCAAATCTTTCTTGGTCATGCGCGGCCCCGACCACGCCGAACTCATTCATCGATCCTTTCGCCATGGTTTGATGGGCATCGCCCTATTCTCATTGCTCGGCGTGCTCGCCTTGGCTTTCTACCTTGCCTGGCCTGTGCGTCGACTCAGCCGCTCCATGGATCGCATCGCCGACGGCGACTTGGACCACCGTATCGAGGCCGCCGGTCGAGATGAGGTTGCGGCCATGGGCCGGAGCTTCAATCGCATGGTCGATCGAATCCAGGGCATGATTCAGGGCCAAAAAGAGCTGCTGGCCGCGGTCTCCCACGAGCTTCGATCTCCCATGGCGAGGATCAAATTGACCGTGGAGCTGATGCGCAGCAGCTCAAAGCAGACCTCCCGTTTGGACCATTTGGACACCGAAATCGACTTCCTCAACGCGCTGGTCAACCAGTTGCTCAACGCTAGCCGTTACGAGCTCGGAGCCGCGGAACTCAGCCCGGAGGACCTGGATCTCGCGGAGCTGGCCCAAGCTCAATGGCGCCGGCCGGCAGAAACCTTCGACCCGGTAACACACCCGAGCGACATCACCGCTGGGGCCGAGTCCCCAAGTCCCACGCTCGAAGTCGACGTTCAACCCGCAGGGGCGGCCGTTCGAATGGACCGCTCAGCGGCCGAGAGGATCTTCCACAACTTGCTCGCCAACGCCCGCCGCTACGCACCCGGACCGGTCACCGTCAAAGCTCGAGTCGACGGACAGAGGGTCCGGGTTGAAGTGGTCGATCAAGGCCCGGGAGTCGCGGAAGAGGATCTCCCCCAGCTCTTCGCGCCCTTCTTTCGGGCCGACCGGTCCCGGGCACTCGGAGAGGGCAACGTGGGGTTGGGTTTGATGGTCGTTCAAAAAGCCGTCGATGCCCACGGCGGCCAAATTGCGGCCCGTCACCGATCCCCCCACGGATTGATCGTCGAATTCGATCTACCCTCGGCTCTCCCGGCACAGTCCTAAGACCTCTCTCAAGACCTTTCGTACGGCCTTTCGTACGGCCTTTCGCATAACATACCCCTCATCATGTGAGGGGTATGTTATGCTCCTTCCCCTCACCAAGTGTGGGGAGCCGTCCGCCTGATGGGCACGACCCCACACAACCGCCGTCTCACCCTTCTCTGGAGCTGCCATGAGCGAGCCCAAACGTTCTTCCCGATGGTTACAAGGCACGGTCGACCTTTTGATTCTCAAAGTTCTTTCCGGAGCGCCGAGCCACGGCTACGGCATTTCGAAGTGGCTGCGAGAGCGATCGGACGGCGCCCTCGGGCTCGAAGACGCAGCCCTCTACCAAGCGCTTCACCGCTTGGAGCGCAAGGGTTCGATTCAAAGTGAGTGGGGTCAGTCGGAAAACAATCGACGGGCCAAATTTTATGAAATCACCCCCCTCGGTCGTCGCCTTCTGGTGGACGAGGCGGGTCATTGGCGCAGCTATGCCGAGGCCGTTTTTCGGGTCCTCGGAACCGCCTGATCGCCCCTGCCATGGCGAAAATTCGCGGCATCCCGCGCCACTTCAGATTCCCTTGGCGCAGCCTCCTCGAAATCCACCGACAGGTGGACGAAGAGCTGCAATTTCATCTGGATTGTCGAATCGAAGAGCTGCTGGAAAGCGGCTATTCCCAAGAAGAAGCTGAGCAAATCACCCATCGTGAATTCGGCGACCTGAAGGGGGCTCGAAGCTCCCTCAAAGCCCAAGGTCGTCGCCACGAGGCCCAACTCAGGAGACAGATCATGTTCAGCGAGCTATTTCGAGATATCAAATATGCCTGGCGCTCTCTGATGCGCAGCCCGGGATTCACCGCGGTGGCGGTCCTCGTCCTAGCCCTCGGCATCGGCGCGGGTTCGACCATCTTCAGCCTGGTCAACATCATGATGATGAGGCCGATCCAGGTGGAAAATCCCGACCAGCTGGTCGGCGTGTATAGCCAGAGCCTGGAAAGACCCGATCAATACAGCGCTTTTTCGTATCCCACTTACATCGATTTGCGGCAGCAAAACGACGTCTTTGAGCAGCTCGCCGCCTACGAAATAACCATGGTGGGATTGAAGCAAGGGGAAACCACCCGGCGGGTGATGGCAGGCGTGGTTTCTTCCAACTATTTCCGCACCTTCGGCAAACCACCGGCCCGTGGACGGGAATTCACGGTCGACGAAGAAACGACGAGCAGCGCCGACGTCGCGGTGGTCAGCCATGATTTTTGGCTCGCCCAGGGAAGCACCGGCGTGCTCGGTTCGACCTTGGTCGTGAATGGTCGCACGGTCACCGTGGTCGGCATTGCCCAAGAAGGATTCACCGGGTCGAGCGCCCTCTTCTCCCCCCAGATCTGGTTGCCCCTGGGTCTCTACGAGGCGGTCGACAGCTCACCGGCATCCACGGGCAAGGCCGGCTTGTCCGACCGTGAAAACAACGCGCTCATGCTCTTTGGACGTTTAGCCCCGGAATTCGACGAGCAGTCGGCGGCACCCCGTTTAGCAGCCCTCGCCGGCCGACTCGAGGCCGCTTATCCAAAAGCCCAAAAAGATCAAACCTTCATCACCTCGCCCCTGCCCCGGTTGTCGATATCTACCGCCCCCGACAACGAGAGCTACCTCCTCGCCCCGGTTATTTTGCTGCTGGCCATGGCCGGGGTGGTGCTGCTGATCGCCTGCCTCAACCTCGCCAACATGTTCTTGGCCCGAGGGGCCGGGCGACGCACGGAACTCGCCATTCGCCTATCCTTGGGCGGTGGACGGCTCCGGCTGGTGCGCCAATTGCTCAGCGAGGGTCTGGTGCTGTCGTTGATGGGTGGCGCGGTCGGTCTGGTATTTGCGCTCTACGGCACCCGTCTGCTCTTGGGTTCGATCAACGCGTTGCTGCCCTTTGGCATGGACATCGCCCTCGACACCGCCCCGGATTGGAGAGTGTTGCTCGCCACGCTCTTCTTCTGCTTGATGGCGACCGTGCTGTCGGGCCTCGGGCCGGCCTGGAAGCTGAGTGGGGCCAACGTCATCACCGGCCTGAAGGAAAACGCCGGTCAAGGGTTGTCCGGCGGCGGAAAGGCAGGCCGGATGGCACCTCGCAACCTGATGGTTCTGGCCCAAATCGCTTTGTCCATGATGCTTTTGTCGGCCGGCGGGCTCTTCGTGCGCGGTGCCTTGGTGGCGGCCGACGCCAACCCCGGCTTCAGCCTGCGCAATAGCGTGCTGGTGGAACTCGACACCAGCTTGGTGGGTTACGACCAAACCCAAGGCAAAGAAGTCTACCGACGAGCCTTGGAACGTCTGCGCAGTCTGCCCGGGGTGGAATCCGCAGCCATTTCATCGATTGTTCCCTTCGGCACAGTCTCACGGACTCGTCAGGTGCGACCGGCCGGCGATCACGACGACGAGTCCGCCGTGCGCGCCCATCAATACGTGGTGAGTGACGACTATTTCGAGTCCCTACGCCTGCCCCTGCTCCAAGGTCGAGGTTTTACCGCGGCCGAAACCACGTCCGACACCGGGCCGCGAATTGCGATCATCAGCCGGCCCTTGGCCGAGCAGCTATGGCCGGGGGAATCGCCGGTGGGCAAGATCCTCCAGATCGTGAGCGGAGATTCGGAACCGCCCGCGCCGGTGGAGATCGTCGGCCTCTCTCCCGGCATTCGCCATCAGCTGTCGGATCAACAACCGGTGGCCCACCTCTACATGCCGTTCGGACAAAACTTCAGCTCCAACATGCACGTGCACTTGCGCCTCAACGATCTCCAGGACGACGGTGGCGCCGCCGAGGCATCGCTGATGCAGTCAGTGCGCAAAGAGCTTCGCGCCCTCGATCCCCTGCTGCCGATTTTGTCTCTCAAGACCTACTCCCAATTCCGGGATCAGAGCATCTTTCTCTGGTTGCTCGATTCAGTCGCCAAAATCTTCACTGGCCTGGGCCTCGTCGCCCTATTCTTGGCCTTGGTCGGCGTCTACGGCGTCAAAGCTTTCATGGTCACCAGCCGTACCCGTGAAATCGGTTTGCGCTTGGCGCTGGGCGCCACACCGTCAGAGATCTTGAAACAGATGGTGCGGGAGAATCTATCGACGACCTTCGCCGCGCTCTTGCTCGGCTCACTGCTGGCCTTGGGCGCCGCAAAGGTGGCCGAGCACTTGATTTACGAGTCGCAACGGGGCGTTATTCCGATCATCCTCGGGGCCGGGGCACTGCTGGCTTTGGCCTCAACCTTGGCGGCTTACCTGCCCGCCAGGCGGGCCACCCGCATTGAGCCGACCGTGGCTCTTCGTCAAGGCTGAGAAGGCTGCTCGTGTGCCCCTCAGCCGGAGGTCCGGCCGGGGAACCGCTGGGCGATGGTGCGCGCCATGAAGTCTCGCTCAAATAGATAGAGGCTGCCGTGGCCACCACGACGCCATTCGACTCGGGCGCCGTCCCAAGATTGCGCCAGCTCCTCGACCGCCCAACTCGGTACGAAGGCGTCGTGACGGGCGCCAACCAAAATGATGCGGTCGGGGCTCGCCGGTCGATCGAGCGATAGGAGCGAGATGCTGCTCAGCAGCTGCCGTAGATGAGCCTCAGCAAATGGCCGTCCGCCAAGGGACGACCAAGAGACGAATTTTCGCAACACGCCGTCGACGAAGGGAATCGCCGGTGAGTGGGTGACGGCAAAAAGCGCCCCGGCCAGGGGCCTGCCCGAGAGGGCGAGCACTGCTCCCGCATGGGACGCGCCCATGCTGAAACCGGCGACAACCCAATGTTCGGTCGTCGGGCTGAGGGCCGTCAGCAGGCCGACCCCTTCGACCGCCGTGATTCGAGTCAGCAGAGCGTGCTCGTCGACCCGGCGGATCGGGCTGCCGTGCGGGTAAAGCCGTCGGCTGCCGTGGAACGGCGTTTCGTGGATGACGGTCGAAATCCCACGGGATGCCAGTCGGTCGGCGATCCGCAGCCGCTTCTTCCACCCCTCGTCGGCCCAAGCCCCGAACAGCAAGCACCTCTCGGCCACCCGCTCGTCGGCCACTCGCTTGTCGGCTGAGGTCGAATGGCCTGACTCACGGGCGCTATCGGACGAGAGCGGACGGACTTCGAGCACCCGTCCGACCGCCAAAACCTCGGGCAAACCCTCGATCGGGCTGGGATAAGTGCCTTCCCGGGTTTTGACCCCGGCCGTTCCCGGGCGCCAGGGTCCCCAATTCAACACGATGGGTCGGGGCTCGGAGAGAATGGCAGGATCGACGGCAGACCGGAAATGCTCGACCAACGCATCGGGCTCGAGACCCCAGCCGTCGGCGAATAGCTTTCGGCCGGACGGCAGCACCGACATGGCGAGTCCGGCAAGGTGGTCGAGGGATCCGAGCATGGGGCAAACTAACAAGGTTCCGTCCAGTTTTGCCGTTTTTGGGCCGGCGAGGCGGACTGCGGGCGTCGCTAAAAGCTCGAAGAGCTATTTCCTAGGTCTCCCAAGATACTGGTATAATTGAGTTTATTGATTTTTCTGAGGATTTCTATCTCGCGCCCGCTTCCGTCCTCGTTCCGCCCCGCCTCCCGGAAAACCCATTTCTGGCCAGAACCCAACAAGGGCCATCGAGCTTCTCAAGACCGTTTCTCGCCATCTTGGAGGTCCGAGCCCAGGGATCGCCCGAGCCACGTATAATCTAAGAAGAGGGCCGAATTTCGACCTGCCCCAAAACACCGCCGGGCCCAAGGCCCGGCCCCAATACCGTGAGCCGCTCAACTCCACACCCACCGCCTGCCGATCCCAAAGCGACCGGCACTGAGGCCGAACCTCGTTTTCGGTCCTACTTCGATTTGTTGGAGGCAAAATACGCCAACGAGTCGCAACCGCCACCCGCTTATCAACCGGCATCCCCACAGGCCGACCCTGACTCCGGAGCAGCCGACCCCGAATCAACAGGTCCCGAGCCCGCGTCGACCACCCTAGGAGGCCCGGGCACCGGACCGGGCCGTCGAGAACCGATCGCTCAACCCCGCAGATCGGCCTTCTCGACGCCCGAACAAGATTCCCGACCGGCCCGCGGCCCGTCGAAACGTCGCAGCAACAAACTCTGGATTCTCGGTTTCATGGCCGCGGTCATCGCGTTCATGCTCTTGGCATTTTTTTGGAGCCGCCCTTCGGAGACTGAACAAGCCAATTCACAGGCTTCTGTCGATTCCCCCGGGGACACCCTCACCTCACCCGACACGCTCTTCACTTCGCGGCCTTCCAATGCGGGTTCCCCGGACGGAACGGAAGCTCCATCTGCTGAGGATCCGGGCCCCCGGGCATCCGTCCAGGCCTCCGAAGCCCTATCCCGGTGGACGGGCGAGGCCGGTCAGGAACCCACGCCGATTGCAGTCTCCTTTCCAGAATTGGAGTCCGCCAGCGAAGAATCCGCCGATCAGCAAGTGGTCTCGAACGCGCCTCCACCGCAGCGCCCTGGCCAAAGCTCTGCGCCTCTGCGGCCCCAAGCGCCTCAAGCCGGTCTGACTTCAGAACGAGGTCCAGGTTCGTCCGCAGAGGCCGAGTCCGTGGAATCCGTGCCGATCGAAACCGTGCCGATCACTGTTCCAATTGAAACTGTACCGATTGAGACCGTGCCGATTGAAGCGGAGTCGGTCGAAGGGGAGCAAGTGGTCGCGTCCAACGACTCCTTCGAGCCACCGCAGAAGGTGTTCTCACCTCAACCGACCTATCCCGAGCGTTCACGCCAGGCCCGGGAGCAAGGAACCGTGGTGCTCGAAGGCACCATCACCGCCGATGGAGATGTGCGCAATGCGCGGGTTCGGCGCTCCGCATCGCCGACCCTCGACCGAGTGGCGCTGGAAGCTTTCCGCACTTGGCAATTCCAGCCGGCGTTGCGCAACAACATTCCGGTCGACAGCTCTTATCGCTTGGCCTTTCGCTTCTCCCTAGAAGACCCGCCGACGGAACTCGAGGCCACGGGTCCGCAAGAGGGTTCGGCCCCCGTCGGCGCAGCTCAAGAAGGCTCAAGCCGAGCGACCGCCGAGCCCGGGCCTACCTCCAATGCGAACCAGAACCTCCGAGAGGCAGCCAAAGGCACCCGAGAGGATCCCTTACCCTGGCGAGGAGATTTCACACCGCCCAGCCGATTTGTGTCACCCTTGCCGAGTTATCCTCAAAGCGCCTGGGCCACCGGTGCCCAGGGCACGGTGACCCTTGAGGTAGTCGTCGACCGCGATGGCCGGGTCACCCAGGTGGAGGTTCTCGAAGGGCTTCCCCACGGCATCAGCGAAGCCGCGGTCGACGCCGTCCGGCGCTGGCGCTTTCGCCCGGCCACCCGCGACGGCGAGGCGGTGGCAGTTTTTCACCGGCTGACCCTGCGCTTCGCGCCCTAAACCGTCCAATCGTCATCGGCCAACCCGTCACCGTCTAACTCGTCACCGCCCAACCGCCGTTTTCGCCACCAAACCCTGCCTTCGGGAGCCGTTCGAAACCTTGAAAGAACCCTTAGAAGCGCTCGAAAGCTGGGACCTGGAAGGTCCGATCCGCCCCGCCGACGAGGGTTTGATCAATCGCACCTTCATCGTCGGTCAAGGCCCGGAAGCGGTGCTTCAGTGGGTGAATCCGATTTTCGACCCAGCGATCCAACAGGATATTCACGCCTTGACGGAGCGGCTAGACCAAAAAGGGCTGCAAACGCCCCGCCTATTACCCACCCGAAGCGGCGATTTGCTGCTCGAAGAGGAATCGGGGTTTTGGCGGGCCATGACCTATATTCCCGGCTCGACCGTCCACCGCCTGGGCTCCGCCGAGCAGGCCGAAGCAGCCGGCGAGCTACTCGGCCGATTTCACCAAGCGCTGGCTGATTGGCGACCCGAGTTCCAGGCCCCCAAGCGGGATATTCACAACACCCCAACCCACATGGACAACCTTCGACGTGCCATCGAAAGCTCAGACGGCCACCAGTTGGAGGCATCAGCCCGCAAACTCGGTCGCTCGATCCTCGACGCCTGGCAAGCCTGGAAAGATCAGCAAGGTCCTGTCGAGGTGCCTGAACGGATATGCCACGGTGATCCGAAGATTTCGAACCTACGTTTTGACGGATCCGGACGAACCGGGGTCTGCATGGTGGACCTCGACACCATCGGCTTCCAAGACCTGGCCGGGGAAATGGGCGACGCCTGGCGCTCGTGGTGCAATCCCGCCGGCGAAGAGGATCCCGAAGGCTGCGACTTCAACCTCGACCTCTTTCGCGCCTCCGCTCGGGGTTGGCGGCGGACCGTCGGGCCGATTTCCGGCGACGAACTCGCCTCGTTAGTGCCGGCCATCGAGAGAATCTGCCTCGAGCTGGCGGCTCGCTTCTGTGCCGACGCCACGCAGAACCAATATTTTCGGGAAGACCGGAGCCGATTTCCGAAAATCGGCAGCCACAATTTGCTCAAAGCTCGCTGCCAATTCACGCTCGCCCGCACGGCCCGCGACCGACGTTCCACTTGCGAATCCATTCTCTATGGAGTGCACCCATGAGCTCACCGGACTCGAACCTTCCAACGCCGGCCTGGCAGGTCCAAGCTCTCGGCGTCTTGCTCTTTCTCTTCATCCCGGTCGTGCTCTATCTCTTCGTCCAGCATCCAGAGCCGATCGTTTGGAGCCTCGGCATCGGTGTCGGCCTGATGCTCGGGCACCGGTTTCTGGCACGTCCTTATATGGTCTGGATCGCTCCCCGCAAATGCCTTTGGTCGAATGAAATTCTGACAGCCCGCGAAGGCACCAGCCTAGAGATTCACCACCGCGGTGGCCGCCAAAGCGCGCGCTGCAGGGAACGACATCGTTGGCATTTGGAGCGCTTTTTCACGTTCGCCTATCGTTGTCGCTGGATTTTGGGTTTTGGTATTTTTGCCCCTCTCCTCTTGCTGCTCGGCAGCCTCGCTTGGGTCGCGGCCGGCCGACAACCGCCCTTGCCCTTAGATACCGTCCGCGCGATTTTCCAGCTCACCATCGGTTTGACCGTCAACCTCGCGGCTTGGGGTTACCTGGCCGTCGGGCGGACCCACGACCCGCTTCAGATCCGCTTTCCCGTCCACAATTTTTTCTTGCTCGGAGTCTCCAACCTGCTGTGGATCTTCAGGCTAGTGGGCGTTTTCTGGATCTATCGAGGCCTCACATTCCTTTTCTTCGCCGCCGAATAATTTGAAAACGCATTGCTGAGCAGTTGGCGCCGAGGTAGAGCGGGGCGTTACCCCGGGCTGGGGATAGGAACCCCTTCGGGGTCGGGCTTCTGCTTTGGGATGCGAGCTTGCCGTTCAGTTAGACTTTGGCTTGAACAGCTCTGTTTATTTTGACGGGTAAGCCCATGTGCCGAAGAAGATTTTTCGTTGCCGCCGCCGTGGTTTCGCTCGTGGTGGTCACGAGCCTCCACGGCCAACAAACCCCCAACGCCGCCCCCGGCTTCCGCGCCGAGGGCGTCTACGATTTCAACGGCCTCGACGACGTCGCGCTTTTCAACGGCGCCCTCTCCGTCACCCTTCCTCTGGGCCTCGAATATCCCGCCGGCGGTGGATATTCCTACCAGTTCAGCCTGCGCTACCACTCCACGTTGTGGGAGAGCTACGTTTATTCCAGCCCATGTCCCTCGCCATCGAAGTGCCCGGTGGAATTCCGCCCCAAATCGACGAATGACGCCGGCCTCGGTTGGCGGCTTGCCCTGCCGCGCCTGATTCCGCCCGGCGGCTGGAATCAAACCACCGCGTGGATCTACATCAGCGCCGACGGCGGCGAGCACACCTTTTACAACACCCTGCACGCCTCCGATGTCGACGATCCGGGAGATTCCGGCTTCGATCAGCTCGTCCGCTACAGCCGTGACGGCAGCTATTTACGCTTCAAACGGGCCTCGGCCAACGCCGGCCAAATCACGATCGAGCTGCCCGGCGGTGACATCCACACCTTCTTGCGCGCCGGTGAACATTGGCTGTTGATCAGCATGAAGGATCCCTTCGGCAATGGTCTCGACATCGAACGTAGTCTCGACGGTCAGGGCAACCTGCTACGAGGGATTCCGCAAGACCATCCGCACGGTGAAGATCGGCACTTCCGTCGACGGCGCCGGTAATGTCGTGGAGACTCCAGTCCAGAAAGCCGAGGAATACGACGCTTTCGGACGACTGACCGCGGTCACCGAGCCCTCCGGCAGCGGTGGAAACGTGCGCACGACCTATGGCTACGACCTAGCGGATCGTTTGGTGCGTGTCACCATGCCCGTCGGCGGAGGCCAGCAGCAGATCCGATCCTGGAGCTACGACCAGCGTGGATTTCTGGCCTCCGAGTGCCATCCAGAAAAGGCCAACGGCTGTACGACCTACTCGTCCTACAACCCCATGGGCCAGCCGAGCCAAGTCATTGACGGCCCCTTCACCCGCGGCTATGCCTACGACCGCGCCGGCAGCCGGGTCACCGCCATCCACGACGGCGGCGGTCGTCTGCTCAAAACCTTCGCTTACGGCAAATCGTCCAGCGCCGCGAATCGAGCGAATGGTCAACTCGTCCGAACCGTCAACTTTCAATATCCGAATCTCGGCGCGGGAGCCCGCGAACAACGGTTCGTCGAAGACTTCGAATACGGCGGAACCGGCGGCGCCCGAGACCAACGCCGAGTCACGTGGATTCGCCAATGCGAGCCCAACGAAAACAGCGCCGACTGCCTCGACGATGGCTTTTGCGACGAGGAATCCTTCGAGCACCGAGAATCTTTCGACCCCACCGGCAAGCTCGTCGACTTGACCTACCCCACCTGCACGTCCGCCGACAACGGCTGCGGGCCTCCCCATCCGCGCACCGTCAGCCACGTCTACGACGTCGGCTCGGGATTCCTGACCGGCATCCCCGGCTGGGCGACCGAAATCGGTTACCACCGGAACATGGCCCTGCGCGAACTCCAACACGCCAACGGCATCGTCGACGGGATCGAGCGCGACCCGGACTTCATGACTCGTCCGGCATCGATGTGGGTGAAATCGTCGGCAGGTCAAACTCTTTGGGAATCGGGCACCTTCCGATTCGACGGCGCCGGCAACCTGCTGGAAATGGCGTCCGCCAACTTCACCGACCGTTTCGTCTACGACGGCGTCTCGCGCCTCAAATCGTCACGCCAATGGATCCGCCGCCCGCCCAATCCATCCATTTTCGCCGACGGCTTCGAATCCGGCAGCGTCAGTGCCTGGAACGGATCCCAAGAGCCCTATCCGTCAGACGCCTACACCGAGCAAAGCTTTTCGTTCGACATCCCCGGCAACCTGCTCGCGATCACCACCGACGGTCAAACCCGAAGCCACACCGTCTCGAGCACCACCAACCGCCTGGGCGGCAGCGCCCAATACGACGGCGCCGGCAACCTCACCCAATTCACTGACACCCAATTCGACAACGCAGTCGGCACCGTCACCTCGTTTGAGTACGACTCTTTCAACCGCCTAGTCCGCCGCAACCAGGGCAGCCACGTCACCCACTTCTTCTACACCGCCGACGACGAGCGAATCCTACGCTTCGGCACCGGCGGCTTCCGATGGACCCTGCGTGATCTACGCGGCCGAGCACTGCGGGAATTCCGTCCCGAATCGAATCGCCTGCAACCCGTGCGCGATCACCTCTACCGAGGTCGTCTGCCCCTAGCCACGGTCGAGGTCGACGACTCCGACATCCTCTCCCGCACCCACCACCTCAGCCTTGACCACCTGGGCAGCCCGCGTTACGTCACCGACGGCGCCGGCAACGTGGTCTCCGAGCACAAATATCGTCCCTTCGGCGACGAAGCCACCCGGTCGAATCAAAACAATCTACCGCTCAAATTCACCGGCCACGAACGAGACTTCTACGCCGACGGCAAGAGCGACGACCTCGACTACATGCACGCCAGATTCTGCGATCCGCGGTTGGGTCGATTCCTGTCCGTAGACCCGGTCTCAGGCCGTCCCGAGATTCCGCAAAGCTGGAATCGTTACGCCTACGTACAGGGCAACCCGCTCATGTACGTCGACCCGGACGGACGCGAAACGTCGGCCCACATCCAACTCGACCGGGACGTGAAGGATCTGCAAAGCGGTAGAATCGACGTCGAGCAATATTGGCAACGCATCCGCGCCCGCGGCAATGGCGCCTTATTCGGCGTGTCGATCGTTTTTCCCGCCGAAAAGATCGTCTTCGGCGCGATCATGAGAGGCAGCGGTCGACTCGGTAAGGTCGGTGGGTTGCTTCGGAAGTTGTTTGGCCGGGGGAAAGGCTCAAGAGGCGCCTTGGTGGAGCCTGGCAAGTTCGACTATCTATTCGGTCGGGCATCTGGAGCTAAGAATGCGATGCACAATCGGGCCCGCACAAGCCAAAATTTTCAACAAATGCAACGTCTCGGCGTCCCCGACTCAGCAGAAGGGCGGGCGATGCTACAGCGACACTTTGATGAAGTCGTTTCGACTCCAGGAAATATCACTAAGACAATGGCCAACAGACATGGAAGCTTCGAGGTTCGCGAATCGCTTTTTACAGGGCCTGCTGGTTTCGCCAAATTCGAGTCGACCTTTGAAATCCTAGCGGACGGTACCCGAAGGCTAACGACTGTAATTCCGATGGGTGGTTTCTGATGAGTCGCATGCTGGCTGAAGTGCCGAGTGAGTTGGACTTTCTTACCTCGATGGGTGTTGAACCACATGAATCAAGTCCGTCAGATGGTTTCTGGAGCTATCGGTTCGAGGACGAATCCGGAATCAATCTGATTTTGTCTTTTGATCAACATGCCGGATCGATTCAAACGTCACTCTTTCTGGGCGACCGCAGGCTCTCAACAGTCAGCCATGAGGGTCTAGAGAGCCTTCGAATTCTGAATGGCCAGGACGGTCAGTTGGTTGGCATCTGTAAATCTAGGGGGGAATCAACTGAGATGGTTTTGACAGTCTTTCCTAAGCTTCTCGTTCGTTGGGCATCGTTAAGAATCGAATAGCGACTTTTCCTCGATGGGCAGGCCGATGTTGGCGCCGGGGTAGCGCGGTGGCGGCGCCGCGAGATCGAGACGTGGGTCGACGCGAGATCGAACCGATGGTCGAGGTAGTCACCGGGGTAGCGCGATGCGCAACCCCGGGCTGGGGGTAGGAACCCCTTCGGGGTACGGAATGTGCCGCGGGGTAGTATCTTCTGCCCTGAAAGGGCTGTTTTCCAAAGCCTGGGGTTGCGGAGCTACCCCAGCGGGCGCCGCGACGCCGCACCTCCGAACGGGGCTACATCCAACTCGACCGAGACGTGAAGGATCTACAAAGCGGTAGAATCGACGTCGAGCAGTGTTGGCAGATTCCACATAGAGAGACGAATTGAGGGCCGGTCGAAAACGACCGTGATCAAGGCTTGATCTGGTATTAAAAACGATGAACGACACATCCGACCAAAGCCAGGGCCGTCAGGTCCTGCTGATTGACCTGGACAATTGCCCGAATGAAATGGCCGGTCTCGGTGAGAGACTGGAGGGCTTTTCTCGTATTGTCGGTTGTTATGCCGGGACCGAACCGAGAATCGGTCTCAGCTTGGTCCCGGTTTTCGCCAAAATCTTCGAGGCCGGAAAATTCGAGTTGGTCGCCATGGAGGCGAGCAAGAATGCCGCCGATTTCGGTTTGGCATTTTGGGCGGGTCGACTTTTGGAAACGATGCCGGAGGATACGGAGTTCTCGATTCTCTCCCGTGACAAAGATTTGGAGAGGGTTGTCGAACTTCAAGGCAAACACATACCCGGCTTAGGTAGAAACTCATCTTTGGGGAGATTTCCCGGAAAATAGTATTCGCTTTTCCTTGGAAGTCTATGATGAGCCTTTGAGACTTGAAGATCGGGCTCTCAAGGCCTGGGCGCACTGTAGGAGGGAGCCAGCAGAGTGATCCCCGACGGTCGCGAGACGTCGGCGCACAGTCGATCGTATTTCCCGCCGAAAAGATTGTCGTTGGCGCGATCATGAAAGGAAACGGTCGACTCGGTAAGGTCAGCGGGTTGCTTCGGAGGTTGTTTGGCCGGGGACGGCCAAAGAGTTAGCAGGAGGAATGCGCAAGAAGAAGATTAGGACTTATAATCTGGCCCCCATGAAGCCCACCACGACCGAGTTCCAATCGCCCCAGACTCAAACCCCGACGGATTGCGCGCAGCGACGCGGAGTCGTGCGCCCCCTTTCGGTGGCGCCGATGATGGATCGTACGGATCGCCATTTTCGTTTTTTGTTCAGGTGTATTTCTCGACATAGCCTGCTGTATACGGAGATGGTCACGACTGGAGCAATCTTGCATGGGGATCGGGATCGCATCCTCGGTTACCATCCCGACGAGCATCCCATCGCTTTGCAGCTCGGTGGCGACGATCCTAAGGCGTTGAGCGAATGTGCGCATATCGCCGAAGACTTGGGTTACGACGAGGTCAATCTGAATATCGGTTGTCCCAGCGATCGGGTGCAAAAGGGCCGCTTCGGAGCTTGTTTGATGGCGGAGCCGGAGCGGGTTGCGGAGTCGGTGGCGGCGATGCGCGCCAAAGTCGGGTTGCCCGTAACAGTCAAACATCGCATCGGCATTGATGAGCTCGACTCCTACGAGCACATGCTGCACTTCGTCGACACGGTAGCGCAGGCGGGTTGTGACCGTTTTTCCGTGCATGCTCGCAAGGCGTGGCTCCAGGGTCTTTCCCCAAAAGAAAATCGAGAAATCCCTCCCCTGCGCCATGACGAGGTCCACCGGCTGAAAGTGGAGCGTCCAGAGCTGATCATCGAAACCAATGGCGGCATTCTGGACTTGGAACAAGCCTTGTCTCACCTGGCTCCACGCCATGAACAACCGGTGGACGCGGTGATGATCGGCCGGGCGGCTTACGCTCGGCCCTATGTGTTTGCGGAAACGGATCGCGCGCTCTTTGATCCACATGCGTCCATCCCCACCCGCCGCGAGGTAGTCGAGCGCTTGATGAAGTACATTTCCGATCGTCTGGAAGAGGGTCTTCCTCTCGCACGGATCACTCGCCACATGGTCAATCTCTTCGTCGGACACCGTGGCGCCAGGGCCTGGCGTCGGACACTTTCCCAAAACGCCCATCGACCCGGGGCCGACCTCGACGTCATTCACCAAGCCTTGCGGCCTATTCCCGACGACATCCTCGACCATCCCGGCGCGCTGGACCTCAGCTCGAGCGCCGTTGCCTAGGAGCCTCTATGTCCAATTCCCCATCGAGATCATCCGGCCCATCCCAGCCGGTCGCCGACTTGCCGGTCGCCGACTTACATTGTGATTTGCTCGCCTACTTGGTGGTCGGCGCCATGCGCGGCGAGCAGCGTTCGATTCATGACGACCGATCCAGGGTATCGCTGCGCCAATTGCGGGAAGGCGGTGTCGCCCTCCAAACCTTGGCAATTTTCGTCATGACCGCGCCGGAATGGACGGCCATCGGCGGTCAACAAGCAGAAATCTATGCTCGGTTGATCGAAGAGCAAGCAGAGCACCTTCGGGCCGTTCAATCGACACAAGATCTCAACCAAGTGCTCGAAGCCGACGGCCGGATAGGGGTCATTCCGGCGGTGGAAAATGCCTCCGCCTTTGCCGAGGAGGACGAGCCCCTGGATCGAGCGCTCGCCCGCTTCGACCAGCTCAACCGACTCACGGGCCCTCTGCTTTACGTCAGCTTGACTTGGAATTCCGCCAATCGTTTCGGCGGCGGTAATAACAGCGAGTCGGGCCTGACCGACGACGGCAAGGCTCTCTTGGACTTCCTGGCCGACCGAGGGCCGGCGGTCGACCTCTCCCACGCCAGCCCGAGGCTGGCCCACGACATTCTCGATTACACCTATGCCAAAGGGCTCGATCTGCCCGTGCTGGCCAGCCACTCGCCCTATGCGGCCATCGTTGACATTCCGCGAAATCTGGCGGACGAGACGGCCAAAGAAATTGCGGCTCGCCAGGGGGTCATCGGCCTCAATCTGCTCGCTCGATTCCTTGACGGTGAGCCGGCCGACTGCTTCGTCAATCAGCTTCAACATGCCCGAAACATCGGTGCGCTCGACGCTCAGGTCATGGGCGCCGACTTTTTCTACGAAGGCGATCTGCCCGGTTTCGATCCAGAGACGGCTGAGCAAGAATTCCATCCGGGTTATGGCGACGCGTCTTGTTATCCCAGACTTCTGGAACATCTCCGAGGGGGACTAGACCTCGGCCCCGAAGAACTCGCCGACCTGGCCTGGGGGCGCATCGATCGCCTAGCCAGACGAATTTTGCCTTCCGGCTGAGCCGGCGATTCACGGGCAATACTTCAGACGGTCGCCTCCGAGTGTCTCCGAATCGTCACAACTCCACGCTATGACCGATCATCCCACGCCATCAACCTCTCAGAACGAATAATCGTATGAAATGTGTCGGGCCACTTGACACATTCAAACTCGTGATCTATTCTTCCTTCATGTTCGAAGCCGACCACATTTCCCCCCGGTACGTAGCGATTGAGCGCGGGCTCAACGCCATGGGCACCCTCCTCGGAAGCAGCACCAGCTGCGTCTGTATGGGTTTGGCTTATGCGTGTTGTAGCTGTTGTAGCAAGACCGCGCGAACCTGGGAAGAGGTGTTGTAAAGCTTCGGATAGCCCGAACAACGAAGCACTCTCCAAGGACCCGCGCCGGCTCACCGTCGCGGGTCCTTCCTTTTTGGGCTCGAAATTTAAATCTGGAATCATGCCCATGAGAGGATCTAAGATGCTAAAAGGATTAGACTTGATGACACACCTTGCGAGCTTGACTGCGCTTGAGATCGGGTCGTCCGAATCCGCGAGTCGCTTCTTTGGCCCGTCCTTCCCCTGCTCTTCATTGCGTACTTCCCACCTTGCCCAAACTCGGATCGCCCACCAAAGGCAGGCAGCCATGAGCCGATATTGCTGTTGTAGCCGCTGAATCCATCCCGCCCCGAATCAGTCCCCGGAAAGCGTCTACGAGCCGTCTTTCCATAGGATTATTGCGTCTTCAGTAAATATTATTGATCGTGCTTACTGAAGCATATTCAGCGTAGATGTGCCTTCTGAAAGCAACAAACTAAGCATTGCATGGATTACCTCAGCTCGGTCAAACCGGCCGAGATCTCGGAAGCCCTGAGGTCATAGGTGAGATATGGCTACCCAACTGCTCGATACCCCTGTTTCAGCCGGAACTTTTCTTCGTCCAATCGCCGATCCCGACGGCCCAGATCTACCCACAATCGACCCGATCGCCTGGGCCGACCATTTCGAAGACCGCTCGCCGGAAAGCCTGTTGCGGTGGGCCATCGAACGCTGGGCAGATCGCCTTGCCCTGGTGACCTCATTTCAAGCTACCGGTTTGGTGCTGCTGGACATGGCCTGGCGAATCGACCCGAGCATTCGGATCATCACCTTGGACACGGGCCGACTTCCCCAAGAGACCTACGACACCATGGAAGCCGTGCGTCGACGCTACGGCGTGAACTTGGAGGTGGTGTCGCCGGACCCTGAGGCGCTCCAGGAGCTGGTGGGTGATCGAGGACCAAACCTTTTCTACGAGTCTCTGCAAGATCGCCGGGATTGCTGCCGCGTTCGCAAGGTCGAGCCGCTTCGGCGGGCCCTGGGCAATGTCGATGCATGGGTCACCGGTCTTCGCCGTGACCAGGCCCCTAGCCGCAAGAACACGCTCAAAGTGGCGTTCGACGACGCACCCCATCCAGGGCTGGTCAAGCTCGCACCCCTTGCGGCCTGGACCGAGGAGCAGGTGGAAGAGTACGTCCGCCGACATGCCGTTCCCCGACATCCCTTGTACTCCAAAGGTTATCGATCGATCGGCTGTGCACCGTGCACCCGCCCCGTGGTCGAGGGGGCCGATCCTCGCTCAGGGCGTTGGTGGTGGGAGGCGCAGCAGGGCGACGGCGCCAAGGAATGCGGCTTGCACCTGCCGATCTTGCCCAATGCTCCGGCGACCTAATCGGTTCAACCCAAGTGCTTGCAAATCAACCAACCCTTTCCGTCCTAAGTGGACGTTTCGGAATTTTCAAAAACTATTGATTATAAATGACTTGATATAGGGAAGGGGCTTGCCCCTCCCGCTCTTCCTTAAAGAGGCGGCTCGGCTTCGCCTCGCCCGGGCGGGGGCAAGCCCCGCCCCTACATCCGGAGCTTTGCGAGCGTAGCCCGCTAACTTCCCTTGAACTCATAGAGAACAGCTCCCGTTAAGAACCACACCTTTAAGAACTGGTTAAAAACAGAGAGATAAGACCATGTCCGATTTTCAAAACCCCGAAGCTCATCCATCGAATCCCCTGGTCTCGCCCTACGGCGGCGACCTAGTCGACCTCCGCATTGCCACTGAAGAAAGGACGGCCGCGGCCGAGAGGGCAGCTCATTTGCCCAGCCTCCAGCTCTCGGACCGCGCGGTTTGCGACCTACTCTTGCTGGCCACGGGCGCTTTCTCACCCCTGACTGGATTCTTGGGTCGTGAGGACTATCAACGGGTGCTGGCCGAGAGCCGATTGGCCGACGGCACCCTCTGGCCGATTCCCATCACCCTGCCGGTCGAGCCGGGACCGGAGATCGCCTTCGACCGTGAGGTCGCCCTACGCGATTCCCGCAATCACCTGCTCGCCATCCTGCGGATCGAGGAAATCTACCCTTGGAGCTTGGAGCAAGAAGCTCTGGCGGTTTACGGCACCACCGACGAACGCCATCCCCTGGTGGCCGAGATGCACTCCTGGCCGAAGATCAACATTTCCGGCCGGCTGCAGGTGCTCGATCTTCCTCCGCGTCACGACTTCCGAGACTTGGTGCTCGAACCGACCGAAGCTCGCGAACTCCTGGCCCAGGCCGGACGCCCCAACGTGGTGGCCTTCCAAACCCGCAATCCGCTACATCGCGCCCATGAAACTCTGACCAAATCCGCCGCTGAGCGGGTCGACGGTACTCTGCTGCTCCACCCGGTGGTGGGTTTGACCAAACCCGGAGACGTGGATCACTTCACCCGGGTGCGAACCTACAAAGCTCTGGCGAGCCGCTACTACGATCCGGATCGCTCGGTGCTCGCCCTGCTGCCGTTGGCCATGCGTTTGGCCGGCCCTCGCGAGGCCTTGTGGCACGCTCTGGTGCGGCGCAACTACGGCGCCAACCATTTGATCGTCGGCCGCGACCACGCCAGCCCCGGCAAGGACTCGAAGGGCAACCCCTTCTACGGCCCCTACGACGCCCAAGAGCTGGTCGGCCGACACCAAGAGGAAACCGGTGTGGCTCCCGTGGCCTTCCAAGAATTGGTCTACTTGCCCGACGAGCAGCGCTACGAAGAAGCCTCGCGGGTGCCCCAGGGCCGCAAGATTCTCTCCCTGTCCGGCACCCAGGTGCGTGAGGACTATTTGGGCCAAGGACGAAGATTGCCCTCGTGGTTCACCCGACCGGAAGTTGCGCGGATTTTGGAGGACGCCTATCCGCCCCGGCATAAGCAAGGGGTCTGCCTGTGGTTTACGGGATTGAGCGGCTCCGGCAAATCGACCACCGCCGAGGTGCTGGTGGCCCGACTGCAGGAATCCGGACGTCAAGTCACCTTGCTCGACGGTGATGTGGTTCGAACCCTGCTTTCTCGCGGTCTGGGATTCAGCCGTGAGGATCGCGACCTGAACATCCGACGCATCGGTTATGTGGCCGCAGAGATCGTTCGCCACGGCGGCACCGTGGTGGTGGCGGCGGTCAGCCCCTATCGCGCCGCCCGCAATGAGGTGCGGGCACGGGTAGGACAGTCGAAGTTCGTCGAGGTCTTCGTCGACACCCCGCTCGGAGTTTGCGAGTCCCGGGACGTCAAGGGTTTCTACGCCCGAGCTCGGCGGGGTGAGCTGCGCAACTTCACCGGCATCGACGATCCGTACGAGGCTCCCCTCAACCCTGAGGTCGTGCTTTCGACCACCGATGCCGGGGCCGAGGAAAACGCTGAATCGTTGGTTTCCTATCTGCTACACCAAGGTTTCCTGACCGACGATCTAACTGCCGACGATCTAACTGCCGACGATCTAGGTGCCGACGATCTAGGCGTCGACGACCCGGCGCCGGTCGAGGCTTCAACCGACAACTTACTCGACGAGGCGGTGTGACATGAGCCCACCCAGGAGCCCATTAGGCGCCCCCTCGATCACAGACCGGCGGACCGGCAGCGTGTATCTGGTCGGCGCCGGCCCCGGTGATCCCGAGCTGATCACCGTGCGCGGCTTGAAGCTCATTCGTTCAGCCGAGGTCCTGGCCTACGACCGCCTGGTTTCGGCGGAACTGGTGGCGGAGGCGCCGATCGACTGCGAGCGCATCTACGTCGGCAAAGCACCGGGGCGCCAAGCTGCCGACCAAGAAGAAATCGGACGCCTGCTGATCGAACGAGCTCGCGCCGGCAAGCGGGTGGTGCGGCTCAAAGGTGGCGATCCGTTTGTTTTCGGCCGCGGTGGCGAGGAGGCCCTCGCCCTCACCGAAGCCGGCATTCCCTGGGATTCGGTGCCCGCGGTGACCAGCGCCGTGGGTGTGCCGGCCCAGGCTTCGATTCCGGTCACGTTCCGTGGGGTCGCCGCCGACTTCGCAGTGGTCACCGGCCACCGGGCGGAAGGATTCGACGCTCCGGATTGGCAAGCGCTCGCTCGGGTCGACACCTTGGTGGTGTTGATGGGCATTGCTCAGCTGCCGACCCTAAGCACCGCGCTGCTGGCCCACGGCAAAGCTGCCGACACACCGGCTGCGATCATCGAGCGGGGTACCTGGCAGGACGAGAAAGTTCATCTCAGCCGGCTCGATCGGCTGGCAAAAACGGCTCGGGACCGCGGAGTCCAATCCCCGGCCACGGTGGTCATCGGACCCGTGGTGGAGCTGCGCGCGCGGCTCGCCCCCGGACGCACTGCCCGGATCTTCGATCGCCCCTTCCTACCCCAAGAGCTACCGACGACACGACCGTCGATCAGCGGCCTGAGCCGACAAGGAGCACTCCACGATGTCCAATGAAACCAAAAACGGGGCCGCGAAGCCGAAGAAAGTCACCAAGGTGAAGGTCACCAAGGTCGAGGTGGCCAAAGCCGCGAGCCGGCGACTGCGGGGATCCATCGCCGAAACCCTGGCCGGCGACGCCACCTCCTTCGGACACGACGATCTCCAACTGCTGAAATTTCACGGCATCTATCAGCAAGACGACCGGGATGCCCGAGCCGCCCAACGTGCAAGCGGGGGCGATAAAGCTTGGTCATTCATGGTCAGGACCCGCCTGCCCGGAGGGCGCCTACCCGCAGAGTCCTATCTCGGTCTCGATCGCCTGGCGGACGAGGTCACCCACGATCGCTCCCTGCGCATCACCACCCGTCAAACCTTGCAATTTCACGGCATCGTCAAAGGCGAGCTGAAGTCCGCCATGGCGCGGATCAACCAGCAGGTGGTGACCAGCTTGGCGGCTTGCGGTGATGTGGGACGCAACGTCATGGCCCCACCGGCTCCCCTCGCAGGAGCCTATTTGTCGGCCCAGGCCTTGGCCCTGGAGCTGAGCCGGGCCCTAGAGCCCCAAACCGGCGCTTATCACGAGATTTGGCTCGATGGCGAAAAAGTGAGTTCGTCGGAACCCTCCACATCCCCGACGGGCGCCGAGTCTGAGCCCCACGAAAAGGAATCCCTCTATGGCGATACCTATTTGCCGCGGAAATTCAAAACGGCCATCGCCCTGCCCGACGACAATACGGTCGATGTCTACACCCAGGATGTGGGGTTGGTGGCGGTGGTAGAAAACGATCAGGTGATCGGGGTCAATCTCTTGGTCGGCGGCGGCTTGGGCATGACCCACCGCAAGGCCGACACCTATGCCCGCCTGGGCTCGCAGCTCGGTTACGTCGACCGGCAGGACGCCATCGCCGCAGTGCAGGCCATCGCCCGGGTTTTCAGGGACCACGGCAATCGGGAGGATCGTAAACACGCCCGGATCAAATATTTGATCGAGGATTGGGGTACTGAGCGATTCCGCGCCGAGGTGGAAAATGAATTCGGCCGTGCGCTGCAGCCATGGCGCGAGGTCGGTCCACTGCGCTATCGGGATCACATGGGGCCCCACCGTCAAGCGGACGGACGCTCATTCCTCGGGCTGTGGATCGAAAACGGCCGGATCATCGATCGCGGTCGACGACGGCTCAAAACCGCCTTAAGGGCAGTGATCGAAGCCCTGCGTCCGACCGTCATTCTGACCCCCGATCAGAATCTCCTGCTCGCCGACCTCGACGATCAAGAGCTGATTCGGGCCGAAAAGATACTCGAGGCCTTTGGGGCCGGCGACACCCTAAAAGCTCGGCCCATGCGTCGATTTGCCCTGGCTTGCCCTGCCCTGCCCACCTGCGGCCTGGCCCTTGCCGAATCGGAGCGTTTTGTGCCGTTCTTGCTCGACGAACTCGAGGTCGAGCTGGAGGCCTTGGGTTTGGAGAACGAACATCTCGGTCTGCGCATGACCGGTTGCCCGAACGGTTGCGCCCGACCGTATACCGCGGACTTAGGATTCGTTGGCCGCAAGCCGGAGCAATACGACATCTATGTCGGAGGTCGCTTGCACGGAGATCGCCTCGGCGACCTCTGGGCGACTGAAGTCCACACCACCGAACTCGTGCCCACCCTGCGACCTCTGCTGCGAGCTTGGGCGCGCGGACGTCAGGGTGATGAGGCCTTGGGTGATTTTTATCAGCGAATTCAAGGGAACCCAGCCGCCCGGCAGATTCTGACCGGCGACAAGGTGGTCACCAATGCCCGAGATTGGCAGAAGAAATATCGACGGACCAGCAGCCCGTGGAAGCCGATCCCGAAGGACCCGATTTCACAAAACCTTGTAGATCAAAAGAAGCCGACTTCGGAGCCGGCAGGTGTCACGACCTAAGTGGCTGTGGCGATACAGCTTGGACAGATCCTCTTCGGGAGGGAGGCCTGGTTCCGGCCTTCCTCCCTATCTTCTTGTGGCCTTATTCTTCTGGGAGCGAGCTAGAAGGGCAACGCTTGACACCGAGCAGCCCGACTGCCAACCTCGATCATGTTTTTCAGCCCTTTGACTGCGTGGGTGCATGAGCCCACGTCTCATTCGTTGAGCTGCCATCTTCGGTCGGCGACATCAATCATCCAAGGAGATCTGCTTTGAAAAACTTTCCTCGACTCATCGTTTTCGCCGTGGCCGCTGTCCTTTTGTTTGCTTTGCCGGCTGGTGCCGGTGTCGTTTTCGAAATCGAAACGACGGACCACCAACAATCCCCACCAAAAACCGAGAGCTTGGAAACCTTGGTGGAAGGCCAAAACCTCAAGATGGGCATGGCCTCCGGCGGTCGCAATGACAATGGGGACATGATCTTCCGCGGTGAACGCCGTGAAATGGTGGTGGTCGACCATAACGACAAGTCGTATACGGTCATGGACGAGCAGGCGCTCAAGGAGTTGGCCGGCCAAGTCAGCTCGGCCATGCAGGAGATCCAGGAAGCGCTCAAGAACGTTCCCGAGGACCAGCGGGCTTTGGTCGAAAAAATGATGAAGGAACGGATGCCTGACGCCGCCCAAACCGCTCCCTCCAGGCCCAAAACGGAGCTGAGGAAAACCGGTGAGCGAGGCGAAAAGAATGGTTATCCCTGCGTCAAATACGAGGTTTACCGCGAGAACCAGAAATTGCGAGAGCTATGGGTCACCGATTGGTCCAACGTGGAGGGAGGGTCGGAAGCCGTCGACGCCTTCGAGGGCATGGCCGAATTCTTCAAAGATCTACTCGATGCCATTCCTCAATTCGGGGCGCAGGGAGATGGCTCGATCGGCGACAGCGCGTTCGAGCATATGAAAGAGATCGGCGGGTTTCCGGTCATCACCCGAGAATTTGACGAAGACGGCTCCTTGGGCGATGAAACCACCTTGCGCTCATCCAGGCGTCAGGCGCTTGACCCCGCCGCTTTCGAACCTCCGGCAGGATACAAACGACGGAGCATGGGGCCCTTCTAACTCCGCCTTGGCCAGCCGTCTCACTTGCCGAACTCCGGACAGAGCACGGACTTTTGGTCCGAATGGCGCGTTTAAGATCAGGATGGTTGGTATCCATCCGTGATATCTTTAAATCTGTATATGCAGATTCATCGCTCTCTATCTGGAGGACTACTATGTCTTCGATTCCTTTCGATTCGACGAAACAACGCCCGATGGCTTTAAAGATCAATGACCGGCAGACCCATGGGTGGGCCGGCCTGCTGATGCGCAGACCTTTACTCGGACTGGCCGTTTTCGCACTGCTCACCATTCCTGCCGGGGTCTTCGCCCAAGACGCCACGCCAACTCCCCTGACCGGCTGGCTGAATATCGTCTGGGGCGATTCCCACAACCCCGACCAGCCCATTACCCATCGGCGGGTAACCCTCACCGACTCCCAAGGTCAGAGCACCGAGCTTCAAGTGAGCGACGAGCTTTTGACCGGCGGGGTTTTCCGCTGGAATGGACGCCGCGTCACCGCCTTCCCACGTTCCGGATCGGCATTCGGCCCCCGCGGCGAGGTCGCCGTGGCCGCCTTGCGCTTGGAGGGCGATCAGTCGTCGCTGGGCGGAGTTTCAGGCTCCCAACCGTGGATTTCGATCCTGTGCAAATTCGCCGACATTCTGGATGAACCAGAGGATCTTTCATTCTTCCAGGGCATGTATGCCAACTCGCCCGGCGGTTTGGATCATTATTGGCGCGAGGTTTCGGCGAACGAAATCGACATCGTAGGTTCGACCGCCGTCGATTGGGTCACCCTTCCCGGCGTCCACACCAGCTATGTTCCGGTCCCAGGATCGGGCACGGACGCCAACCTCGATCTGATCTTCAACGACTGCACGGCTGCGGTGGATCCGGTGGTGGACTTTTCCAACGGAGGGTCGCCATTCGCGGGCATTAACATCATGCTCAACGGCTCGCTCGACTGTTGCGCCTGGGGAGGCGGTCGATTCGCCACCCTCGACGGCGTCACCAAGACCTGGCGCACCACTTGGGAGCCGCCCTGGGGTTATGCCAACGAAGGCGTGATCGCCCACGAAATGGGCCACGGTTTCGGTCTACCCCACGCCAATAACTTCGATGGCGACAGCAATCCCTACGACAGCCCCTGGGACGTGATGAGCGCGGCCACGGGTTATGCAGTCGGAGATGCGACCTACGGCGCTTTGGGTAAACACATCAACGCGTACCACAAAGATCGACTCGGTTGGTTTGCCCCTGCTCGCCGTTTCGAGCCGCCGCTGGACAGCAGCACCTCGATCGTGCTCGACCATACGGCCCTGGCTAATGCGACGAATTATCAGATCGCTAGGATTCCCATCGACGCTACCCATTGGTACACGGTCGAGGCCCGGATGCGTACGGGTCAATACGAAGCGGATCTTCCCGGCGACGCGGTGATCATTCACCAAATCGATACCTCCCGGAGCCAACCTTCTTGGGCGGTCGATGAGCAGATCCCTCCGGCGGACTACGGCGATAATCCGGGCACCATGTGGACCGTCGGCGAAACCTTCACCGACGCGGCCAATGCCATCTCGGTAATCGTGGAATCCGCTACCGGCTCCGGCTTCAGGGTCCGGGTCAACACCGGCGAATTCGACGCGCTCTTCTTCGATGGCTTTGAGTCGGGTGATCTCTCATCTTGGTCGAGCCAAGAACCGTAAATCCTTGCTCAGCCATGGCTTGAGATAGTTTGAGGAAAATCTGAGAAAGATCTCAAGCAGCTGAGTTGCCCTCTCCTTAGGGTTCGGTCATCGGGCTCCACCGCTGTTCGGTGGAGCCGAAAAACCGACCCGACCTTTGCCGGCGACAACGCCGGACCTGGACTCCTAAGGAGAGCATCATGAGCATACGACGCAAAGCCATTTGGATCGCTTCTGCCGTCTTCGCATCAACCTTCGCTTTCGGCTCGTCTTTCGCCGCTTGCAACAACACTTGCCCTGACACGGGCGACGGCAAGACCTGCGCCGACCATTCGGCCGCGGTGGCCCGAATCGACGATCAAGAAATCACCCACGCAGAGCTTGAAAAAAGGGCCGCCGTTCAGTTGCAGCAGCTCGATATGCAACGCAATCAGCTGCTAGAAAGTACCTTGGCGCAAATCATCGACGAGCAACTCCTGGCCATGGAAGCCAAACGTCGTGGCATGTCGAGCGAAGAGCTGATCCATGCCGAGGTGGTTTCAAAAGTCGAGGTCGACGACGCCGAAGTCGGCGCCTGGTATGAAACCAACCAAGCCAGAATCCGCAAACCCAAGGAAGCGGTTGCCGGGCAAATCCGTGAGTTATTGATCGGGCAAAAATCCCAGTCTTTCCAGCAGGCATTGATCGCCGGTCTGCGGGCGAAGCATGAGGTCCAGACCCTATTGCAGCCCTTCCGAGCCAGCTTCACGGAGTCGACGGGTCAAGCCGGCCCTACCAAAGGCGAGCAGCAAGCGCCTGTGGAGCTGGTGATCTTTTCCGACTTCCAATGTCCATATTGCCGCAATATCGCCCCGATCCTGGATCAGGTCTTAGAGACCTACGGCGAGAAAGTGCGATTGGAATTTCGCCAATTCCCACTGACCTCGATCCACCCAGAAGCCATGCAGGCCGCCGAAGTCGCATCCTGTGCTCAAGCCCAGGGTAAATTCTGGAGTTTCCACGACTCAGTCTTTGAAAATTTCGGCCAACTCGCGACCGATCAGCTCTTGGACCGAGCCCAAGAAGTGGGTTTGGACCCGGACGAGCTGAATCGCTGCTTGGACAGCGGCGAAGGCCGAAAGGTCGTGGACCAAGACCTCTCCCTTGGCCGGTCCGCCGGGGTTTCGGGAACACCGGCTATTTTCGTCAACGGTCGACCCGTGCCCTTAACCGGCCGGGTTTCGCCCTTCGAGCAGATTTCCGTGCTGGTGGACGACGAAGTCGGTCGCTTGGCCCCTTAAGGTCAGGCAACTTAGGGTTAGGCAACTTAGTCAGAAGCCACGGGTTTCAACCCGTGGTGGACCGAGGTTCAACCAAATTCTCTTTCCCAGGAGCCCAGCTACAGTTGACAGTGAATCTCTTCGAGCTATAAACTTACGCCTTATTAACGCCTAACGTTCGAACAACATCGGGAGAGATCGGAATGGTCCAAAGAGATGACTACGACAGTCCATGGAAGGACATTCTCGAACTCTACCTTGAAGATTTCTTCAAGTTCTACTTTCCGGACATCCATCGAGGCATCGACTGGGCTCGGCCACCCGTGAGCCAGGATAAAGAGTTGCTCAAGATCTTCGCGGAATCCGAGGTCACCAACCGCTTGGCCGACAAGCTATTCCAGGTATGGACTCTCGACGGGGATCCTTTTGATGTAATGGTGAATGTCGAGATTCAGGCTCACAGTGACAAAAGCTTCGCCGAACGGGTCTTTGTCTACAACTATCGGACCTTTGACCGCTTCAAACGCCCAGTGGTTTCCGTGGTTCTACTCTGTGATGACGACCAAAGCTTTCATCCGAAGGGATTCACGGCCTGTGATCTTTGGGGTTGCCGACTACACCTCGATTTTCCAACCGCAAAGCTACTGGAGTACAATAGCCGTTGGGACGAACTCGAATCGAGCCTCAATCCTTTCGCAGTAGTCTCTATGGCCCATCTCAAGACCCGGGCCACCCGCGCCAGACCCGAAGAGCGTTTTCAATGGAAGATGCACTTGATCAGAGGCCTCTACGATCGGGAATACTCAAAGAAGGATGTCGTCAGCCTGTTCAAATTCATCGATTGGATCATGACCTTACCTGAAGAGCTGAGCCGACGCGTCAAGAACACTGTCCACGAGATTGAAACGGAGAAGAACGTGCAATACGTCACCAGCATCGAACGGCTCGCCATCGAGGAAGGCATTCAGAAAGGCGAGGCGCGGCTCCTGAAAAGTCTCTTGGTCGGCGCCTTCGGCCCGCTTCCACCAGACCTAGAAGGTCGGCTGGAAACAGCAAGCGCCGACAAGATTGAGCGCTGGGCTAGTCGACTTCGAACCGCCGAGTCTCTCGACGAAGTCTTCATCTAAGGCTGAACCTCAACCCGCGGTAAGCCTCAGCAGCTTGGCCAGATGCCACGGAATAAATTCCGAGGCTCAACCTGCCTCGCCCCTTCGGGGCAGCCCGGAAGCTGAAATGCAGGGCCGTCGCGGGCGCCTAGCCACGGGTTTCAACCCGTGGTGGACCGAGGTTCAACCCGGCGGAAATCGGACCGCAATGGGATTCCCAGATCAGGATCCCAAAGTCACCAAGCCGTCATCCCCGCCTGAGCCCTCTTCCGCTTCTTCCTCAGCCCGCTGCTCCGCGCCGGCGTGTTTTTTGCCCCCACCCCATTTGGGATCCCGATTGGCAAACTCGTCCAGGTCTATGGGCACCTCAATCAAGGTTCTGGAGGCTTCGAGATCTTCGTCGCAGGGTGACCAATCGCATTCGAAGGTGTAGACATTCCACTCTTCGTCGAGGGGAGCAAAGGAGGCGAGCACTTGGTATTGACCACACCGCCCGCATTTGACGGATAGGTTCCTAATATTGATTCTGCTAGCAGGTTTAGCCATGGGCGTCTTTCTCGAATTCTAGATTCGATTTCAAGCGATATTTCCAAGGCTCCGAACTCGGGATAATCGGTGAGAAGACGTCTTGCCCGAGCGCCGAGCGCGGCCAAGGCTAGCGCACACCCAATGCTCCGTCCACCTGATATCGTGTCGCGACTCGATTCCAGTGCTCCCGTCGATCCATCGACGGTCCACCCACGATTTCAGGAGATTCGGATGCGCTCAGCTTCTTGGCTCTTGGTTGCCTTTTTCCTTTTCGCCGGCGGGCCGCTTGGGGCCGCACAAGATGCCCAACCCCAAGCGGACACGCCCCCCGAAGAGGCCGGCAGCGAGCCTACCGAAACCACCAAAAAGGCCGCAGACGAGCAAGTGGCCGCAGACGAGCAGGTGGCTGCGGCCCCAGCCCGCGATGATGGAGAAGGCCCCTATTCTCAGCTGATCTTGCGCGGGGTGACGCTCATCGACGGCACCGGCTCCCCCCCCATCGGCCCGGTGGATATCGTCATCCAAGATAACCGCATCAGCCAGATCAAAGTCGTGGGTTATCCCGGAATCGATCCAGATCCGGAACGTCGCCCAGCGCTCGAAGACGGCGGACGGGAACTCGACCTCACCGGTCATTATGTGCTGCCCGGCTTTGTGGACATGCACGGCCACTTCGGCACCACCCATCAAGGCACTCCCGCGGAATATGTATTGAAGTTGTGGATGGGCCACGGCGTCACCACGGTTCGCGATCCCGGCTGCGGTGTGGGCATCGACTTTTGCATCGAGCATCGGGACAAAAGCCGGAAGAACGAAATCACCGCACCGCGCATCCACGCCTACGTGACCTTCGGCCAGGGGCGGGACGAGCCCTTCACCGCCCCCGATCAAGCCCGCGATTGGATCGACGAAATGGCCGATAAGGGAGCCGACGGATTCAAATTCTTCGGTTATCGCCCGGACGTCATGGCGGCCGCCATCGATCAGATCAAGAAACGGGGCCTGCGCTCCGCCTGCCACCATGCGCAGCTCCAAGTCGCCCGGGTCGACGTCCTAGATACCGCCCGCTGGGGCCTGACCACCATGGAGCATTGGTATGGCCTGCCCGAGGCCATGTTCACCGACCGCACGATTCAGGATTACCCGCTGGACTACAACTACCAGAACGAGCAACACCGCTTCGGACAGGCGGGCCGTTTGTGGGCCCAATCCGCCGAGCGCGGCTCCGAGACTTGGAATGCCACCCTCGACGAGCTGGTCGAGCTGGACTTCACCCTCGTGCCTACCCTCACCATTTACGAGGCCAGCCGTGACTTGATGAGAGTGCGACGGGACGAATGGCACGACCAGTACACACTGCCGTCCTTGTGGGACTTCTTCCGCCCCTCGCGCAAGGCCCACGGCTCCTATTGGTTCGAGTGGTCGACGGAGGATGAGGTGGCATGGAAGGCCAACTATCGCAAGTGGATGGATTTCCTGGTCGACTTCAAAAACCGCGGTGGTCGGGTCGCCACCGGCTCCGACAGCGGTTATATCTACAAGGTCTACGGTTTCGGTTTCATCCGCGAACTCGAGCTGCTGCGCGAGGCCGGCTTTCACCCGCTGGAAGTGATTCGCGCCGCGACCCTCAAAGGCGCGGAAGCCCTGGGCCGGGCGGATGAGATCGGCAGTGTCGAACCCGGCAAACTCGCCGACTTGGTGATCGTCGACCAGAACCCGTTGGCCAACCTCAAAGTGCTTTACGGCACAGGCGCCATCAAATTGGACGAGAACAACGTGCCGCGACGAGTGGGCGGGGTCAAGTACACGATCAAGGACGGCATTGTCTTCGACGCCAAGGACCTGCTCGCCGATGTCCGCAAGATCGTCAGCGAAGCCAAAGAAGCTTCGGGTCGGCCGACCTTGGTCCAACCCGGGCTGGCCGGCGATGTGCCCAACCTAGAGGCCGACGCCGAGCCGTGATCGTTCGGCGGGTCGTCAATCGATATATCCCAGGGCCTTCAGACGCTCCTGCTCCTCGGCCGACAGATCAGGAGCTTGCCGCTCTTTCAGCCCCGCGGCGGTGGCGTCGACTTGGGCTTGCCAGGCTTCTAAGGCATTGCGCATGGAGATCAGGGTTTGACGCCGCGCCCGACCCCGGTCGGTGGTTTCGCCCGGATCCTCACGCAGGTTAAAGAGCCGGTATTGATAGGTCTGGCCGTCCAAAAGCAGCTTCCAATCCCCCTGGTAAACCGCGTCCTCTTTTCGCCAGCGCCGGGTCTGGCTGAATACGATCGCGGGCTCTTGGCCGGCTGCGATGCCCACCAACGAGCGCGAGATCGATAGGTCCGACCCCACCTGCTCCAAAATCGTCGGC
Organism: uncultured bacterium; assembly: GCA_965366625.1. Lineage (GTDB taxonomy): Bacteria > Acidobacteriota > Thermoanaerobaculia > Multivoradales > J023 > JAUIJL01. The sequence goes on from CBDUGP010000075.1 coordinate 38,724, forward strand.
AGAATCGCCAGGGTGCTGACCGTGGCTTCGATACGTTGGGGCGCGGGCCGACCCGCCGGTTTGATGATCAGGGGTACGTGCACCAGCTCTTCGAAGAGATATTTGGTGTGCCCAATCCACTGGTGGCGCTCGGCGAACATCTCGCCGTGATCGGCCACGAAAACGATCAGGGTCGAACCGTAGAGCCCCAATTGTTTTAGTCGAGCCAGCAATCGGCCGATGTGCTCGTCGGTGAAGGCAATCTCAGAATCGTAAAGATCCTTGAGATAGGTGAGATCCTCTTCGGTCAATCGGCCGTTCTTGGCCAAGAAGCGCAAATCCTCGAAGTTATCGTTTCGGCTTCGGGCCGGGCCCTGATAAGGATCCGGGCCCTCCTTCGAATAAGTGTATTGCCCATGTTCGAGATAGTCGTAGTGGGGATCGAAATAGTGGGCGAAAAGGAAGAACGGTCGATCCTGTGCAGCCAGCGCTTCCAAACAATTGCCCGCCAACCCGGTCACCCATGGCGACGAAATATCCTCGTGGCCGCCCGCAGCGGTGTCGTCCCAAAAATCGAATCCGCGATGAAAACCGTAGGACTCACCGATGTAGAGATGAGAGATGATGCCCGCGGTTAAGTACCCCCGGTCCCGGAGCAGCTCGGTCACCGTCTGGACCTCGGTCGGCAAAGGGATGGGCCGGCTCTGGATACCGAGGGCCGCAGGAGCTAGGCCGGTGAAAACCCCGGCCATGGAAGGAGTCGTCCAAGGCGCGGGCGCGATCGCATGTTCGAAGACCAAGGAATCCCGGGCTAAGGCATCCAAATGGGGAGACGTATCCCGATCATGACCCATGAAACCCAGGCGATCTGCCCGCAGGGTATCCACGGCGATCAACACAACGTTGGGGCCTTGGGCCGGAGCCCGGCCATGGACCTCCGGCAAATGGCAGGGCGAAACGCCCACTTGGCCATGGAAGCGAATCGTGCCTCGATCTAAATCCACCAACTGCTCGTCGAGCCCGGGCATCGATTCCAATAAGGCATCCGCCGACGGTTTCCCCCCGTCCATGGGCTCTCCAGCGGAAATCCTTTCACCCCCATCCCCGGAGCACGCACCGAGCAAGATCAAACACAAGACGGCAGCTAGCCGAGCCACGGCTGCCGACCTGGCGGGATAGCCCACGCTCACCACAGCGCCGCCCGCAGCCGACCTTCCAAATCGAGGGATTTCGCGCTGATCGCGAGCCCATCGAGATCGAGGGGATCTTGGGGCAAGAGCTGCCCCAGAATCGGCACACTGCCGAAATTTCGAATCGCGCTGCGGTTTTCAGGGTTGATCGGCCCGTTCAAAATCACCCCCACGACGCTCAGACCCCGGCTGCGCAAACATTCGAGGGTCATCAACGTGTGATTGATCGTGCCCAGGGTCGAGCGGGCGACGACCACCGACGGCAGGTCCAGCTCCTGCATCCAATCGGACCATAAATATCCGTCATCGTTGAGCGGCACGTGGATGCCGCCGATCCCCTCGATCACCAGCCCGCGCCCGGGTGACTCCTCGAGCTCCTGGCGAAAACGGGCGGTCAGACGGGCCGGGTCCACCCACCGTTCCTCGATGCGCGCCGCGAGGTGGGGCGACAGTGGGTCTTGGAAGAGGTAGGTCTCTTCGATCACCTCCACCCCACTCAGACGGGACACTTCCTCCACGTCTCGCCCTTCGATGGCGCCCGACGCGACGGGTTTCCAATAGGCCAAGGGCCCGTGTTCCCGAAGCTTGGCGCAGATCAAGGCCGACACCACCGTCTTGCCGATCTCCGTATCCGTACCGACCACGAAAATGCTCAACTTCTGACCTCCCTAAGGCCCATCGTCGCCTTGGCCGACCCGCTTTGCACAGCTTTGAGCACTTCCCGCGCCAGGCCATCGATCTGGGCCTCGGTGTGGTCCGCGTGCACGGAAATTCGCAGACGAGCTGTGCCTTCGGCGACGGTCGGCGGGCGGATCGCCCGTACGTCGAAACCGGCCTCTTGCACGCTCTGCGCCGCTGCCACGGCCTCGTCATTGCCTCCTACCACCACCGGCACGATCGGGCCGCGGCTCCCCTCAGGCAGCCGATCCGGACCTAGGCCGCCGTCACGCAGGGTTTGACGCAGCCGGTCGGCGTTGCGATGCAAATCGGCGCGTCGGTGTGGCTCGCTTTGCAAAATCTCGAGGGCGGCTTCGAGGGAGAAGGCACTTATGGGCGAGACCGCGGTGGAAAAAATGAACGATCGGCTGACGTTGACCAGGTAGTCGATCAAAGTCTGGGATCCGGCCACGAAGCCGCATCCGGTGCCCAAGGCCTTGCCCCCGGTGGAGACGATCGCCAAAGTCCGATCCACGACGCCGCATTCCTCCACCCATCCGGATCCTCGGCGGCCCCACAAACCGGTGGCATGGGCATCGTCGACGATCAAGGCCGCGCCGTGGGCATCGCAGAGATCCGCATAACGCGACAATGGCGCCAGATCCCCGTCCATGGAGAAAAGGGATTCGGTGACCAGAAAGGTGCGCCCCGACCATGGCCGAGCCAGTTCGAGCGCCACGGCTTCGTGGTCGAGATGGGGAAAAATTACCTTGGAGCAACCGCTGAGGCGAATGCCGTCGATCAGACTCGCATGGTTGAGCCGATCGGAAAGCACCCGATCCCCGGGGCGCAACAGCGCGGTCAAAAGGCCGATGTTGGCTTGCCAGCCCGACGGATAGACCAACGCGCCTTCCGTGCCCTTAAACGCGGCCAGTCGCCGCTCCAAGCGCGCATGGGATTCGAGGTGCCCACGCAACAAGCGCGACGCCGGAGCCCCGACCGCTGCATCTTGTCCATCCTGGGCCAGACGCTCAGCGACCCGCTGCCGAATCCCGGGATGTTGCGATAGGGCCAGATAATCGTTGGACGAAAAATCGATGCCCTGGGGGGTTTGCAGCCGGCGGCTCAATCCCCCGCGACGCAAGTCGTCGAGGTGGGCCGACAGATCGCCGAGGACCGATTCGAGACCCGTCGGCGGCGGCGTCCATTCCGAGCCGGAGGTTTTCATCCGCCGTGCACCGGGCCGCTCGGTCCCACTTCGGACGCCCCTGGGCCGCAGGAGCCGCCACAGCAGCCGGTGGCCGATTCCTCGCCGGCCTGGACCTCGATCGGATCTCCGCCCATGGGCCGCATGCCCAAAGTGTCCAATAATTGGCGGTCCCGGTCTTCACCCGGATTGGGGGTGGTGAGCAATTTGTCGCCGGCGAAGATGGAATTAGCTCCGGCCAAGAAACACAGGGCCTGGGTTTCGTCCGACATCTCCGTTCGCCCCGCGGACAGCCGTACCCGAGAAAGGGGCATCAAAATCCTGGCGGTGGCGATCATGCGCACCATGGTGAAGGTGTCCACCGGCGGTCGATCCTCCATCGGCGTGCCTTCCACCGCCACCAGGGCGTTGATCGGCACACTTTCGGGGTGGGGATCCATCGACGCCAAAACTTGCAGCATCTCCAAACGATCGTCCACCGACTCCCCCATGCCCACAATGCCACCGGAGCACAGGGTGATACCGGCGTTGCGAGCGGCCTGCAAAGTCTTCAGACGATCGTCGTAGGTTCGGGTGGTGATGATCTCGCCGTAATATTCCGGCCCCGTATCCAGGTTGTGGTTGTAGGCGGTCAAGCCGGCCTGCGCCAAGCGCTCCGCTTGCTCGGCGGTCACCATGCCCAGGGTGGCGCAGGCTTCCATGCCCAGCTCGCGCACCCCGCGGACCATGTCGAGCACTTGGTCGAAGTCCTTATTGTCCTTGACCTGACGCCAAGCCGCCCCCATGCAAAAGCGGGTCGAGCCGGCGGCCCGGGCCTTCTTGGCCGCGTGCAAGACGAGTTCGGTATCGAGCAACTTTTCCACTTGTAAGTCGGTGTTGTAGCGGGCGCTTTGGGGGCAATACGCACAATCTTCCGGGCAGGCGCCCGTCTTGATCGACAACAAGGTGCACATTTGCACTTCGTTGGGATCGTTGTGGGCGCGATGTACCTGTTGCGCCCTGAAGATCAAATCGGGGATCGGTGCGTGGTAGATCTCTTGGATTTCCGACAACGTCCAATCGTGACGGGTTTCCGCTACGCTCGGGGCCGGCGGCCCGGCTTGGGAGGAAGGATCGGAAAGGGCTTCCGCAAGGGCTGAAGTAGCTATATCGGACACGGCGAGCTCCATCGATGTGTTCGCTGATCAGCAAGTTTCAAAGTGTGAGTCGAGGGTGCGGAGTCAGGATAGAAGATCTTCGAACCTCAGTCCACCTCGATACGCACGGCGCCGGAACGGTGCCCCGAGAACGGAATCTCCGCTTCAATCCAATGGTCCCCGGGTTGGAGATGCCATCGAGTCTCGAAGGGGAAATCCACCAAGGCATAGGGCTCACCGTCGACCCGCCAAAGGATTTGGTCCACGGCCGGCTCCACCTGCACCGCCAGGGCAATGGAGCTGCGGCCCGGGGGAGTTTCGGGGTCTTGGAAGACCTTTAGGCCGTCGGCCGGCGAGATGATCGACAGATCGACCGTGCCCTGACCCGCGATGGTGAAGGGTGTCGATAGCTGGGGCTCTCCGGGCCGGGGTACTCCGGACTCGGGCCCGGCATTTGGCGGCATGGGAATTCCAGCTCGATGCTGCCAGGAAGCATAACGGCTCGGCAGCTTTAGAAAGGTGCGAATTTCGACCTCCGAACGTGGGGTCAGGTGGCTCGCCAAGGCCCCACTTCGTCGATCGACGGCGTGCAGCTGATGGGCCGAGCAATCGGCGATTGCGCTTGTGCCCACCCACTCCGAGGCCACCCGTGGACAAGCGGGACCGGCGCGCCGGCCGGTCAACGCGCAAACCTTGACCGCCTGCAAACCGGTGGGTTCGGCAAAGCCGGTTTCGTTCAGCCCATCGAGGCGCTCCGGGTGCAGGAAATCCATGATTTCCCGTAACCAAACTGCCGCCGAGCGATAGCCGGATAGGCGGGCCATGGGGCGAAAATCCGGGTGCCCCACCCACACCCCCACCAGATATCGCGACGAATAGGCCACCGTCCAAGCATCTCGATAGCGAGACGACGTGCCGGTTTTGACCGCTAGGCCATAGGCCGGCTCGGTGGTGCCCTGGCGCGGGAAGGACGGCAGGCGCGCCATGGGATCGGCCAAAAATTGGGTGACCAATCGGGCGCCGACTTCGCTGAAAATCCGCTTTGGAGGCACCTGGGGATCGTCGACCGCCCACCGCAGGGTGCGCAGCCGACCGTCGCCGGCGAGGGCGCTATAAGCCTGGACCAGGTTTTCCAGGCTGACTTCCAGGCTTCCCAGCACCAGACCCAAACCGTGACGATCCGGGGATCGATCCTGATCGTGTAAACCCAATTGACGAAAAAGGGCCCAACCTTCGTCCACCCCCAGCTGCGCCAACAAATTGGCGGCGGGCACGTTGCGCGAATTGGCCAGGGCGAAGCGCGGCAAGAGGGGTCCGAGAAAACGCCCGTCGGAGTTGCCGATGCCGCCCGCTCCGCGGGTCAAATCGTCCGTGATCGTGGTCGGGGTCAACAATCCGCGATCTAAGGCCTGGGCGAAGAGGAAGGGTTTGAGCGTGCTGCCCGACGACCTGGGGATCCGGAAATAGTTGATTGCGCCGGCATGCTCGGTATCGAAATAATCCGCCGAACCGAGGGCTGCCACTACCTCGGGACCGTCTCCGCCTTGCAGATCCACCACCAGCGCGGCGAGATTGCCCGCGCCCAGGGGATGCCAGGCTGCCATTCGCCGCTGTGCCGTCCAAGCCAGCTCCTGCTGAATCGTCGCGTCCAAGTAGGTGCGATAAATCCACGATTCCCGCTGCGAAGCTCGAGACTTTGGAGCCCGGTTCTCCGGGGCTCTATCTTCCAACCGGTCCTTGAGATAGAGCAGAGCGTGCAACATTTCCGGCGCTCTCGACGGTCGGGGCGGGATGCGCAAGGAAACGATCTGGCCATGGGCCACCTGATGCTCCCGGGCGTCGAGGGTGCCGTCGGCGAGCAACAAATCGAGGATCTGCCGCCCCCTGCGCACCGCTCGGGCCCGCCCACCCGGATCGTAGGGATTCATACGGCTCGGCGCCTGGGGAATGGCGGCGAGAAAGGCCACCTCCGCCCAGCTCAAGTCGACCACCGGCTTACGGAAATAACGTCGAGACGCGTAGGAGATGCCGAAGACTTGATTGCCGTAGGGCACTAAACGCAGATATTGGCGCAAGACCCCATGACGGCCGTGACGGGCCGTCAACCACAACGCAGTCACCGCCTCGGTGAGCTTGCGTCCGTAGGTGCGGGCACCGGGACGTTGCATTCGCGCCACTTGCATGGCCAACGTGGAGGCACCCGAGATGCGTTCGCCGGAGGTCGAGTTTTGCCACAGCGCACGACCGATGGCCCTTGGGTCGACCCCCAAATGGCCGTGAAATCGCCGGTCCTCCACCGCCAACGTGGCGGCCACCACCCTGGGCGGCACCTCGGCCAGGGGCCAATATCCCAAGCCGGTGTCGGGGCCCTCACCCAGCTCACCGATCAGCTCGCCGTGGCGGTCTTCCACCCACAGACTCGGCTCCGGTGATTGCAAACCTGAGCGGCTCCAACCGACCGCCACCAGCGCGACCCAAGCCAGACCCAGACCCAGGGCCCACCCGACCGCGACTCCCAGCCGCCGACGACGGGCCAAACAGGTCTTCAGAGTTGCCCAGACCTTCGTACGCAGAGGCAAGGTGGGCCTCCGGCTCACTCGCGATCCTCCTCCGGTCGAATGATCTCAACCCGAGCCCCGGCGCTACGCCCGAAGACCGCCGCGTCGTACATCATTTCCGCTAGAGCCGGCGGTTGAATGAAGCTGCCTACGAGGGTCGCCCGGGCACGGAAGAAGAACTCGTGGGAGCCTTTGGGCAGGGTGTCGAAATAAAACGCCACGTGGTCGTCGCGATAGTCCGCATAGGTCGGTTCGACCGTGCTTCGGCCCTCGGTCGCGGCTTCCGGCGGTGCGGTGGCCAGGTGGGGATTCAACACTTCGACGCCGGCGGCCAACGGCACCACCACCGCCACGAAATGTCGCTCCTGGGAGCTGACCACCCGAATGCGCTCCTCCACCACCTCACCGACCGCCAACTTCTGGGTGCTCGGCGCCCCGAGTTCGGTGCGCCGGGTCGCTTCTTCGAAGGCCGGCCCTTCATAGGTCGACCAAAAGCGCTCAACCAAGAACCCTTGACCCACCGGCCCCATTTTCGAGCCGTCGGCGTCCGGCACGTAGCGGGTTTCTACCCGAACGGCCACCGTCGTGCCTTCTTCGAGTCGAATGACCGCTTGCTCCGTGCCCGTCAGATCCTGGGTGACCGGACGGGGGCCCACCCGCAGCTCTCGGCTATCGGCACCGACCGTCACTGACGTCAATGAAAGACGGGAGGATTCCGCACCGCTCGGGTTCATGGAGGCCGGATCCAACACTTCCGCCAAAGCCAAAAGAGCCGCGGCGTCGGCCTGGGTGCTGCCCCAACCCGAGCCTTTGCCCAGACGAACCAACGCCGACACCAAATTGGGCAAGCGCTCGGCGTCGCGATCGACCCGGGCCAACGCTTGGGTCATGGTCGCCAGATTGCGGGTTTCAGACGGCAAGATGAGCGGATTCGCTGCGCTCTCCGTGCGAAGGCCATCGTAGACCTCTTGCCCCTGGTGTAAACGCCAAATGACCGAATCCCACAGGCGGCGAACCAGCTCCGGACGCTCGGACGCGGTGTTGGCCCGTGCCATGGCCAATACCAGCCGCGCCAAATCCTCGGTCACCAAAAAATCCCCTTTGCGCCCGAGTTCCGCGGCATAGGCGGAGTCGAGGCTACCCCATCGGGCGGAGGCTTCTAGGGCCATGATTCGCTCGCTCCATGCCGCGCCGTCGATGAATTGGGAATAGTCGGACCGCAGGGCTTGGTTGAGGCTTCGAACGAGGGGCGCGGAGACTTTGTCCGGCACCTCGAAACCCGCGTCACGGGCTTCGGCCAAGAAGTGCACGACCCAAGCGGTCAAGAATACCGAACCTTTGCCACCCGGCCAGAAGCTGCTCAATCCAGAGGCCGAAGTGCTCTGGTGAAGCCACTCGAAGAGTTCACCCACCGCTTGTTCGTTCATCTGGACTTGCTTCAGGTCCAAGGCCTCTCGGAAGCCCTGCATGGCGATCAACGCCCGAGCTCGGCTCACCCGCTGCTCCGTGCATCCGTAGGGATATTCGAGCAGGGCGTCGAGCCCTGCGGCCAAGCGCACGATGCCCACCTCTTCGGAAGCCAACAAGCGTCGTGAGAGCGTCCCCGGTCGCACCGGTTCGTCCACCCGCGGCCAAATCAGCTCCTGCCCCGGCTCCAAATCCGCTAGCCAACGCTTCACCGTGGTGCGACGGTCCGCCACCACCGGCAGGCGAATCTCGAACGCGTCACCCGCTTGATCGGTGGAACGTTCGACACCCACTTGAACCACCACCTCTTCGGTGACCGGCCGGCCTTCGGCGTCGAGTTCGATCTGAGCTACCCGCACGGGGAATTCCAATTTGATCGGCCGGTCGGGCAAGAAAGAAAGGGAGGGTTGCAGATCGACCTGCGCGTCGGGCTCCAGGCCTTCGAAACGCGCCTGGGCCGTGCCCGGGCCACCCTGGCCGGAAATCAATCGTGCGACGGCGCCGACCGAGAACCGATCCCCGGGACGCACGAATCTCGGCAAAGCCGGCTGTACGATCACCGGCAGACGGACCGACAGCAGGCCCTTGGCGTACCCGAAACGCTGCTGCCCGGCCACGGCTTTGGCGCGCACCGCGAAGTCCGTGAGGTTGTCCGGCAGCATCACCTTGACCACCACCTCACCGCTCGGTCCGACCGGAATCGACGGCCGATAGAAGGGCACGGGTTGGAAATTCTTGCGCACGGTCTGGCGATCCAAAACCCCGCGCTCCCCGGCTCCCTCGCCGCCACCGGGCATCTCCACCCAGGGGATGGAGCCGAATACCAGACCCCTCGTGTCGTGGACGTCCAATCGGCTGATCACGGGGGTCAAAAAGCTCGGCACGGGATCCAGCCGTTGCTCCTGACCTAAGGCCAAGACCGCGCGATCCACCAGCCAAAGGGTGACCTCACCGGCGGTCGGCGATCCGTCGGGCTCGGCCAAGCGCACGGTCACCTCGACCTCACGCCCGGGCATGGCCTCGGCGGCGTGCTCGAGATCCACCTTCAACCTCAGATCCGTGGGTTCGACATCGATCCATTGGGTCGCGGCCAGGGTCGTGGGTTTGCCCAAGTCCATGGCCCGCCCAGGAGCCGGCGCCGTGCCGGCAACCCGACCCCTTTGCAACACGAAATGCACCGGCAAGCGGGGTGCCCAGGCCCCCTCCACCTCGAGATCAAAGACCGCTTGGCCGTTCTTGACCTCGAGCTGGTGATATCGATTGCCTTCGGGAGCCTCGACCACCGCCGTCAAAAATGCGGATTGGAAGGGACTGCGCACCACCAGTCGCGCCACGTCCCCCGGTTGGTACTCGGATTTGTCGGGCGACACTTGGAATACCGGCGAACTCGGTCGCTCCCAGGTCACCGGCGCCTCCGTGCCGGTGGCGGCATAGAGATCCACTGCCACGTTTTGGCTGCGACCCAGACGATCGCGGGACTCGATCTCCACCACGTAAACGCCCGGCTCCACCACCGGCAGGTCCACGGCGGTCGCCTGCTCGGCGCTGGCCAAGGTAGTCTCAAAAACTTTTTCGTCCACCACGTCGGTGACGTAGCGAGCGATGCCGTCGGAAAAATCACCGGCGCGCAAATGGCTGTGCCATTGGCGATGCAAGAGCCGCAGGGTGACTTCTTGACCCACCAAAGGCTGGTTGTCGGCCCCGATCACCCACACTTCCGGCCTCAGGGGCTGGCCGGGATCGAGGAAACGAGGAGTTTTGAGCGCCAGGAGAAACGGCGGCAGGGCTACCACCCGACGGGTTGCGGTGACGGTTTGGTCGTCGACGCCGGTGACCGTCGCTTCGATCACGTAGGTGCGCGGCTGGGCGGTCGGCTCTACGGACGGGTCCACTCTCAGCACGGCTCCGCCATCGGCATCGGTGACGTCGGTCCGGTCCAACGCCGGGCTCGATTCAAAACGACCCGAGGGGGAGAAACGACTGTCGGAGGAGAAAACGAAACCCGGACGGGCTTCGGGTCGCCAGGTGTAGGGGAATTGGGTCACTCGCCAACGCACCGGCTGCCGGGTGACCCGGCCGCCGGCGTAGTAGGTGGCGCTCAATCGGACCTCGAAGGGCTCGTCCAGGCGGGCCGCCTCGGCGCTCTCGCCCGAAAGATCGAGGGCGCCGGAAAGTTGGACCTCGAAGCGCGGCAATCGGTATGCCTCTTTGCGGAACGTCACCGTTCCTAAGGTCTCACCGCCGTGCTCCAAGCTCGCCCGATACACACCCGACGGGGTGTCCGTCTCGTCGAAGAGCAGGTAGGCGCTGCCCTGAGGGCTGAGTTCCGCGTTTTCCCGCCACTCCCGTCCACCGGGCCCTTGGATCTGCCAATAGGCCTTACCCTCCAAGGGAGTCAGCTTGCCCTGATAGCGCTGTCGGCCGTAGGCCTGGAGGTGCACGGGCTCTTCGGGCCGGTAGACCGGTCGCTCGGAGAAAACGTGAGCCAAACGCTCCGCCCCCGGGGTCCGATAGCTCAGATTGCCCTGGGTCCATTGCAGCCAGGATTCGGTTTCGGGGGTGAACGCCCCATTGTGGAAACGATCCGGCGCCTGTGAAGGATCTAAGACCAGCAGGTCATGGCCTTTGGCCACCACCACCCGGCGGACCTCTCCACCCCGGTCTTCATGGGCGGCGACGTTCCAAACCAACCGACCCGCGTCATCGGTGGTGCCCTCAAAAAAGGTTTGCCAAGGACCCGTGGCTTCGCCGCCTCGGGCGCCTTCGAGCCGCACCTTGGCCCCCGCAATCGGCTTCGCCTCCGCTAAAGAGGTCACCAAAAAGACCACCCGCTCGGGCTCCTCAAAGGTGGTCAAAGCCAAGTCCGTGACCTGTACGCGCATCCACGATCGGTCCGACGAGCCGTCTAGACGACGCAGGCCGACCAAATAACTTCCCGGACGGTCGCCGCCGAAACCCTGCTCCAAGACCGGTCCTAAATCCAATCCAAAACCGGCAGCTTTGCCGCTCGCCAAGGGAACGTCCAACCAAGTCGACACGGTCGGCGAGCCGAGGGTCCGCAACCGCTTGGCCAGCTCCTGGGGCGTTTGTCGACGCCAGCGCTCGCGGAACGGCGCCGGCACCTCACCCGGGCCCGGCGGACGCTGGTCTTCGTCTACAGCCGGCGCCGCGTCGGGAAACGGCCAAAACGAGCGATCCAGGGGGTCGACGGAATGGATGCGCAAGTCCAGGCGCTGGTCCCCTCGACCCTCGACCGGCAGATGCTGCGGCCCGAGGCGCTCCAACCAACCTTGACCCACCTGCCAACGCAAGAAAGAAGGGCGACTCGGGAAGTAGATCCACAGCTCGTTGTCGTCCGCGAGCTGCAGATCTCGCCCGCCGGTGTCTTTCAGCGGAATCGGCGCCAAGGCCAATCGATAAGGAGTGTCGACCTCGAAGTCGCCATCGATGTACAGAGACCGACCGGAAATCCGGACCTCGAAATCGGCGACGGCCGGCGACAACCGGACCAAATTTCGCGCTTCGAGCAGGCCGAGACCCATGGGTTCGGCGGAAAAAGTGATTTCCGCCTGTCGGCCGGCCTCGCAGCGGAGTGCTTGCTCGCGGCCGTAAACCGTGCCACCTCGGGTCACCGGATATTCCGCTTGCGGGCAGCCGAACGACACCACTCGGAAGGGCTCGGCGGTGGTCAGCTCCAGAATCTCGACCCGGCCCGAT
>CBDUGP010000076.1:0-49236 GCA_965366625.1 uncultured bacterium
CGGGCGAGGCGAAGCCGAGCCGCTGCTTAAGGAAGAGCGGGAGGGGGCAAGCCCCTCCCCTACATCAAGTCATTTATTATCAATTGTTTGTGGGAATTCCGAGAGTTAGGAGCGCGCCGGGGCCGCCCAGGCCGCAGGTCAGCGGGCCGACCACCGAGAGGCTAAAGCTGGATGGACCCTCTCTAATTCCAACGTTTGAGCCCCGGCCACTCCCGGCGCAGGTCCGCCTTCGGTTTACGGGCCACGTAGACCCGGAATTCCCGGTCCCATGGATTAACGTTCTCCAGCTCCCGCTCCGCCACCAGTTCGATGTCCTGGTAATAGACCTCCAGGTCGCGCAGCGGCACATTGACCGCCACCAGGATGTCGATCTCTCGATCGGGCAGGCCCCAGAGGTGATAGCTCATGTGGGTGGACACCGCGGACGGCAACCCGAATTCGGCGCCGAAATAATCGATCGCTCCGGCATTGCCGTAATCGCTGCCCAACACCACGGCGCGCTCTTGCTCGGCGGGCGATAGGCCATGCCAAACCTCGGCCACCGCTTCTAGGCGCTCCTGCCAGCCGAACATGCCCCGCAAATCGGCGGTCAGCTCGTAGAGATTGTTGAAGGCGCCGAAAGTAATTTTTCGAATATAGGACTCGGTCGCGTCGATCGAAAACACCGGCAGCGACAAGGGCAAGAGCACCAGAGTGAGAGTCGCGATCCAAACCGCCAGGGCGGGTCGGACCCAAGGACGTCCCTGCTTGGCGAATTTCTCGATCATGCAACCGCCGGCTGCGAGCAGCGGTGGATAAGCCGGAGTCAGGTAGTAGATCTTGCTCTTGAGCACCAAGAGCAGAACAAAACAAGCCAGCCACACCCATCCCAAATACCGAAACCGTCGACCGGCCGGTGAAAACAGAAACCCCAAACCCGCGATCCAAATGGGCGCGGCCGCAGGGCCGATGTACAGAAATTGCCCGGCGATGAACAGCGCACCCGGAATCCGCGACATCACGTTTTCGTGCAAACCGCCCAGGAATTGCACCGTCGGCCAATCGTTGCTCATCTGCCAAATCAGATTGGGCAGGAACACGACGAGAGCTATCAATCCACCGAAATAGAGCCAAGGCGACCGGAAATGTCGACGATGGGGCGTCAACGCCAAGGCCACCACCAGGCCGAATCCGAAGAACAACATGGAGTGTTTGGTCAGCAAACCGAGGCCCGCCACCAAACCTAGCCACGGCCAAAGCTTTTCGCCATGCCCGCTTGCGGACCCGTCCTCAGACCTGTCGAGGATGCGGATCAAGAGGTGAAAGGCGACCATCCACAAGGCGACCTCAAAGGCTGGAATGCAGAAGAGATTGGCGAGCCTGACGTAAACCGGTGCCGTCAACACGCCGACCCCGGCCACAGCCTGGGCAAATCGACCGCCGCCCAGACTGTGGGCCATCCAAACCGTCAACATCACCAGCAACGCGCCCGCGAGCATCGGCAACAAACGCAGGCCGAAAAGCGAAGGGCCAAAGAGTTCGTGGGCCAGCCGCGCCAACCACGGCACCATGGGTGGGTGGTCGACGTATCCAACCGACAGATGATGACCACAGGCCAGAAAATAGAGTTCGTCGTGGTGATAGCCATAACGACCGAGAACCGGAAGGTGCAAAACGATCTTGATCGCTCCGAACGCGGCGATGAAACGTTGATCCGCCGAAGTAAGCCTTGGAATCATGGTGTCCTCCTTGGGGAGCAGGGACAGCTCCCAGAGTAGGGCCACAGCCTAGGGCGTTCCCAGATTTCCTACAGCAGAGTTGGGAGGAGCGGAGCAGCCGACGGATGAGCGGCCAAGGGGAGGGATGAGCGGCAGGCAGGGCTCGCCTGAACGTTCAGATGCGTCGTAGGGCTTCGGGCGCCTTGGCGCGATACCGACGACTCCAAGTGAGCACCGAGCCGTCCACCAGCACGACCCGATAATCGCCGTGGAACCAGGGCTGGAATTCCTTCACCGCATCCAATCGCACGGCTTCGGAACGATTGATGCGCAGGAATTCGCCGGTTTCGAGGCGGCTCATCAAACCGCCCAAGGTGTCGCGACGGCTGTACTGAGATTCACGGGTCGAGATCCGGACGTAATTGCCGTCCGCCCGCAGAAGCATCACGTCTTCGACCGGCAACAAGATCTCCCGATCCGGTCCAGAGCGCACCAAGATTCTCTTCCAGGGCGAGTCGGTTTCACCAGCCTCTGACGATTCCATCAGGGTCAGCAGCTTTTCCAAACGACCGGCCCGCAGGGACGCGCGATCGGCCTCCGAACGCCGCAACACCCTTTCGAGCAAATCCGAAAACCGGCGCTGTGCAAAGGGTTTCAGCAGATAGTCGAAGGCGTGGGCCTCGAACGCCGCCAGGGCGTGGTGGTCGTAGGCGGTCACGAATACCGTCAACGGCATGGCGTCGACCCCGATCGAACGCACCACCCCGAAGCCGTCGAGCCTGGGCATTTGCACGTCGAGAAAAACCAGGTCCGGATCCTGTCGACGAATTTCCGCCACCGCCTGCTCACCGTCACCGGCTTCCGCCACCACCTCGAATCGCGGATCCGCGTCGAGCCAACGCTTCAGCTTGCGACGGGCGGGTGGCTCGTCGTCGACAATCAGCGTTCGAATCGTCTCAATCACCTGCCGGCTCCTCGACCGCCATCGGACGTGTGGGCAGCTCCACTCGAACCTTGAAACCGGACTCCGAGCTGCCGGCCGTGAATCGCTGGTGCTTGCCGTAAAGCAAAGCGAGACGTTCGGCGGTGGTCGACAACCCGACCCCGAAACCCACGGGATCACCCTCTCCCCCAAAGCCCGGGCCGTCGTCCTCCACTTCCAAGACCCAGCGGTCCTCAGATTCGGCAAAGGCCCGAATGTCGACAATGCCCTGACCTCGCCCCTCCACCCCGCCGTGACGCACCGAGTTCTCCACCAAGGGCTGCAAAATCATCGACGGCACCCGGCACGCCTCCAACGACGGATCCACCGCAAACCGTATCGTGAGGCGATCACCGAAACGCGCCTTGAGAATCGCCTGATACGCCCCCAAAATGGACAGCTCCTCGCGCAGAGAAACCTCGTCCTTTTCCGCGATCTGCAAGGAATATCGCAGCAGTGTCGCCAGGTGATCGATCATTTCGTCGGCTGCGTCGGGATCGTCGTAAAGGGTGGCCGAAATGGTATTCAAAGTGTTGAAGAGGAAGTGGGGCTGGAGCTGACGGCGCAAATTGTGGACCTGGGCAGTCGCCAATCGGCTTTCGAGCCGCGCGGATTGGAGTTCCTGCCGACGGCGCTCGGAAAGCTGGTCGACCAAGACAATGCAGGCGGCAAAAAACGCATAACCGATGGCCTGGAACGGCAGCTCCATGAAGTAGCGGAGCGGCATGGCACCGTAGTCGAACGGCCCCAAATCGAGCCATTGGTAAATCAAGGTCCGCACGCCCCACATCCAGGAGGTATGCACGAGACCGTAGAGCAGAATCGCGACCCCATGGATAACGAGATGACGGCTCCACCTTCGGCCGATCGGCGGGAAGCGTCGTACCAACCAACGCACTGGAAAGAAGAGCAGACCTCCTCCGTAGGCGGCGACCATTTCATTGACCAACGGGTAGATGAAACTTTGGTCCACACCCACTGCCAAATTACCGAGGTGCCGATAGGAAAAGAGCAGCAGACCCACCGCGGTGACGATCAGCCACCACGACCAAAGCCGGAGCCTCGGCAAGGTGGGCTCGCGATCGGCAGGATCGAGCTTGACTGGGTCTAGCTTGGGCATGATCTCGGAGTATATGGGGTCGGCCGCGTTTGCCGGAACCGACGCGCAACCCGGCACTTCGGCTGCTAGACTTCAGCCCGGTTCAATCCACTGCACCGAGCTTCTTTCAAGGACGACCTCATCCGTGACGACCTCATCCGTGACTGCCAAGCGTTTCACGTCCCTCGAACGAGCTGTTTCCACCTTCGAGCAGGTGCTCGAATCGTCGACCGCCGACGAAACCGAGCTCGTCTGGTTCCAACGTCGCCATCGGTCCGTACGACACGGAGACGATGCACCCACCGGCCTCATGCATCCCGAAGGCGGTTCAGGTGACAGCCTATTCGGGGACTATCCTCGGCTGACGGTTTTGATCCGGGTGGTCGAGGGCGGGCGGATCGGCTGGCATCGCACGGATAGCGACCACGCGCCCTATCTTCAAAACGGCCTGCGCCAAGCCCTGGCCCTGGCCAAAGTGCAAGACCAGCTCAAAACCGTGCCCCTTCTGCCGACCCAGATTGAGGAGAACGAGCCGGAGCTTCCCCTCTTCGACCCGGCCATCGCCGGCATGGATCACAAAGCAGCTCGCGCCCGACTTGGAAAATGGTGTGGTGACGACCCTGGATTCCTGCATTGGTCCGAAACCCGGGTCGCGGTGGTCAACAGCCACGGGGTTCGCCGCACGGCCAAAACCACCGAGGTCAGTCTCAGCACCCGCAGCGGGACCGCCCCCGGGGCAGGATTCGCCTCGGCATCGGCCCGTCGGCTCGAGGACTTGGCCCCAGAGGGGGTCGTCGCCCGAGCCAGAGATTTGGCGGTCACCACCGCCGCTACGCCCTTGCCCGAGGGTCGGATGCCGGTGGTGTTGTCTCCCGAAGCGGTGGTCGAGCTGCTCAACGTGCTGAACACCTTTGCGTTCTCCGGACACGCCTATTTGGACGGCACCTCGTTCTTGAGCAAACATCGCGACGTTCAAGTCTTCGACCGCACCGTGCACGTGCGCGACAACGCCCTGCGCGTCCCCGGCATGCCCTTCCCCTTCGATCTCGAAGGCAGCTCCAAATCGCCGGTGGACTTGATCGCCAAGGGCCAACCGTCCACCCCGGCCCTCAGCCGGGCCCAAAGTTACGACGCGGGCCTGCGTCCAACGGCCCATTCCGTGGGCGGCCAAGACGCCATGTTCGGCAACCTTTTCCTGCTGGCGGGCGCCTCCACCCATCAAGATCTCTTCAAAGCCGCCGACGGAGGCCTGTGGATCGGCTGGCTCGACCCGCCGGAATGCCGCGAGCCCCAACGCATGGAAATTCGAACCCGCGCCCGCGGCGTCCGTCGCATCGTCAACGGCGAGCTGGGCCCACCCCTACCCGACCTCAACTGGGAAGCCAGCCTACTCGCCGCCCTCGGCCGGCTCCAAGGCATCGGCAACCAAAGCATCGTCCGCGCCATGCCCACCACCCCACTAGGTGGCATCGCCGCCCCGGCCCTGGCATTGGCGGAAGTCGATGGTTTCTCGGTCGCACCTGGCTGACGGGCACTTTCGACGGAACGTCAGCCGGCTAGCCGGCCCGGCGCAATTCTTCGCGGTCAACTCTTCGTAGAGTCTCTTCCAGTGGCTCGCCGGAGCTTTCAATCTGCTCTCGAAGAGCGGCATTGATGAGGGCCTGATAGCTACCGCCCCCTGCGTTGTGAACTTTTTGTTTAAACCAGGCAATGACATCGTCATCGAGTCGGATGGTGATTCGGGTTTTCCCCGCAGGCACTGAGGCCACGGGACCGCGCTTCGCTTTTGAAAAATCGTATTCCTTTTTCATCTGCCCGCCTCAAATAGTTCCATCCTGTCGATCCCAAGATTCTACCCGCCCTCGCACTTAGTTCACGAGCCTACTTGCGACTGAAATCATGCGGCTCGAGCTACCGATGGACCGGATGCCACGATCAGCTTCTTCGGCAAGGTCATTTCCCGCCCGCTGAGAGCTGAATCCGCCATTTACCGTCTTCTTTGATCAAAGAACTCTGATTGATCTCTTCAGAGCCGTCACCGAAAGTAATCTTGACGGTGACCGAGGCCGTTTCGCCGATTTCTTTCTCTTCGGTGACTTCGATCTTCTTAATGCCGCCCTTGGCATCGATCTGCCGGGTTCCTTGTTGCAAGCTTTGTTTCATCTTGTCGGCAGAAACTTGAGACCGCGTGCTATTCGAAAGAAGCTCCATGGCGGATTCGAGCTTCCCGGCCTCAATCTTCCCATAGAAATCTTTGACCGTGGCCGCCGCGCTGCCACCGAAACAAGAAACCATTGTTACAACGACCAAAAGAATCAGACTGATCTTAAGTTTCATTTGTTGTCTCCTTGATCCTGCGGAAACAGGACCTGCTGTAGATGATGACTGTTTTCAAGTCTGCTGGGAAGGATCGCAAAATCTGCTTTGAGCATCGGAAATTGAACTCTGTCGAAATGACCGTCGACAATGTCGATTCCAGCCGCCTTATATGCACGCCATACCAGCTCGGTGCAGTAGAGCTTGGATCCGTCCATCAATTCAAAGGCAGAATCGAACTCGATGTCTCGCCTGCCCACCTCGCCCGCGTACTTCGCGGCTTCCTTGCCGAACAGACCCCCGTCGTCCCTCGTCAGTCGGTACACACCCCAAGTGACTGCATTCTTCTCAGACAAGAAATCTTCGATCGAGTCGATCTTGACCCCTCCGCTGTCCTGCTCCGTCGCTGGAACAGCGTGGACCACCGAAGCATGCAAGGCATCTGCGATCACCACTCCCACATGGGAAAAGCGAGCGCCTCCATCAGCGAGCAAAACAGCATGACTGTTCAGGCTCCGTCCTCGACGAAAAACCACATCTCCATCCTGAACGGCTAACTTCGTAAAATCCAGACGTGGGCGCGGGGAATCTCGTGGGGCTTCTGGCTCCTGCCTGAATTTGCAAGAGGTCAAGAGGAAAATCGAAAGTGCCAAAAGCCAGCAGCTGAAGTGATTCAAATGAGCCCCTCGTGGGTCCTAGTCGACTCTAACCACGGCTGATTGGCCTGCAAGAGCGGGCATCGACTTCCCATGAACCCTCAAGGTCGGCCAAAGATTTTTCGTGCTCTTTCGGGCCAATTCGATTGTTCTCTAGTTGAATCAGGAGGCAAATCCAAGACAGGACTGCAGAGACATTCCTGCTCCAAAGGCCACCGTCGATGCCTCCTCCTGACCTACCCGGCTTTGCCAGCGTAAACCTATCTCAATCCTAGCGGCATCTGCCAAGTTTCGGCCCAATCACAAACGACTAGCCACTAAATGCGTAATCAAAGCCGTGACGGCAGCGTCGGCTTGGGTGCTGTCGCCTTTGATTCTGAGCTCGGTTTCTAGCGCTCGCCAGGGCAATAAGGACAGCTCTTCGCGTTTGATTTGTGAGGCGGCTAGGTAGGCTTTGTGGAGGCGGAAGGGGTGTAGGCCCGCGAGGGGGTTTTTGCCGCCGTGGGGGAGGTCGCCTTGTAGGGCCGGGGCCCAGCGGCTTTTGAATTGGTTGTAGTTGCGCACGCCGGGTTGGACTCTGGCGACTCGGGCGACGCCGGCTACGGCGCTGAGTTGGCGGCAGAAGGTGGCGAGGAGGGAGAAGAAGGAGAGGCGGGCGGCTATTTCGTCGTTGGAGGATTCGATCAGGCGGTGGTAGCGGGAGACGGCTTCGGCTGCTCGGCCGTTGCCGATGGCGTCGAGGATTTGCCAGACGTCTTCTTCGCCCCGGTCTTTGATGGTTTGCTCCACCATCCGACGATCGATTCGCGGCTGGCCGTTGCCTTGGGCCAAACCTGCCAGTTTGCGGTATTCCCCGCCCAAGCGTGCGGTGGAGGCGGATGCCGCGGACTTATCTCGAAAATCACCGGTGCCGCGCAGGGTGCGTCGCGCCAGCTCTTTGAGCGCGTCGGGGGCGATGCCGATGCCCGTTTCTTGCTCGAGTTCTTGGATCAGGTCCGGTAGTCCTTGCCAATCGCCGCCTTTGCCGGCCGACACCGTGGCGACGGAGATCATGGCCTTGCGCTCTTTGAGGGTCGCCACCACGGGATGGTCCGCCGATACCGACGATTCCGCGAGGATCAAGCAGTGGCCCTTGGGCATGGCGTTTTGGGTCAGCTCGCCGAGTTCCGCCAGGTCCCCTTGGGCAAAACCCACTAGGCCGCTTTGGCGTCCCGCTTCGAGCAGCTCCCCCAAACCTTCTTGAAGGACTTTCAAATCCTTGGCGTTGCGCCCACGGGGTTTCTTTTTGCGAAAGATCCGCCCACCCTGCAAGGCCCATTTGGGCAGGGAGGCGATCACCTCGGAGGCCTCGCCCACGTCCGTTTCCATGCCGAAGACGTGCAGAGCCTGGAATAGGCGCGAGGCCGCCTCCCGCTGGGCCCCGCCGAGCTCGACGGACGGGTCGCCCACGGGCAAACCTTCACCCGCTTGGTCGATCAGCTCCGCAGCCGCCTTGGAGTCCGCCAGGATCGCCGTGTCGACGGTCAGCATGACTTTGGCGGGCGAAAAAAGGCCCAGGGTTCGAAGATCGGCGAAAAGATGGCTCAGCCGGTCCGGGCGTTTGTGGGATTCCACCGAGCAGCCCGCACGTTTTGCCACGGCTTCCGCTAGGCGCAAGGCCTGTGGCTCGGCGGCGACGAGGTCGCCGCTCACCAGGTAGACCGGTTCGATCTCCCCCTTTTCGATTCGCTTCAGGATGCTGTCGAGCGTAGTTTTGGCCATAGTCCTATTCGATTTCCAGTGGGTGTGAGCTCGGCTCAATCATCCTCGGCTTGCACGTCCCAAGCATCCACTGGACCGTAACCCCCCAAGTACGGGATCGGCACCATGCCCAGATCTTCCGGCGCCAACTGCTCTTTGCCCACGTCCAGCTCGATGGAACTCCAGGTGCCGCAGCGTCGACACCAGCCCTGCCACTCGGCATAGGTCTCTGAGCATTCGCCACAGACGTAGGAATCGTTGGCAACACCGAGCTTTTTGAGACCGTTCTGGAAGAATTCGAGCGCCGCTTCGGGATCGTTGCGACGCTTGCGAATGCGACCCATGAGGTAGTGGAAGCCGGCGGAGCCGTCCATGGGCTCGCGGATGCCCTGCAAGACTTTGAAGGCTTCGTCCAACATCTCGATCCGGTAGTACAGCCGGCCCAAGAAGAGCATCGGCAGCAGGTCTTTGTCGACTTGGGTGATCAGGCCGTGCAGCATTTCGATCGCTCGATCCGGCGCCGAAATCTCGATGAAATAGTCTTCTAGACGCTGCAGAAAAACCGGTGAGCCAGTGGCTTTGAAACCTCGGCGCCAGGACTCCAACGCCGCCGCCTCGTCGTCGAGCAAGAGCAGGGCTTCGCCGAGCATGATCGCCGCGGGAACGAATCGCTCTTCCTCTTCGAGCAGCTGACGGAAGATGGGGGCGGCTTCGTCGGCGCGATCCGATTCCAACAATGCCAGAGCCCGCTGATAAGTCAATCCTTGACGCACCGCTGCGTCGACGTCGTCCATTTCGCCGGAGCCGAGGGTGCCGATTTTGTCGTGCCATCGCATGGCTGCATCCCAACGGCCGGCCGCCATGGCCGTATCCCGTCGACGCCGCAGGACCTGCAGGCCGAATCCGGGGAAATCCCGCAGGATTCGATTACGGATCTCGTGGGCTATTTGAGCACCGTCGCCATCGACGCCACCGGTCGCCGGATCCGCTTCTTCATAATCGACCGCTAATTGGTAAAGCAGGGAAACGCTCTGGGGATAGAGAACCGAGGCTCGACGGTGGACGTCCAGAGCTTCTCGATGGCGGCCGAGCAACCGCAGAATCTCGCCGTAACGCAGCAGGGTGGAGAAGGCTTCGGGTTTCTCTGCCAGCACCGCTTCGAGCTCGGTGGCCGCCCGCTGATATTGGCCGTCCCGCTGACAATCGATGGCCCGTCGCAGGCGTTGCTCCGCGCTTTTGGCCTCGCGGTTGCGGCGTCGCTCGCGGCGCTGGGTCAAATCCCGGCGCAGGGATTGCACGAGCAACACGGTGAGCGGGGGAAAACAGCCGAGCAGGAAAACCAGCACGAAGGCCCCGTAAACGGGGATGCTGAAATCGGAGGTCAGGCTGAAGCGCTCAAAGAGAAGACCCTGATTGAGCAAGCTGACGGCAGACGCTTCCACCACCAACACCACACCCAACAGCACGCCGATATAGGTTCGGATCTGCACAGGCCCTCCTTGGTCGGCCGCGTTACGGCGGCGGTTTCGAAGCCGCCCCGCGACGCGAATCTATCCTGCTTCGATCTTAACCCGCCAAGGTCCGACCGTGCCCGACCGAGACCGGGCAGGGGACTCAGTCCAGGAGACCCTTCTCCTTGAGCTCGGCGCAGTCGATACACAAAGCAGCCCATGGAAGGGCGTCCATACGCGCCTTGCCGATGGGATTCTCACAGTTGCCACAGGCGCCGAAGGTCTCGTTTTCGAGCCGATCGAGCGCTTCGTCAATGGCGAAGAGCAAGCTGCGCTCCGTGTCCGAGATGGCGAACATCGTCTCGCGGTTGTAGGAATTGTTCGCCCGATCGGCAAAATCGTCAGAGTTATCGTCGGTGGACTCTTGGCCGACGGCGACGTCGTGACGGTAGAGGTTCAGAACCTCTTCACGCTTTTTCTCAAGAATGACGCGGAATCCGTCGAATTCCGCCACCGAAATCGCTTCTGGAATAGTCTTGGTGTAGGGCACTTCGGGAATTTCCCTCTCGCTGTAGTTACTTTGCCGAGCGTCACCCATCGACACTCAGTCGGCAGGTGATCATACGGATTCAGGGTAACCTCGGTTGCTTCTCAGCTCGCAAATCCCGCGAATTCGGAGGCGCCCTGAAATTCAGCGCCGATGGTACTTTATTCCCCGCCGGATACAAAGGGCTCTGTACAACTGTTCGTAAAGAACTAGGCGAGCCAGCTCGTGGCCGTAAACCATCGGGCCGTAGGAAAGTCGCATTCGGGCGGTCTGGACGACCTCTTGGTCGAGCCCGGCATCGGAACCGATGACGAAGGCCACGGGGTGGGGCCAGTCCTCTTCGAGCCTGGATAATTCCCGGGCAAAGGCTTCGGAACTGAGGGTTTTTCCCCTGGGATCCAGGGCGATCGTCCAACACGGATCGGGAAGGGCAGCCAGCAGAGCGGTGCCTTCGGCTTTCATGCGGCCGGGATCGTCGCTTGATCCCTTCACCTTGATCATTTGGTCGCGGATCGGTGCGTTGTGCTGGATTCGGCGACGATAGTCCGAACACAGCTTCTCCCAATCGCGGCGCTGATTTCGCGCCGCCCACAACACGAGATAACCACGGCTCATCCGTCGCCGACTCCCTCATCGCCGTCGCTGGTCATGAATTCTTCCCACTCGTCACCGAAGGCCAGGGAGCCCAGGTCACGCATGCGGTCCAAGAAGACGATGCCGTTGAGGTGGTCGAATTCATGTTGGATGATGCGCGCTTCGTAGCGCTCCGCTCGGAAGTCGAGACGCGCTCCGTGACGGTCGAAGGCGTGGACGAGCAGGACGGGGTATCGGGGCACCAAACCGCGCATATCCGGAATGGAAAGGCAGCCTTCCCAATCGTAAACAACCTCACGGCTTTCCGGCTCCAGACCCGGATTGACCAGAATCTTGCGCTCCGGCTCTTGTGGCTCGTCGTCTTCCAGATCGGGATCCACGGCGGCGTAGACGAAGAGCTGCCACGGCAATCCCAGCTGGGGCGCTGCCAGGCCGACACCTCCGGCGTCGTCCATGGTTTCCAACATATCGTCGATCAGTGTTTGGAATTCCGGATCGGCCAATTTCTCGAGCGGCACCGGGTCGGCCGGTGTGCGCAAGGCGGGATGTCCTAAGCGAACGATGGGGCGAATGGCCATGTTGAGTCGACTCCTTTCGATCATTCTAACCCTACCCGTCTCTCCGGGGTCGGCAACACCACGGACCGTCACCCCTGGACTTCATCACAGCCCATCTACCATGGACCATCGGGCCCCGCTGCGTGGTATCCTCAACCCATGGCTCAGAGCAGCGAAGAGGAGCTGCGTCGCCGGAGACGCCGTCGGTTGACCCAAGGTTTATTCGTGGGTGGCGCGGCCGTGGGTTTGCCCGCCTTGCTCAATTCTTTGGTCGCGCGACGGGCTCAAAATTTGCCGGACGCCACCTGGGGTAGCGGAGATCGCTACCGCTGGAGCCACGGGGACATTACCTACCAGCGCCTGGGCGAGGGACCTGCCGTGGTCCTGCTCCACGCTTTCGGACCGGGCCATAGCTCCGCGGAGTGGCGCGGCGCGGCGGAACGGCTGGCTCCGAGTTTCGAGGTATTCGCCCCGGACCTACCGGGTTGGGGTCAATCAAGCGACTGCGGCGCCCTTCACGACAGCGAACTCTACATCCAAATGCTGCGGGACTTCCTCGACCAAGTGGTGGCCGACGGCTCCCCCGGACGTCGGGTCGTTTTGGTGGCGGCCGGCCTGAGCGCCGCGTACGCCGTGCAAACCGTGATCGACCAACCGTCGCGAATCGCCGCGCTCGGCTTGATCGCGCCCTTGGGCATGGAACTTTACGGCGACGAGCCCGACCTGAAGGACGCGGTGCTCAACCGAATGTTGCGCCTGCCGATCCTCGGCACCTCGGCGCTCAATGTCTTCACCAGCCGTGCCAACATCGCGGGTTATCTACGTCGCGACGTGTTCGGCGCCCCGTCTCTGGTCGATGACGCTCTGATCGATTTGCATTATTTGAACAGCCATCGCACGGGCGCCCAAGAAGCCCTCGCCGGCTACGTCAGCGGCTATCTAAACCACGGCGTACGCGACCTTTTGCCGCGGGTGAACGTGCCCACTTGGATCGCTTGGGGCCGGCGTGCCCTCAGCCCGCCGGTGGAAGCGGCCGACCTTTGGATCAGCCGCTTGCCCGACGCAGACCTCGAAGTTTTTGAGCAGGCCGGAATTCTCCCCCACGCCGAATCACCAGACGAGTTCGGACGCAAGTTGGAGGGTTTCCTAGCGGAGCACGGATTGGATTCCTCCGACGACCCGTCTGCCGACGAAGACCTGGCCGACGAAGACCTGGCCGACGAGCCTTCTTCCGACGAAGACTTGGCCGACGGGCCTTCTTCCGAGGATTGAACCCGTAAAGCAGCCGCCGGCCACCAGCACACAGCTTCATCTCAGATTCACTTCATCTCAATCTCAAACACAAGCATAGACAGCGCCCCGCGAAACCAGCCGCACGACGCGGCTTGAGGAGATCAATTATGGCCGGTATTTTTAAAGCCTACGACGTCCGAGGCCTCTACCCATCCCAGCTCAACGAAGAAATGGCCCGGAAAATCGGCCTAGCCTTTCGCCATGTGCTCGACGACGAGGACCTCAAGCTCGGCCACAAGGTGGTGGTCAGCCACGATATGCGCTCCCACAGCATTCCCATGGTCGAAGCGTTGATCGACGGTTTGCGGGCATCTGGGCTCGACGTGGTGGACATCGGCTTGGCCACCACGCCGATGAATTATTTCGCCGTCGGCCACCTGAAGACCGCAGGCGGAGTGCAAGTGACCGCCAGCCACAACCCCGCCGAATACAACGGGCTCAAATTCTCCAGGCGCGGCGCCCGGCCGGTCTCCGGCGACCACGGAATTCCTTTGATCGAGAAAAAGGCAACCGGCGCGCCGCTGCCGGAAGCCGACGAGCGCGGAGGTTACGAAAAAGTCTCGATCGAAAAGGCTTATGCCGATTTTCTGTTGGGCTTCCTCAAGAAACCCGCCGACGGCAAAACCCTCAAAGTGGTGGTCGACGCCGCCAACGGCATGGGCACGGTCTACAAAGATCTCTTGGAGCGCTCCGGTATCGAGCTGATCCCACTCTATTTTGAACTCGACGGCACCTTCCCGAACCACGAAGCCAATCCGCTCAAAGTCGAAAACCTCGTGGACCTGCAAAAAGCTGTGATCGAGCACGGCGCCGATCTGGGTGTTTCGTTCGACGGTGACGCCGATCGCTCTGCGTTTGTGGACGAAAAAGGCGCGGTGGTCGGCAACGATTTGACCACCGCCTTGATCGGCGCGGAGCTGCTCGAACGGGAGCCGGGCTCGCACATCGTTTACGACTTGCGGTCTTCGCGCGCGGTCGCCGAGTTCATCACCGAGCACGGCGGTGTGCCCGTGCGCGAGCGGGTCGGCCATTCGTTCATCAAGGCCACCCTGCGCAAGAACGGCGGTATCTTTGGCGGCGAGCTCGCCGGCCACTACTACTTCCGCGATACGTTCACCGCCGACAACGCCCTGTTGGCCGTGTTCCTGACCTTCAATCTCCTGTGGAAGACCGGCAAGCCGTTTTCCGAGCTGGTCCAACCCTTGCGCCGCTATTCGAAGAGCGAAGAGACCAATTTCAAGGTCGAGGACAAGCAGGGCAAAATCGATCTGCTCGCCGACAAATACTCCGACGGCGAGATCGACTACCTCGACGGCATCACGGTGCAATACGACGATTGGTGGTTCAACGTGCGGCCGTCCAACACCGAGCCTTACCTGCGTTTGGTGGCCGAAGCGTCGTCCCAGAAGCAGCTCGACGAGAAGATGGCCGAGCTGATCGGTTTGATCGGTCAACCCGTTTAACGCCGCTGGATCGACCCGCTTCGACAAGTTGGGGCCCGGTGGATCCGGGCCCTTTTTTGCGCCCCAAAAACCGCTCAGGCGGTCTGCTTGGAGCCCAGATAGACCCGCCGCTCAGACTCCCCCTGGATTTCGATCCAGAAATAGGCACCCAGCCGCTCGATGGCCAAAGTCTGCGCCAACAGAGCCCCTAAAGCGCGCACGTAAAGGGCTTGGTCCCAAAACTTCTGCAGGTCGTTGAAGATCTTTGGAAGCTCCTCGACGGAAAAAGCCCGGACGGGCAATCCCGCCGACGAGAGATCCGGGGTCTCGATCCCGAGTGAATAAATCTCGTCCAGTCTGGCCAAAGCCGAGCGAAACTCCGCCACGTCTTCCGTCAGGGTCGGATGGTTCTTCGCTTGGGCGGCAAAGGTCAGATCGCTGCGTTCAGCGAGCACAGCTTCCCGTGAGGCGGCCTTTTTGCCGCCGTCCATGCGGCGCAAAACCGCCCGAGCCTTTTCCCCCAGCTCGCGACGGCTGAGGTTGCGTCGTTGAACACGATCCAAAGCCAAGAATTGCTGCCACAGAGGGGTGTAGAGGCGACTGCGCTCGGCCGCCGATCTCCTGGCTTCGAGATCCTTCCAAAAGGGCAGGGCGCCACCCAAAGCATTGGCGAGCAGCGGATCACCCCCCTGCAACACAGATCGAGCCCCTTCGAGCCACGCCGAGTGATCGAGCACCAGGCCGAGTTCGGCGACAAATCCCTTGCGTTGCTTGCTCTTGCCGACCGCCTCCCACAGCTCTGTGGAAAGATCATCGAGGTCGTCTCGGTCGAGAAAACCCCAAAGCCGGCCGTGGTCCAAGAGGGCCTCGAGTTCCTTGAGGCTCGCCCGCCGCTCCTGCTGCCGCCACGAAATCGCCAGCCCCAGCTCGAGCTCCGCGGCGGCGGGTCCATGGGGTGGGCCGTGAACGGAGAAATCCGCCATTTCGGCTTTGAAATCCACTTTCCAGCTCACCGCGTTGCCACCCAACTTGCCTTCGTACCCTCGATCCCCGACAAAGGAGACCTGACGTCGGCCTTGGAGGTCCGTCCTGACCACCCTGCGGAAGTGTTTAGAGCTGCGCGTTTCGAGGCCCCAATCCCGCCCGAGGCTCAACGAGAAACCCCAAGTGGAAAAACACTCGACTTGCTCGCGGTGCAGAAATCGCTCCACGAGTTCCGGTCGTTCCCGCAGCGCGAGCAACGGGGAGTCCAGCCGAGCTCGCAGCAGATCGTGATGCCAATCCTCCAACGTCTGCGGCTCAACGACCGCTTGCAGCACCGATTCGCTTTCACGGATCCTTCGATAGTCGTAGGTAAAGGACGACGTGATTTTGGCTTCGATCCATCGGCGAATGCCCTTGTCGACCCTCTTCTTGAGCGCGGTCCAAGCCTCGTAAATCTCGACCAGGCTGTGGGTTTGCTGGATCAGCGGACCCCCGGCAAATCCGAGACGACTCGCCACCACAAGAAAAAGCGCCCAACGATTCGGATCCTCGCTCAATTCGCGGATGCCGGAGGCCTCAAACAATTCATCGATCACATCCACCGACTCGCCCATCAGCCGGTTTAGGATTTCGCGCAAGGCGGCTTCGAAGGATTCCGAAGCCTCCAGCTCGGCAGTAACCCCGAGGGTCGCGGAAACCCCCTGGGCCCGGACCTGCCCTTTCTGCACTGCGAGGCGAATTCGGCCGTCCTCGAGACCGCTGAACACCACTAGAAAGTCGTCCGTCCAGCGGACCGAAGCCGAAACCGTCAAACCCGAAGCGATGCGCAAACCCAAAGGTTCGTCGGTGTGGATCCAACGACCGATCTGGCCCACCGAGCCGCTGATCAAATCGGCCACTTTCAGCTCGAGCCGCATCCCCAGCTCACCGCGCAGACCGTAGGCTAGGGCATCGCCGGGCCGGAGCCGCAACAGATCGGATTTGCGCGCCGCCAAGCGTGGACGGGCGATATCCTCGGCAATGGCCGCCGCCAAATTTCGATCGAGGGGGTGGCGCCGATAGTCCAGGAGGGTCACCGCCTTTTGGCCGTCGACAGAAAGGCCGACCTGCTCCAGAGTCTTGCCGACCCGCGCTTTCAAATGGGCTTCGAAGACATAGGCCAACCAACCGTGCTCAGCGTCGAAGACCAGCTGCGGCGACAAACCTCCGTCCTGCGAAGACGAGCCCGCCGGGCCGACGATTCCCGCGGGATCCCGATCGTCGGAAGAACTCAAAACCCGGATTTCCACCACCGTTCCCGCTGCGAAACCGAAGCGAATTCCGGACACCGTGGACGTGGCGTTCGCACCCAACCGGACCCCACCTACCCGCTCGCCGGCCGCTTCTCCAATAGCCACGTCGGGCAGGAGCACGGCTTCTGCGATAAAAGTAAACTCGGTGTCCGTCGACATAGTGGAATCCTCGCGTTAGCTTAGTTAGGGCCCATCCAGATTTTCGTTTTTTGGGCCGGCGAGGCGGACTGCGGGCGTCACTAGAAGCTCGCAGAGCTATTTCTTAGATTTCACAAATCGCTGAATTAATTGAACTTATCGCATATACCTAAGATTTCTAGCTCGCGCCCGCTTCCGTCCTCGTTCCGCCTCGCCTCTCGGAAACCCCATTTCTGGACAGAACGAACTTAGCGGGCTACGCCCGCAAACCTCCGGGTGTAGGGGCGGGGCTTGCCCCCGCCCGGGCGAGGCGAAGCCGAGCCGCTTCTTAAGGAAGAGCGGGAGGGGCAAGCCCCTCCCCTACATCAAGTCATTTATAATCCATGGTTTGTGAAAATCCGAAACGCCTAATTAGGCGCAACCGATGATCACTGACGGTCTCAACTGGGCAGTCGGAAGATCATATCCTGCTGCGGCTCTGCCGGAAGATCGACGCGTTCTTAGTGGAGATCCAATGTAGGTCCAACCTTAGCCTCTAAATCTCGCGTCCAACTCTTCGCCTCTTGCCACTTCATTTCCCGTCTACATTTCCCTTCTATGCCTCGCTTCCAAGCGCCCTCACCCCCCAGGAGAAGTTATGCTCAAGTCCCTTGTCCCGATTCGCGCCACGGTCGCCCTTGGCCTAATGCTCGCCGTCCTGCCGCTCGTGCAGGTCAAAGAGACCCTGGCCCAACCCCCGGACGATCTATCGTTGGTTGAAATCACCAACATCGGTGCGCGCGCCGTGGCCGTCCGCAACGCCGGCGACGGTTCTAATCGCCTCTTCATTCCCCAACAATCCGGCCTCATCTGGATTTACGATCTCAACACCGAAACCTTGCTCAACACTCCATTTCTGAATATCGAAATACCCGTCGACGACGGCGGCAATGAGCAGGGTTTGCTGGGGCTGGCCTTTCACCCCAACTACTCCAGCAACGGGTATTTTTACGTCAACTTCACCCGCGACCCCGGTCCCGGGCTCGACCGCACCGCCATCGTGCGCTACACGGTGTCCGCCGGTGACGCCAACATCGCCGACTCTGGATCGGCTTTGACCCTATTGGAGATCGAGCAAGACTTCTCCAATCACAACGGCGGCGACATCCATTTCGGTCCCGACGGCTACCTCTACATCGGCATGGGCGACGGCGGCAGCGGCAGCGATCCCAACGACCGGGCTCAGGATCCCACCCAACTGCTGGGAAAAATGCTGCGCATCGATGTCGACGGTGCCCTTGAGGATTTCCAAGCTCGAGACTCCGCCAAGGTCCAGCTCGGGGCGATCAACAAATGCGGACTGGTGGGCAATTACGCGATTCCGGCCGACAACCCCTTCGATGCCGACAACAATACCTGCGACGAAATTTGGGCATTCGGTTTGCGCAACCCCTGGCGTTTTTCATTTGACCGCCAAACCGGCGATATGTTGATCGGTGACGTGGGTCAAGACGCGCGCGAAGAGGTGAACTTCCAACCCGGAGGGTCCTCCGGCGGCGAAAATTACGGCTGGGATTGCCGCGAAGGCAGCGTGTTCCACGAGACGTGCACGGACCCGCCGACGTTCGTCGAGCCGATCATCGACTACCCCCACGGGGTCGGCGGCATTTGCTCGGTGGTCGGCGGATTCGTCTACCGCGGCAACATCACCGGCTTCGGTGGCACCTACGTTTACGCCGACGTCTGCGGCGCCCAAATCTGGTTCGCCACGGAAGCCGGCGGCTGGGTGCCGACGGAGTGGACAGAGAGCGTTTCGAGCCCCTACTCCTTCGGTGAGGACGAGGCCGGCGAGCTCTACCTCTCCACCGCTAGCGGCAGGGTTTATCGCTTCAACAGCGCCGAGATGGGTGGCATTTTCGAAGACGATTTCGAAGCCGGTGATACCTCGGCTTGGTCGTCCATCGAGCCCTGATCTTCGAGTCGTGGGGGATGGGTTCGGCCCACCTCCCACGGACGGGTTCCGATTCGAAGAGTCTCAAACCGGCCGCAAGTTGTTGCCGAAACCCGGTCACGGTGCAAATACCGCCAGGAGGTGACTTGGCGTCCCGAGTTTATTCCTCCTGACGGCTGAGAGCCCGTAGAACTGGGATCAATCCGAAAAGAAGCCCCGAGCCCAAAGAAATCGCCAGGATGAAGACCAGGACCGTGGGGCTGAGCGAGCCTCTACCTTCCTGGGAAGGCTGGCAGTGGCCAAGGTTTCTTGAAATGCTACCGTAAATATGGGAATATTGCCGACATGAAGACGACTCTTGAGATTCCAGACGATGTCTTTCGCCAGAGCAAGGCCGCAGCCGCAATGCGCGGAGAGAGCCTCAAGGACTTTGTCACGGAGTCGCTTCGAGTCCGGCTCGCGCAAGGAGTTTCAGAGAAATCCGCGGTATCGGGCTGGCGCCGGGTGTTTGGTCAAGCCAGCCCCAATGAGGTTGCCGAGGTCGACGCGATCGTCGCGGAGGAGTTCGAGACGATCGATCCGGAAGCCTGGCGTTGATTCTCGATACCAATGCTGTTTCCGCGTTGCTCGCAGGCGACCCGGCGTTGGCCGAGCAACTTGCTAACGCCGATCGTCATCACCTTCCGGTGATTGTGATCGGCGAATATCGCTATGGCCTTATGCGGTCGCGTCATCGTCGGAATCTCACGCTGCTGCTTGACAGCCTAATCCGGGAGTCCATCATCCTCAGAGTCGACGAGACCACGGCCCAGACGTATGCCGAAGTGCGCGATGAACTCCGTGCGCGTGGTCGTCCCATCCCCGAAAACGATGTATGGATCGCCGCCCTGGCTCGCCAGCACGACGAGCCAGTCGTGAGCCGCGATAGGCATTTCGAGGCCGTGAGCAGCCTCCGCATCCTCGGCTGGTAGCCCGGCGGTGAAGCGTTCCTGCGGAGGACGTACTGACGTAGGCAGCGTGAAATTCAGGACGTTGTGGCCAAGCACCGGCGATATTCAAGTGCTGTTGAGAGGTCACTTGGTGGCTGTCACCGCCTCGCCTGATTGCTGACTAGCTTCGTTCAAGAGCGATTTTGGGCCGACACTTAACTGGCGTCGGCCCTTAACTGCCGCGAGCTGTGGGACGAGTCAGCCCTCTTTCTCCCGACGACCGGTCAGTACTCCGCGCGACTGCTCGACCCTAGAAGAGATCCGCGAACGTCGTCGAGGCACGGTCACGGAGCCGGGCGTTGCCGGGTCCGGGTCGGGATCGATCTGTCGAGGGTCATCTCAAACACTTCCGCCAGATGCGCGACGTGACGGTGAATTGGACGAAGGCGCCGCGGTGTTGCGGGCCAAAATCGACCTCACCGCCAGCAATATGCAAATGCGCGATCCGGTGCTTTACCGCATTCGCAAGGCCCACCACTATCGCCAAGGGGATAAGGGGATAAGGGGATAAGTGGTGCATCTATCCGATGTACGACTACGCCCATTGCTTCAAGTTGCCCGCCACACATTGAATTGTGTAAGCTGGGGCAGAGGAGAAGCAAATGGCAACCAACCTCGCCTTGGACGACCGATTGATCGAAGAAGCTGTCGAAATAGGGCACCATCCGTCCAAAAAAGCGGCTGTGACCGCAGCCCTCGAAGAGTACGTCAAGGCCCGTCGACGCCTGAAAATTCTCGACTGGATGGGACAGGTCGAGTACTACGACGACTACGACCACAAGAATCTTCGACGGTCTAGTTTGATTTGATCGTTCTTGTGGATACGACGATCTGGTCCTATGCTTTGCGGCGCCGTCCTCAGAGCTTGAATGACCAAGAGTCTCTGCTGGTCGAGGAGTGGGCTCGACTTGTACGCTCCGGCGAGGCGGTCCTCATCGGCCCGATCCGCCAGGAGATCCTCTCCGGGATCCGCAGCGAGGGAAGTTTCACCGCGATTCAGGAAAGCCTAGGCGACTTCCGGTATCTGGAGATCATTCCGTCCGACTATGACCAGGCGGCACGATTCTTCAACGTATGCCGTGGTCACGGCATCACCGGCACCGCGGTCGACCTACTGATCTGCGCTGTGGCCCACCGCTGCGACGTTCCGATCTTCACCACCGACGCCGACTTCCAGCACTACGCACCGCACATCGAGATCCGTCTTCATGAACCACCAGCTGACGTTGTCTGAGGTCTGCATGTCGACTCGGCCGGGCCCAGACCAGAGGAAGTTACCGTGACCACCACCGACTCGCCCACCGACAGCTCCGATTTCATCCGCGACATGGTCCGCAAGGATCTCAAGAGCGGCAAACATCAGCAGGCTGTGACGCGGTTCCCGCCGGAGCCCAACGGCTATTTGCACATCGGGCATTCCAAGGCGATCTGCTTGAATTTCGGCATTGCGGCCGAGTTCGACGGACGCTGCCATTTGCGCTTTGACGACACCAATCCGGAGACCGAGAATCCGGAATTCGTGGAGTCGATCCAGAAGGACGTCAAATGGTTGGGTTTCGATTGGGGCGAGCACCTCTACTTTGCGTCGGACTACTTCGAGCGCATGGCGGAGCTGGCGGAAAAGCTGATCCGCAAAGGTAAGGCCTATGTCGACTGCTCGACCCTAGAAGAGATCCGCGAACGTCGAGGCACGGTCACGGAGCCGGGCGTCCCGGGTCCGGGTCGGGACCGATCTGTCGAGGACAATCTCGAACTCTTCCGCCAGATGCGCGACGGTGAATTGGACGAAGGCGCCGCGGTGTTGCGGGCCAAAATCGACCTCACCGCCAGCAATATGCAAATGCGCGATCCGGTGCTCTACCGCATTCGCAAGGCCCACCACTATCGCCAAGGGGATAAGTGGTGCATCTATCCGATGTACGACTACGCCCATTGCTTGGAGGATGCCTTTGAAGGCGTCACCCACTCTCTTTGCACCCTAGAATTCGAAAACAATCGCGAGCTTTACGATTGGGTCATTCGCGAAACTGAAATCGAGCCGCCGGTGCCTCGACAAACCGAATTCGCCCGGCTGAGTCTCGGTTATACAGTGATGTCGAAGCGCAAGCTGCTAAAGCTGGTGCAAGAGAACCATGTGGACGGCTGGGACGACCCCCGCATGCCGACCCTAGCGGGCATGCGCAGGCGCGGTTATACGCCGGAAGCGATCCGCAATTTCTGCGCCCGTGTGGGCATTGCCCGCAATGAGAATTTGATCGACATCGGCCTCCTGGAGTTTTCGGTCCGCGACGATCTGAATCATCGGGCGCCTAGGGTCATGGCGGTTCTCGATCCCCTCAAGGTGGTGCTCGACAACTATCCGGAGGGCGAAACCGAGTGGCTGGAGGCGTCCTATTGGCCCCATGACGTGCCTAAGGAAGGCTCGCGCAAGATTCCCTTTTCCCGCGAGCTGTGGATCGAACGTCAAGATTTCATGGAAGAACCGGTCAAGGGATTCCACCGGCTGGCTCCCGGACGGGAGGTCCGGCTGCGCTACGGTTATTTGGTCAAATGCGAGCGGGTGGTGAAAAACGAACAGGGCGAAGTCGTGGAGCTGCGCTGCACCTACGATCCCGAAACCCGCGGCGGTCACGCGCCGGACGGCCGCAAGGTCAAGGGCACCATCCATTGGCTCTCGGCCCCGGAAGCCGTGTCCATCGAGGCTCGGGTTTACGACCGTCTATTTAGGGCCGAGCGCCCGGAAGCCGAGGGCGATTTTCTCGACAACCTGAATCCCGACTCCTTGAGCATCAATCGCGGTGCTTTCGTCGAGCCCAGCCTGGCGGACGCCGAGCCCGGCAGCCACTTCCAATTCGAACGATTGGGTTATTTCTTCGCCGACCCCGAGCTCTCCAAACCGGGTGCCCTGGTGTTCAATCGCACGGTGACCTTGCGGGACACCTGGGCCAAAGTCCAAGAGGAAGTGGATCCCGAGCAAGTGGCCGCCGAGCGCGTAGCCGCCCGCGAGGCGGAGAAGGACCTCAAACGCCGGCAGTCGGAGCAGGGCAAAGAAACCCCGCTGTCGGCCGAAGAGCAGAGGATTTTCGACCGCTACGCCGCCCTGGGCTTGCAAACCCAGGACAGCCGGGTGCTCGCCCTCGACTCCGAGATCCGAGATCGCTTCGACGCCGCCTACGACCGGCACCCCGAAGCGAAATCCGTGGCCCGATGGCTGACCACCGAGTTGGTGGGTCGTTTAGCGGAAAAATCCTGGGCCGACCTACCGTTTGGCGGTGCGCAGCTCGGTGAGCTGGCGGCCCTGGTGGACGACGGCACGATCACCAACGCCACCGGCAAAGAAGTGCTCGACCTGATGCTCGAAGAAGGCGGCTCGCCGACCCAAATCGTCGACGATCGAGGTCTACGTGCGGTCGCCGACAGCAGCGCCTTAGAGGCGTCGATCGATCAGGTCCTGGCGGACAACGCCGAGCAGGTGGAAGCCTTCCGCGGCGGAAAAACCGCACTCTTCGGTTTCTTCATGGGTCAGGCCATGCGCGCCACCGGCGGCAAGGGGGATCCCAAAACCGTGACCGCCCTGTTGCGCAAAAAGCTTCAGGGTTAGACCCCACCACGGGCGGGGCGCCACGGGCTAAAGCCCGAGGCTACCGTTTGGTCTTGCCCCTGACGGGGCTGCCCTGCATCTTGTCCGGGCCGTCCCCGCAGGGGACAAGGGATTTCTAGCCTCGGAATTTATTCCGTGGCTGCGGCGTACGATATCGATTCCGCATTTCCTCGCCAATTTGAGGCCGAAGGCTTCGCTGACGGCACCATCGACCGACTAACGTAGGATCGCGCCGACCGTCTTTTCCAGGGTGCCGAGGATGCGCCGACGCTGTTTTTGAACGTCCTTGTCCTTGAGGGTTTTGCTGCGGCTTTGGAACGTCAGGTGATAGGCCAAGCTTTTCTTGCCTTCGGCCACGTGCTCACCTTGGTAGACGTCGAAGAGTTCGACCTCCACCAACAGTGGAGCGCCCGCTTCCTGCAAGGCCTCGCGCACTTGACCCGCGCTCAGACCGACGTCGACCACCAGGGCCAGATCCTCGCGGATCGCCGGATAAACCGGCACGGGATCGATGGACGGCACCCCGCTGACTCGCGCCAACAGCACCTCTAGGTCCAGCTCGGCGGCGAGCACCGGCTGGTCCTTTTCAGTGCGGAATTCGTAGCGTTCTACGGTCAGGGGATGGAGTTCACCGAGCACACCGAGAACAGTGCCGTCCGCCAAATGGATGCGGGCGGTGCGGCCCGGCCGGAAACCGGCAGCCTCCGCGGATTCGAAGTGAAACTCAGCTCCTAAACCTTCACCCAAGCTTTCGACGGTGCCTTTGAGGTCGAAGAAGTCCATCATCGCCTCGTCGTCACCCTGCCAATGCTGCGGATTCCGGGGACCGCCCGCCACCAACGCCAACCGCGCCGGCTCAGAGGGACGGCTGTGCCCTTCGGCCAAGGGGAATACGTTGCCGACCTCGAAGAGGGCCAATCGGCGACGGAAGCGGCTATTGGCCGCAGCTACCTCCAACACAGAGGCCAAAAGACTATGACGCATCACCGCCCGGTCTTGGGTCGAAGGGTTGGCGAGCCGCACATAGGGTGTTTCGTCGAGTTCACCGCTGAGCTTGGATTCCGCTTCCGGGGTCGTCAGACGATAGGTGATGGCTTCGTGCAAGCCCAGCTCCACCAAGATATCTTTAACCTTCTCTTCCGCTTCTAAGGAGGGGTTTCCCCGCTGGGGCGGCAAGGAATCCGCCAGCACCGTCATCGGAATGCGGTCGTAACCGTAGATCCGGCAGACCTCCTCGACCAAATCGTGGGGGCCTTCGATGTCGATACGATGATCCGGCGCCGTGACCCGCAGGGAGTCACCGCTTCCTTCGACCTCGAATTCCAAGCGCCGCAGCAGGTCGGCGACCTGCGGGCCGTCGAGATCGTTGAGACCGCTGAGCCGACGCACATAGGCCACGTCCAAGTCCACCACCACCGGTTCGATGTTCATTGGCCGATAGTCCACGATGCCCTTGGCCACGGTGCCGCCCGCCAGCACCCGCAACAGCTCGGCGACCCGTCGCGCCCCTCGCTCCGCCTGAGCGGGATGCACCCCGCGGCTGAAACGAAAACCCGCTTCGGTGTGCATCGCCAGCTGCCGCTGGGTTTGACGAATGTTGATGAAATTCCACGCCGCGGCCTCCAACAATACGTTGGTGGTTTCAGGTCGAATCTCACTGTCGTGGCCGCCCATGATGCCGCCGACGCTCAGGTTGCCTTCAGGGTCGGTGACCAGAATATTGTTGCTGCGCAGCTTGTGCTCAACCCCGTCGAGGGTGGTCAGGGTCTCACCCTCATGGGCCAGGCGGGTCACCAGGCGAATCGGTCCGTCCGGCGCATATCGGTCCGCCCGACCGCGCAGGAAATCGTAATCGAAGGTGTGGTTGGGTTGACCCAGCTCGAGCAACACATAGTTGCTGATGTCGACCACCACATTGATCGGCCGTTGACCGGCGAGGCGCAGGCGGTGCTGCATCCAAAAAGGAGACGGTTTCTGCTCCACCCCTTCGATCACCATCACCACGAAGCGGGGATTGAACTCCGGGTGCTCCGTGTGAATCTCCACCCGCCCGTCGATCGGCGGTCCGTCCATTTGAACGTCCAAACTCGGTAGGCGAAGCTCGGCGCCGGTGAGCGCCGCCACCTCGCGGGCAATGCCGATGATCGAAGCGCACCGGGCAATGTTGGGAATCACGTCGATGTCGAGCACCGCGTCTCCAAGGACGTCCTGTAGCGGCGTGCCGGCCACATAGGTGCGAAACTCGTCTTCTTCGATCAACAGGATGCCATCGTGGTCCTCGCCCAGCCCGAGTTCCACCGGCGAGCACAACATGGCGTCGTTGTAGATGCCGCGCAGGGGCTTTCCCTTGAGCCTGCGAGGTTTCAAATCCTTATAAGGATCCAAGTAGGTGGCACCTTCCAAAACCATCGGGCTGAACAGGCGACGGTCCGTGAGGTCCCCTTGATCGAGCAACGGGAAGAGGTTGGGAGCGCCGGTGACCACCACCTTCGGCTCGCCGGCACCGTATTCGACGGTCGCCAGTACCAACTTGTCGGCCTCGGGGTGGCGATCCACTTTGACCACTTGGGCCAAGAGCACCAGCTCCCGATCCCACACCAGGTCGGCCCCTTCGAGACCGACGATGTCGAGACCGACACCTTCCATGCCGGCGTTGGTGAGCAGGGAGTCGAGCTCGGTCGGGCTCAGATCGACATCGACATATTCTTTTAACCAGGAAATCGGTACACGCATGATCGGCTCTTTTTATCTAATTCTGGGCACCGCATCAGCGGTGCGATGCAGGATAAATACGCTGGGAAACTCGGTGGATGGCGATGGCGTCGACATTGGGCTCACTGAATGGGCTTAAAACTGCTCGAGGAATCGGAGATCGCTACTCCAGAAGTAGCGGATGTCGTCGATCCCGTATTTGAGCATGGCGATGCGCTCAGGCCCCATGCCGAACGCGAAACCCGAGTATTCTTCCGGGTCGTAACCACCGTATTCCAACACCACAGGATGCACCATGCCGCAGCCGAGAATTTCGAGCCAACCGGTGTATTTGCACAGGCGGCAACCCTCGGCATCGCATTGGAAGCAGCTGACGTCCATTTCGGCGCTGGGTTCGGTGAACGGGAAGTAACTGGCGCGGAAACGGGTCTGGCGATTCTCACCGAAGAGCCGTTTGGCAAATTCCGTCAACGTGCCCTTGAGATCCGCAAAGGTGATGCGATGCCCGACCGCCAATCCCTCGATTTGGTGGAATTGAATCTCACTGCGGGCGGTGATTTGCTCGTTGCGGTAACACATGCCCGGCAGGATCACCCGGATCGGCTCGGGATGATATTCGCGCATCGCCAACACTTGTCCGGCGCTGGTGTGGGTGCGCAGGAGCACGTTTTCGTCGGTGGTGTAGAAAGTGTCCTGCATATCCCGGGCGGGGTGCTCGGGGGGCATATTCAGCCACTCGAAATTTTCTTGATCCGTGACCACGTCGGAGCTGCGATAGATCTGGAAACCCATATCGCCGAAGATCCGATAGATGTCGCGCATCACGCGGGTCGAAGGATGCAGCCCACCCCGCTGCGGCCGACGGCCGGGCAGGGTGACGTCCAACGCGTCGCGGGCAATGGAGTCGTCCATTTCGCGGCGTTTGATGTCGGCACTGCGGGTGTCGAAGGCTTCCTGAAGGGCTTGCTTGACCTCGTTGACGCGACGGCCGAATCGAGGGCGATCCGCCGGCTCGATTTCACCCATCTTTCGACTCATGAGCTGGATCTCACCCTTACGGCCGAGATGAGCACGGAACCATTCCTCGAGAGCCCCCGTGGAATCGGCGGCGTCGAGGCGGCCTTGGGCCTGTTGGTACATGGTTTCTAGGGTTTCGATCATTGGGTTCTCCTGCCCTCGGGCCCGCCACCTATCGTGACGCGGGCCGGGAAGCAGCCCCGAATCCTAAATTCAGGGCCCTAAATCCAGAAAAGGCGCGTCCGGTGGGGCGCGCCTCTGGTGATTCCGATGGTGTAGTCCTACCGAGTCGCGTCCGGGATGCGGCTAAAAAAGGCGAAAAATCGGTGGGATGCGGAGCTACGGTCCATGATCTGTTGAAATTAGCAGGCCCCGAACTCGGCGTCAAACCCTGCGTCGAATCCTGCCTCAAATCCTGCGGTCTTGGGAATTGGACCCCCTAAAGGACCCGGAACCCGACCTCGAAGCGATCACGCCCGCGGACCAGTCCCGAGCAATGATCGGCAGATGCGGTGCCGTCGCAGCAGCTGCTATGTTTCTGGAGGAGCGTGGCTGCTGATCAGCGCGGTTCCGGATAAGCTAGGCGCGCCATGGACGACCGCACCTTAAAATCTCTCCGCACCGCCCTCGACTCCACGCCGGAAAACAGCGAACTCCGATTCGTGCTGATCGACGCGTACCTCGAACGGCAGGATCACCGCGAAGCCTCCAACCTGATGGACGGCGTGTCTTGGGAACAGCTGAGCAAGGACCAGATCCAGCTCGGCGCCAAGGCCTATCTCGCCGCGGATCGACCCGACGATGCCCTCAAGCTTTTGGAAAGCACTTCCGAGCTACATGACGAACCACAAGATTCCAACTTGCTGCTGCTCCAGGCCCGGAGCTTTCTGGCCCTCGAGCGACACAGTGAGGGCCTCGAGCAGTACCAACGTGCGGTAGCTCTCAACCCGGCGTTGGAAGACACCAAACTCAAGGATCGACTGTCGATCAACGTGCGCACTTTTCCTTCGCCGATCGACAACCCAGACGGGCGCCCCCAGCTCAAGGTCTATTCCAACGACGATACGGACGGCTCGGAACTCCGGCGATTGCTGATTCCCGAAACCGAGAAGGTCGACTTTTCGGATGTCGGAGGTTTGGAAGCGGTCAAGAAACAGGTTCGCAAAAAGATTATTCTGCCGTTCCAAAAACCCTCCCTCTTTCAGCGTTTCAAGAAGAGGATCGGCGGCGGCATTCTGCTCTACGGCCCCCCCGGCTGCGGCAAAACCCTGCTCGCCCGAGCGACGGCCGGAGAATGCGACGCAACTTTTTATAACGTCGCCATCTCGGACGTGCTCGACATGTACATCGGTGAATCCGAGGCTAAGTTACACGCCATCTTCGAGAATGCGCGCGAGCAGGCCCCGTCGGTGATCTTCTTCGACGAGATCGAAGCCCTCGGCGGCAAGCGCCAATACACCCGCGAGTCCACCTCTTCCAAGTTGGTCAGTCAATTCTTAGCGGAAATGGACGGCTTCAGCCAAAACAACTCGGGCGTCCTCATACTCGGCGCCACCAACGTGCCGTGGGCCGTGGATCCGGCATTTCGTCGCCCTGGGCGGTTCGATCGGTTGATGTTCGTGCCACCGCCGGACCGCGAGGCGCGTAGAGCCATCCTGGAAATCTTGGTCCGCGATTGTCCGGTGGACAGTGATTTGGGACTCGATTTCATCGCCAAGCACACCTCCGGTTTTTCCGGCGCCGATCTACAAAACCTGGTAGAAACCGCCACCGACGAAGCGATTGAAGCTTCGATCGAGGCGAGCGCCGAGCTTCCCCTGGTGGCCGGTCATCTGAGGTCGGCGCTCAAAGAGGTCAGAGCCACCACCTTGGAATGGTTGACCACCGCTCGAAATTACGCCCGTTACGCCAACGAAGGCGGCCAATATGACGACGTCCTGGCGTTCTTAAAAAAACATGGCAAATAACCTTTCCCTCACTCCCTGAGAGCCCTATCCAAGAGCCTTATCCATGAGTCAAGCCGGTTATCAAATTCTCGACGAACCGCAGCCCAGCAAGCTTTCCCATCTGGCGGTTCAACCCCTGTGGCCGCTGCTGGCGGTGATGTTCGGCGGCACTTGGATTTCCTGGCCATGGTTCGCGGTCAACGCCTTCGCCATCGGCAGCCCGACCCGAGTCCGCGAGCTGATCCTAGCGATCGGCGGCTTTTTCGGAACGTTCGTCCTGGTCTTCGGTCTGGTTCAGCTCAACCAATCCGGAATGGTCGACGGGGTGACGATGCGATATCTCTTCGTGTTGCTCCTGGTGTGGAAGCTGACCGTGAGCTACGGGCTCTACATCCTCCAAGCTCGAACCTTCGCCCTCTACCGCCACTTCGGCGGAGTCGTCCGAACCGGTCTGATCGTGGTGATCGCGGCGGGTTTTTTACGCGCCCGGATGCTCGGCGACCTTCCAGCGATTCTGCAAATCCTACTGAGCTGAGCACGAGACCATGAGCAACCACGACCAAGAGCTGGCCTCACGCTTCGCCCTAGCCCATCGGCAGATTTCCCTCGGAAATCTGCACGGCGCCGTGGAAAGCCTGCGGCAAGTCCTCGCGTTGGACCCAGACTCCGCCGACGGCCACGCCATGCTGGCCCTCATTCTGCTCGACCTCAAGCGGCTGCACGCGGCAGAGCATGAGGCGGGCATCGCCTTGACCTTAGAGCCGGAAAATAGCCTCGTGCTTCGAGCTGCCGGTCACGTGGCCCTGGCCTCCAGACGCTTCGAGGAAGCGATCGAGCGATTCGAAACCCTGCGCGCCCTCACCCCCGAAGAGCCGGATCCCCTTCAAGCTCTCGCCGAGGTCTATGCCGTCACCGGGCGATCCGACGAGGCTCTGCCCTTGCTCGAAAAGGCCAGGGAGCTGGCCCCCGACGACCCCGATGTCGTGGCGGACCTGGGGGATTGGCATCTGGATCACGGCGATCTGGCGGAAGCCGAGCGCCTGGCCGAACAAGCCTTGCGTTTAGAACCGGAAAGCTCGGAAGGCCTGATTCTGATGGGCAACATCAGGGTGCATCAAGATCGCCTCGACGAAGCCCGCGATCACGCCATTTGGGCCCTGCGCAAGAATCCGGCAGACGCCAGTGCATTGCACCTCATGGTCTCGATCAAGACCCGCCGCAGCCTGGTGCTGGGGCTGTGGTGGCGCTATAGCGCTTGGATGGGCAGCCTCGGCGACGGCAAGGCCATCTTGGTGCTTTTGGCAGCGTTCGTGCTCTACAAATTCGGCGTCATCACCGCTGAAGTCAACCAACACGCGGATCTCGCCAAGCTGATCACCCTATTCTGGTATTGCATCGTGGCCTATACGTGGATCGGCCCGGGGCTTTTTCAACGCTCGTTGATGAAGGAGCTTTCCAACGTCAAGTTGGATCGGGATTTCTAGCTGAGCCCCATTGCGTGCTCACCTGAAAGGTCCTGTTCGCAGTTGGTATTCTTTTGCTTCGCAAACTCGACAGTACCCTGGGAACAAGGCGTTTCTTCTATTTTTGGCGAAAATTCTCAGGCGCTATGCGCTTCTGTCCGTACGGCATCGTCTACTCAGAGTTCCGAGTCAGAAAAGCGGTGGCCTCTTTGAGTAGCTTGGTAAGTTCCTCAACGTCCTGCTGAAGGCGTATGGTGCCCGGAGGTTTGAACAACCGTCCCTCTGTTGAAGGATAACGGTACCGAGTGGCAGCTGGGGATAACTTGTTAAGAGGTAGGATCTTCTCGATCCACGGATGCTCCGCAGGAAGGGCTCCAGCCATCTGCGCCAGGTTGTGCCCCGTCCCGTACTTCACACCTGCGTCGGTCAAAATCGCTCGCGCGAGCTTTTCGGCACTCTGCTGGGTAAGATAGGCAGCTTGGCGGGGCAACGACGGGGCGAGTTGCCTGGCCGCCTGAAGCTCTTCTTCAGCCAGTCGCAGAAAAGCGTCGACCCTCTTACGCTGGACGCTCATAAACTCTACGGGCGGCGCCCCAGGTGTCCTGCCAGGGATTGGAGGAGTCTGCCAGTACCTCTTGGAAATCGGACCAGCGGCAAGGGATGATGTCGCAGCCAATGGGCAGATCCAGCACTGGGGCGAAGACCTCGTCGTGGTCCGCTTCACTGTTGGGCGCCTCGTCGTCGAACACCACCACCAAGTCGAAATCACTGTCAGG
The DNA here is from genome assembly GCA_965366625.1 of uncultured bacterium. Classification (GTDB taxonomy): domain Bacteria; phylum Acidobacteriota; class Thermoanaerobaculia; order Multivoradales; family J023; genus JAUIJL01. The sequence goes on from CBDUGP010000076.1 coordinate 31,223, forward strand.
CCGAGCACGGCCCTCGGCGCGGCTACCGAAGAGGTAGATTCTGAAGGGCTTCAGGCCCTCCACAAGCCGGTCAACAATGGCCCGGAGCGCACCTTGCTCCGACGAGTACGGGCCGTAGTTCGGGGGTGGAGGTCGCATGACTTAAGTATATCACTGCGGCGGAAGCCAGCGTGCGCGGAGGAGTTCAACCCTGCGAAGTTCGCCCAGGGTGGATTGCCAACCACGTCTTTTATTCATGTCCTCCTCTTAAATCGCCGCCGCGTAGGCAGGGTATTCGTACGCGAAATATTTCGCCTAGGTGAAGACTGGACGTAGTGTGTAAAGCCTGTCTATCTTCCAATTTGTGAGACGCAATGAAGTCCTCTCAAACGAAAGGAAATGGATATCTTCTCTCGACCTATGAGCCGTAGATCAGGGGCAGTGCAGGGAATTGAGTTCGAAGCTCGGCTACTCGCTACGCAACGCTGAACTCGGTTCCACCCGACTGGCACGCAACGCCGGGATCCAACAGGACAATCCCGCCACAGCCGTCAACAAGACTCCGACGATTCCCAAAGTTGCGAGATCTAATCCGGCGACCCCTTCAAAGGCTCGAACCAGCGCTTGGCTCAGTAAAGCTGCGCCGACACAGCCCACCAGCATTCCCCCCAAAGCCACTGCCAGCCCTTGTCGAAGCACGGAACCGGCCACTTGGCTCGCTTTGGCGCCGAGGGCCATTCGAACCCCAATTTCCCGCGTCCGCCGACTCACCGAATAGGAAAAAACGCCGTAGATGCCAGCTGCGGCAAGTAACAAGGCCACAAGGGCAAACGCGCCGAGCAAGAAGCCGAAGAATCTCTCTAGACCCACGGAGCGCTCCAATCGCTGCTCCAACGACCTCACCTCTCCGGGAGGCAAAAGCGGATCCAAACGCGTGGACACCCGGCGCAGGCTCTCCGCAAACGCTGCGCCGCCCAGGGACGTTCTCACCACCACGGCCATTCCCCGGAAGGGCATTTGCGCGTGGGGTAGGAAGAAGGCTGGGCGCGGGGTGGCGTGCAACCCCGTGAATCGTGTGTCACCTACGACTCCCACCACCTCGAGCTCGTAAGCTTGACCAAAAAAGATCTCGAATCGACGGCCCACCACCTGGTCGTCACCCCACAGTCGACGGGCCAGCGTCCGATTGATGATCACCACCTCAGGCGTTTTTGCATCGTCGTATCGATTGAAATCTCGGCCGGCCAATTGCGGAATTCCGACCGTCTCGAAATACCCCGGGCTCACCACCCGAAACGCTGCTCGACGACTCGAGCCCTCATCCAAAGGCGGATCCTGATCCGAGCGATAGGGTACGTCGATGATGATGCCCGTCTCCGGCACCGGCGGCGTCGTGGTCAGGGCGGCGGATTGCACCCCGGGAATCGCCGCCACTTCCTCTCTTAGACGATCGAAGAACACCACCCGCGGAGCCGGGGGATCGTAGGCGCTATCGTCCAAAACAAAATGAGACGTATAAGTTTCCTCCGGACGAAAACCGGGGTCGACTTGATCAAGCTCGTGCAAGGAACGAATCAACAGACCGGCGCCCGCCAGCAACACCAAGGCCAACCCCACCTCCGCGGCCAACAGCGCATTGCGCCAAATTCCTCCCCGCCCTTCTATGGATCGCCGGCTGCCCACACGCAAGGCCGTCGCCATGACCACCGCGTTGCGCCACGCTGGAACCGCAGCGCAGGCCAGTCCGGTCCCCAGGGAAGCCAGCAGCCCGAATCCGAGCACGGTGCCGTCGATAGTCACGGAATCCGCCCGCGGCAGCACTCCCGGATCCATCAACAACAAGAGATCATGCATCCAAAGAGCCGCCAACATGCCCACCGAGCCGCCCAACAACCCTAAGACCGAACCCTCGACCAACATTTGACGGGCCAAGTCCAACCGTCCGGCACCGAGGGCTGCCCGCACGGCCATTTCTTGTTCCCTGCCCGAAGCTCGGACCAAAAGCAGGTGGGCGATGTTGGCGCAAGCGATCAGGAGCACCAAAAGCACCGCGCCGAAGGCGATCAAGATCGGCCGTTCCGAATCGCCGATCAAATGTCGACGCAAGGGCTCGACTGCAACGCTCCAATCGCCGTTGGTTGCCGGAAAATCTTCCGCCAGCGATGCCGCGAGACCCTTTAGCTCATCGCCGGCTTGGGCGACGGACACTCCCTTGGCCAACCGCCCCACGATCATAAAATCCCGTTCTTCCGGCCCGAATCGTAGGGGCATCTCTTCGCCGAATCCCACCGGAACCCAGATCTCGGCGCTGCGGTTGGGCAAGGAAGACGTCGCTGCCACCACTCCGGCGATCAACACCGATCGACCTTCGATTTGAACGGTCCGGCCAACCAGACTCGGATCTCCGCCCCACACCCGCTGCCAAAGGTCGGAGCTGATCAGCGCCGCATCACCCCGCCGGCCGGCAGGAGCATCCTCGGAGGTCAAGGCTCGGCCGATCAAAGGCTCAACCCCCAGCAGATCGAAAAGCTCGGGACCGATGTAGACACCTTCCAGCTGCTGGACCAAACCCGGCTCTTCCAAGGTCATGGAATTCCAGCCGAAAAAACTGATCTGCTCGAAGGACCGCTGATGGGCCCGGTAGAAGCCGAAATCCTGGATGGAGCTGCCGGGCCGGGACTCTCCTTCGGTCTGAGAGGTCGCCGTTAATGCAAAGAGATCCGACTCGGCGGCAAAACCCATCGGGCGCAGCAGCACCCCGTGCACCACGCTGAAAATCGCCGTGTTGGCGCCCACTCCCAGGGCCAAAGTCAGCACCGCGATCAGGGTCAAACCGGGCCGTTTTTTCAAACTGCGAAATGCGAGGCGAAGATCGTGGATCCAATGATTCATGTTGCTGGGCTCATATTGCGGGGCTCATATTATGTTCAGATTCATCCGTTTTGACCCGAGGCCGCTCGCAGTCCGTCGCGCCATCCGCGACAGCGAGTCTCGAATGGAGAAAAGCAAGGCCTGTGCCGGCTCCCAGCCCAAAGTCTCAGGCCCTGTGGCCTCGCTACTGTCCGTTAATGGGACGCCGGCGTTCGCTATCGACCCGGAATCCCACCGCCCACGAGATGGGGACCAGCTCTTCCTTCCATGATTGTGACGCGATCCGGCGTTTTTCCACGCAAGCATAAGTGAAGGCCCATCGAAGACTCTCTCAGTCGACCTCGCTTCAAGGAGTTCCCATGTTTCGCCGTCTCATCCCAACCCTCGTGCTGATCACCGCCGTCGTGCCGAGTTCGGCTCTCGCCGAGACTCCCCAGGCCGCCGGATCGGAATTTGCCGTCAACGAAATCACCACCGTCAACCAGGGATATTCCCGTGCCGCAGCCGATGCCAACGGCAACTTCGTCGTCACTTGGGAAGCCGCTGGAGGCCTCGACGGCGACTCCTGGGGGGTCCTGGGCCGGACATTCGATCCATCCGGGGCGCCCCAGGGCATTGAATTTCAGGTCAACTCCTTCACTCCCGGGCTCCAGGTCTATCCCAGCCTAGCGGTAAGGCCGTCCGGTGAATTCACCGTCGTGTGGCAATCCGACGGCCAAGATGGTGACAACTTCGGCGTCTTCGCCCAACGCTTTGATTCCGACGCCACCGCGGTCGGCGGAGAGATCGCGGTCAACACCACCACCGCGGGTTACCAAGGCAACACTCAAGTCGCCTACCGTGACGACGGCGGTTTCTTGGTCGTTTGGGAACACACCGCGGCCAATCTCAACGGCGACGACATTCGCGGCCGGCTCTTCGACTCCTCGGGCGTTGCCGTCGGCGGCGAGCTGATGATCAACACCACCACCGCCTCCGACCAAAACGATCCCCGCTTGGTGAGCCGGGCAGGCGGATTCATCGCGGTTTGGGAAAGCCTAGGACAAGACGGAGACCTCGAAACCGTCATCATGCAATTATTGGACGAATCCGGCAGCCCGGTCGGCGGAGAAGTACAAGTCAACGAAACCACGGCCAGTGATCAAGAGGATCCGGAGATCGCCGTTTCCGAGAACGGCACGTTCACCGTGGTTTGGGAGAGCCTCGGCCAGGACGGCAGCGACGAAACCGCGATGGCGCGAATTTTCGACTCCGCAGGCACCCCGACCACCGGTGAGTTCCAGCTCAACACCGCCACCCTGGACGATCAAGAAGAAGTCGATGTGGCGTCCGACGGCGCCGGAGGTTTTGTCGCCGTTTGGGAATCGACGGGACAGCTCGGAGAGGCCAACGAGGAAGACGTCTTCGGCCAACGTTTTGATGGGGCAGGCCAGCTGGTGGGTGACGAATTTCAGGTCAACACCTATACCGTGCTTTCCCAAGACGTTCCTCACATCACCGCAGCCGAGGGCGGACGACTGGTCGTGACCTGGCGGGATTTCGGTCAGAAATGCTGCTCCGCCGGTGTGTTCGGCCAGCTCCTGGATGTACCTCTTTTCACCGACGGATTTGAATCCGGTGATACTTCGGTTTGGAATTCCACCACGCCGTGAGCTGATCGGACTTCCAGCGACCACGAAAAAGGGCGGCCCACGGCCGCCCTTTTTCGTTCTAGATCTACTTTCTGGCGCTACTTTCCAGCGCTCAGCAGTGTCGTCAGCCTTCGAGAAGGAAGGTCACTTTCATATTGACCCGATACTCCTTCACACGGCCTCCCTCGACCACCACCTTCTCCTCCTGCACCCAAGCGCCGGAGATGTTGCGGATGGTTTTGGAAGCGCGGGCGATGCCTTTGTCGACGGCATCCTGGAAGCTCTCGGTGGACGAAGACGTGATTTCGGTGACTTTTGCTACAGACATGATGCTCTCCTTGGAGAATTCGAACAGGGTTGGAGACCGAGGTCTCCGATGAATCCATAGGTTTTCCTATACCTTATCAAGACCCGTGCCGGCAGGGGTGCACCAAATAGACGCCCTCGCTTGGGCTTCCATCTGGGCTTCAAGCCGAACCAACCCAATCTGGCGCTGGGAAGAATGTCCGGGACGGGCAATTTTCCTTGTCGGACAATTTTCCTGGTCGCCCCACCAGGGAATCCGGGTCCAAGCATCCAGCTGGGAAGCCCCGCTTCCGCTATGACAAATGTCAGCTCCAATCGCTGACGGCCGACACTGGCGACTCCAAGCGCCCTTCGACATGCTTATGCCATGGAATGAGCTCGACGAAAGGACTACCCATGAATTCAACATCGACGGTTGTCGCCCGCCTGTGCGGAGCGAAGAAGCATTACGGCAAGATAGAAGCCTTGGCGGGACTCGACTTAGATGTCGAGCGGGGTGAGGTCATGGCCTTGCTCGGCCCCAACGGCGCTGGAAAAACCACTGCGATCTCCTTGCTCTTAGGCCTGATCCAGCCGGACGCGGGGCAGGCCACACTCTTCGGACGAAATCCTCGCGAGCCGGGGGTGAGATGTCGGATGGGCGCCATGTTGCAAGACTCGGGCATCGCCCCCACCTTGAAGGTCGAGGAGCAAATCGACCTTTTCCGTTCCTACTACCCCAACCCGGCGCCGACCCAACGCTTGGTCGACGCCGCCGAGCTCGGGGATCTGATGGAACGACGTTCCAACCAACTTTCCGGCGGCCAGTTGCAAAGGGTAATGTTCGCCTTGGCGATGGCCGGCGACCCGGAGTTACTTTTTCTCGACGAACCCTCCGCCGGCCTGGACCTGGACTCTCGACGTCGCCTGTGGGCCGCGATTCGCGGGCTGGCGGCCGGCGGACGCACCGTTTTGCTCACCACTCACTACCTCGAGGAGGCTGCTGCCCTCGCCGATCGGGTGGCGGTCATCGACCATGGACATTTAATCGCCGAAGGCACCCCTTCGGACCTCGAAGCGCACGTCTCCGGCAAGTTGATCCGCTGCAAAACGTCCATCGACCCGCACACCCTGCGCACCATGGACGACGTGACCCGAGTCGACCACAGGGGTGGCACCCTGGAAATCCTCACTCCCCAAGCCGAATCCGTGGTCCGCCGGCTCCTAACCCTGGATCCCGACTTGAGCGAACTCGAAGTCAGCGGCGTGGGCCTGGAGCAGGCCTTCCTGGCACTCACCGCCGAAGGCTGCACGACCGATCAGACCGATCCCAAAACCAGCCGGCGGGAGGACGCAGCATGAGCCAGACCCAAGACCTAGACTTTCCCACCCTCGCCACCACGACGAGCTTTCGCAAGCGGCGTTTACACGCCTATTGGACGGAATGTTGCTATGAGCTGGTGGCGGTCTCTCGGCAGCTCGACTTTTCCGTGCCGACGCTGCTCTTCCCCGCCATGTTTTATTTATTCTTCGGCGTTCTATTCGGCGGCGGCGGGTTGTCGAGCTATCTGCTCGCGACCTACGGTACCTTTGGAGTCATCGGCACCGCCCTCTTCGGATTCGGCGTCGGCACGGCCGTCGCCCGCGAATCCGGCGAACTCCGGCTCAAGCAGGTCACGCCCATGCCGGCCGGCGCTTTTCTAGCCTCCAAAATCGTCGCCTCCTTCGTTTTCTCGTGCATCGTGCTGATGGAACTCTTTCTGCTCGCAGCCATTTTGGGCGGGGTTCGATTCGAGTTTCACCAATGGCTGAGCCTGGCCGGCGTCCTGCTCTTGGGCACGCTTCCTTTTTCCGCATTTGGACTCGCCATCGGCACCCACGTCAGCGGCAAAGGCGCTCCTGCGGTGGTCAACCTTTTCTATCTGCCCATGGCTTTTCTTTCGGGGTTGTGGATTCCGATCACCATGTTGCCGGAATTCCTGCAAAAGCTCGCCTTCGCCCTGCCACCGTTTCACTTGAGCCAGCTGGCCCTGGGCACAATCGGGCTCGACTCCGGTCACCCCTGGCAGGTCCACGCCGCCGTTTTATTGGCCGTTACTTTCATCTGCCTGGGCATCGCCGCCCGTGGCTATCGACGATGAACGGAGAATTTATGTCTGGAATGAAACCGTCTGAAATCGACCGGCCCAACTCCTTGCGCTGGGCAGGGCTTTCCATCGTCGGAATCCCCGCGCTCCTGGTCGCGATGATTCTTCTCGGGCCGACTCCCCAAGGCTCGTCCGCGCAAGCGGCTCCCGAAGTCACGGCGACTCAAGACCAGACGACCCAGGACCAGGCGGCAAGCTTCGCCATCGTCGGCGCCAAGGTCTTCGATGGCGCCAAGGTCTTTAATGGTGCAAATACCCACCAAGAGGCCGCTGTTTGGGTCGAAGACGGCCACATCCGCGCCGTGGGCCAAGACTTAGACCTGCCGGACGACTTGGAGCGGATCGACGGCTCCGGCCACACCCTCTTACCGGGCCTGCTCGACGCCCACGTGCATACCTGGGGAGACGCGCGGTCCGACGCAGTTCGTTTCGGCGTCACCACCCTGCTCGATCAATTCACCAGCCCCAGCATGCTGCAACAGGCCAAGAAATATCGCGACAAAACCGGCGAAACCGGTCTGGCGGATCTTTTCTCCGCCGGGTTCCTGGCCACGGTCGACGGCGGGCACGGAACCCAATTCGGCGTGCCGGTGCCCCAAGTCGAAGGCCCCGAAGCGGCCGCGGAGTGGGTTAAAGCGCGCAAAGCAGAAGGCTCCGATTGGATCAAAATCGTCGTCGAGCCCGGCTGGGGACGCTCCCTTCCCACCCTCGACCCGCAAACCACTGCCGCGGTGATCGAAGCCGCCCACGCGCAAGGGCTCAAAGCTGTGGTGCACGCTTCCTTGCTCGACGACGCCTTGAGGGTCGCGGAGATGGGCGCCGACGGCCTGGTCCACGTGTGGCGTGACCGCGAGATCACCGACGCCGAGGTTAAAGTGCTCAAGAACGCGGGCCTATTCGTCATCCCCACGTTGGTGGTGATGGAAGGCATGGTCGACCCGGGACCGTCCTTGGCCATGGTCGAGGGCCCCCTGGGCTCGGGGTTGAGCGCGGCCCAAAAAACCGGCCTGGAACGCCGATTTCCGCCCAGCGCTAGAGTCGATTGGGCCGCCCCCGCTGAAAGCGTGCGCAAGTTGGCCGCGGCCGGGATTCCGATTTTGGCCGGCTCCGACGCCCCCAATCCGAGCACTGCCATGGGTTTCTCCCTGCATCGAGAGCTTCAGCTCTTAACCCAGAGCGGTCTTTCTCCGGAACAGGCCTTGCGCTCGGCCACGTCTCTTGCCGCCGACCATTTCGGCGTGCCCAAACGCGGTCGCATCGCCCAAGGCATGTTGGCGGATTTGGTCTTGGTCAAGGGCGATCCCACCGTCAACATCACAGATTCCCAAAGGATCCGACGCGTGTGGAAGGCGGGCCGAGAGGTAAACCTGGAAGCGGTTGAGCAAACTGCCCCCGAAGTCTCCTCGGCGGACGCCCCGAGCGAGACCTTGCTCGCCGACTTCGAGACCGGCCTGGTCAGCCGATTCGGCCATGGTTGGATGAAAACCACCGACGACCGCATGGGCGGCAAGTCCGTGGTGGACCTCCAAGTCGAAGCGGGAGCGCTCGGAATCTCGGGAGAACTCTTGCAAGGCAGCATGTTTCCCTGGGCAGGGGCGATGGTCTTTCTCGGCTCCGACCCCATGCAAGCCGTGGACTTCTCCGTCCGACAAGAGCTCCGGTTCCGAGCCCGTGGCGACGGTCGGACCTACTCCGTGATGTTATTCTCCGGTGATATGCAAGGCATTCCGCCAACCCTTACTTTTGAAACCTCAGGCGAGTGGACTCCGATCACCCTACCCCTCGCCGACTTCAAAGGCGCCGACACCGGCTCGTTGCGCGGCATCTCCTTTGCGGCCACCGGCAAGCTGGGTACCTTCAGCTTCGACATTGACGACGTGGAAATTCGATGAGCCCAGAGGTTCGGTCTCCATCCGGTTTCACCCGCCTGATCCTGGCGATGCACCGCCGATTGCTGCCCGCGCGGGCGGAGATCGGATGGACTCCCTACCTCTGGCTTTGCTACCTCGGATTTTTCGCCTTTCCTTGGCTCCGCCAACCGCCGAGCCGATCGACCCTGGCTTGGGCCGCGGTCACGCTCGTCGCCTTCTTGCTGCTCTACTTCAACGGCTATTGGCGCGGCGGTCTCAACCTGCTGTGGAATATTTCAGGCTTGGTGACCTTGGCCTTGTTGTGGATGCCGTTCAACGCCTCAGCCCTGGTCTTTTTCATCTTCGCCGCAGGTTTTACCGGCGCGGTCGGCCCGCCGAAAATAGGCCGGCGGGTGCTGCTGACCATTTCCGCGATCGTTTTGGTCTGCGGCTGGGCCCTCCACCTGCACTGGACTTGGAGCCTGATCACCCTCACCTTTTCCTGGATCGTCGGCGCCACCAACATCTACTTTAGCGAAATGTCGCGCAAAAACGCCCATTTGCGCCGCACCCGCGAAGAAGCCGAGCAGCTCGCCACCCTCGCCGAGCGGGAGCGAATCGCCCGGGATCTGCACGATATTTTGGGTCATACCCTTTCGCTGATCACCATGAAAGCCGAACTCGCGCGCAAGCTCTCCGATCGGGGCGATGCCCGCGCCGCCGACGAAATTGCCGACGTCGAACGAATTTCCCGTGACGCCCTGCGACAGGTCCGCGAATCCGTGGAGGGTTATCGCCAAACCGGCCTGGCCGGTGAGGTGGCCCGAGCGCGAGTCGTGTGTCAAACCCGAGCCATCGAACTCGACGCCCGTATCGCTGCAGTGCCCTTGGAGACTCGCCAAGAAGCCGCCCTGGCCATGGTCTTGAGGGAAGCGGTCACCAACGTCGCCCGTCATTCCTCGGCCTCTGTGTGTGAGGTCAGCCTGGCGGAGGAAACCACGGAGCGAGGATCCCAGGCCATTCTGCGGATTGTCGACAACGGCAAGCGTGGACGCCACCAAGGTTATGGCAACGGCCTGACCGGCATGGCAGAACGGCTCAGCGAGCTCGGCGGCGAGCTGCAGGTGGACGGACGAAATGGCTGGAAGCTCGAAGCTCGGCTGCCGATCCTCTCTACCCAGCCGGCTGAAATCACCCCTTCGACCGAATATGAAAAGCCGGTGGATCTGCCGACGTTGGCGACCGAAAGCGCTTGAGATGCAGACCCAACGGATCCGAATCGTCTTGGCGGAAGACCAAGCCATGGTGCTCGGAGCCTTGGCGGCGCTGCTCGACCTAGAAGACGACCTCGAAGTGGTCGGCCGCGCCGGCGACGGCGAGCAAGCCCATCGTTTGGTGACTGAGCTGCAACCCGACGTCCTGCTCACCGACATCGAAATGCCCGGCATTTCTGGCCTCGAGCTAGCGACCCGACTCGCCGCTTCTCCCGCCCCGGGACCTGCCGTGGTGATCCTGACCACCTTCGCTCGACCCGGGTATTTGCGCCGGGCCCTCGACGCGGGCGTAAGGGGTTATTTGCTCAAAGACGCGCCCTCCGACGAACTGGCAGAAGCGATTCGTACGGTGGTGGCCGGTGGCCGGGCGATTGCCCCGGAGCTGGCCACCGAGGCCTGGGGCGCCCAGGATCCGCTGACCGATCGTGAGCGTCAGGTCTTGCGCCTAGCGGCCGATGGTCTGTCCACGGGCCGCATGGCCCAACAGCTCCACCTCACCGAAGGCACCGTGCGCAACTACCTCTCGGAAGCCATCGGCAAAACCGGTGCGCAGAACCGCACCGAAGCCGCGCGCATCGCCCGTCGCCAAGGCTGGCTCTGACCTCCCTCGCCGGGTTGCCAAAAACCAAGCCCTAAAAAACCAAATCAGAGTGGCGGGTTTCGAATCTGAAATGCGCCCTTCGGGCCGAGCAGCGGAAATCGACCAACCCGCGGCTCGAACCACCCCCTTAGCGGGAACCACCGACACCCTTTGATTTGGAGACATGCATGAAAGTCTTTCGTTATCTAGCGACCTCCGGCCTGCTCTTGGCCGGTGCACTCTGCCTTCCGGCCGTCGGCGCAGCCCAGAACGGCGTCAACTACAACGGCATCGTCCACTACCCGGTGGGCTCTGCACAGCTGCAGCTGTCGCCCAACGGCAATTCCATGGCGGTCACCAACCTCGGCCAAGCCGGCAATGACGGCGTGGTCTCGGCCCTAGAATCGGCCGTCCAATGGGACGCGAAGATTCGCATTCACGGCAACCAACCGGGAGACGTGCTCAAACTCGGTGCGTTCGCCGAGGGCGTGCGCACTGCCGGCGCCCGGGTTGAGATGGTGAGCAACGGCTTCCTGATCAGTGGCACGTTCACCGGCGCCGCCGGGCCGAGCAGCTACACGGTTCGAGTCTTCCAAGGCGACGTGCTCGTGGGTGAATTCGCTGATCAAGGCGACACCACCTCCCTGACCCTGAATCCGCTGGTCCCATGGCTCCCGCCCTTGGAGCCCTTCCCCCGTCCGGAGCCGTGGCCGTGGCCCTGGCCTTGGCCCGACTTCCGCATCGGCACCCTCGGAAACTGCATCTGGGGTTTCCAATTCGGTGAAGACATGGTCGTCAGCGCCGACACCGGCAGCAGCGTCGTCGGCAACCGCATCATGTTGGTCGAAGCACCTCCCGTGGGCGGTCACTCCCTCTACCTGGACTTTGACGGCATCAAGCTGCAAAGCAGCGGCAATACACTGGTCTTCGAGGATGAGAATCAGATCAGCAACGGAATCTGATCCCACCCATGACGGCTAACCCCGGCTAACAGCTGGGGTAGATCGACATGGACATCACGAGCGCTCAAAGGCTGGGGAAAATCGGCATCCATTGGCGTTGATCCTCGGTGGTTGGGCAGTGACGGCGGGGCAATCCAAAAGGAAACCGCCGTCTCCGATTCCGGACTCCCACGCCTTTGGGCGCTCGTTGAATAATCCGGCCGACGGGCCGCACGGACGCTCGAACCTCCACGTTGAGCTTCATGGTCCACGTTGAGCTTCATGGTCGACGTTGAGCTTCATGGTACATTTGGCAAATCTTCCCTTTAGCTTCCTCTTAGATGAACGCCGATAGAGTCGCCCATAAAATCGTTAAGCTCCGCAAGGGAGCTGAGAAGAGAACTATTGTGGAGCAGGGAACCCACGACGAGCTGGTTGCCTCAAAGGGGCAGTATTTTCGTCTGGTGGCAGCATAGAGCCAACCCGCCCAGTGAATTTTCACGCCCCCGTAAACGAGGATCAGCAGATGGAGCAACTTCTCCGAGAGCTTCGCCAATGTTTCCGTGGGCTTATCAGATCGCCAGGGTTCTCTTTGGTCGTCCTGCTCATCATTTCCTTAGGGGTGGGAGTCAATCTCATTGTTTTCAGCGCATTGGATTCTGTGGCACTGGAATCCTTGCCGTACGCCGAAGAAGACGACTTAGTTGTTCTTAAAGCCAAGCGCGAAGGCTTCCCGGAGGAAGCCATCACCTCTGCGGAATACCTCTACTTCCGCCGATATTCCCAAAGTTTCGAAATGATCGGGCTTATTTGGGATTTGCGACTAACACTGACCGACGGGGATCGAGCGGAACAGGTCTCTGCCGCAACGGTCACATCCGAAGTCTTCCAGCTGCTCGGTGTCGCCGCAAAAACCGGCCGAGTTTTTGGCCGTGAGGACTTTGTCGGAGACGAGAGTCTCGCCGTCATCAGCGACGAGCTATGGCGGAGTCGATACTCTGCGGCCGTCGAAAAAGTAGGAAGCACCATAGAAATCAATGGTACGCGGTACTGTCCCAGGCAAGCCGATTTGTGCGTCCACCCCAGGAAGCATATCTTTTGGTCGCTACGGAAACCGAGCCCGCAGAATGGCTGGAGCCTATCCGGGAGCAGCTCTTCGACCTCGATCCCCGTGTTCCCCTAGCAGATGGAGCCAACTTTTCGGAGATCATCCGGGAGGTCACTAACAAGGAACGCTTCGCGCTCCTCTTCCTCACCGCATTCGGAATCTTGACCTTGGCTTTGGCACTATTTGGAATCTACGGCCTAGCTTCATTCCTGGTGAGCTACCGAACCAGGGATTACTGCATTGAAATCGCATTAGGCGCTAGGCCCAGGCAAATTCTCTCGAAAGTCATCAAGCGAACTGTCGCTCTCGTTGCCTTAGGACTTATGTTCGGTCTAGTCGCGGTGGGTGCGCTGGCGGGTATATTGTCGACTTTTCTCTTTGGAGTGGGTGCGATTGACCCATCGTCTTATTTGATAGTCGCAGCTATCTTTTTCATTTCTGGCGTGGTGGCGACCTACCTGCCGGCGCGACGAATACTCGTTGCCGATCCTACTGAAGTGGTACGGGGTTCCTAACCCAGCAAACCCAAAACCCGACTTCCGAGCCGGCTGAGCCGGACCCCTCTTCGACTTCTGAGCACTCTCATTCTCGGGTCTCCAAAAAAAACAATTTAGTGTGGCGGGTTTCGAATTTGAAATGCGCCCTTCGGGCCGAGCAGCGGAAATCGACCAACCCGTTGCTCGAACCACCCCCTAGGGGAAACCTACCGACACTCTTTGTTTTGGAGACATGCATGAAAGTCTTTCGTTACCTAGCAACCTCCGGCCTGCTCTTGGCCGGTGCACTCTGCCTTCCGGCCGCCGGCGCGGCCCAGAACGGCGTCAACTTCAACGGCATAGTCCACTATCCGGTGGGCTCTGCACAGCTGCAGCTGTCGCCCAACGGCAATTCCATGGCGGTCACCAACCTCGGCCAAGCCGGCAATGACGGCGTGGTCTCGGCCCTAGAATCGGCCGTCCAATGGGACGCGAAGATTCGCATTCACGGCAACCAACCGGGAGACGTGCTCAAACTCGGTGCGTTCGCCGAGGGCGTGCGCACTGCCGGCGCCCGGGTTGAGATGGTGAGCAACGGCTTCCTGATCAGTGGCACGTTCACCGGCGCCGCCGGGCCGAGCAGCTACACGGTTCGAGTCTTCCAAGGCGACGTGCTCGTGGGTGAATTCGCTGATCAAGGCGACACCACCTCCCTGACCCTGAATCCGCTGGTCCCATGGCTCCCGCCCTTGGAGCCCTTCCCCCGTCCGGAGCCGTGGCCGTGGCCCTGGCCTTGGCCCGACTTCCGCATCGGCACCCTCGGAAACTGCATCTGGGGTTTCCAATTCGGTGAAGACATGGTCGTCAGCGCCGACACCGGCAGCAGCGTCGTCGGCAACCGCATCATGTTGGTCGAAGCACCTCCCGTGGGCGGTCACTCCCTCTACCTGGACTTCGACGGCATCAAGTTGCAAAGCACCGGCAATGTCCTGGTTTTCGAAGACGAAAATCAGATCTTCAACGGTATCTGATCCCATCCACGACGGCTAACCGCCGGGGCTAACCCGCGGGGCTAAACGACGCCCGCATCTCCGGCTGGTCTGCCAACTCCGAGCTTAACCGCCCGGCGCGGGCGGCCCCTTCCCGCTCGGCTTCTGATCGCCCTCATTCGCTGGGCTCCAAAAAAAACAAATTAGTGTGGCGGGTTTCGAATTTGAAATGCGCCCTACGGGCCGAGCAGCGGAAATCGACCCAACCGCGGCTCGAACCATCCCCTAGCGGGGACCTACAAACACCCTTTGATTTGGAGACATGCATGAAAGTCTTTCGTCACCTAGCGACCTCCGGCCTGCTCTTGGCCGGTGCACTCTGCCTTCCGGCCGCCGGCGCGGCCCAGAACGGCGTCAACTTCAACGGCATAGTCCACTATCCGGTGGGCTCTGCACAGCTGCAGCTGTCGCCCAACGGCAATTCCATGGCGGTCACCAACCTCGGCCAAGCCGGCAATGACGGCGTGGTCTCGGCCCTAGAATCGGCCGTCCAATGGGACGCGAAGATTCGCATTCACGGCAACCAACCGGGAGACGTGCTCAAACTCGGTGCGTTCGCCGAGGGCGTGCGCACTGCCGGCGCCCGGGTTGAGATGGTGAGCAACGGCTTCCTGATCAGTGGCACGTTCACCGGCGCCGCCGGGCCGAGCAGCTACACGGTTCGAGTCTTCCAAGGCGACGTGCTCGTGGGTGAATTCGCTGATCAAGGCGACACCACCTCCCTGACCCTGAATCCGCTGGTCCCATGGCTCCCGCCCTTGGAGCCCTTCCCCCGTCCGGAGCCGTGGCCGTGGCCCTGGCCTTGGCCCGACTTCCGCATCGGCACCCTCGGAAACTGCATCTGGGGTTTCCAATTCGGTGAAGACATGGTCGTCAGCGCCGACACCGGCAGCAGCGTCGTCGGCAACCGCATCATGTTGGTCGAAGCACCTCCCGTGGGCGGTCACTCCCTCTACCTGGACTTCGACGGCATCAAGTTGCAAAGCAGCGGCAATACACTGGTCTTCGAGGACGAGAATCAGATCAACAACGGATTCTGATCCCACCCACGACGGCTAACCCGGACTAATAAGGTAGATCGACATGGACATCGCGAGCATTCAAAGGTTGGGAAAAATCGGCATCCCGTTGGCGCTGATCCTCGGTGGTTTGGCCATCGGCGGGGGGAATTCCGTCTCCGCTGAGCCTGCGGCCGACACCCAGCGGGCCGAGCGGCAGATCCGAGAGGAAACCGCCGTCTCCGATTCCGGACCCCACGCCTTTGGACGCTCGCTGAAGAATCTGAGGTCCGAGCATTGGATGCCCATGCGCGAAGGCAAAAAGGTTTTCGTACATGGTTTTCAACCCGCGGGCGAGGGCCCTTCCGGGCTCGACGGCCTCGGACCTCTCTTCAACGCAGATTCCTGCTCGGCCTGCCATTTCAGAGACGGTCGTGGACGTCGCCCCCAAGCCGGGGCGGCGTTCCAGCCCGACCCTTCCCCACTGCCCCCACTGATTTTCCGGCTCTCCCACGGATCCGACGACCGCCCCCACCCCCAATTGGGCCGACAGCTTCAAGATCGCAGAATCAAAGACGGAGGCGATCCAGCGGCGGAAGGACTTATGGACATCACCTACCGTCCAATCCAAGGCACTTACCCCGACGGTGAAACGTTTACCCTTTCCAAGCCACATTATCGGTGGACCTCCACCGAGCCGCCAGCGGACACCCACTGGTCACCCCGGGTCTCACCGACCTTGGTCGGCATGGGCCTTTTGGAGGCCGTGCCCAGCCATGAGATTCTCAACCACCACGACCCCGACGATTTCGACGGCGACGGCATTTCCGGCAGAGCCCGCTGGGTTCGGGATCAAAAGAGCGGTCGACAGTCCCTCGGCCGATTCGGCTGGAAAGCAGCTCAACCCAGCCTTCGCAGCCAAACCCGAGCCGCCCTGCGCCACGACATGGGCATCGAAGAAGATGAAATTCACGATCCATACTTCGACTCCATCATCTTGTACCTACGACTCCTAGCCCCTCCGGCTCAACGCCAAGCGCAGGATCCCTCGATCCAGCAGGGAGAGCAGCTCTTCCTCGAGATCGGCTGTGGCTCCTGCCACCGTCCAACTCTCACCACGGGCAGCGCAGACCAGATCGAGGGGCCGTCGGAGCTGGCGAATCAGCGCATTCGTCCCTATACCGACCTCCTTCTCCATGATTTGGGGCCCGGGCTCGCAGATGCATCCGACGAATCCGGAGCCACCGGTCGGGAATGGCGGACGGCTCCGCTCTGGGGGCTTGGTCTGCTCGAGCAGGTCAACGGACGTGTCTGGCTTTTGCACGACGGCCGAGCCCGAAACTTTGAAGAAGCCATCCTCTGGCACGGTGGAGAAGGCCGGGCCGCTCGCGACCGCTTCGCGGCCTTGTCTGCGCAACAGAGAAAATCTTTATTACAATTTCTCGACTCCCTTTGAGCCGGACCCTGTGAATCGGTAACTTTTTCCAAAACGTGTCCAATCCCCAATTCAACCTGCAAAGGACACCTAGGAGCCTATGATGAGCTTTTCAATCTCTCGTCTTTCCCTCGCCTCGGCAATTTCAGTGGCATTGATCCTTCCAGGGTCGCCCGCCGCGTTCGCCGATGGCTGTCAAACCCCCGATCTTACCGCCATCGACCTCGGCAGCGCCGCTTCCGGCGACCCCATCACCCTCTCCGGTACCGGATTCTGTGACTCCGCCGACGAGCACTTCGCCTGGGTTTGGAACGGCAGCCAAGGCCTACCGATCAGCATTCACCAAACCAACTCCGAGGACTTGCTCGGCGCCACCGTCGGCCCTACTGCCGAAACCATCACCGGCCAAGTGATCCTATGGACCGGCCAACCCGTCAACTTGCCCGATGCGATCATCGAGGCCCCGACGGGCACTTATTGGATCCACAATACACGGGCGTTTCTGCAAACCGAAAAAGACCAAGGCCCAATCTTCACCGCCACCCCGGGCACGGTCTCCGGCGTTACCTCCACCTTGGTTGCCGGCGAGCTGCGCCTCAACTTCGCACCCCCCTCCAACCTGATGTCTCCGTTCTCCCAAAGTAAAGCAGGAGCTCACGGCGAAGGTATTTCAGTCTACGTGGTCATCCAAACCTGCGGCGAGCCCACCGGCGACGGCGGCAATGACGGCGGCGGTCAAAGCAGCAGCTCCGACGACCCCATCTTCGTCCCCTATCCCATCGGATGGTTCGGACGCTTCGAGGCCGGCTGTTTCGGCGCCGCCGGCGCCTGCGCCGGCACACCTACCCAAACCGTGGCCATGGCGATTGAAGATCGGTTTGCGAGCCAAGGCCTGCGCGCGAGGGTCGAAGGTTCGGAAGTGGTGATCAGTCACCGCGGCTGCCCCATCGAAACCGGTTTCGCCACTGTGGATTTCTAACGGCACAACCCAAAAACGCCAGAACCAGGGCGACCCACGAGGGTCGCCCTTTTCAGTACGAAGATCTTTCTAGCCCTCACCTCGATATTCAGCCGAGCGGCGCTCGCTACTTGCGATCTAGTTCGGGTGCCGGATCCAGACGTGGTGCACTTGATCACCGAACGGGCCGTCTATCGCACCTACAACGACACCAATTCCGACGACATCTACGACGAGGTCGACCCGGCCTCGGAATACCGCAAGCTCGAAAAAACCATCAACGGTTGGACCGTGACCGATCTCGACGGCAGCATCGCCCTTTCAACACCGCCGGTCGCTGGCTCTCCACCACCGACCGCCACGGCAATGCCAAAACCGCTACCTACTCCGGCTCCGAGCTCCAGTCGGTCGCCATGCCCGACGGTCGTCGCG
>CBDUGP010000077.1:0-48294 GCA_965366625.1 uncultured bacterium
CTGATACCCCGAAGGGGTTGTTGGCCAAAGCCTGGGGTTGCGAAGCTACCCCAGGGAGCTTTGAGGGAGCGGATTCTTTTTTTGCGCTTTCGGATTGAAAGGCAGTGAGCAGCTCACTGCCTACCAGAGCATCGAGCACGGTCGTCGACCCCCTCGATGCTCTCAGATTCGATCCAGCAAAGAGGGCTCCCGTAACTGCCAAAAATACTCCCCCAGCAACCTCCACGATCCGCCATCTGGCGATCCCAACCGCCTTGGTGGCTCTATCCCTGCTCCTCGGCTCATTCGCCGAGCCCGCGACCGCGGTGCTCATCGATCCTGTGTGCAGCAACGTCAGGGAAGCGGTGGCTTTGGGCATACGCCCTCCGGCGCCGCCTCAGCCGGTACCTTGCCGGCGGGGCCGTTCTGCCACGTCGCCAACACCCACGATCTCCAGCTCGCCGTCCTCGACTGCGCCCACCCCGGCATCCTGCTACGCCCCGGGGTTTATAGCCCAGACGACCTATTCGGCAACTTCCTTGCCTGGCCCAAAACGCGCCGCCTCTGGGCCCAACATCCCGGAACGGTGATCCTGGAATTCGGTATTTCCTTGCAGCACCACGCCGAAAGCGAGCTTCATGGGTTGGTGATCAACATTCTCGATCCCCAAAATGCGGTGCCCATCGGCCCGCCGGCCAACGGCTATTTAGAGGCAGTGGTCTATTGGGGCACCACGGCGACGGGCATTCGCATCCAAGACACCGACCTACGACGCCGACGTGTGCTGCCATGAGGTCCGGCAAAGCTACAGCACGGCTGAGGGTAGCGCCGGTCCTGTGACGTGGGCCTTTGCCAATTCTGAGCAGGCCCCCTGCCCTGCCCCCCGCTCACCGTGCGAGCCGAGGACTCAGCTGGGTCGACGGGCTGCACGGGCCACTGCGGAGGTCTGTGCTTTTCGGCAGGTGGAAACTCACCGCGAGAGCGCCGATGTTTTGGGGTTCGACACTCTCGCAGTTTGCTCCGGCGCGGTTTGCTCCGGCGCGGTTTGTTCGGGCTCAGTCGGACTCGGGGCAAGTGACCCAGCGGAAGCTCAAGATGCGTTCGTCTTCCATGCTCCATGGGCCGGGATCGGGGCAGGCTCTCGTGGACCACGTCTCGGGTAGCACCTCGAGAACCGTGTCCTCAGAGGTGCTGACGCAATTGCTGTCATGGGTCACGATTCGCCGTTCCCGGGTCGTGTGATGATGCAGTTTGTATCCGGCGAGTTCGGGCTCCTCGGGAATACACCACTCCATGGGGTTACCCGGGGGAAGCGGATTCGGTCGTTGGGGATCGATCCACGGTAAATCGCATCCTTCGATCGGCGGCGCCAGCACTGGACCACATTCCACGTCCGTTTTTTCGACGATCAACTCCATGCAGAATGCCAGGCAATAAAGCTTTTCACCTTCGAAAGGGGTGAGCTGCTCGTTGAGGGTGTAACGCTTGGTGAAGAGGTCCTGGGCGGCGAGTGGCGAGACCAGGCTGAAAGCCGAGCACGAGACCAGGAAGAGGGTTAACAATTGGCAGATGTGCTTGCGCATGTCGTAGCTCCTTGCATAGGGGTTTCAAATTTAATGATCTGCATATGTGTAGACGACAACAGTCGAAAAAGCTCTCACATCGATCGATATTTTCCCCAGACCACGAGATCTTTCGAGCTTGGGTAGCTGGAAGGACATCGGTTATGGTTCCACCGTGAATTCAACTTTCCGCCTCCACCATCTGAGCGTCTGGGCACGGACATGGGCCACTACCCTGCTCTCCGGCACCGTTGTCCTGCTCTCCGGCACCGTTGCCCTGCTCTCCGGCATTGCGACGCCTGTGGCGTTTGCCGCCGTGGGCAGTGCGGATTTGGCGCTCACGGGGCTCTCCACCGATCAAGGGCTTTCACAAAACTCAGTCTTTGCTTTGGCGGAAGATCGGCACGGTTTTCTTTGGTTGGGCACCGAGGACGGCTTGAACCGTTGGGACGGCGGTAGCTTTCAGGTCTATCGCGCCGGCCCTCGCGACGATCCCGATGTTTTGCACGGGCGCTTCGTGCGCACCATCGTGGAAGACCCGCAGGGATTCTTGTGGCTGGCGACCGAAGGAGCCGGAGTGGCTCGATTCGATCCCCGCGCGGAGACCTTCCGCAATTTTCACCACGATCCGGAAGATCCCTCGAGCTTGGCCGAAGATCTGGTGCTCACCCTGACCTTGGGCCGCGATGGAGACCTCTGGATCGGCACCCGCAGCGCGGGTCTGAGCCGTTTACCTGCCGCTGCACGGCTGGGCGACGCAAGCCCCTCCTTCGAGCATTTTGCTCCGCAGCCCAGCGATCCTTGTGCCCTTTCCTCGGGCAATATCAACGGTCTGTGGTCCGATGACCGGGGGCGGCTGTGGGTGGCCGGCAGTGACGGTTTGCGCCGCCGGCGGCCGGAGGACGGTTGCTTTGAAACGATTCCCCTGCTCACCGAGGATCTTCGACTGACCCACCTCCACGGTGACGCCCAGGGGGATTTATGGGTAGCAGGGCGTGGGGGTTTGGACCGTGTGGAGATGGCGTCCGGCCGGGTGAAAGACCACTATCTACATGACCAGGTGGTCACCGCCACCTTGCAAGACAGAGACGGCAGCCTCTGGATCGGCACCGAATCCGGAGGTTTGGTCCATCTCGACCCCACCGACGGCACCATGTTCCGTCGTCGCAGCCGAGCCTTCGACTCCGAGAGCTTGGTGACGGACGTGATCCGCAGTCTGCACCTGGATCGAGCGGGCACGCTGTGGGTGGGCATGGAACAGGGAGGAGCGGCCTATGCGTCGCGCCTGCGCCGGGCCTTTGGGCGGCGGCGCAGCTTGCGTACGGCCGACGGCTTGGAGCAGCTGCGCAGCGTCTTCGCCCTGCACGTAAGCCCCGACGGCACGGTGTGGATCGGCACCCGGGATCGGGGGCTCTATGCCTTGGATCGCAACACCGGCGAAGCACGTCATTGGAGCCACCATGACGGGAGCCACGATGACGGGAACCGCAGTGACGGGACCCACAGGGACGGGACCCACAGTGACGGCCGGCCCGATGCCTTGGATTCCCGGCGCATCTCGGCCTTGACCGGTGATACCGACGGCACGGTCTTGGTGGGCACTGTGGCCGGCGGGGTCTTCCGCGTCGACCCGGGAACCGGGCGCGTGAAACGCCAACCCATACCCGGAGATCGGGCGATCCGGGCGCTGCTGGCGGACGGTGAAGGGGGTTTGTGGGTGGCGAGTTGGGGCAACGGTTTGCGTCACTTGCGGCCGAACGGCACGATCGACTCCTTCTCCCATCGACCCGACGACCCCCACTCACTGAGCGACAATGTGGTGATCTGCCTAGAGCCCGTGCTCGCCGACGGCCGGCTGGTGGGCCTGTGGGTCGGCACCTGGAGCGGTGGTTTGGTTTATCTGAACACCCTCGATGGCCGCGCCCGCGCCTTCCGCCACGACCCGACGGATCCCGAGTCCCTGTCGAGCGATCAGGTGGCAGATGTGCATTTGGACAGCCGGGGTCGGGTTTGGGTGGCCACGGCCGGCGGTTTGGACCGCATGCAGCCGGTCGGTGGGGATACCGGGGACGCAGGCTCGAGGAAACAGGCTCCCGAAGCAGCGCGCTTTCTTAAAGTGGCCCCCTTCGAAGGCACCGTGGTGTTCAGCTTGGCCGAAGATTCCCACGGTCACCTGTGGGCCGGCAGCGGCCGAGGGCTGTGGCACCTAAATCTAAACAGCCGATCCAACAGCTCTCCCCTTCCTCCGGGCACGCCCTCGGAACCGCCGGTGCCCGCGGGTCTCGACGAGCCGTCTTTGCCTTCTGCCCGACAATTCGTCGCTCGCCACGGCTTACAGGCGGACGAACTCAACGTCGGTGCCGTGGCCCACGGGCTCAACGGCGAGCTGCTCTTCGGCGGCGTGAGCGGATTCAACTTCTTCGATCCCCATCCGTCGACGGCCCCGGATCTTTTCGCTCGGGGAGAGCCACCCCCCGTGGTCCTTACCCGCTTGACCACCACCCGGCGCAGTCTGACGCGAGGACACCTCCAAGATTGGGTAGACAGTGGCCGAGCCCTTGAGCTGTCGCCGCAGGAAAGAAGCTTTAGCGTAGCTTTCGCTTCCCCTTGGTTCGCCGATGTGCAGCATCAACGCTTTGCTTACCGCCTTGGGGCCGGAGATGGGGATGGGGATGCCGAGTGGATCGACTCCGGCAATCAGCGAGAAGCTCGCTTCGCCCGGATCCCCCCGGGGCGCCATAAATTGCAAGTGATCGCCGCCGATGGCGCGGGCGTGTGGAATTCCCATGGTGTGACCCTAGATCTATACGTCCTGCCCACGTTTTGGGAACGGAGCATGGTTCGGGCAGGCGGAGCCTTGCTCTTATTCGGATTAATGGCTGCGGCGATTCAGGCGGGCTCCCAACGACGCTTGCGCAAGTTGGAACGGGAGCGGGAGGAGGCCATCGAGGTGCGCCGCAGACTTCTGGCGGCGCGGGAGCAGGAGCGTTTGCGCCTGGCGCGAGACCTGCACGACGGCCCCCTGCAGGGCCTCCATGCATTGCAATTGGCTTCCAGCCGCGGGCCCCAGGCATTGGGCAATCTGCGGCAGGATTTGGGGGAGCTGGTCACCGATTTACGCTCGGTTTGTACCCGTTTGCGCTCTCCCGTTTTGCAGCTCTTCGGCCTCGAAGCCGCGATTCGTCACCAGGTAGACGAGCTGCGCAGCGCCCACGCCGAAGTCAGCTGGCTGCTGAACCTCCACCTCGGCGGTCCTGAGCAGGGGGACCGGCTGGGCGAGGAGCAACGACTGGGCCTGTTTCGGGTCTTCCGGGAGGCGGTGGAGAACGCACTGCGTCACGGTGAGCCGGCATCGATGACCGTCGAGCTCGACGTCGTGGACGGTCCCGGGTGTCGAGCGGTCCACTTGCGGGTGATCGACGATGGCTGCGGTTTCATAGTGCCTGCGCGCTGGATCGAGCCGGCCCGCCGGGGTCATTTGGGCATTTTGGGCATGGACGAGCGGATGGATGCCTTGGGGGGAAAGTTGGAGGTCAGGTCAGAGCCCGGGAAAGGGACTCGATTGACGGCGATCCTGCCCCTTGATCCAGCCACAACGTCTGGCCAAAAGACGATACCCGTGAAGCAAATAGTGCCCGAGCAGCAAATAGTGCCCGTGAAGCAAACGGAGATGGCCGACACCGGCCACGGAGGTGCGAGGTGAGCAATCCGACGACCGATCCGACGACCGATGCTGCGACGATTCGCATCCTGTTGGTGGAAGACCACCCGGTGTTTCGTCGTGGGCTGGCTGCGGCTCTGGAAGACGAGTCAGATCTGAAGGTGGTGGCACAGGTGGCGGAAGGCGATGCAGCGTCTGTCGCCGCCCGTGAGCATCGGCCCGACGTGGCGGTGGTGGATCTGCAGCTGCCCGGCCGCAACGGCATTGAGGTCGTAGGGGATCTGGCGGCCTGCTCTCCTCCGGTGCCGGTGGTCCTGCTCAGCGCCCATCATCACGAAGCCTATGTGCGGGCGGCGGTGGAGGCCGGAGCCCACGGCTATTTGCTCAAGGACGAACCCGCTGACGCCATTGTGGAAGCGGTGCGGGGTGCGGCAGCCGGTCGTCGGGGTTGGCTCAGCCGGGCGGTGGCAGCGGAGCTTCAACAAGCCTGGCGGGATCCCTTGACCCCCAAAGAAACTGAGGTGGTGCGCTTGCTGGCCGCCGGGCGCGGGGTGACCGAAGTGGCCGGCGAACTCGGGATCTCAGTACGCACGGTGCGCAATCACCTGACCAACGTTTACGCCAAATTGGATCTACACAGCCAGCCGGAGGTGGTGGCCTGGGCCTGGCGCAGTGGCTTGGCGGATCTGGGCTAACAGGTTTCCCGGCTCGGGCCCAAAAGCCGAACGATCCGCGACCGACAACGCTTTTCAAAGCGGAGGTCGGTCGCGGATCTTTGCGAGACGCGAGCGTATCAGCCGCAGCAGCCGTTCCACAGGCAGGTGGGGTATTGGTACGGGCAGCCCGAGTATTGGCACGGCACGGGGTGGCAAACCGCCTCTTGGGTCTCACCTTCGAAGAGAGGATCCACACCCAAGGCTTCCAAGACCTCGGCCTGCTCGGCGGCTTCGAGTTCGACTTGGGCAGCTGCAGTGTCTACGGCCTCAACCTCGACGGTCTCGGTTTGAGCCGCGTCGTTCTGCACCGGCGCTTCGTCGGCAAAGGTGGCAGGAACAGCGGCAAAGATCATCAGGGCAAACAGGACGGCGATGAGTTTCTTCATAGCTCAAGATCTCCAAAAAGGGGTTGATTGCGGATCGAATGCCCCCTACCAAAACAGGGTCTGGCCCGCGGCCGAAAAGCCACCGTGCCCACACCCCACCACGGGGAGCGGCACCTTCGATCCAAGTTCATTTGGGACTTTTTGTATTCTTGGCTATATCTCGATGATCGACCAGAGTCGTATGCACCCGACTTTTCTGAGTCAAATGACCCATGTGCCTGGATCCGAGTCGAGGTAGCTTCGAGCTGCTTTTCACCCAATGGAGTTTATTGTGCCCATGTACCGAATAACTCAGCGGACGGTCCGAGACCTTCTGCCGACCCCTGGTTTTTGCTGGATATTCGGCCTTTGCTGGATACTCTTTTTTTATTGGATATTGGGAACCTCGACCCTTTCCGCTTCCCCACCCGAAGGAAACGAGGGTGGAGCCTACACCGGCTTCCGCCGTCCACCCTCGATCCTAGAAGCTGCGGCCACTGCCCCTCGGCCTTCGGCCCTGCGCATCGATCCCCGCGCACAACGGCTCTTGGTCACCGAGCCGGCGGATCTGGTGCCCGTGGCCGAACTGGGGTGGCCCGAAGCCCGCATACGCTCCCTACGCTATTACCCCCGAGCCGGCGCCCGGGTGAATGCTCTGGACTATTCGAAGCTGGGGATTTGTGACTTGCGAGGGCTAGCCCCGGGACGTCTAGGTTGTGCTTGGCTCGACAACCCCGAGGGCTCCCGCCTTCGGTACCCGCAATTCACGCCGAGCGGCGAGGGCTTGGTCTTCGCACGTCTACACGCCCAAGGGATGGAAATCCGCTTCGCCCCGTTGGGCGGCGAGGCCCCATTCGCGTCCCGTGTATTGACGGACCTCACCCTCCATGACCTGCTGGGACCGCCCTGCCACATGGACCCGGGCGGTGACAGCATGGTGTGCACGGTGGCCTCCGAGCCCAGATCTGAGCCCGGATCTGAGTCCAGATCTGAACTCGCGGTGCCCAGGGTTGCCGCACCCGAGATCCGTGATTCCATGGAATCCGGATCTACCCGTGCACCTGGGATACGTTTGCAGGATTTGCGCTCGAAGGTGGTTCGCATTTATTGGGACGGGCGCGTCGAGACGGTGGCAAAGCCCGGCCTGTGGCGCGGCGTAGCTCTTTCTCCAAACGGCGACGCGATCCTTCTGGAAGCCGTCGGCACTACAGCCGAGCGCTTCCAGGTGCGGTTCGATTCGGCGGGAACGTCCGAGTTTGCTCATCCCCTGGCATCCCGGGGTGCGGTGAGGGCCGTGGGTTGGCGTCCGGATCTCCCCCGCACCCTCATCTGGATCGAACCCGATCACGAAGGACGCGATCGAGTTGGGTCGTGGTCCGCCCCCTTTGATGAGCAGCCACGGGATGGGCAGCCACGGTGGATTTTCACAGCCCCGCTTTCCTCGGGTGTACCGCAGACCATAACCCGCCTGCTCTGGAGTGAGCCCGAAACGGCCACGGGATCGGCAACCCTCTTGGTGGAAACCCGGAGCGGTGACGGACGTCCCGGCAACGGTGAGTTCAGCCGGTTCGCCGTGCGGGCGGGAACCCCTGGATCAGAACAGGCCGCGGAGCCCGTCCTATTGGCTCAATGGTCGGCGGCGATCACCGGCGGAGATCCCGCGGTGCCTTTGACCCGCCCCGGTGTCCACGGCGAGGTGGCATTGCCGGCCAAAGACGGTGAGCTTTGGGTGCGCGGCTCGGAAGCAGGGTCGTTGGACCCGATGCCGACCCTTGCTCTACAAGATTTGCGCAGTGGGCGTATCCGCACGCTGCGGCAAAACCCGGCGGGTGTTTTCGAACGGCCGTTGACGGTGACCGAAGATGGCGGTGTCTTGGTCGTGCGCGAGACTCCGGGTCGACCCTCTAATCTTTTTTTCTATTCCGGAACTGATCCCGAGCAGATTCCCCGGCCAGTGACCGACTGGCATCACCCAATTCCGGATCTGGCCGCCGTTGAGCACGTTTCTCTGAGCTATGAGCGATCCGATGGTCTACCCCTTTCCGCAGACCTATATCTGCCGCCGCTATCCTTGCGTCCGGAGAGCCCGTTGCCGGTACTTTTCTGGGCCTACCCACGGGATTATTCGAATCGCACCCAAGCCGCTCGCGAAAAACGTCCCGCTTCCCGATCCCTGCGTCTCGATCCCCTGTCGCCCCTGTTGTGGACGCTTCGCGGTTTCGCCGTCTTAGAAGCGGATATGCCGATCGTCGGCGAACTCGATCGCCCGGCCAACGACACCTGGCTGAGCCAACTGCGGGCGAATGCGGAAGCGGCAATCCGGGCGGCAAGGGAGCAAGGGGTCGATGTGGATCGCATGACGGTGGTGGGTCACTCCTACGGCGCTCACATGGCGGTTTCTCTGCTCGCCCACACGGATCTTTTTCGAGCGGGCATCGCCCTTTCGGGGGCCTACAATCGAACCACATCCCCCTTTGGTTTCCAGCAAGAGTCGCGGACCCTGTGGCAGGCAGAGCAGGTCTACCGCGAGATGTCGCCGATTTTCGACGCCCATCAAATCCACGAGCCCCTGCTCTTGGTGCACGGCCACAACGACAGTCGGGCCACCCGACCGGAAGAAAGCGAACGGCTGTATGAGGCTCTGCACGGTCTAAAACGGCCGGTTCGTCTGGTGCTCTTGGATGCCGAGGGACACCGTCCCCGTGGCCGGGAATCCGTGTTGCATCTACTGTGGGAAATGGACCGCTGGCTCGGGCTTCACGGCGGGGCCCGAGACGGAGATCGGATCCACGAGCTGCGAGTTCGCGAGGCAGGTTGAAACAAATCCAGCTCGGTGATTTCTCCCCGGGGTAGCGCTGCGCGCAGGAGGATCTCAGGTGTCCCTACCGCCGGGGCCGTTCTGCCAGGTGACCAACACCCATGATCTGGGAGCCAGTGGATTGATGAGTGGGTGGGCGGCATCGCTCCTGAGAGATCTCTACGCTCGGGCCGAGTGGCAGCATGCATCAAAGCAGGCTATGCTGGCCATCTTGACTAACTTCCTTGACGAACTTCTAGGATTATCATGAGCTCCCTCAATGTCGCTGAAGCCAAAGCCAAATTCTCCGAACTCCTAGGGCGTGTCGCCCACGGCGGTGAAACCATTGTCATCACACGTCGTGGCAAGCCGATGGCGAAGCTCGTGCCACTCGATTCCCCAAATCCACCACATATTGCCGATGTCCAAGGTTGGCTCGACGACGACGATCCCTTCTTCGAGACCATGGATTCGATCGTGAGCAACCGCTCTCGGCACCTGCCTCGAGCCTCCTTCGCGGCAACCCTCAGGCGAGGCCCCGGCGTCCCGCCTCGCTCTTAGACATGATCAACCCTAAGTCTCCACAGCACCCCTTGGCTCGGAATCATCTCGCGGACGGTGAGCGCGAAAAACGGAACTCCGCGTCTGATTCCGTGGTGGCCGTTTACCACCGATGTCAAACCCGCGACGAGCGGATGACTCGGAATAGCAGGGCGTAGAGGGATAAAACCATCAGCAGGCCGACTGCCATGCCGATCCACGCCAGCTTGCGCAGGCCGCGGGCTAGGTTGCGCAGGGGTGCCAGGGCGTTGGCCCTTTCTTCGAGCACCAGGGCTGTCCAGTCGGGGTGGGTTTCTAATTTGGCTGCGGCCGCTAGGTATTCGACTCCCGGATTGAGGGGATCTTCGAATTCAGCGCTGGTCAAGGTGTCGCTGGACAGGAGTTCACGGACCGAATCCTGTTCGACGAATTGCGCGGAACCTACCGGCAGGGGTGGCGCGGCATCCGGCGGGCAGGGATGGCGCACCAGCTGACCGCGATTGAGCAGCAGAATCATTCGTTTCGGACAGGTTTCCTCACCAAACGACTCGGCTCTTGCCAACCACTCTTGGAAAGTCTCCAGGTGTAGGGTCGCGGCCAACACCCCCAGCGGCTCAGGGGGTGACGGGCTGAACAGAGAGCCTGCCGACGGGGCCGACGGCACCGATGGAATGCCACCAAAAATCGGCGCCGCCACGCTGATCAAAACCGGCTCTCCTTCAGCTGTGCTTCTAAAGGCAAGGGTCAATCCAATCTCGGTCCGCGGTGAGCTGATCACCGGTTGATCTCCCCCTTGCAGGGATTCCACCCGACCTGAAAACCACTCCCGATAACCGTATGGGCTGCCGACCACGCGCGAATCGAAGGGCGCCCGAGCCAAGGCCACCGCCTGCCTATCGGCGATCACCCAGCTGAAAAAATGGCGTTGGCGATAGGAGTCGTAGAGGTCGTCGGCATAGTCCTGCAAGGCTTTAGAGTCTGAGCCGGCTTGGGCCACTAGGCTTTCGAGACGAGGCCGGGAGGCCTCACGGCTAACCCGCCGTACCACCCCGGAGAGGTTGTAGTCCACTGCAGCCGCCGCAACTTTCGCCGTGGCTGAATTGGCGGCCAAGGCTTGCTCCACCAACGTGGCGCGGGCACTGCCCACCGTGGCGTCGAATGCGCCGAAACCGAGCGCCGCCGTGCCCACCCACAGAACCAGGGGAGCCAACAGGCCGAAAATCAAGAGGGGTCTCTGTTGACGGACCTGCCGTCGAGCGTCGACCGCGTCTAGAACTTGTTGAGCGTTGGCGAATCGCTTGGCGGCATCAGGGTGAAGACAACGCCGCAAAATCGATTGCAGACGCTTGTCGAGACGCTGGATGGCCGGGTGCTGGAGGGGTGAAGGGTCGGATTGCAGCAGCTGACGATATTTCTCGAGGCGATCGGTCACCGTGGAGGAACTCGCCAGCTCTCGGCTGTTTTCTTTCGTTGCGTGGGGAGGTCGGCCGGTGATCAGCGCAAAGAGGATGGCCCCCAAGCTATACAAATCCGACCTGACATCCGACCGAGCCTTTAGGGTCGCCTGCTCCGGGGCCATATAAAAGAGCGTGCCCCCCACCGAACCCCGCTCGTGCCGAGCCCGCGCTTGGCCGAAATCGGCCAAGCGGATGCCTCCGTGGTCGTCCAAGAGGACATTCGCAGGTTTTAGATCACAGTGGATGATCGCCTTGCCGTGGAGGTAAACCAACGCTTCGGCTATTTCACGGAAATAACCGAGGGACGTCTCGACGTCGGGTTGTTCTTCCTCGAGGGCATCCGCCAAGGATCCGCCGGGCAAGAATTCCATCACGAAGTAGGGGTGCTCCCCTTCCCAACCCACTTCGAGCAGCTGAACCACCCTTCGTTCGGTGGCGACGGCGGCCATCTTCTCCACTTCCCGCCGCAGGAGTTCCCAATCCAACCCCGAGCGGCGGGTAAAAACTTTGATCGCCACTTCTCGGCGAGTATTGTCCGCCACAGCCAACCAGACTTGCCCAAAAGCCCCCCGGCCCAGAGGACGGATCAGCTCATATCCGATTATTTTGGCAGGCGCTTCAAACGCGGCGGGGTTCCGGCCGGCGCGCTGCAGGGCTGCCTGAAGCTGCCGGTCGGACTGCGGAAGGGTCTCGTCTAAGGGTTGGGAACTCACAATCGGGTGCCGGCTCAGAACAGCTCTGAAATGATCTTACCCCCGCCCACCACGCTACCGATCATGCTGCCGATACCGGGCAAGAGATAAGCTAGGAAGATCTTCAGCAGGCGGTTCTTCCACCACATGCGAACCTTTGCAATATCGTCCGCTACGGACTGGAACTCACGCACCTTAGGCGGTGCCACCCAAGTTTGTACGAAGGCCGTGACATACGCTGTGCCGATGATCGGCGACAGGCTGGCGATGGGGGCGGCGAAGCAAGCCGTCAAAATGGTCAGGGGATGAGCCCAGGCCAAGATGGCTCCCAGACCGGCTGGAATCGCGTTGGCCAAGATCCAGAATAAAGCGCTATCGCCGGCCTCCGCCAACCCCTGCGACCAACCGATATAACCGATGGCCCCCAAGATCAGAATTGGAACCGTCCAGCCGACGAACTTCCAAAGCGGGCTGACCGGCGGGATCACTTCCAGCTCCTCGAGATCGACTTGCTCGTGCTCTTTGAGCGCCCGCTCGATGCCCTTGAGATGTCCCGCTCCGACCACCGCCACCAAGTGTTTGCCTGGGGAGTCGTGGATCTTTTGCGCCAAATAGGAGTCCCGCTCATCGATCAGGACTTTCTTGAGGCTCGGATGCCGTCGGCCGAGTTCTTCCATCATTTCCGTCAGGACGTCCTGCTCGCGTAGCTCCTCCAACTGCTCCTCGGTCACGTCGGGACCATCGAACATGGTCAGGATCAGCTCCGACATCAACACCAGGCGACGGAAGAACGGCGTCGCGTGGGTCGCCCGCCGGAGGGTCACCCGCACGTCGCGGTCGCATAGGGTCACCGGTATGCCCAGCTGCTCCGCCACCACCCGGGCCTCTTGCAGCTCCATGCCCGGCTGAACGCCGAGTTCGTTGCCCAATTTCTTCTGGTAGGAGGCCAGCAAGAGGTTGACCAAGAGAGTGGTCAGCTGCTTCTTACGAATCAGCTGCTTGAGGTCGAGTTCTTCCCACTTGGTTTTTTGGGACAAGGACTCAGCTCGCTGAGGGTCGAGCTCAACGCATACGCAATCCGGTTTCTCTTTTTCGATCACCGCATGCACGAGTTCGACCGACGAACGGGACACGTGGGCGGTCCCCACCAGCACGAACCGCCGACCATCGAGGTCGAAGGTCCGAACTTCCTGGGGATAACCGTCTTCGCTTTTTCCGGCTTCGGAAGCAGGAGCTTCAGGAGCTGGAGCTTCAGGAGCTGGGCTTAGCGTGGTGGACTCGTCAGCGGTATTTGGATCTGTCGTCAAAGCAACCTCGAAAATGAAAGCAATTGCTCAGTTGCCGGCAGGCAACCGAGCCCAAAATCAATGGGTCTGGTCGTGGCCGCTCCAATGGTCCATGCTTCGGTTGGCACCAAAAGCTTCAGACAGAAAATCAGAGACTGGAGTGGGTAGGCAGTGTTTTAGGAAAGGTGTGAGCTTTACGATCCACGGCTCTAGGACCCAAACTTGACGTTTCTCAACCGCCTGGACCACTTTATCCGCAATGAATCCAGGCTCCAAGAATGCCGTGGTTTTGGGCGGCTCGACCCCCTCGAACATGCCGGTGTTGATGTAGGTCGGGCAAACCGTCGTGACATCTACGTTCTTGTGGCCTTGGTGTTTGAGTTCGACCCGGATCGACTCGGCAAATCCGATCACCGCCCACTTGCTCGAAGCATAGGAAGCGCCGTTGGGCAGGCCGACGAATCCGGAAGCGCTGGCGATGAATACCAGATGCCCATGGCCGCCGTCGATCAAATCGGGAAGAAAGGCGTGGGTCATGGCCATCGGCCCTTCGGTATTCACTCGATAGGTGAGCTGGTGCCGACTCATATCGACATCGAGGAAAGGCCCGCCAAAAACAACTCCGGCGTTGTTGACCAAAATGTCGACTTTGCCCATTTCACGGTGGATGTCTTCCTTCACCTCGCCGATTCGGTCGATGTCCGTGACATCTAGAACATAAGCCCTACAACGAGTGCCGGCGGCTTCCAACTCCGCTCGGGTTTCCTCGAGCTGCTCTTCTAAAATGTCGGTGATCACCAACTCGGCACCGGCGGCAGCGAAACGTTGAGCAATCACTTTGCCCACACCGCGCGCGGCACCGGTCACCAAGACCCTCTTCAACTTCAAACGACTACTCATAGATTCTCCTAACCAAAAACGGGAATCGGCCTAAGCCCGGTGCGCTGCTATTGCTCGTCGATGTGCTCGACCCCCTCCGACTTGGCGATGATCGCCGCCCCACAGGAATCCGAGAAAATGTTGACCACCGTTCGGAACATATCCAACGGTCGGTCGATAGCAAGCATCATTCCGACGATCGTTTCGACCTCAGGTCCCCGCAGATTCACCGCTTCAAGAACCAGGAAAATGATCACCAAACCCGCTGAGGGAACCGCAGCGGCGCCGATCGACGCCAACAGCGCGGTGGCGACCACGATCATCTGTTGACCGATCGTCAGATCGACCCCCAGGGCTTGGGCAATGAACAATACCCCGGCGCATTCATAGAGCGCGGTGCCGTCCATATTGATGGTCGCCCCCATGGGCAACACAAAAGAGGAAATGCGATTCGGGACCCCGACCTTTTCTTCCACCGCGCGCAAAGTGACCGGCAGGGTCGCTCCCGACGAGCTGGTGGAAAAAGCCATGGCGATGGCTTCACCCATATTTCGAAAATGAATGGAAGGTCGGATGCGCCCAAGGACGATTAAAAGCATGGGCAGGACGACGAAGAGATGCAAGGCCAGTCCGCCGGCGATGGTGATCATATAAAGACCCAGGGCTTTAAAAGCCGAGAATCCCGTCTCTCCTACGGTCCTGGCCATCAATCCGAAAACGCCGATCGGAGCAAGTTGGATCACGCCTCCGGTCAGCTTCATCATCGCCTGAAAAGCTGCCTCGAAGAAACCGTTGAGCAATACCCGATGGTTCTCGGGCAACGAAGCGATCGACATACCGAATAAGATGCAGAAGAAAATCAGCGCCAGCATGTCGGCTTCGGCCGCCGCCTGGATCACGTTTTGCGGCACGATGTCGAGCAAGAGCTGGACCGGCGAAGTCGGGCCGCTCAGCTCGGGAAGCTCCTCTTGAATCGCTCCGGTCAGCTCGGCTCCCACTCCCGGCCGAATCATGTTGACCATGATCAAACCGACGGTCGCGGCGAGCAGGCTGGTCAGCACGTAATAACCGAGGGTCTTGCCGAATAAACGCCCGAGGCTTCGGCTATCGCCCAGGGAAGAAACCCCTGTGACAATCGAGGTCAAAACCAGCGGCACGATGATCATGCGCAAGAGCTTGACGAAGAGAGTCCCCAACCACCCCAACCAGGGCACGACCTCGGGTCCCCCCAGGTGGCCGACTAAGATGCCGGCCGCCATGGCCATCAGGATTCGCCAATGGAGAAGCCCGTGCCATGGTAGATTTCGTGTGCCTTCCATAACGCCCCGGACGTTATGGCATGGCGGCCCGGACTGCAAGTGCGGACGGCCCGCCTGGGCTGCGACCCAACCCGGCTTGATCCACCCCGACCCCGCCGCTGCCGGCACCCCGAAAAGGGCTGAGCGAGGCGATAATCGAGGCCCCGAAGATGGACGAAACGCCCGAGCTCGATCTCTGGCCGACCCTAAGTGATGGCGAAGCTATGGATTTCCGTATCTTCTCGGTTCGCCCCGTGGATCGCCGATCTCCACGCACCGGTAAGGTGGGTCGATATCAGGTCATCGAGGCGCCCAATTGGGTCAATGTCATCGCCCTGACCCCGGAGCTACAGGTCGTGCTGATCGAGCAATTCCGGCATGGCATCGACGCCTTGACCTGGGAGATTCCCGGCGGCATGGTGGAATCTGGGGAAGATCCAGGCAAGGCCGGCGCCCGTGAACTCGAAGAAGAAACAGGATATGTGGGTCAAGCTCCGATTTTGCTCGGCAACGTCCATCCCAACCCGGCGATCCAGAATAATCTCTGTGCCACCTATTTGATCGAGAACGCTCGCCCGACCGGCGAAATGGCCCTCGACGACGGAGAAGATATCCGGGTCGTGCTCGAACCCCTGAAATCTATTCCCGAGCTGCTTCGCCAAGGTCGAATCACCCACTCATTGGTCATCGCCGCCTTCCATTGGCTGGGCTTGCATCGAGCGGGTCATGCGGCAGAGAATCTGCCGAGAGGTTGAATGTAGGATGGAGGTATCGTGAGCGGCTTCAAACGGCTGGGAAGATACGACATCGTCGGTCAATTGGGCCGAGGAAGCTTTGGCGTGGTTTACCACGGCCAAGACCCCTTGATGAAAAAAGACGTGGCGATCAAGGTTTGCACCCTTGAAGATCCGTCCCTCCGCCAACGGTTTACCCGAGAAGCAGAGATCTCTCGTCAGCTCGAACACGAAAACATTGTCTCGGTGCAAGCTTTTGCGGAAGAAAACGGCGTGCCCTTCCTGGTCCAAGAATTCCTCCGTGGTGAGGATTTAAGGGAGGTCATCCGCCGCCGTGAGCCTTGGAGCGTGGTTCAGCGTCTGGACATTCTCCTACAAATAGGTCGTGGCCTCGCCTACGCCCACACCCGTGGCATCATCCACCGCGACATCAAACCCGCGAACATCCGCGTGCTGCCCGATCTCCGGGCGAAAATCATGGACTTCGGCATCGCCAAGCTGGCCAACGACGAAAGCCAGCTGACCCAAAAAGGCGTGACCATGGGCACGGCCAGCTATCTGCCTCCCGAACAAGTCCGGGGCGGCGAGGTCAGTCATCGAGCCGACATTTTTTCCTTGGGTGTCTTGGCCTATGAGCTGTTGTGTTACCAACGGCCTTTCCGCGGCAAAACCATCTCCGCGCTGGTTTATCAGATCCTCTACAAATCCCCGGATCCCTTGTCCACGGTCTGGTCCACCTGCCCTCCCGAACTCTCGGATCTGATCGGTCGATGTTTGGAAAAGGACGCGGGCAAACGGTGTCCCGACATGGACACGGTGGTCGGCAAGCTGATGGAGATTCGCCAAGGCGTGCTCGATGGACGATGGCCGGCATTGGCAGCTCCCGCGGGACCTCCAAGCGGATTCCACGCCGAGGATGAGCCGAGCACCTCAGGTTCCATTCTGTCCCAAAGCTTGATTGCCAGAACTGCCAAAGACGTGACCCGAGAGGTCGCTTCGGCGGATATTAAAGCGGCCAAAGCGACCCAACCCATGGGTGCTGTTGCGGCGGAAACCCAGCGAATAACTGCCCAACAGCCGACACCCAAGCTACCGACGACACCGACAACACCACCGGCTTCCCGACCTCCCGCCGCGTCCCCGCCGCCAGTGCCGACGCCAGTGCCGGCGCCACAGGACTCCACCTTCGTGGTGGGAACAGACGGCGGCCTGGACACCGCCGTGACCCAAAGGGTCGTTATGGGCTCGGGGGTGGTCGAAGTTCCGGGTTCCCAAGGAACCGCGACGGGATTTGACGCCGAGGAGATTCCAACCGTCGTCGGCACTGCCGCTGCACCAGAAGTACTGGAATCCAGCGCCGAAGAAATCTCGAAGCTGGTGGCATCGGGCGACCTCCAGGCGGCCATGAGCCAATTGGAGCAGACCATCCAACAGCGCGACCATACTTCGGGTTTGCCGACGACCCCTCCGCCGTCTCCGCTACCGTCCGCTCCCCAGACCGCAGTCAACCCGGATCTGCCGACGATCCAATTGGAGCACGCCCGCGCGCCGACGACTCCCCAGCGGGCCAACCCCGCCGCGCCGCAGCCCGCTCCATCCCCCGCAACCCGACCGAAGTCTGCCACCGGCTCTTCTCGCAACCTTTTGGTGGGTGTTGGGGTCGCGATCTTGCTCGCCCTTGCCGCCGGCCTGGGTTTGTGGCTCGGTGGCAAAAGTGAGCCCGAGGCACCGCCTCCGCCCGTGCTTCCCCCCGAGGCGACCGTGATCGAAACCCCAGCATCTTCCATTCCGAGATCGGGGGTCGTGGTGCTCGCGAGCCCCTGGGCCGAAGTGTTGGAAGTGACCGACTCCTCCGGTAGCCTGGTGGATCTACCACCCGCGGCCACCACTCCGGTCTTCTTACCCTTGCTGGAGGGGCAATACCGCGTGACCCTAAACTTCCCGCAGGCCGACAAGCCCGACGAGCAAGAACGCATCTGCGAAGTCGAGGTGCCGGCAGAAACCATCGTGACCTGCAACGAACGGCTCCGCGAGCCTCGCCCCTTGGATTTCTTTAAGAACAACGGGTGGTGGCGGTGAGTGCTGCAATGAAAACCAACAGATTTCGGCGAGACTCGGTTTCACCCAAGCCTTCACCTGCAATCGAGCCCGAGCCGCTCGGTGGAAGATCCGTACAACAAGGAATCTTGTGGGTCTTGATCCTTCTCGTCCTGGTGCCGTCAGTGGCCATGGCCAACTATTGGGACGATTTCAAGAAGGCGCGTGAGGCCGTGGAGGCCAAGCGCTGGCAGGAAGCTGAAAAGCTGCTGCGCTCAGCCATTAACGACGAGCCCGAGCCCAAACGCCGACCGCTCGGAGCCCGTTACACCCCTTACTACTACCTAGGGGTGGTGCTGCAAGAACGGGGGGACTGCCGCGGCGCGCTGGAAGCCTGGAAGACCTCGGAGCAATTCGGCATCGTCAAGCCGAACAGCGATGAAAGCAGCGACCGGGCCAAGCGTAAGGCCCGCTGTGAGCAAGACGTCGCAGACGCCCGAACAGCCAAAACGGAAGTCGATCAGACCGTGAATCGCGGACGTTCCGCGCTCGACACCGTGGACGGTCTGAGCCGCCGGCCGGCCTTGACGGATGTTTGGTCTACGGGCAGCCCGTCATTCGCAGGTCGACGCCAAGAGGCCGCGGCCTTATTGGACGGCGCGTCCAATAAGGCCGCACAGGGCGACAGGTCCTTGGATATGGATTTGCTGGCAGCCGCTCGCCGGGACGCCGACCAAGCCATCCGTGCCCTCGAACAATTGGCCTCAGACGCTGAATCCCTGTTGGGCGAAGCCCACGCAGCACGAGGTGAGGCCGCGCGGAAACTCGATGCCGCGCGCCAAGAAGCGGAGCAAGCACTCTCCGCGGTCTCGGATCTCGACCCATTTCCCCCGCGCTTGGATCGGGGCGTCAAAGATCTCAAAAGAAAACTCGACCAGGTGGATCAACGCCGGATGGATGCCGACCAGGCAGAACTCGAAAATCTGACCGAAAGCCTCAAAAAGAGCACTCGGACCTTAAGATCTCGCTCGGCCCGTCCGCCGAGGGCCCTCACCGAAGCAGTCCAAGCCTTCCTCGACCATGAATTTCAGTCGGCCTTGGACCTCTTGGAATCCTCGACTTTCAAGAATGACCGCGCCCGTTACCATGCCTCGTTGCTCCGGGCGGCTTGTTATCACGGGCTGTTCGTGGTCGGCGGCATGCAAGATCCCACTCTCCAAAGTGCTGCCAAAGAGCAGATTTTGGTGGCCAAATCCCTCAATGAGCAAGGCAAGCTCGGCAAACCCGGGAACGGCAACTTTTCGCCGAGCTTCTTAGCCCTCTGGCAGGTTACCGTCGACTCCACGGCGGCGGACGAGTTATCGGCCGAAGCAGAAGACTCTGAAACATCTGACGAGGCCTCGGAGGACCCACTTTGAACAAACGTAAGCGCGACCCCTTGAAGAGCGCTTTCAAATGGTTGGCTTTGGCCGGCGCGGGATTTGCCGCGGCGCGCCGACGACGCCGAAAGAGCAGCCCTTTGCCGTCGGCCCAAACCCCTAGCTCGGCATACCCTAGCTCGGCAAACCCTAGCGCCACTCCACCG
The DNA here is from genome assembly GCA_965366625.1 of uncultured bacterium. Taxonomy (GTDB): domain Bacteria; phylum Acidobacteriota; class Thermoanaerobaculia; order Multivoradales; family J023; genus JAUIJL01. The sequence continues at coordinate 19,589 of CBDUGP010000077.1, forward strand.
AAAGGTGCCGGTGGAGATTCAGAGTCCGGCGTGCTCCAAGTGGAGAAACTCTGGGTTCCCGGAATGGGGGGCTCGCTGCATCTGCTACGGAGAAATAGCGACCCCAATCTGATCGCCGCCGATCTGCCGGTGCTCTTTGTGCACGGTCTGGGTGGTAGCTGCGAGCAATGGCGTGCCATGCTGGAGGCCCTGCCCGCTCCTTTCCAGGGCATCGCTCTCGACTTACCGGGCCATGGGAGTTCCGACGTCTCAGTGGACGACGACGCCCCGTTGACGATGAATGATCTGTCGTCGGCCATCGGCGCGGTGGCGGACGGCATGGGCTGGCGCCGATTCGTGCTCGTTGGGCACAGCCTGGGCGCCGCGGTCGCCATCAACTATGCGGGTCGACAGAGTCGGCGGGTCGCCGGCCTGCTGTTGGTGGATCCCAATGGGGATCAAAGTCGAATTCCCGAAGGCGAGCGCAAGTCGGTGCTCGAGGAAACCCGGGCCGACGCCCACCAAACCCTCGAATGGCACTATCGAGAGCTCACCCGAGGCTCACACCCCGCAGTGGGCGAGAGGATCTTGGGTGACTTGGCCGCGACGTCAGCGGAGGTTCTCCATCAAACCTTGGCCGCCGGTTTTGATTACAGCCCGCTGGCAGACTTAGAGAAATACGAGAAAGCCTCCCAAGGCCCCATCCGATGCGTGCTGAGCCCCGACAACGACCTACCCTTCAGCCTGCATCGTCTCAAACCCGAGATGCAGGTCGCCATTCTCAGGGGCGCCGGGCACTGGCTCATGCTCGACGACCAAGACGCGGTGCTCGAACTGCTCGGAACTTTTCTCGACGCTGCCGAGCCCCAAGTCCACTGACGCTGCCACCTTGGGCGTCGCCGTGAACAACGAGTCGTGAACAGAGTGCCGTGAACAAAGTGCCGTGAACAAAGTGCCGTGAACAGAGTGCTGTGAACGAAGAGCTGAGAGATCGTCTCGCAACCGACCTTTTGCGGGATCTCCGATCCCAACTCGCTCGCATTGAAGCACGGCGAAGCTGGATTACATCCGCGGAAATCCCCGATTTAGAGGTCCGCCTGCAAGCCGCGACGGATTTGGAAGCCGAGCAGCTTCATGTCTCGCAGGTCCAGGCAGCTGTGGATGGGATCGTCCGCCTGCGCCGAAAGGTCGGCCACGGGCCGGACCTACCCATACAGATCGTCACGCCGGCCGCCCCACGAGCCCCCTTGCCGGTGCGCGCGGCGCGCGTGTTGGCTCGACGATCCATGGCCGCACTCAACGATGCGCTGTGGTCCCGGCGCCGTGCCCGTGCTCGGGAAATCATGCCCAACAAAGCGGGTCCCGACGAGCCGCCCGAGCTGAGCGTGATTTTGCCCACCAAAAACCGAGGCCGGCGGCTGATCGAAACCCTCGACGCCTATCGCCATCAGACTTCCGGCCTGAGCTTCGAAATCGTCGTGGTAGACGATGGCTCAACCGACGGCTCGGCAGCCTTGGTGGCCGGCCAACCCGAGGTCGAGCGCTACTCACTTCGGCTCCTGCAACAATCCCCGGCCGGACCCGCGGCGGCGCGCAACCGAGCCTTGGAGGCCGCTCGCGGCCGGCTGGTATTTTTCACCGGCGACGACATCGAGCCGGCTCCGGATCTCTTATTGCGCCATTGGCAATTCCACCGCGCAGCAGACTTCGACCCACATCTCGCCGCGTTGGGTTTGACCCGATGGCCTCCTCGGCTGGATATCAACGCGACCATGCGCCACATCGATGGCCCCGGCTCCCAACAATTCAATTACAGCTGGCTCAAGGCTGGGCGTTCCTACGACTTTCGCCACTTCTACACCTCGAACATTTCTCTCCACCGATCCATGCTCACCGAGGCAGGTGGTTTCGATGCTTCCTTTCCGGATGCGGCTTTCGAGGACGCTGAGCTTGCGTATCGCCTGAGCTTTCGAGGCTTGCGCATCGTCTACCTTGAAGACGCCTTGGGATTCCATCATCACCCTTATCTCGCCAAGGACTTCGCGGCTCGTCAGCGACGCTGCGGCCGCATGGGTCGAATCCTCACCCATCTGCACCCGGAGCTGGGCCGGTGGACCGGCAGCCACGCCTTAGATCGGCGCCGGGCAGAGATCCTCTCCCTGGGCGCCGACCGGTGGCAGCAGCTCATCTCCTTGAGTCGACGGTTGCCGGAGCTGAAAGAGAAAGCCGTGGCCGTCGCAACCGCTTTAGATGACTTTGATCCACCGAGAACCGACGAATTTCTCGCGGCGCTATTCCACTTCTCGGTGATGGAAGGGCTGTCCGAAGCCGCGGGTCAAAGCGAGATCTGGCTGGTGTCTTTGTTCGCCGACTCCCTGGGTCCAATCAGCAGACGCCTCCTGCCGACTTTAAACGGCGTCGCTGGAGAAGCTGCCTCGGAGCTCGCACGGCTACCGGAATTTTTCTCACCGATCGGTCGGCCCCAAACCCGCCCGATCAGAAAAACCTGAACTCCCGGGAAACCGCCGGCCGTCTGTTAGAAAAAACCTACACCCGCCTCGAAAAACCGCCGCCTTGCCTCGAAACGAAAAGTTGGATTCAGCGTACTTAGAGTCAGAAGGCACAGGATAGGCCGTACTCCTAGGCCGGCACCGTCCTTGCTTCTAGATTTGTTGCCCGGCCGCACCGGGCCGGGTACCGAAGACTCCCAAGAATGACCCCCTCGGAGATAAAAGAGATGAGAAATTCCAAGATTCCAGCTGCCTTGATTGCACTATCTATGCTCGCAGGTTTGATGGCCGCCTTACCGGCGGCAGCGGACTCGTCCGAAAACCGTCGCCTGGAGCTGACTCCGACCCTCGGCTATCGATCGGGAGGCGAGTTCGACAATGACTTCATTTTCGATCTCGGCTATCACTTGGAGGTCGAAGACTCGGAGAGCATTGGTTTGACCCTGGGAATTGGCCTGAATCGGCACTGGACCCTGGAATTCCTCTGGGATCAACAGGAGTCCGTCCTAGTCGAAGATGGTTTCTTCTTCTCCGACGGCGATGAACTCTTCGACATCGATGTCAATTACGCCCATGTGGGTGTCACCTACGAGTGGACCCCGGGTCATCTCCGACCCTTCGTGGCCGGCAGCCTCGGTGCCACACACTTTGCCCCTGCGCCCAGCGATCTATCCGACGAGACCCGCTTCTCTATGAGCCTTGGGGGTGGTCTCAAGGTGATGTTCAACGACCACTTTGGGTTGCGCCTGGAAGGTCGGTTATTCTCGACCTTCATGGAAGACGGCGAAGATTTCTATTGCGATGACGACGACTTCTTTGACGACGAGTGCGGCTTCGACGAAGACTTTTTCTTTCAAAGCGAGGCGCGAGCCGGGCTCATCTTCGCTTTTTGAGAATGTGATCTGAGCAGCCGTCAGGCAAGGGCCAGTCATTAGGCACCTTGCATCGGATTGGGCTTCAGGATAGAAAAGCCGTCCCGACTTTCTCGGGACGGCTTTCTTCTTGGGACGGTTTTCCTTTTAGGACGGTTTTTTCTCGGCAACTTTCTATTGGTGACCATTTCGCCGAGTTCGGCCTCTCCGACACCCCCTATGCAAAATCTTCTTCGATACCAAGACCTGATCTGGAATCTTGTGGTGCGTGACCTCAAGGTTCGGTATCGCCGGTCGTTCCTAGGCTTCATTTGGACCATGCTCCAGCCCCTGCTGACCATGGCCGTGCTCTACATCGTTTTTTCGAGCATCTTCCGTTTCGAGGTCCGGAATTACCCTGTTTATGCCCTGGCGGGCCTGCTGTTCTGGAATTTCTTTCAGCAGAGCATCGTCAGCTCCATGAACAGCCTCAGGAGCGTGGCTTATATCCTCCAGAAGCTGCCGGTTCCCATGGCGGTATTTCCCATCGCCACGGTCATTTCGGGCATCATCAATCTCTTCCTGGCCATGGTGCCGGTCTTGATCCTCATCTGGCTAACAGGGCATAAAGTCGGCCCTTCATTGCTTTTCCTGCCAGTTTCCATCTTGATCGCCGCAATATTTACCCTAGGTGCCGGCCTCTTGCTCGCACCCTTGGCAGTATTCTTCACCGACGTGATCGAGTTGGTGACCGTGGGTTTGACCCTACTTTTCTACCTGACGCCGATCATCTATCCCAAGGAGATCGTCGCAGGTCACAGCTTCTATCCAATTGTCTTTTACAATCCGGCCCGATCGATCCTGGAAGTTTTTAGGGATCCGATCTACTACGGCAAGATTCCGCCCCTCAGCCACCTCTCGATTTCGATCTTCCTAGCCGTGATGGTGCTTCTGGTCGGCATCTGGGCGTTCCGCAAAACCAGCCACCGCATCCCCTTCTACCTCTGATCTATCCCTGATCTCCCGAATGAGTTCCCCGAAACCGGATCCCACATGAGTAGCCAACCCGTCATCGAGCTCGAGTCCATTGGTCTGAAATACCGACTGGCGGAACAAAGGACGACGGCCGTCAAGGAGTACTTCATCCATTGGGTCCGAGGCTCGCTCGCCTATCGGGAGCTTTGGGCCGTTCGCGACGTGGATTTGAAGATCCAGAGGGGTGAGGTGGTCGGCATCGTCGGCCGAAACGGGGCCGGAAAAAGCACCTTGTCGAAGGTGATCTCCGGTGTCTTGCCACCCACCCTCGGTCGCCGAACCGTCCGGGGTTTGATTTCTCCGATTCTCGAGCTGGGCACCGGCTTTGATCCCGAGCTCACGGGCCATGAGAACATCTACCTCAATGCCTTGCTGCGGGGACACCGGCATCGTGAGGTTGAAGAACGGCGAGATCAAATCGTGGAATTCAGCGGTTTGGGGGATTTCATCCATTCCCCGGTTCGCAACTACTCCACCGGCATGATGGCGCGCCTGGGATTCGCCGTGGCCACCGCCTGGCAACCGGACGTCTTGGTGCTGGATGAAGTCTTAGCGGTCGGCGACGCCCAATTCCTCTCCCGATGCCACGAGCGTATTCACAAATTTTGTAACGACGGCACCACCGTGTTGATCGTTTCCCACAGCCCGTCGGAAATCCTCAGCCATTGCACCCGCTGTATTTGGATGGACGGCGGCAAGATCCAGGCCGATGGAACCGCCCATGAGGTTCTCACCGCCTACGCCGAGTCGTCCGACGACGAGCCGACGCTCGCCATGTTGGCCGCTTCCGAAGCCGCCAGTCCCAAAGCCTTCGCCGCCGCCGGTCACTCAGACTGAGTGCCCAGCCCGGGCTCGAACAGAACCCTCACTCCCCTCTCCCCTCTCCCGGCAGCCGGCAGAGGGGAGAGGGGAGCCGGAGGACGACACCCGTTGACCGGCAGGCTCTTTCTGGCTGAAAGAACAGCATTTGGGCTAGAACAGACGCAGCTGTTCCTTGGGACGCCTAAATGCGGCGGTCGACAAGCTCAACCGGCGGTTTTCGAGTCCGTGCTTTCGGCGCGCGATTTCGAATAAACGCTTGACCTGCTCGGCAAAAACCCCCTCGCCGCGCATCCGATTTCCGAATCGGCCGTCGTTCAAATGGCCTCCACGCATGGAGCGCAATCGGTTCAAAATTTTTTCCCGACGATCGGGAAAGTGCTGCTGCAACCAAGATTCAAAAACCGCCTCCACCGCACCCGGCAGCCGCAACATGATGAACCCGACAAAGTCTGCGCCCGCCTCGGCTGCGGCTTCGACGAGTTTTGGTACCTCGTGATCGTTCAACCCCGGAACCACCGGAGCCACCATCACCCCCACCGGAATTCCCGCAGAACTCAATTTGCGCACCGCTTCCAGTCGACGGCGGGGATGCCCGGCCCGAGGCTCCATTTTGGCGGAAAGCTCGGGCTCCAAGGTGGTGATGGAAATCGCCGCGGAAGCTGCTTGGTGGGAAGCCAGCTCAGCCAATAGATCCAGATCTCGAACGATCATCGGATTCTTGGTGATCAATCCCACCGGATGGCGCATCTCAGCTAAGACTTCCAAACATGCCCGGGTAATCATCAGCCGACGCTCCACGGGCTGATACGGGTCCGTGACCCCGCTCATACCCAAGACCTTGGGTTGCCACTTCGGGCTCTCGAGCTTGCGGCGTAAGAGCGACGCAGCATCTTCTTTGACCATGATCCGCGTTTCAAAGTCCAAGCCGGCGGAGAATCCAAGGTATTCATGGGTCGGTCGCGCATAACAATAGGCACAGCCGTGCTCACAACCGCGATAGGGATTGAGCGAAACATCGAACGGCACGTCCGGACTGTTGTTTTCGCTGATGATCGACTTCGAGCCGTCGCGATAATAAATCGTCGGCTCGCGATCGGGAGATGCATCGCCCTCGACCATTTCGTCGACGAAAACCTCAATCGCCTCGAAACGATTGTTGGGATTGACCACCGCACCGCGGCCGTGGACGGCACGTCGATCTCCGTGGGTCAGGGTGGTTGGCTTGCTTTGACTCACCCGCAAACTATAGGCGTAAATAAAGCGTTAGTCTAGCCTCTAGCTCAGCCCAATGAGGCCAGAAGCTGATCTGCGGCTTCTGCACCGCGAAAGCTCGCTTCTTCGAACAACGACAAACCGCTCATGTCGGAATGGGCAAAGAAGATCCCGGGAAATTTTTCGTCGAGCGCGGCCGGCTGCCGGTCGGATCCCCAGATAAATCCCGGGGTGGGGCGGATCATCGCGTGTCCCCAGCGCATGAGATCGATCCTATCGACGCGATCGACGATATCTGGATGGGCCTGGGCCAGATCCCCCAACACCGAGCGGGCGAGCTCGGGCCAGGTGGCCGCCTGTAACCGCGTCCGAGCCGCGACCGGGTCCAAATCGACGAAGGGCAGGTAGTAGGTCAGCACCGTCGGTCCGGGAAAAGAGCTCAGATTCTGATGGGTGGAAACCACGTAACCCAAAGATCGACTGCCGTAGAAGACGTTGTCCCAAGCGGTCTCCCGGCTCAGAAACGATCTGCCGTCCATTGGCGCTTGCTCTAAATCCACTGTGAGATTGGCAACCAGCCACGGTGCATAGGTGAATCCTTGGCTGAGTTCTCGGCCGAAACCTTCAACCACATACGGGGCCGTGAACCGTGGCAAAGCGTAAATGAGTCGCCGGCAGCGGTAGCGAATCGTCTTCTGGGTCTGAAGGTTCAAGACATCCACGGAAAGTCGATCGTCCTGCTCCGACGCCGGTCGTACCCTACAAACCAGCGATCCGGTTTGAAGGCGGTCGCCGATGCTGTGCCGCAGAAAGTCCACCAAGCGACCATTACCTTCCGGCCAAGTCAGCACCTCCGCGCTCTCTGGACGGGCACAGAAATAATGCCAGCCCGCCCAGGCGGATGTATCTTCCAAAGAACAGCCGTAGTCATCACGACAGCAATAGTCGAGATACCAGCGCAGCCGCGGTGAGGTCCAACCCTCGGCGTTCAAATAATCGGCCATGGACATCCCGTCCAAGGCGAGCATCGAGGGCTCGCGGCTCGAAAGCTCCATGGGCAAAGCAAAAGCCCGCTTTCCCTGTTCGTCTCGAAAGTCCCGCAGCTCGCGCAACCGGGTCTCGAACGCGTCGACTTCTGCCGCGTCCTGGGGCTCGGTCACGGATCGCAACGACAAACCGGGCTGCCAACGATTTCCGACGAACAACCTTTCTTGGAGCGAGTGGCAGAGATGTCGAGGATCATAAATCGGCTCGCCCTCGGAGTCGTGGTCGATCACCAAACCCATTTCGTCCAAAATCTGCCGAACGATCACCGACTCGCGGGTGGGCACCGGCAGATAATGAGCCCCCCACGGATAGGCTGAAACCGAACTTCGTCCGGAACGGGACTTGCCGCCCACCTCGCTCTCTAGCTCCAGTAGCTCGAAATCTCGGAAGCCGTTGCGGATCAAGCGCCAGCCCGCGGTGAGACCAGCGATGCCACCACCCACCACCAAAACGTCCAGCTCTCGAACCGACGACGGCTCCCGCTCCAGCCCCCCGGAAGTCCGAAGCAGATGCCCAGCCTCCATCGAAGGACCCACGATCTCGCCCTCAATACCTTTGAGGAAAACCTCCTCTTCACCGGGTCCAGCGCCATTCGGGCCCTGGGGTCGGCAACCACTCGCCCCTACCAACCAGGGCGCCAGCGACATCCACGCCAAGGCTCTCCGACGAGAAATTCCCGACTTACGCCCTGGAACTAGCTCAGGTAGGGGGCGTCGCTTTCCATCCACGCTCGTGATACTCCACCACCACTTGGTTGTTGAGACGGTTTTCAAGCACTTCCACGGGCCCCATATCCGGAGAAAATCGAAAGAGCCCCGACAGCAAATCCGGAGCCAGATACCTCAGTTCCTCAGGCAGTCGGCTCGGCCGATCAGATTCGAACACCGATGCATCCAAGGCCGACTTCGAAGCCAAAATAAAACCCCATTCGCCGAACGACGGCACCGCCGCGTGGTAAGGCAGGGTATGAAACCCCACGGTTTGTAAGGTCTTGTTCACACACCAAAACGCTTCCCGCGTGTGCAAGGGAGACGTGGATTGAATCGCCACCACGGCCCCGTCGTCCAATGCCGCACTCAAGCGTCGATAGAAGGTGGTTGTATAGAGCTTGCCGAGGGAAAAGTTGCGCGGGTCGGGAAAGTCCACGATCACCGCATCGAATCGCTCCCGCTGGTGCGCCAACCAGATGAACGCATCCTCGTGCACCACCTCCACCCGAGGATCCCGAAGGGCAAAATCGTTGAGGCCGGAAAGCTCTTCGTGGTCGCGGAAAACCCGCGCCATCAACGGATCGAGGTCGACCAAAACTACCCGCTCTACGGTGGCGTGGCGCAGAATCTCTCGGACGGCCAAGCCGTCGCCCCCCCCGAGCACAAGCACCCGGGAGCGAGGCCGATCGAAGTAGGTCATGGCCGGATGCACCAGGGCTTCGTGATAGCGGTATTCGTCGCGGGAAGAGAATTGGAGATTGCCGTCGAGGAACAGCCGCACCTCATCTCCCTTACGGGTGACCACCAGGCGCTGGTAGGGGGAAGAATCGGCGAAAATGACCGGCTGGTCGTAGAGACGTTGCTCGGCGAAGCTCATCAGCCGCTCGGAGAAAATCAAACCGGAAACCAACAAAACCAAGATCGCCCAAGCTTGGAGGGTCAACCGACGCCGGGCCACGAGTCGGTCGGCGAAAAGATGACACGTCACCACCGCCACCAAGAGGTTCAGCACCCCGAATACGAAGGATGAACGCATCAAACCCAGGCGGGGCACCAACCAAAGGGGAAAGAGCAACGAGGCTGCCAGAGCCCCCAAATAGTCCAAAGAGAGCACCCGCGACACCAAATCGGCGAAAGGCAGCTCGTGCTCTAAGATTCGCATCAACAGAGGGATCTCAAGGCCCACCAGGATGCCGGTCAACAAGACCCAGCCATAGAGGATGAGGCGAAAAGCGGGCACCTCGGCAAAGGCCAGGAATAAAACCGGTGAGGTGAGCCCACCCACCAAACCGACCAGGACTTCGATGCGCACGAACATGGTGACCAGATTTCTCACCACGTAGCGTGAGAGCCAAGATCCCACCCCCATGGCAAAGAGGTAGACCCCGATAATGGTCGAGAATTGGGTCACGCTGTCGCCGAGCAAATAGCTGGCGATGGTGCCGGCCAGCAGCTCGTAGATGAGTCCGCAGGTGGCGATAATGAAGACCGAAACCAGGAGGGCGCGAGCGAAAATACCGCCCTCGGCCATTGGCAGCCCGCCACCCATCTCCGGCCCGGAAGGTTTCAGGGCTCCGGCTGAGCTTGGTGTGTCGTGTGGAATGGGATGCTCCATGGGATGAATATTGTTTCTCGATCCGCGTACCCCTGCAACGTGCCCCTTGGCGGACTGCTCCTAGTCCGAGAAGAGCCCATGAGCTACACTGCCCCCAGACAACCAACCCGGAGCTCCTGAATGGGATTCCTCGATCGATTTCGCCGGGCACCTAAAGCCCAAACGCCGGTAGACCCTCTCGCCGATTTGGTGCTCGACAAGCTGCGCGTCGGATATCTAGTGGACTACGATCTCCACTCCTGGAAGGTCACCGACTATAGCCGTTTTAAATTCAACGATGGCCGCAGCGCTGAAGAATGGGAGCTGACCCAGAGCCGAGAGAAGATCTACTTGGAGCGCATGATCGGCGACGGCGAATTTTGGAGCCTCGCGAGGTCTATACCCATCGGTGCCTTGGGCAGCACCCGGAGCCACATCCTCAAACATGAGGATCCACCCGAACAGATCGAATACGACGGCACCCTTTACTATTTAGAAGGCTCAGTCGGCGGCGAAATGTTGGGGTCGGACGGCGATTCAAGCGCCGAGCTGATCGTCTGGGAATTCGCCGATGACGAAGAGCGGAACTTCCTGTCGATCCAACAATGGAGCGAGACGGAGATCACCGCCTCGGTGGGGCACACCGTTGAGGACTATCAATTCACCAACATTCTTCCCGGTGATCCATGAACGAATCCCGATTCTCACTTTCCCCGTTCTCACTCGCCCAAGGCCCGGGTGCCGGCGCCGGGCTCCGTGTGGCCGTCCTGGTATTGCTTCTGAGCCAGCTCGCTTGCAGTCGATCGGTTCCGGATCCCCTCAAGAGCCTGACCCGGGAACTCAGCTCCTATCCCGAATACTCGGTGATCTTGGAAGACATGCAGGTTTCGGGCAATTTCTTCAAGAGCTACTACCACAAATACCAGGTGCTCTACGCCGAGACCTCGGCTACCGACAGCACCAAGGGGGCCGAGCTTCAAACCCGTGATCGTGGCTGGGTCGAGGTCGGCAAATCTTTCTTCAGCGCCTACGAAGGTTATTTGGGCATGGCGATCCTGAGCAAGTCGGCGGATCAACAAGCTACCCGAGTCCAACAGCCTCCCGGTTACCAATATGTCGGCGACTCCCGATATGGGTCTTGGCAGCGTGACAACCATGGAGGCAGCTTCTGGGTTTTCTACGGCCAATACGCCTTGCTCCGCAACCTGCTCGGAACCTCCACCTACCCCATCCGCCGCAGCCATTGGGACGACTACCGAGGCTCCCACTCGCGAGGTCGGCCCTACTTCGGCTCAGGTTCTACGCCCTACTACGGCACCCGCGGCAGCTTTACGAAAACTCGACATCCCACCTTCTTCGAGCGCCAACAGCTGCGACAGAGCACTCGCAAGAGTAAATTCTCCCAACGTGTGCGCAGTCGAGTCGGCAGGACCCAATCCCGGGGTCGTGGTCGATTCGGCGGCAAATGAGGACCTGAGCCCATGAGCGTTGAGCATCTTGATACCTTCGTATCCGGTCTGGTTTATCTGGCGGCGTTCTTCACGCTTTTCTTCATCGGTAAATGGGTTTACGACCGCCGCCATCCCGATTTCAACGTCCAACACGAACTCTTCGAGAACGACAACCCAGCATTGGCCGTCGCCATGGTCGGCTATTTCATGGGGCTGGTCTTGGCCCTGGGTGGCATCCTGAGCGGCGAAAGCAGCGACCTCGCCACCGACCTCTTCGACATCTTCTTTTTCGGGCTGGCCGCTATCCTCTTGCTGACCTTGGGCAGCTGGGTCAATGATCGCATCGCCTTTCCGAACTTCAGGAATGCCAAGGAAATCGTCGACGACCGAAACCTGGGAGCCGGTGCCTTGGAAGCCGGCAATCAAATCGCCACGGGATTGATCGTCGCAGGCGCGGTTCACGGCGAATACATCGACCTGATCACCGCCTCGGTTTTCTGGCTATTGGGGCAAGCGGCCTTGGTGCTGATCGTCCGACTGTATGCCGCGACCGTGAGTTTCGACTTGCACGATGAAATCGAAAAGGACAACGCGGCCGTCGGCGTCGCCGTCGGCGGACTGCTGATCGCCGTCGGCAACTTGGTGCGTCTGAGCATTGCCGGCGATTTCAACGGTTGGTCCGAGGATCTCACCAACTTCTCGATCTACTTGGCCATGGGTTTAGTGGTCCTTCCCGGAGCCCGCTGGATTTGCGACAAAACCTTGCTTCCCGGAGTCAGCCTGAACCACGAGCTGGTCGGCCAGGAGCATCCGAATGTCGGCGCCGGTCTGATCGAAGCCTTTTCCTATATCGCAGCATCCATGTTGATCGGCTGGGCGATCTTTTGACGGTCGCAGGACTCGACTCGGAACATAGCCAACCTTCGTCAAATTACAGCCTTCGGTTGCAGAGCCAGGAGAAAACTCGGAATGTTCGATAGCGAAGCGGTCAGCAAATTCGAGCTCGTCAAGAGCTATCTTTCGGATCTGGGGTATTTGATCTCTCACGAAGATGCGGCCGAAGAATTAGTGGTGATTCACGACGAAGAGGCGGGCATCAAGAATTTGGTGGTCGATTGCGAATCCCCGATCGTGATCCTCGAACAGGTCATCTTGGAAGTCCCCAAGAGCCCCGGGAATCTCTATTTACGGCTGTTGCAAATGAATCGAACCCTGGTCCACGGGGCCTTTGTCATCGACGAGGAGGGGCGCCACGTGCTTTTCCGCGACACCCTTCAACTCGCAAACATCGACTTGAACGAAATCGAGGGCTCCATCTCGGCATTATCCTTGGCCCTGGTTGAGCATGGTGAAGAATTGCTCGATTTCGCCCACTCCTGAACCTCGGCTCTGATCCTCGCCAAAGGAATTCGACCAGTTATGGCCAGCATTTTCAGCAGAATTTTCAATGTCGCTCGTTTCGGCAACCAAGCCGCCGCGGATCCCATGCAGGATCCGATCAAGCTCGCCGAGCAGGCTGTGCGCGATCTGAAGATCCATCTCCAGGAAGCGATGCAGGGCCTAGGCCAGGTCAAATCCGTCTCGTTGCGATTGAAGAAGGATCTCGACGACCGTCGTCGGTTGGCCGGTGACTATGAGCGCAAGGCCATGTTGCTGCTACAACAGATGAAGGACGGCAGCCTCGATTCGGCCCAGGCGGAAAGCCGAGCCGCTCAAGCTTTGGCCCAAAAAGATGCGGTATTGGGCCAGGCCGAGCAAGCGCGGGAGGATTGGGAGGCGCAGCAGAAAGTCGTCGATTCCATGCAGGGAAGAGTCGACCAGCTGAAGCGAGAGATCACCCGCTATGAAAATGATTTGGTCACCTTGCGGGCTCGGGCCCGCACTGCGGAATCCATGCAGAAGGTCAACAAACAATTAGCTGGAGTCGATTCGTCGAGCACCATGGAGATGCTCGAGAAGATGAAGGCCCGGGTGGAAGAAAAAGAGGCTTTGGCCGCTGCTTACGGTGAGCTGTCCGAGGACGAAGTGGCCTTCCTTGGCGAATCCAAGTCCACGCCGGCTGCCCTACCCAGCGGAGGCCGAGCAGAGACGGATTCCCTCGCCGCGTTAAAGGCAAAAATGGGCATCGAAAGCTGATCCCTGCGGGGACGTAAGCTCCATGAAAACACTCGCCCGCCATCTGATCGCCGAACTCTACAGTTGTCCTTCGAGTCGATTAAACGACCTGCCGGCGATTCAAGAGCTGATGCTCACAGCTGCCGACGCGGTAGGTGCCACCGTCCTGCGGCACGCCTTCCACCCTTTTGAGCCCGATGGGGTCAGCGGCGTCGTGGTGATCGCCGAGTCTCACCTTTCAATCCACACCTGGCCCGGTCGAGGTTATGCGGCCATCGACATCTTCACCTGCGGGGGTCTCGATCCACGGCCCGGCTGTGAACTCCTGGCGTCCGGTCTGGGAGCCGAATCTTTTCGACTGCAGGAGATTCTTCGCGGATTGCCCGAGGAAATCGGCGACCACGATTTGATCCTGCCAAAGGACGTCGAGGTGATTACTTCCATGACCCCAGCCGTGCCCACGGCTTCGGCCGGCCGGCTCCACCATCCCGCCGATCACCGACCCTAAAATTTGAGCGCATACCGCAAAACCCCCGGAAGACTCCGGGGGTTTTGAGAATCGAGGCCGGTGGACCTTTGGGGGAGATCCATCTCCTCGCAGATGAGCCCCTCGCCGGGCTCGTTTACCATCAACAAAAAAAATCGAACCAAATCGCTGTCAAGCAGGAAAAACAACTTCTCTAACCATCAACAACGTGAACCAGAAAGCCGTGCCGACTAGCCGAGGACACTCGGCTAAGTCGAAGTGACGGCGGTGATCTTTTGATCACCACCCCCACCTGGGTACCATCAACAACTACGATGCTAGAAAAAGATGTGAATTAACCAACTATGCCTTTTACTTATTCAAATACCGTGCCGGCCTTCGACAACGATTCTCGGGTTTTCAAAAGGCAATTTTCTCGCAAAAAAGCGCACCTCAAAACAACATCTCTCGTTCCGAGAGCTTCGGTGAAATTTCAACCGAATGCCAATTCTCAGCTGTGAAAATTCCCATTCTCAATTATGAGAATCCGCTTCGGCCGAGATCATCACATCTGAAAGCACTGCCTGGAGATCTTGGAGGCGGAAAGGTTTGGAGAGCCGGCCTCGGAACCCATAGTCTTGATAATTGGCCAGCACGGGGTCGTTGGAATATCCGCTGTAGACCACGGCCAAGGCGTTGGGCTCGAGTTGGAGGATGTATTGCACAGCTTCCTGCCCACCCATTCCCCCTGGAACCGTCAGATCCATCAGCACCAGCCTGAAAGGATCCTCTGCTTCCATATGCCGTGCAAATAGATTCAGGGCCTGATGGCCGTCGACGGCGAAAGTCACGTCGAAACCGAGCTTTTCGAGCATCACTCCCGTGGTCCGGCGGACCACGGGATCGTCGTCCATAACCAGCACCTTTCCCGTGAGTTCGGTCGTCACCGCCTCAACGGTTTCGTTTTTGGGGCTCTCCACCGCCTCAGAAGCCGGTAGGTATAGAGTAAAAGTCGCCCCCTCCCCAAGCTCGCTCTGAACCGTCAACAGGCCATCGTGGCTCTTCGCGATCGAGTAGGCCGAAGCCAAACCCAAACCGCGGCCCTCTTGCTTGGTAGAAAAATAGGGATCGAAGATTCGATGGACCAAGTGTTCGGGGATACCCATCCCAGAATCTATGACCGCAATGGAAATGTAGGGACCCGATCGCAAAGGGTGTGGCGCTTGCTCGACGAGATTTCGCCCGACGATTCGGACCGTCCCGCCATCGGCCATCGCTTGAACCGCATTGATCAAGAGGTTGTTCAGCACTTGGCTGATCTGCCCTGCATCGATATCGACGACGAAAAGATCCTCGGCCAAATCAATCTGACAGCTGACCTTCGAACCTCTCAACACGAAGGTAGCCGAATCCTGGATAACCTCGGCGATTGACGCCGCCTCTCGGACCGGCGCTCCGCCGCGCGAGAAGGTCAGCAGCTGTTGGGTCAGGTCACGTGCTCTCACCAGGGCCGTCTCGGCGTCGGAGAGCACTCGGCGCTGTTGGTCTTCAAACTTGGTGGTTTCGAGCACCAACGACAAACTGCCCATAATCACCATCAATAGGTTGTTGAAATCATGGGCGATGCCGCCCGCCAGCAGGCCAATGGCCTCGAGCTTATGAGCCCTGGCCAGCTCAGCTTCCACTTCCCGCTTGCGGGAAATATCGCGGAAAGTGAACACCAAACCCGCGAAACCAACCCCACGGCTGACGATCGGCGAGGCGGTGAGTTCGACCGTGCGCCGCATACCGGTGCGCGATTCCAGGATCGCAGTTTGGGTCGGCCCAATGGTGTCTTGAAGCTCGTTGGAGAGCAAAGAAACCGGGGCCCCTACCTGGTCGCCGACACCGATCTGAAACAGTCTCAAGATCTTGTCGATCCCTTCCCCGATGGCATCGGGCTCGCTCCAGCCGGTCAACTCCTGCGCGCGTGGATTCATTAGGGCTAGCCGCCCCCGCTCGTCGGTGGTGACCACCCCGTCCTCAATCGTTTTGAAAGTCTTCTGGTACCGATCTTCAGAGGCCTGTAGCTCGGCCACTCGCTGGGCAACTTCCTCTTCCAACAGAAGGGAGTGTCGACGCTGGGTCACCACCGTCTGCAGCACGAACAAACCAACCAGAACGACCAATCCGAGCGCACCGAAGAACCAGGTCTGCTGCCAAAAAGGTCCCACCAACTCGACCGGCTCAGAGGTCACGACCGCGCTCCAGCCGCCGATAGCGCTCATCGCCCGGAGTTGAAAGCGATATTCCCCCGGAGGCAAATCGAAATATCGCATCTCGAGGGTTTCCGCCCCAAAGGGATCCGACCAACCGTCGTCAAACCCCTCTAAACGGCTACTCAAGAGAATTTGATCCGGATCGAGCAAAGAGCCCACAGAAAAGCGGAACACGAGCTGGTCGATACCCGCAGGCAGCCGGTGCGACTCGGCCAAAGACCAGACCCGATCTCCGGAGGCCATGGTGAGCAGCTCGGGGATCGGCGGCTGGCGCTGAATTGGCTCACGGTACCGGTCAAAGACCGAAACACCCGCGCCGGTGCTGACCCAAAGTCGGCCCAGGACATCGCGGATCGCGCCACCCGCCCCGATCCGATGAAACTCGGACCAAGGCTCCAAAGCCGCGCCCTCTCCAAGCTCGGAATCTCCGGGTTGGAAACGATAGAGAGCCTTTTCGCTGCCCATCCAAAGATATCGTCCCTCTCGAATCACAAAGCGCAGCGCATCTCGAACCCCAAGCGGGGAAAACGGCTCCAAGAGCCCAGAATCCATCGCCCGATAGAGTCCATTCGACGTCGCCAGCCAAATCGTCTGATCCGGACCAGGCTGAGTCGGAGGGGAGACGTCGAGCAGAGTTGTCCCGGTCGCGGACCCCAACGACGGCTCCAACGACGGCTCCAACGACCAATGACGATCACGACCGGGGGTTTCTGAATGCAAAAAGCTCAGGCCGGTCCGAGTCAACACCCACATGCCCTGGGTTCCAGCTTTTAGGCCCGTGATCGCCGGCCCTTCAACCTTGGAGAGAGGTAGGCGGCCCGAGATGGCCACTAAGCCAGATTCACCAGCCGGTTGACGCCATAGTTCTTCCTGAGTAGCTACCCAAAGGTCGCCGGTGCTCTCCTCCACCTCCAAATGCCGAGCTTCGTCTTCGGAGTCCAATCCTTGGATCGGCGAAGACAATAAGCCGTCCCAATTCCGAATGCCCAAAGAACCCGCAGCCAGCCACAACCGGCCGTCTGGGGTCTCCGCCAGATCTCTCACCACCTCTAAATGCCGATCAGGGGTCGCAAGGGGCAGGAGTTCCACCACCACCTCAGCGCCGCTGCCGATAAAGCTCAATCCGCCCCGATGTCCGAGCACAACAGTGCCGTTGCGCCTTTCCAACAAAGAAAAGACCGTGTCGTCGAACAGACCGTCGGAGGTCGCCGTAAATGACTCGAAACGCCGGTTCGACACTCTCGATAGACCGTTGTCGCCGGCCAGCCAAATAGAACTCTCTCGATCTACGAGAAGACTTCGGATGGGACCGGCTCGCGCGCTTTCGATCCACCTCTCCAACCCTCGGCTGGGGTGAAAGTAGGAGACTTCATATCCCTCAGCTAGATACAGGCCGCCCAGGCCGTCCGGTGCGGCGATCAACCCAAATCCTTGACTTCCCAAAGAGCCCAGCTCGAGCGCCGTGCCCAAGACCTCGAAGTCGGACTCGGTCAGCAAGCCGATCCAGGAGTCACCCACCAGCCAGAGGCTCTCGTCCGGCCCATCACCTTCCACCGCCAAGGCCAGGATGTTCTGGGAGGGAGCGAGTCTCAAGCGTTGATCTAGGGTTCGGTCGACAAAACCCGACCGAATCAACGCCAGGCCGGCTGGACCTCCTGCCACCAAACGCCCACCCCAATCCGTCAAAGCTCGAATACGATCGTGGGGCAAGCCGTCGGCGGTGGTCAGCCGAAGCCAGTCGGGAGAGCGCCAAAGCAGCAAGCCGTCGGTCGTCGCGAGAGCGACTTCCGTAGGTGCCGAGCCGACGACCGCGAAATCCACTAAGACCGCATCATTGGATCCCGGAGCCACCAGGGGCAATGCGGTCGTACCCGAGGGGGCGTGCTGAAAAACCGAAAACGGAGTCTGCGCCGCCATCGACCAAAGTGAGCCATCGGCATCTCGTTCTAGAAAAGCTTGGCCGGCCTCGATGTTCGGTTGTATTGGAAGGGCTTGGCTCTGCCTACCGTCGAAGCTCAAGATGCCGAATGAGCCGGCGATCCACAAGCGACCATCTGGCCCTTGATCGAGCGCTCTTACTCCTGAAATAGGAAGGCCGTCGGCGGCACCGTAGTGGCGAATGTCGAGATCGCGTGACTGCACCGGAATCGGGCTGAGCGAGAGGACAGCGCCAATCCATCCGAGGGCAAGTAGGTAAGTTCTCGGCAAGGTCGATCGCCGGATCGACGCCCCCGTTTTAGCCACGAGAGTCTTTTTGAAGGTCCGGTTTGGAGCCTCAAGGCTCAGGCCGCCCACGGGGCGGAACCCGGCCTTCGTGTTGCGGGCTGACATGGAGGGAAATGGTAACACCCTCAGGCGTTTGATTCGATCAACTGATTTTCTGTCCTCGATCTCCCGGCCCAAACATCCAGGAAACCCCGACCCCCACCAAATATAGAAAAATAGTCGGCAGCGCGAAAATGCACAGATTCACCACATCGGGTGTGGGGGTGATGATCGCAGCCACTAAGAAAATGATGATCACCGCCCATCGAAAATGCTTCAAGAGCTGCTGGGGAGTCACTAGACCCACCCGGGAGAGGAAGAAAATCACCGTCGGCAGCTCAAACATCAGGCCCAGACCCAACACAACCGTCATCAAAAAGCTCAGATATCTGGTCACGGTGATGGTCGGCCGCATCTGCTCCCCCATGCCGAGCAAGAATTCGACCGCAAACGGAAAAGCGACGTAATAGGCGAACGCCCCGCCGCCGATGAAAAGCAATGAGCCGCAAACCACGAATGGACCGGCCAGACGCTTTTCATTGCGGTAGAGCCCCGGCGCTACGAAGCGCCACAACTGCCAAAGCAAATAGGGTGCAGCGAGGAAAATCGCTGCCAACGCCGACACCTTGACGTAAATCATGAAGGGATCGGTGACGCCGAGAAAAACCAAGCGCCGATCTCCCTCGGGCAAGTGGGCATAAATCGGTTGGGCCAAGAAATCGTATATGCGAGTGGATTGAGACCAGCAAACCAGGAAAGCGACGAACACTGCCACTACGGATTGAATGATCCGAAACCGGAGTTCCTCGAGGTGCTCGAGGAGACTCATGGTCTCTAATTCCTCTTTTTCCTCAGAGGCCCTTCTCTCTGAGGCAGTCGGGGGCAAGGTTCGAGTCACGGGGAAGATCCCGAGGACGGGTCGCTGCTTCCCTTATCGCGCAAAGAATCCTTAGCCTCGTCGCCGGAAGCTCTGCTGGATTCGGACGGGTCGGATTCGGACGGGTCGGACTTCTTAAGTTCGGATTCCAAAGGGCGAGAACTGGGTTTCGGACCTCGAGGCACGGCGCCTTTGGCCGCGACGATCGGCGGCTCCGGCTCGGAGGACGGTTCCTGGCTCTCCGGCCCCTGCTCCGAGGACGAGACGGACTCGGAAGATCCGCCGCCGGTGGTGGAATCTTCCGCGGCCGCTCCGGTCTTGTCGTGCGCCTCGGGCTCGTCGCGCCTTGGGCCGGCTTTCGTGCCGGTCGCAGCTCTTAGGTCCCCATCCAGACCCTTTTTCATGTCCCGCAAGGAGTCTCGGACAATCTTCCGGGGATCCGCCGACTTCAAGTCCTCGTCGATCAGCTCAGCATTGATCGTCCGGCGCAAGTCCGTAGAGGCCTTGCGGAATTCGGCTAGCCCTCGGCCGACCGTACGTCCGACCTGGGGCAGACGTTTCGGGCCGAAAATGACCAACGCTAGGGCGAAGATGAATAGTAGCTCTGGTAGACCTAATGAACCGAACATCGGTGTGACCTCCGGCCAATCATCGGGTGCCGACCATCGAAAGTCAAGGTGCGGCCTTCCGTACCGCCCCTGCCCAGCTCTGGGCCTTCAGTGGTATCATTTCTGCCATGAGCAGACCTTGGCGCAACCTCGCAATTCTCGTCTTCCTGGGCTCGATCCTCTTCTGTGGATTGGCCGGTCACCAGCTTCTAGCCGCTTCTGAAGAGTCCCAGGCCGAACTCCGCCTGTACACCGAACTCTTGCAAGTAGTCCACGCCGGCTACGGCCAAGAAGTGGAATACAAAGACCTGGTTCATGCGTCGATCCGGGGCATGCTCCGAGCCCTCGACCCACACACCAATTTTTTGTCGCCCGAAGACTACCAACAGATGCGCGAGCGGCAGGCCGCCAGCTTCTATGGACTGGGTATCTTGGTTTCCAAACGCAACGGCGAGCTGACGGTGATCAGCCCCATCGAAGGCACACCGGCTTGGCGCATGGGTCTCAGGGCCGGCGACATTATTTCGGTCATCGAAGGGGAGCCGACCGACACCATGAGTTTGGACGACGCGGTCACCAAGCTCAAAGGGCCTAAGGGCACACAGGTCAACATCGGCATTACCCGCAGGGGCCTGGAAAAGCCCTTGGACCTGAGCATCACCCGGGCCCAGATCCCCCAAAATACCGTCCGCTATGCCTACATGATGACCCCCGAGACCGGTTACATCCGATTGACGGACTTCTCCCGCTCCACAGCCGGTGAAATGCGCGAAGCCTTGGACTCTCTCAAGGAGCAAGGCATGCAAGGACTTCTGCTCGACCTGAGGTCCAACGGTGGCGGTTTGCTGGACCAAACGGTCTCCGTGTCGAATTTCTTTGTGCCGAAAGATTCTAGAATCGTCGAAACCCGTGGACGCCTCTCCGACTCCTACCAGAGCTTCTACTCCGACGGCGCCTTCGATCCGATCGACGTGCCGGTGGTGGTCCTGGTCAACAACGGCACCGCTTCTGCCGCGGAAATTCTCGCGGGTGCCATCCAAGACCACGACATCGGCATGGTGGCCGGCACGCCCACCTGGGGCAAAGGCCTCGTTCAGACCGTCTACAACCTCTCCTACGGCTCCGGAATCGCCCTGACCACGGCCAAATATTACACCCCGGCGGGTCGGCTGATTCAGCGTGACTATTCTTCGTATTACGACTACTACACGCACTTCGGCCAGGGAACTGATGTTGGCACCGGCAGCAATGAGGTTCCAGAAGTTGCTCCTCCTGCAGAGGAATTTCGCACCGACCTCGGAAGGACCGTTTTTGGCGGAGGCGGAATTACCCCTGACGTCGAGATTGAGATCCCCGACGGTCCACAGATCTTGACTGCGCTTTTCGCCCACAATGCCTATTTCCAATTCGGCGTGGACTACCACAATGAGCATCAGATCAAGGACCGTTCATGGACACCTCCGCCTGAGATCCTGGACGAATTCAAAGCTTGGCTGGTGAAAGAAGAGATCACGACCCAAAAAGCCATCGACGAGATGCTGGAAGACGAAGCCGCACGGGAATACAGTGTCCGCCAAATTCATGCAGACATCTTCAACTCGGCTTTCGGCACCGAAGCAGCCCACCAGATCCTTTCCCAAGGCGATACCCAGATCCAAGAAGGCCTCGGGTTAATGGATGAAGCAGCAGAGCTGCTCGAGCAGCGCCGACGCCTCGGCAAGACCGGCACCGGCGCCCTCGCGACCCTCGGTCCCAAAACTCAGGACCAAGGCCCCCAGAGCCAATAGAAGTCCTGCCGGAGCCTCCTCGGCAGAGCTTGATCTGGGGCGGGGGAGACCGGCCAAGCCATTCTCACGGAGGTGAAAAAGATCATCGGTTGAGAATGCGCTACAATTCGCGCCGAGAGAGGCTCACCGGGAGCCCGCCGCCCTTAAATCCAGCTCGGACTGAGTTTTTATGCGTACCGCTTTCGTCTTCGTTGTGCTGATGATGCTTCGATTCTTCTCGAAGTGCTTTTTCAAAAACGAGTCTCAATGGGTTGGAGATATTCCAGAAGATCCCTGGCAGCCCTATCGACTGGTCGCGATACTCAACCACACCAGCCTCTTCGAATTTCTGTACGCCGGCCAAGTGCCCGCCAGATTCCTATGGCGAATGGCGGCCCACGCCACAATTCCCATCGCCAAGGTGACCATCGACCGCCCCCTGATAGGTCGGATGTGGAAGGTCGTCGCGGCGAATATCGTGCCCGTAACCCGGGAACGGGACAACACCTGGCAGCAGGTGGTCGAAACTCTCGAAGATCCGGACTCGATGGTCATTATTCTGCCCGAAGGACGCATGAAGCGGGCGAACGGCCTCGATAAGAAGGGCCGGCCGATGAGCACTCGTGGAGGCATTGCCGACTTGATCCGCGGCCTACCCGACGGCAAGCTACTGCTGGCTTACAGTCAAGGACTTCACCACATCCAAATTCCTGGGCAGAAGATTCCGAATTTCTTCCGTCCAGTGCGTATGCGCTTCGAATGCCTGCAGCTTTCCGAACTCAAAGCGAGCATGGCCGAGGACCTCGATCTCCACGATGAAAAAGATCTGGTCCAATTCCGGCGCCGGGTCATGAAATTGTTGGACGACCGGCGCGAAAAATACTGCACCTCGGATCGAGGCGGAATGGACGAAGAGCACGTGTGGGCGGAGTCGCGCGGAAGACCTGATCGAGCATCGGCCTAGGCCAAACGACTGTCAGCCCGATTCGCCCCGAAGCATCCGCTTCCGATCCCTAGACCCTGTCGAAAGCATAGCGACTGTTCTAAATTCCCCATCTCCTGACTTACCCATCGGAACCAGAGACCCCCGCTTCGGGTCTATGTGATTACACCGGCGGGTTTTCCCTTCGGGTCGTTGACATGAACATGGAGAAGCTCAAATGAACAAGCATTCACATACCAAGGTCTCCTGGCTAGCTCTGGCCTTGTTGGCCCTAAGCTTGGCCGCCTGCAAACCCGAAACCTTGAGAGTCGGAGTGGTCCTGCCCTTAAGCGGGCCTAATCAGGCCGCCGGCGAAGCGGCGCTAAAAGGTATTGAACTCGCTCTATCCGAGTTGAACGAACCCAGCGAGGGGCGCATCGAATTATTGGTGCGAGATAGCGCCGGCGATCCCCAAACCGCTGCCCGGCTGCTCACCGAACTCTATAGGAACGAAAAGGCCGTAGCAGCAATTGGCGGGCTATCGGCCGCTGAGGCGAGAGTTCTGGCGCAAGTGGCTGACCGGGAAGAAAAAGTCTTGGTGCTTCCTTCGGTCGGCGACCAGCGGCTGACGGAATCTTCAAAACATGTCTACCGCATCTCGGTGTCGGACGCGGAGATCGGTTCCAAGCTCGCTTCCTTCGCCAAACAGGACCTACGGACTCACACCGCCATGGTCCTGGCCCAAGACCGTAGATTCGCCGACACGCTGAGCGAAGGATTTAAACCCACTTTCGAAAACCTCAAGGGTGAGTTGCTCGGTCAAGTGGACGCCTCGGCTCTCGGCGAAGACATCGCGCCTGCCATCCAAGAGGTGCAGGAAAAATCTCCGAGCGCAGTGGTGCTCAACGGCGATGGTCCTTGGCTCGAAGCCACGATACAGAAACTCAAAGATGCCCGTTTCAAGGGCAAAATCCTAGCGCCACAGAGCTTCGCTAACCCCTCCACTTTGGAATCCATGGGAATGCAAGCGCGCGGGATCCTCTTCGCTTACTCACCCATTGATCCCAATCGGCAAAACAGCCAAGCTTTCATCGAAAAATTTGAAGCTTTACACGGAAAAGCCCCCTCACTGCTGGCTGCCGAGGCCTATGACAGCTTGCAAGTGCTGGCCAATGCTGCAGCCGGCAAACCGGCAATCGCCAGTGAGATTCGCCGAGGTCTCAGGGATGCCATCAAGGAATTTCCCGGGGTGACCGGATCCCTCGAATTCGACGACACCGGCGCCGTGCAACGATTTCCAAGGGTCTACAGCCTGAGCAAGAAGCTCGCTCTTCGGGATCATCAAGACTTGATCGACCAGTTGCGTAAGGAACGCGAGGATCGCATCCGTGAGCTGAAGAAACAGCTCGATAAGGTCGGCACCGAGTAAAAAATGCTAGCTAGAGCCTGTCCAGTTTTGGCCTTTTCGAGGTCTAGAAGGCGCGGCGCGCCGAGCACGGAAAGCGAGCGTGTCTGAGCGACACAACGTATAGATCGGCTTAAGATCTTATACATCAGTAATTTGCGACGACACTGCAGCGGTGGCGCGAGTTCGGAGCGACGCGCGCAGGGCGCCGCTCCGACCCGCCGCGACTGCATTTCTGGACGGGCCCTAGCTAGGAGGCAGGCGAAGTGGGGTCGGCCGCCCCACTTTGGTAAGCCTCCGCCAGCTGCCCCACCTGAGTCACCAATCTTGCCCTTCGAGCTTTTAAAGCTTCGATGCCTCGACGACCGCTGCGGAGCAAAAGAAAAGCCCGCGCTTGTTCGACGAAGAGGTCTTTTCGCTGGTGGAATTGAATGGCGTAGTAACCGGTGATTGGACCCGCGAGCAGGACCGCCATCGACACCGTCGCGCAAGTCCAGAAACCCCCTGCCTCTCCTAGCGCCTGCGCGGTCATTATCCAGCCCGCCGCCGCCCAGCCGAGCCAGCTCAGAGGGTAAAGCACTAAAGAGGGAAAGACCTTGTAGGTAGAAGCCACATCCGGGCTGTCGACAAGACGATTCGCCACTGCGGCGGTAGCTCGATAGGCTGGAAAGTTGATCATCGAGCCTAGAATTCCCAAGGGCATGCGAAAGCAAATCAAGAATAAGCTCTTGAGGGTGAACTGCCAGACCTTCTCCAATGAGTATCGAGCCGCGACCTGCTCATCCCTCAGCCTCAGACTTTTGAGTTCGACATCATAGGCTCGGACTTCCTCGGCCACCCGATGAACCTCGTCGGGACAGACTTCCAGCAAGGTCTCATAACCGTCGATGAAGAGTTGACGGGTAGCAAAGGTGTCGGCGAGGGGTTGCTCGGCCGGGGCATCCAAAACCGGCCGAGAAAAGATCGCTGCGGCCCGCTCGATCAGCCTGGCCTCCTCCCAAGACGGATAGTTCAGAGTGACCGCCTCTAGGCCCTCCCTCACCGCTTCCGTCAGCTCCAGCGCCGCTTCCCAAAAAGATTCACTTTCCGGGTCCGGGGGGGTATCGGGCCGAATCGGCTCACCGACCTTCACCAACAACCGAGATCGAAACCGAGTCTTGTCGTCAAAGGTCAACCCCACCGGAACGATGCTCACTTCAAGATCGGGATACCGGTGGAGGGCCTGGAGGACGATTCTCGCCACGCCGGTTTTCAATGGAACCAATGCGGACTCGTTGTGACTGCGCCCCTCTGGAAAGAGCGCGATCGTGCCGTCCGCAGCCAAAACTTGGTGGCATCGCAGAAAGGTATCGGAATTCTTGCTGCTATCGCTGCCGGGATCCTGCCGCCGATAGACTGGAATTGCGGCGGCAAGCCGCAGAAAAGGCCGAAGAGCTGCAATCTTCCACAGGGTGGATTTACCGAGAAAACGGCTTGGGCGAGGTAGGTAGGCGAGAAAAATCGCTGGATCCAAGAGGCCGTTCACGTGGTTGCCGACGAATACAACCCCGCCGCTCTTCGGCACCTTTCCCGCCCCTTGAACTACGACGTCGCGGTAGAAGACATCCAACACCGTGCGAGCCAGCCAGTCCACGCCCCTCGGCCGAAGCAAGGCGTCTGGATCCAGCTCTCGACCCCTATAAGGGCTCGCCGGGGCATGCGTCGCCGAAGTTCGAGACGCTCCTGCCGATCGGCTCAAGCCGAGATCTCTGCCAAGAATCGGCCCGCCGCCTGTCGGTAGTCGTCATGCCAGACGTGGCCGTCATTGAACAAACAAGTGGAAACCTTAGCGCCTAGAGATCCGAGAAGTTCCAAATCGCGGCCCATTTTAGCTTCGGAATACCACTCGTCCTTGAGCCCACGTCCGAGCAGCACTGGCGGCAAGCGACCGCCGGACCAAACCGGAATTTCGGACGGCACGTCACCCGCCAGGGCTAAGACACCATGGCAAGGAAATCCGCAGCGAACCGCAGCCCGCCAGGTCATGGCCACGCCCTGGGAGAACCCCGAGAACACCAACCGCTCCGTGGCGCCATAGATTCGACGAACTTCAGCGACCACCGCTGCTACGTAGCGAATATTGTCTTCGATGGCCGCTTCCCGATTCTCTTTGGTCATCCAACTGCGCACCACTTCGCCAGTCGAACGCTTGTAGAAAGGGTGAAGACCTTGGATAGCACACAATGTCCACTTCTCGTGTCCAGGCAGAGTTTTGAGTTCGGCCAGCTGCTCGTGCGCGGTTTCCCCGTAGCCGTGAAATCCGACCAACAGCGGGGAAGTCGATGAAGGCGCGGCCTCGACTAGATACTCACCGCGTACAAGGGTCGCCAAGGTATGGGTCTTCGGACCGGTCTCTATTCCACTCATTGCGTCAACCACTGTCCGTAGAGTTCCGGACGACGATCCCTCAAGAAGAGTTCACGTCCCGCTGATTTAGAGCAAAGGTCGAGATCTAGGTCTACGACGATCAGATCCTCTTGCAAGGTCGCTCCCACGGCCAGAATTCGACCACTTGGATCCGATACGAAGGACTCTCCCGCAAAAGTCAGCTTGTCTTCGACCCCAACTCGATTGCAGAGGGCTGCGAAATAGCCGTTTTGAAAGGCTGCGGTCCGCACTTCAGCTTCGAATAGACCTTCCGGCCATTCACCGAGGGTGCCGGCTTGGGGAATCACCACCAGCTCCGCTCCGCCTACAGCCATGGCCCGCATGTACTCCGGATAGTGACGGTCGTAGCAAATGGCAACGCCGATTCGCCCTACCTTGGTGTCGTAGACCGGGGCCCCTGTATCCCCCGGATCATAGTAGTCCTGCTCGTGAAATCCCTCATAGTCGGTAATGTGCACCATCCGGGTGATGCCCAGGAGGGACCCGTCGGCGTCGAATACGGGCGAGCTATCGTAAAACCGATTCCCTTCTCTTTCGTAGAGGTTGAAAACCGTGACTAGTCCGTGCTCTTTCGCCTTCTCTGCCACCGCCCGGGTGCTGGGACCTGGAATCGTCTCAGCCAGGCTCTTTGCTGCGAGTTTGCAAACTTCTGTTCCCCGTTCCGCGGGAAAAAATCGATCCATCACCACTTCTGGAAAAACCACCATCTCGGCACCAGCCGACGCGGCTTCGTCCATGGCCTGAAGGACTCTAGCCAAACTCTTGGTCCTATCCTCATTCGACGTAATTTGTGCCAACGCCAGACGCATACCATCCTCGCTTATTGCAACAACACCCCCGCTCACGAAGCAGTGGCATCTATTTTGTCATGAGAGCCGACCCTAGCAGATCGAGAGGGCCGCCCCTTCCACCCGCCTTACGGCTGAAGCAGCTGTCCTGCGAAGTCACCCGCCGCGCGCACCAAGATCACTGTCGGTAGGTCTCCCACCAGCCCCTGCAGCCTTTCGTAATAGGCTTCCTCTTCCCCGGTCGCAGCACTTTGCAGACCGAGAAAAACCAGGTCCGCATCCCGTGACTCGGCTTGGATGATGCTCTGCACGGTCTCTCCGGAAGCGCGTTGGATGACCTTGGAATCCGCTTTGATCCGACAGCGAAGAATGAGCTCGCGGAGTCCACGATCGGTCTGATCATGGGTCATGGAGTTGCTCGCCACCGTTTTGACGTTGATCCGCGCGTCCGCCCATTCCGAATTCACCGAAATGAGATAGGCGAAAAGCAGAAGCATATCGCCGTTATTTTGCAACCCACCCCACCAAACGTCGATCCGTTTCAGCTGCGATGCCCATCGACGAGGCGCAATACGACACAACACCGAAGACTTGCCGAGATACTCAGCTTGGCGCACGACCCGAAGGATCGACAGCATTCGGTCCGGCTCATCACTCCAACCGAACATCAGGGTATTCGAAGAGATACCCGCGATTCCGTTGGCTTGAGCGATGGCCAAGACACCACTCTCAAAGGACGGCACGATTTCGGTCTCGGCAAAAGCCAGCACACCTTCGTCGTCGAGAAATTGGTCGGTTTCGCGGGTGGCTTCATCGGATTTAGGCGCCAACGTCTCCAAGTCTCCGATCATCATCTTGCACAGGGTCAGCAGACCTCGATTCTGATTCAGCCAAGCTGCAAAACGCAGAAGATCCAGATGACGTCGGGGCTCCCCGGTGACGAAAATCAGGATGTGGGGTCGCCAATTCCTAGGATCCACCGGCAAGCGTTTGAGCTTGAGCAAGGTGACCCGAGCCAAGGAGATCAAGGCCCCGTATCGGAGATCACCCCAGGAGGCGCTGAGGGACCGGCGACGTAAGGCTACATAAACGGCTACCTCGACAGTCAAAGCGATGATCGCGGCCCACAAGTTGATCAGCGACATCACCCAAATACAGCTGGCCGCGCCGCCCAAAGACACCAGCCACGGCACATGAATCGACGGTCGATAGGCGGGAGCCCCACTCAGCTGCTCGAGACCGGCAACCAGGTTTACCATCCCGTACGTGGTCAGAAAGAACATGGTCAGGACCGGGGCGACGGCATTCAAACCGCCCAACCCTACCGCTGCCAGGGCCACTGCCGTCGAGATCCAATGGGCGGCCTCGGTGGTGGTGAGCTTGATCCCCAGAATTTTCTCCGGGGGGCGAGGCAGGACCCGGTCTTCGATCAAGGCTTCAAGGGTCCTGGGGGCGCCGAGAATGCTACCGGCGGCCGAGGATAGAATCGCTCCCAGCAGACCCGGAATGATCAACCACTTCACCGCAGCGATCTTGAACCAAATGAGATTGTCCTGGCCCAGGGACTCCGGCGAAGCGGCCAGCGCCAAAACGACCGG
>CBDUGP010000078.1:0-48086 GCA_965366625.1 uncultured bacterium
TCCGGATGTAGTGGCGGGGCTTGCCCCCGCCCGGGCGAGGCGAAGCCGAGCCGCTTCTCAAGGGAGGGCGGGATGGGTCAACTCGGGGGTGGCCCCGGTGGGCCGAAGGGCCATGGGAAAGGGCCCGAAGAGGAGCCCTCGTTTAACAGATAAGCCGTCGCGAAAGAACTAGTCCGTGAGACTCGATGGCTGCAAGTGCGTATTGCGGAGGAGATTCGATGTAGACTTTAGTTTCAGAATAAGCATCGAATTTTCCGTTTCGATCCTCGGCCATGGGTGAGCTTGAGCCGTATGCCGGGAAACTGGCACGGACGGTAATGGCACGGACGGTTCCGGCACGGGCGGTTCTTAGGAGGCTCGCCAGGCGGCATGGGGCGTGACGTGAGGACTACACCATGGCAAGCGTTGATTCACGGGTGACGATCCACATGGCGGTGAGCCTCGACGGCTTCATCGCTCGGAAGGACGGCAGTGTCGATTGGCTTGAAACCTCGGACGAATTCGCGGACGGCGAAACCATGGATCCGGGATTCGTCGAAGCGTTCCTCGAAACGATCGACTGCTACGTCATGGGTTCACGAACCTATGAGACCGCGCTTCGTTTTGAGTCCCAAGGCCTGGGGTGGTCGTATGGCGACAAACCAACCTTCGTCCTCACCAGCCGAGAGCTACCGCGGGTCCGGGATTCCGTCGAGTTTTACGACGGTGATCTGGCGCGGTTCGTAAAAGGACGATTGCGACCCAGGTTTCGGTCCATTTGGGTGGTTGGGGGCGGCACGGTTTCCGGCGAGTGCCTGCGTCTCGGGCTCGCCGACGAAATATCCTATTCGATCATGCCGATCTTGATTGGCGATGGGATTCCGTTCTTCGACAAAATCAACACCGACATAGCCCTCCATCTTGCCGAGGTTAAGGCCTACAAAAGCGGCATGGTTGAACTGCGCTACGACGTGCAACGACTTGGCGGACGGAATGCCAGTTATCCGCACTGATCACTCAAGAACCATTTTCACCAGTCGCCCTAACCAGTCACCCAAACCAGTCACCCAAACCAATCCCCCAAACTATGAGTAGCCCAATATGAAGACCACGCCTGAGCACGACGAACGAATCGCTAACCTGACATTCGCTTCTGTTTATCCGCATTACGTGACGAAGATTGAGAAGAAGGGGCGAACTATTGACGAGCTTCAACAGGTCATTTCATGGCTTACGGGATTCGACGAGACCAAACTGCAAGCTCTGATCGAAGATAAAGCTACGTTTCGACAATTTTTCGCCGAAGCAACGCTCAACCCGAATGCAAGTTTGATTACCGGCGTGATCTGCGGGTATCGAGTAGAAGAGATAGAAACACCCTTGACCCAACAGGCCCGATACCTGGACAAGTTGGTGGATGAACTCGCAAGGGGACGCAAGATGGAGAAGATCTTGCGGACTTCCTAGCTGTGAAACCAAAATGACCCGCTTGCTCACCCACGTGGCCGGATTAAGGGCTCGATATTTGGAACGGCCCGTGCCGCGCCCTCCTCATGGGTCCGGTTTTCGAGTGACCTGTCCCGGCCGGCGTTTTGCACCGTCAGCAGGGGTGCGTCGGCTACCGGGGTGACGTTGAAGGTGACGGCGGCGGGCGCCGCGAGTTCGAACCCGTCGTCGGCGCGGTAAGAGAAGGAGTCCTGGCCCGAGAAATGCTCGGAGGGCTCGTAGATGTAATCGCCGGTGCTGCCGAACGAGAAAAAGCCGGCGTTGGACGGCGGAGACTGAATGACTCTTTCTAAGCCATGACGCAGAAACGATCCGTTCCCCGCCCCCCTCAATTTGAAGCTCTCCTGTGGCAGGCGATCGATGCTCCGCCTGAGCAAGTGGAGGAGATCCTTGCCCGGTGCCCAGATCCAGGAATTCGCAACGCTGTGCGACGGCTGCTGGCGCTGGACGGGACCGCTGAGGATTCCACGCCGGGCGATTCCACGCCGGGCGATTCCACGCCGGGCGACTCCACGCCGGGCGACTCCACGCCGGGCGACTCCACGCCGGGCGAATCCACGCCGCTGACCCCATCATCAGACACCGGACCGCTCACTCATTCTGGAGGACTGGTCACCACAGAAACCCGGGACGCCGGCAATCGGCGAAGGATCTGGCGGACGACCCGTTACCTCTCGTTTGTCCTGGCCTGTGTCGCGGCCTTCGTGACCCTCTACGATATCAGCAGGGTCGAAGCATGGTCCCTGGATCGAACCTTGGAGCTGATCGTCATTTGGAGCAGCGTCCCGCTGAGCTTTGGCTTGCTCGCCGCCGCCGGTAGCAAACGAATCGGAGACTGGCAAGTTGTGCTACTCGCTTCTGTGTACTTGGCCGGGCTCTGCGGCCAGCTCGGCTATTTCCACGCCATGCACGAGATCCACGAATTCGGAGTCGTCACTCCCCTAGGCCCTTACATTATCCTCATCGGCCTTTTCCCATTAGTCGTCCACACCTCGTGGCGGGGGATCCTCTCCGCCTTCGCTGCATCCGGCATTTCGTCATTGATGGGTCTTGCCGCTGGTGTGTGGTCGGCATCCGAAACCTTGGACCCGCTGGTTCGTTCGCTGATACTCCCGCTGATCTTTGTCGTGGCAATAGCCCTCGGCCTCCAACGCGGCGTGATGACTTTGCGTCAGGAAGCGGAGGAGGGACGGCGCCTGGGTAGCTATCGACTCGAAGAACAATTGGGGCAGGGTGGGATGGGCGAAGTCTGGCGTGCTACCCATCCGCTGCTCGCCCGCTCGGTGGCGGTCAAGCTCGTGCGGGGGGTCCACCTCGCCGGCGAACCCGTGCGACGAGAACGCACTCTGCGACGCTTCCGACGCGAGGCACGAACCACCGCGTCGTTGCAGTCGAGCCACACCGTCCGGCTCTTCGACTACGGGGTGACCGAATTTCCAATTTCGCGTGGCAGTGGCGCGGGATACGCCGAGGACATCGGCGGCCTCGGATTCCGACAAACCGCCGAAGAAGCGCAGCTCCACCAACTCCGCCACGCGGGGCTCGCGCTCCGCCAACACCAGGAGCCCTTGGTGGATCTCGAGAATCTCATCGGGCGTGGTGGGCGTCAAAATATCGACATTTTCAAGCGGCATCCGACGCTCCGGGCCTGGCCATTTGAGCGTCGCGACCCGCCGTGCGTGGTCCACGAGGATCCTGCGCATGGCACGCGCCGCCACCGAGAAAAAGTGGGCCCGGTCTTTCGTGTCGAGCCGCGAGACACGAGCTAGCCGAAGGTAAGCCTCATGCACGAGATCGGTCGCCTGAAACGAGTGATCCGTGCGCTCCCGCGCCAGGTACCTCGCCGCAACCGCCCGCAGGTCGTCATAAACTAAAGGCAGAAGCTCCTCCACAGCTTGTTCATCGCCGACCCGCCACCGCCGAAGCAAAGCGGTGACCTCCGCGGTGTGATCTGGCAGCTCCTCGTTGATCATGTCGCTGACGCTATCGCATCGCGCACGGCTCTGTCGTCATGGGGTCACCCCCAGCCCTCGTCAGGGCTGGGGGTGACCTTAAACACGCAACCCTCAGAGGATCTTTGGGCTGAGGGTGAGCGCTCAGTCGACCCTAGTAGTACGTGAGGGTTCCAGTGCCGGACATCTTGCTCAACGAGACGCCGGCGACGACTCCCAAGAAGCTGGCGACCTGGCCCCAATTCATATCGTAGAGATCGAGGGACACTTCACCCGCAACTCCCGCGACGGCTTGCATGGTGAATTGGTACTCGCCGCCCAGGGTCGAAGGATCCACCATGAAGTAGCCGGTCACCGCGGAGGTAAAGAGCGAGAAGTCGAAATCCGGGCCTCCCGTGGCATTGAAAATGATGGTGTGAGGGAACTCCAGATCCACGGAAAGGTTCATTGCCCACCATATGACACCCGTCATGGAGAGCACCCCCGTCGCGTTCCACGAAGTCTGCTCCGAGAGTTCGAGCATGTGCTTATTGGCCACGGCGAAGGGGTGGTCCGGCTGCAAGGCTGAGAATTCTTCGATCAGCTGCTTCCGGTCTTCCAACACTTCGCGGGCTCGTTTCTTGAGTTGCATGGCGATCTCCTGTCAAGTTGATGTCTGCGTGCGAGACGTAGTCGCTTGTGAACCGTGAGTGGCTCTTCGACAGGGATACAACGCAAGGCTCATGCCGGCCTCAGCCCTACGATCAATCGGTTTTTCAGCCGTTTTCGGGAGCCGATCAACTTGGATCGACTTGGATCGACTTGGATCGAATTGAATCGAATTGGATCGAATTCGACACCGCTGGCGGGAATTGAGTTCTATGTCGTACAACTCCAAGGTCAGCGGCGCCTCACGGAACCCACCGCGCGTTATGCCATGATGAAGGTGCGGAGGATTAACAGCTGGACCTCAAAGCCTTATTTGATGAAGGACTCCCGACGTAAGTGAGAAACGATCTATGCCATACGTGAACATCCAAATCCTCAAAGGCGCAACCCGAAACCAGAAAGCCGAACTCGTGCGAGACGTGACCGACTCCTTAGTGCGGGTGCTGGGAAAGAAGCCCGAGCACATCCATGTGGTCATCCACGAAATCGACGAGGTGAATTGGGGCTACGAAGGGCTGCTGACCGACGAATGGAAAGCCAAACGTGCGGATGAGAGCTGAAATCGGGATGGGGATCGAGCGCGAGACTTCCGCCACAGCCTGCTAGGCCAAGAATCTTGGCCAAAACGCCCCGAAATAGTACAATTCGATTTGGCGGCAACTCTGCCGCAGGCTAGATCGACTCCATCCAACTGGCCAACACGATGCCGAGCCAGTCTCATTAGGTGCCTCGACGGCGAGGAGAGGCCAATGAGGTTAAACTCGGGTTCTTGAAATCGCCCACCTCCCCACTCCCATACACAGATCCTGGCCTTTGAGGGCCGTCCATTGACCGAGGCAAACCGCCCGTCCCACTCTGCACCACAGGGACCACCCCCCACAGGGACCACCCCCACCGGGACCATCCTCAAAGGGATCATTAGGGCCAAACGACTTGGCAACGACTGAGAATTCAATTGACATGAAGAAATCCAATGTGACCGCCAACTTCCCGGGATCTCGATGGGGCCTGACGCTCGTCCTCTTCTCACTCTTCCTGGCTGCGAGTTCAGCACATGCCCAAAAGGTGACTTTGACCAAAGAATTCCTGAGCTCCCCCTTGCCGGGCGAGACGGTCGTGGTCAGCTATACGATCACCAGCCATACCCCCAATTTCATAACCGGCTTCGGCTTCACCGATGACTTCGGTGCTGTGCTGCCCGGCTTACAGGTGATCGGCACTCCCGCCGGCACAGCCTGTGGAAGCCTCTCCGGCTCGTCGGTCATGACCCTCAGCGGTGGTTTCGTGCCTCCCATGGCCGTTTGTACTTTCACCGCCACGGTTTCGGTTCCGGTCAGCGCCCCGGATGGAACCTATCTCAGCACGACAAGCATGGTCTCCGGCAATGAAATCGGCGTGGGTGTGTTCATGGACCCGGGAGCCAGTGCCGACTTGGTCGTGGTTCCGATCGTCGCCTTCGAGAAGTCCTTTATCGACGATCCTACTCAGCCGGGCGGGTTGGTTACTTTGCAGTTCTTGCTGACCAACAACAGCAGCATAAGCCAGGTCACAAACCTCAACTTTACCGACGATCTCGACGCTACCCTCACAGGCCTTGTCGCCACCGGGCTGCCGGTCACCGGGATTTGCGGCTCCGGCGAAATCAATGGCACCGACTTACTTACTTTTACCAATGGGCGCCTGGGACCGAGCGAATCCTGCTCCATTCAAATTCCACTGGCTGTGCCCCTAGCCGCGGCCACAGGTAGCCATACCAACACGACCTCTGGTGTGAGCGGACTGCTCGGCGGTGTGCCGTTCACCAGTGGCACCGCGACCGACGATCTCAAGATTGGTCTACCCGTGCTGACCAAGGAATTTACCGACGACCCGACCTTCCCCGGCGACACCGTGACCCTGGAATTCACCATCTCGAATCCCAGCTCAACGGACACCTTCACCGACCTCAACTTCACCGACGACCTCAGTGAGGTTCTGCCCGGACTCGAGGTCGCCGGCCTGCCTGCACCCGCTTTCTGCGGCGCCGGCTCGACCTTGACCGGCACGACGCTGCTGACCATGTCGGGAGGCAGCTTGGCGCCACTGACGTCCTGCACCTTCAGTGTGGTGCTCAACGTACCCAACGACGCCGCAGCGGGCCGACATCTCAACTCCACCGGCAGCCTCTTCGCCACCAGCGGCATGACCCTCTACGAGGGCGAGCCGGCGAGCGACCAGCTCCGCGTGATCGGTGTGCCGACGCTGACCAAGGCTTTCATCAACGACCCCGTCGCGCCTGGTGAACAAGTCACTCTTCAATTCACCATCACGAATTTCAACCGGTTCGACACCGCCACCAACATCGCCTTCACCGACGACCTCGACGCAGCCCTGTCCGAGCTAGTCGCGGTCGGGCTGCCTCTGATCGACCCCTGTGGCGCTGGATCGACTCTGACCGGGACCGACCTGCTGACGCTGAGCGGCGGAAACCTGGCGCCGGGTGGCGACTGCACCTTCAACGTGACTTTGGAAGTTCCCGCGTCGGCATCGGCGGGTACTCACGTCAACACCACCACCGCCATCACGTCGACGATCGGAGGCACTCCGGTCACCGCAGGCACGGCTTCCGATGCGCTCGTCGTCGAGCCGGCGACTCTCATCACCCTAGATTGGAGCGATGATCCAGTGGTCGGCGGCGGCACCGCCACCATCGACATTACGCTCACCAACAGCAGCCCGATCGCGGCCGCCTCGGGGGTGACCTTCTTCCTCGATTTCAACAACAGCCTGCCCACCCAAAGCTCCGCCCCCACGACCACCTGCGATGGTGACGTCAGCTTTACTCCTTTCAACAATCCACCACCGCCCGGTGACGCCGTTCCTGCCCGACTCTCTTACGGCACCACGACCCCGGGCACCTTAGCCCCCGGCGCCGGCTGTACCATTCAACTGGTGCTCAACGTCGACACGGAGTTGGCCTCCGGCAGCTACCTCCACACCTCGAGTGGGGTCACATCCACCGTCGACATGGTGACCTATGTCGGACCGCCCGGCTCCGATGAGTTGATCGTCGTCGCAGGACCCAGGCTGACCAAAGAATTCACGGACGATCCAGTGGCGCCGGGCGGGACCGTGAACCTGGAGCTGACGTTGACGCACCAGGATCAAGCCGACACGGACGCGACCGGCATCACGTTCACCGACGACCTCAGCACGGTGCTGGCGGATCTCGTGGCGACCGGGCTGCCGCTCGTCGACCCTTGCGGCGCGGGGTCGTCCCTAGCCGCCTCGGCCATGGACACCTTGCTGACCTTTAGCGGCGGCACCCTGGCACCGGGCGAAAGCTGCACCTTCAATGTCACCCTCAACGTGCCCGCGGATGCGGCGCCTGGGGATCACACCAATACCACCAGCGGGGTGACCGCTACGGTCTCCGGGCTGACGACCATCTCAAACCCTGCCAGTGACGACCTCCAGGTCGCGGGTTTGACGTTCACCAAAGAATTCCTCGACGACCCGGTCATCGCCGGCGACACTGTCATGTTGCGGTTCACCCTCGAAAACAGCAGCCCAAATCCAACGGAAGACGCGACCGACATTTCTTTTACCGACAGTCTTTCCGCTGCTCTACCAGGGCTCACCGTGGATCCCGGCAGTCTTCCGCCCGCGGTCAATACTTGTGGCGGAACCCTCAGTGGCACCAACTTCCTGATCTATTCCAATGGCAGTCTGACGGTCGGCTCCACCTGCACCATCGAGGTTGAGGTGGACGTGCCGCTTTCCGCCGAGGATGACGATTACGTCAACATCACCAGCTCCTTAACCGCGACGGTCAACGGCAACACGGTCACCATCAACCCTGCGATCGATACGCTGACCGTGACGTCCAGTCTATTGGCGCTCAGCAAATCGTTTACGGACGATCCAGTGGCACCCGGCGGCACGGTGACTCTCGAGCTGACTCTGACGAACCTCGACGACGATCATGCCGCCGCGGATATCGCCTTCACCGACGACCTCGGAGCTGCTCTCTCGGGTTTGACCTTCGACAGCATTTTGTTGAACGACTGCGTGGGCAGTACCGTGCTCGGCACGACCACGACCCTGGTCACGGTTTCGGATGTGTCGCTGGCGGCCGCGGAATCGTGCAGCCTCCGGCTGTCCCTGTCGGTTCCGGGCGGGGCCGCCCCAGGTCTTTATGTCAATACCACCAGCGACCTAACCGGCATGATCAACGGGCTGCCCGTCGAAGGTCCACCGGCCAACGACACTCTCGAAATTGTTCAGCTGCTCCAATTCACGAAATCGTTCGACGGTCCGTCAACGGCTACCGGCGAAGCTATCCTGACCTTTACGATCACCAATCCGGGGTCTAATTCGGCCTCCGACCTGGCCTTCAGCGACGACCTCGACGACGTCATCCCAGGGCTGGTCGCTACCGGCCTACCAACCCTTCCTTGCGGACCGGGGTCTTCCATCGGCGGCACCTCGTTCCTCAGTTTCACCGGCGGCTCATTGCCGCCGCTGGGGGGAACTTGCTCGTTCGACGTCACCGTGCAGCTTCCGATCACCGCTAGTGCCGGATCGTTCCCCAACACCACCAGCGACCTCTTCCAAGCCGGAATCGCGGTTTCTGATCCGGCCACGGCCAACTTGATCGTCGAGCCGCCACCGGCTTTCGCTAAGGCTTTTGCGCCCAACTCCATCGGCTTGGGTCTCAGCAGCACGTTGACCTTCACCATCGACAACACCCCTTCGGCATTGTCGGCCCAGAGCCTTTTCTTCATCGACAACCTGCCTGCGGGTTTGGTGGTCGCCATGCCGCCGATGACGAACAACACGTGTGCCGGCACGGTCACTGCGGTGCCAGGAGCCGGCTCCATCAGTCTTTCTGGAGGCACCGTGGCCGCGGGCGTGACTTGCACGGTGCAAGTCAATACCACCGCCAACGCCTTGGGGATGCTGGTCAACACCTCGGGCGAGCTGAGTTCTACGTCTGGACTCAGTGGGTCGGCCGGCGACACTCTGGTCGTCAATCCACAGCCCGGCTTTGCCAAGGTTTTTGCTCCGAATCCGATTGCGGTCGGAGGTCTCAGCACCCTGACCTTCACCCTCGACAACTCGGCGAGCACCGTGGCGGCAACCAATCTCGACTTCACCGACACCATGCCTGCTGCGGTCGTCGTGGCCACGCCGTCCGGCGCGGTCACCACCTGCACCGGCGGCACTCTGACGGCGATCTCGGGCTCCGGTGTGGTCAGCTACACCAACGGCACCGTGGCCGCAGGCTCCTCCTGCACGGTCTCAGTCGACGTCACCAGCGCTACCGTCGGCGACCACGTCAACACCTCCGGCAACCTAACCTCATCCCTTGGCGCCAGTGGTACGGCGAGCGACACCTTGACCGTCAACCCACCGCCGGTGTTCTCCAAGGTCTTCGACCCCGACGCCATTCTGGTGGACGGCACGAGCACCCTGAGCTTTACCATCGACAACTCGGCGAGCACAGCGGCGGCGAGCGCTCTCGACTTCACCGACAACATGCCGGTTACGGTCGTCGTGGCCACGCCGTCGAGCGCGGTCACCACCTGCACCGGCGGCACCCTCACCGCGACCTCGGGTACCAGCTCCATCATTTACACCAACGGCACCGTGGCCGCAGGCTCCACCTGCACGGTCTCGGTCGACGTCACCAGCGCCACCGTCGGCGAACACGTCAACACCTCCGGTAACTTAACCTCGTCGCTTGGCGATAGTGGTACGGCGAGCGACACCTTGACCGTCAACCCACCGCCGGACTTCTCCAAGACCTTCGATCCCGACACCATCCCGGCGGGCAGTACGAGCACCTTGAGCTTTACCATCGACAACTCGGCCAGCACCGTCGATGCGACCGCCCTCGACTTCACCGACAACATGCCCGCCGCAGTGCTCGTGGCCACACCGTCCGGCGCGGCCACCACCTGCACCGGTGGCACTCTCACCGCGGCCTCGGGAACGAGTGTCGTGAGCTACACCGGTGGCACCGCAGCTGCCGGCTCCTCTTGCACGGTCACCGTCGAGGTCACCAGCGGTATCGTCGGCGAACACGTCAACACCTCCGGTGAGTTGACTTCGTCGTCGGGTTCCAGCGGCTCGGCAGAGGCCACCCTGACCGTTGAAGACTCCGGTCCGCCGGTCGTCACGGCGGTAACCACCCCCGAAGGTGCCTTAGGGTTGTGCGACAACGTCCGTCTACCGATCCAGAGCATCTCCGTTTTGATCGAAGACGACCTGACACCGATCCTCAATGCAGACGATGCTGCGAACTATCAAATCGTCGGCGCCGGGCCGGACAAGGACTTCACGACCACGACTTGTGGCGCAGCGGTGGGTGACGATGTGGAGATCGGAATCGCCGGGGTGAATGTGTCGGACCTCGATCCCCTATCGATCGAGGTCGAGCTCGCCCTGGCCGTCGGCACCTTAGGCCTGCCGGCTGATCTTTATCGGGTCATCGTCTGTGATTCGATCACCGACAGCGCCGGTAACGCCCTCGATGGCGACGGTGACATGACCGCCGGCGGTGATTTCGTCATACCCTTCTTCCGAGCCGACCCATTCAACCTCTTGGACAACGGCAACTTCGACGACTGTCCCGTCACCCTAGATCCCTGGATCACCTTGGCGACATCCCCTAACGTGATCACCACCGGCACTCCAGGAACCGACGATGCCGACGGCTCACCGTTGTCAGCCTCCGCGACT
This sequence comes from uncultured bacterium, assembly GCA_965366625.1. Taxonomy (GTDB): domain Bacteria; phylum Acidobacteriota; class Thermoanaerobaculia; order Multivoradales; family J023; genus JAUIJL01. The sequence continues at coordinate 10,812 of CBDUGP010000078.1, forward strand.
TTCATGCACAGTGATGCCGCGCCCAGCTTTCTCGCTCAATGCGTAGAGGTAAGCGGCGGAACCACCTACAGCGTGAGTGTCCAGGCTCTGCTGCAACCGATCGCCGGCGCCTTCGTCTTCTTGACGGAATCCTGTGAGTTCTTTGACGCCTCGGATTGCCTGGGTGCCGCTTTGGGCAGCGCTTCGGTGGTCTCGCTGCTCGAACCTCCGGGTTTTGTTTGGGAACTCTTTGACGCCCAGATGACATCCCCCAGCGGCGCGGTCTCAGCCACCTGCGAGATCATCGCCGAACCGGTCAACGAGGACGTGCAATTCAACCTGCTCATGGATGCCGCCTTCTTCGGCACGACCGGACAGATCTTCAGCGATGGATTTGAGTCCGGAGATCTGTCTGCCTGGTCTTCCACCAACCCCTAAATTGAGATACATCCCAACTCTGCCTCGGAGGCTGCTAGCGATGACGAATTCCGTTCAACGTATTCAACCGACGGTCTCTGCCCCGCCCTTTCGGCGACGGGCAGGCCTGTCTCGGCTGATACTCCTTTCCTTGGTTTTATGCTGCGCCGCGACCTCCTTGTCAGCCGAGGTTCCAGGCCCCCGGGACACCTACCACCGGCTATGGTTCGAGCTTGCAGAAGCTCCCAGCTTAGCCTTGCCTCCACTTCCCGATCCCGAAACCTTTCCCGTCCAGCTCGTGATCGACGACGACGGCCTGGACGGTGTATTCGGCCTCACCGGCGGAACCGCCCGCCAATTCCTGTGGTTCAATCAATTCACTAGCCCTGGATCAGGCTTCGATCTCCAAGAGATCTGGGTGCTCTTCCCTTCCAGCATGGATGTTCCCGTGGGTGGAGCGATCGAAATCGTGGTGTATCTCGACGATGACAACGATCCTTCGAACGGAGCCACCTTGCTCGCCTCCTACGATGAAGTGATTCAGGCCGCCGACGACCAAACCTTCTCCGTTTACCCGATCCCAAATCTAGAGATCAATCAAGCAGGCGATGTTTTGATCGGGGTGGTCAATCGGTATTACGAGACCGGCGTGGACCCGCCGCCGACCCTACCTGCGGCGGTAGATACCGACTCCAACCAAAATCGCTCGTATTTCGCGTTATGGGCCGGAGATCCACCCGTTGCGCCTGATCTCACCACAGCAACCCTCGTCGACGTTCTGGACGGCGCCGCGTCGGGCAATTTCATGATCCGCGGTTTCGGCACCGGTTCTCCCGCGGTCGAAATCCCGACCCTCTCCGGGTTTGCATCGGCACTCCTGGCGCTGCTCTTGGCCGTGCTTTCCTACGGCTTGCTCGCCAAATCTCGGAGCCGAGCAGAGAGGTAGATTCCGGAGAGTGCAACGATTCCACGCCGGACGGTTCGAATGGACCAGTCGGCCGGTTGAATCAAGCCCGAGTCCGACTGGCTACCCTGGCTACCTGGCTACCCTGGCTATCCGGCCTGCATGGAGTTTCCGCGTGCCCATTAAACCTGAAACCGTCGATCAATATCTGGCAAGCGGTTGTGGCCGATGCGCTTTGGGCGGCACGCCACAGTGCAAGGTGCGGTCTTGGGTTGAAGAGCTTCGTTGGGTCAGAGGGATACTTCAGAAGTCAGGATTGGCAGAAGAATTAAAATGGAGCGCCCCTTGCTACACCCATAACGGCAGGAATATCTTGCTGCTGAGCGCTTTCAAGGAAAGTGTGACCGTTTCGTTCTTTCGGGGAGTGCACATGAAGGACCCGGAAAATATCCTAGAGAAACCGGGTCAAAACTCCAGACACGTCCGATATCTTCGATTTACGGATACCCACACCATCGCTTCGCTAGAGCCCACTCTTCTCAGCTACATTCAAGAAGCCATCGAGATTGAAGAGTCCGATCGGAAAGTGGACGTCAGCGCCGATGCACCGCTGGATTATCCCCACGAGCTGATTCAAATACTTGGGGCGAACCCCGATTTCAAACAGGCCTTTTCTGCGCTCACCCCGGGGCGACAACGGGGTTATTTAATATATTTCTCATCGGCGAAACAATCTAAGACAAAAATCGCGCGCATTGAAAAGTCTATGCCGAGGATTTTTAGCGGAAAGGGTTGGAACGAGCGGTAATCTCCCTCCTGCACGTTCTTTCATCGCCTTGGAAAAGTTGTCAACGGGTTCCCGCTAGCCCTTGCGGTCCTCCTGGAGGATATTCCACAGAAGCATCACGCCGCCCCCGGCTGCCAGCGAAAAGAGGATGATCGCCAGGCCGGGATAGCCGAAGATCTGGAACCCCGAGGGCACTTGCATCAACATGGCTGCACCGATGATCAAGGCGGCCAGGATCAGGCCCGACGTCACGCGGTTGGCGATTTTCTGGAATCCGTTGATCAGAATGTCTTCATCGAGCGCATCCACGTCGATCCGCAGACCACTTTCGGTCATGGTCGTGAGCAGCTGGTTGACCCTCCCGGGCATCTCCTCCACCAGCTCTTTGACGTCCATCAAACGCGACAACACGGCGCTGGGCGACCACATCTCTCGCATCCGGTTGTCCACCAGGGAGGTCGAGTGGCGGCGCAGGGTAGCCCGCGGGTCGAGCTCGGGCGCCAGGCATCGGGCGACCTCTTCGAGATGCATAATGGTTTTGCCGAGCACGACAAATTGCCGGGGCAAGCGGATGCCGGTTTCGGCTGCGATCCGTGAGATGTCGAGCAAGATCTCCGACAGCTGAACCGACTCCATCACTTTTTCGTTCGCTTCGTCGACGCGTGCTTCCATCCGTTGGAAATACGTCTCACGGTCGAAGTCGTCGAAAGGTTTGCCCATGGCCAAGGCGAGGTTGGCGACCTCGTGCCCGTGACCTTCGCCCACCGCCACCAGCAGCTGGGTCAGATGTTCGCGGAATCGCTGCGGCAGGCGCGCGACCATGCCCAGGTCGAGGATGGCGATTTGCCGATCTGGGGTGAGCAGAAGATTTCCGGCGTGAGGATCGGCGTGGAAGAAGCCGTCCACGAGCACTTGATCGAGATAACCGCGGAACAGCTCGTCCACCAGGGAGTCGCCGTCGAGGTCGATCAAGCTGGCGCGATGCAGCTCGGTGATTTTGGCGCCGTCGATGCGATCCATGGTCAACACTCGGCCGGAGCAGAAATCGGAGATCGGATGTGGAACCACCAGATGCGGGTATTTACTGAGGGTTCGATCGAGGCGCAATAGATTTTCCGCTTCTCGACGATAATCGAGCTCGTCGAGCAAGCTGCGTCGCAGGTCTGCCACCGAACCGATGAGATCGACGTGGCGCCATTGGTCGCCGCGACCTTCGAGGCCTTCGGCAATGGTTTCGAGCATTTCGAGGTCTTCGAGGATCTGGCCGCGGACATTCGGGCGCTGGACTTTGACCACCACGGGACGACCGTCACGCAGTCGAGCGCGATGGACTTGGCCCAGAGAGGCGGCGGCCATAGGGGTCGGCTCGAGCTCGCTGAAAGCCTTGGAGGGGCGCACGCCCAGCTCTTCGTAGATAATCCTTTCCACTTCGCTGAACTCGAAGGGTTCGGTGTCGTCTTGCAGGCGAGCGAGGGCGTCGAGGTATGGCCGCGGCAACAGATCCGCGCGCCCCGAAAGCAGCTGACCGAGCTTGATATAGGTCGGTCCCAGCGCTTCGAGATCGTCGGCCAATTCTTCCGGCGCTCCAGAATCGCCTTGCGACAGCTCGATTTCCAGGAAGAGTTCGTCGTCTTCCCCGAGGGAAAAGAGTTCTCGATGTTTCCACAGGGTGTGGGCGACTTGGGCGTAACGGGGGAATTGATTCAATTTCATGCTGGATTCCGTTCGTAATGCGTCTGGACCGTCGCAGGTGAAAGTAGATTTGGCACACTGGGCGCTGTCATTTGATCCTGTCGCCATCCGATCCTCTCGCGACGACGGATGATAAATTTGCAAGGATCGAGCCAAGGTGGAAAGTGCCCGTCCAAGAAGGATCGGCCCGTGCCCGGGGCCGTCGGTGCCGAACGCGATGGAATCTCTTGCATTCTTTTTGTAACTCTTTCAATCGCGGGGTCGGTCCGTCAGACTCCGGGTTACACTTCCGTAACCAAAAGTAGAGTTCGTGCGAGCCGTGCCCCCCCAATGAGTTGAATTTTTCGAACTTCAGCCACAGACTGCTCTGCTAGGCAACTGGCTAAGCAACCGGCTAGGCAAAAAAATGGAAGACCGTCAGCCCCAAGACTCCCTCTGCTCAGTTTTCGGTCTTGAAAAACCGGCGTCCTCCGACCCGGGCCCCGACGGGAAGGCCCCGGTTTGGGCTCTTCGAACCCTCTCCACCGCTCTGATCTTCGCCGCACTCGTATTCGCGGCAGTGATTCCGGCCGGCGCGGGAGAAACCCGAACCGGCGAGGCCTCCACGGAAAAGGCCACCACGCTCGGAGAGGCGCTCGAACAGCTGCGCCGCGAAGGCGTTCGGACCCTTTACACCAGTCGCCTCGTGGACACCTCCGCCTTGGTCGACGAGGTGCCCTCCTCCGGCACACCGGAAGACCGCCTGCGAGCCCTCTTGGCGCCGCTGGGATTAGGAGCCCGCCTCACTGTGAATGGCCGGTTCATCGTCGGTCTGGCGCCCGGCGGTGCGCTCGAAGGCACGATCCGCTCCGATCCCGGTGGCCAAGCCGTCGCACTCGCCCGCATCCGCCTCCTGCCGGATGGTCAAACCGCCGGCTCGGATGCGGCCGGTCGATACCGGCTCTTGCGCGTGCCCGAGGGTCTGCACAACGTGGAAATTTCTCGACCGGGTTATGTCACTCGCCAATTGCAAATTCACATCGTAGCCGGCACCCGACATCGACTCGACGCCACGCTGAGGCTGGATGCCGAGGCCGGCGACGAAATTTTTGTCTCGACCACTCCCGAAGAGCCTCCGCTCGGAACCTGGCAGCCGAGCCGCGAGCGAGTTCGTGACGCGCTCTCCATCGACCAGGATGTTCTGGCCGCTGCCTCTCGCCTACCGGGTACCCATCAGGGGAACGGTGTCGCGTTCGGCGTCCGTGGCCACGAAGTGGAACGTCTAACTCTGGTTGTCGACGGCATCGAAATCGCCGAGCCCTACCATTTTCGCCACCTCGGCAGCCTCGCCGGCGCGGTGACACCCAGCGCCATCGACGATTTTCGCCTCCATAGAGGTAGTCCGCCGGTCGTCTACGGCAACCGGGCAGGAGGCGTTCTCGAGGTGCTCACCGAGACCACGGGCGGCCCCATCTCGGCCACACTCGGGGTCGGCGACGAAGCGATCCAGGCAAACCTCGGCGGCAATGCGGTCGATGCCCGCCTGCGCTGGCTCGCCGCCTTCCGCCAGGGTGAGCCGGAGTTACCGCCGGCCGGCGCGGGTCTCGACCAGAAACCCGCCTATTGGGATGCTCTCGCCAAATTGACGTTCACCTTGCACCCCCGCCACGAGCTGACTCTCCAGTCCCTGCGGGTTTCTGACGATCTCTCGGCCCTGGTGCGGACGCCCTTCATCCGAGCGCTGACGATCCATCAGGACAGTCAATATTCTCAGTTGCGCTATCTCGGCACCCTGGGCCGGCGCCATCTGCTCGACTTCAAGGTGTCGGAGAGCGAGATCGACCGGAGTCGATTCGGCCAGGAACTAGAGGCGGACATCCTGACCTCCCCAGGTACGAACGAAGATTATGTGCTCGACGACTGGCGTGAAACGCACCGCACCACCGGCCATGGGGACGGCGTTTCGAGCCTGACGGATGCCCTCGAGTGGCGCTGGGGAGCCGAAGCGGAACGTGAAACCACGACCTACGACTATTTGCTCTTTGCGCCGTTTCTCGGGCCCCAGGATCTGCCGGTTTTTCTAGCCGACTTCTACTCGGCCGAGCTGGTTCAGAAACGAATGGGGCTCTATTCCCAGGCGACCTGGCGCCCCCGCGAAGGAATCACCTTGGTTGGCGGCGTCCGGTTCGACGACGATGACGTCAACGGCAATCCGGAGTTCGTCCCCCGATTCGGCGCCGGCTTGCGCATCGGCCCGGGAGTCGCGCGCCTCGGATGGGCCCGAGTGCGCGATTCCCCCGCCACCCACGAACTCCAGCTGGCGGATGGCGAAGACCTCCTGCCGGGCACCGAGAGTTCGGACTACGCATCCCTCGGGTACCAGATCAGCCGCGGTACTCGCAGCTGGTCGGTCGAGCTCTACCACCAACGTATCGAGCATCCGAGGCTGCGTTTCGAGAACCTTTTTCAATCGATCAGCCGGGTCCCCGAGTTCGAACTCGACCGGTACAGAATCGCTGCCGACGCCTCGCGTAATCAGGGATTGGAAGTGCGTTATGCCTACCTGGGCTCGCGGTTCAGAGGTTCCGCCACCTACGAACTCAGCCGATTCGAGGATCGTCTGGCAGATCGGTCGTGGCGGCCCCGGCGCTCGGATCGACGTCATGCTTTGAATCTCTCACTGGCCGCCCAGCTGCCTTTCGGTCTCAGGGCCAACGTTCTTTGGCGAGGATTCTCCGGCCGCCGGACCACGCCCCTCGACCTCGAGTCGGCGACCCGGGATCTCGGAGCCGCCCTCGGTGAAATCAACAGCCGTCGACTCCCAGCCGTCCATCAAATGGATTTGCGACTATTCCGAAGTTGGAAGATTCGTGGCATCACGTTGCGCGCGGGCGCCGGCGTCGACAATCTCTACGATCGGCGCAACGTCTCGGGCTTAGATCTCCTACCCCTGCGAAATACGGAAACGCCGCCGTCCGAGCTGCCGGTCGAGAGCACGCCGGCAAGAACCCTACGCTGGAGCTTCGAACTCTCCTGGTAGCGGCGACTCTTCCGTGTTTATCGACACCTCCAAGCTTTCCGACACCGAAAAGAGATATCTCACCCCTGAATAACGGCAGCTCGGCCAGGGTCGCGAAGGTTAGGGCATAGCCCGGCGACATTTCCTACGATCCCCGGGAGAACTCGACCGACGCGCGGCGGTTCCCCGGTGATTTCAACTCACGTAGGAGCCTCCACCATGTCGTATCCCTATTCGATTCGTCGCACCTTCGTCTTCTTGCTCGTGGTCTTCGGAGTTTTACTCCCCTCCGCCCCACCGTGTCTCGCTGGACCCGGCGGCACCCTCACTGTCAACGCCTCGTGCTCCTTGACCAACGCCATTCGCTCGGCCAATGCCGACGTAGACCTCGGGGGCTGTGTCGGTGCCGGGGGCGACGAAACCCTCGTGCTCGATGTCGATGTGGTACTGACCGCGGCCGATCTCGTCCACTCGACCACCCAACTCGGCTCCTTCGCGGGACTGCCCGACATCACTTCGCGAATGACCCTAAGCGCCGGCTCGGCGAGTCTGATCACCCGCGACCCTGCCCTCGATTGCACCCAGGAGAACCAATTTCGCCTCCTGAACATCGTCGGCGGCAACTTGACCCTGGTCGATCTCGTGCTTGAAAACGGCTGCGCCATGACCCACGGCGGCGCGGCCGTGGTGCTCGGTGATGGACCTATCCACGGACAGCTCCAGGCGAGCGGCGTGACCTTCCGCGGGCACACGGTTGGAGGTCCGCTCGAAGGCTCCGATGCCGTGGGCGGAGCGATTTATGTTGGACCGCTGGGCGAGCTGCCGTCGATCGAGCAGTCCCGCTTCGAAGACAACCTATGCCAAGGAGGATTCGGGGGCGGCGTGGACGCCGGCTCGGCCCTGGGCGGTGCGATCTTCTTCGAGGCCGGCACCGGACCGGCCGGTTTCATCGCCAACACGACTTTCTCCCATAACCGAGCGATTGGAGGCACTTCCACCACCAACGGTGGTTTCGCCTCGGGCGGTGCCATCGCCTCGAATCGGCCCCTCGGACTCGTCCAACAAAACACTTTCGAAGCCAATGAAGTGATCGGCGGCAACGGCACTGAGATTCCCGGTGAAGGGTCCGGCGGAGGTCTTCACCTTCGGATGCTCGCCGGTTCCGAGACCACCCAGTTGGTCGGCCTGCTCTTTCGCGCCAACCTATCCCGGGGCGGCGGCACCGCTGCGTTCGATCTCTCCGGTGGCGCCGGCATCGCCTCCTCCGCCTATCTTCAAGGAGTGCCGGCAGCTCCCATCATGCTCGAAGGCTCTCGCATCACCGGCGGGCTGACCCAGGGCGGCTCCGGCGCCCCCGCCGGCGATGGGCGTTGCTCCCTATATGCGCTCACCGCCACCACGGTCCGGAACTCGACGATCGACCACAACGTGGTTCGGGGCGGCTCGTCGACGTTCACTTTCGGGGGAAGCGCCTTTGGCGGCGGCGCCTGCGGCGATGACGATTCCCTCTTCTCGGCGGTCACACTCTCGGGCAACCGGGTCGAAGGCGGTCCGAGCCTACTCGGCACCGGCGGCTTCGGCGGTGGCGGTGGCTGGAGCACCTTCGGCACCTCGGACTCCCGGCTCGAAAACTTAACCGTGACGAACAATCGAGCCGTCGCGGGGCCGGGCACCGTGCCCGGAGAGTCCCGCGCGGGCGGCCTCTACTTCGCCTGGTTTGCGGAATTTCGAAGCAGTCTCGTGGCCGGAAATTTCATCGTCGACGTATCCGGAACGGAAACCCCGAACGACTGCAGCATCAACCAATTCGGCGATAGCGGCGGTTTCAACCTCGTGCAGACACCCGGCGATTGCATCGACGATCTCGTCCTGCCTGGGGATCAGGTTCTGCTCGATCCCCAGCTCTCCGATCTGGAGCGATTCGGCTGCACGACCACGCTGCCGAACGGATTGTGCCCGCCCACCCACGCGCTGCCGCTCGACAGCCCGGCGATCGATGACGGAAGTTGCGAGGGTGCGACCACCGTAGACGGGCGAGGTTTCTCGCGGCCGGTCGACATCTTGGCCGTGAACAATGCCGACGATGCTTGCGATGTCGGCGCCTATGAATCGAGAGACGAGGATGACTCCGGCGAAGATGACGGTCTCGACTTCGTCTATGTCTTCGAAGACGGCTTCGAGTCTGGAAATACCGCAGCCTGGAGTTTCACGGCGGGCTAATTATTATTTCGGAAACGACTCGAACTACGGATTACAAATGACTCGAATGGGGGAGGGGCTAGGCCGGGGCTAGGCCCCTCCCAAATTGCATGAGAGTTGGCCGAGCTGCACGAGCAGAGGTGCCCGAAAAACACGGAGAGAAAATTCCAGAGGCGGGAATAAGGCGAATGCCCTATTTGTTCTATATGTTAGATCCACAATTTAAGACCCCATGACCGCGATGTTTCGTTTCAGGGCCAAAAGCTCCACAGTCGCATACTCCAAGTTTTACTTACTCCAAGGGAGAGGTCGCATGACCAACTGCTCATCGGGTATCCACGATCGGCCGACGCCCGGCGTCCCAGAGGGAAACGCTCAGTCCAAAGACCCCTCTGGTTCCTCTGGCTCCTCCCCTCCAACCTCACCGATCGAGACCTGGAAGATTGAAGAGAGATACGGAGTCGATTTCGGCACTCGGGATGCCACCCATCCCGGGACCCTATTGGGCAAGAAAATGGATTCACTCAGCCTGCTCTTGGGCCGACGCCTCGCGGAAGTCGAAGAATCGTGAGTTCCACCCAACTCGAGAAGGCAGAGCGATTCCGGGCGTTACACCGGCCGGGAAATTGCTTCGTGATACCTAATCCCTGGGATGCCGGCACGGCAAAAATGTTGGCCGCCCGCGGGTTCGAAGCACTGGCCACCACCAGTGCTGGGCTCGCGTTTGCTTTGGGCAGGAGCGACGGTCAGGGTGGGGTCTCGGCGGGTGAGACACTGGCGAACGCTCGTGACATCGTCAACGCGACCGACCTTCCGGTGAGTGCTGATCTCGAAAACGGTTGGAGCGCAGACCCGAAAGACGTCGCCGTGGTGATCGATCGAGCTATTCGCGTTGGGTTGGTGGGTGGATCGATCGAAGATTCCACCTCAACACAGGGTGAGCCCATCTACGACCTTGGGCTGGCAGTGGAACGTATCCAGGCTGCGGTGGACGCGGCGCGACGAAAAAAGATCCCGTTCATGTTGACTGCGCGATCGGAGAATTTTCTCCACGGCCGGCCGGATTTGGACGACACTATTCGCAGGCTTCAGGCCTTTCAAGAAGCTGGAGCAGACGTTTTATACGCTCCGGGTTTACGCTCAAAAGAAGAGGTCGCGTCGGTGGTTTCGTCGGTAGATCGGCCGGTCAATGTGGTGATGGGCCTCGCGGGTTTTGAAGGCAGCGTCCAAGATCTCGCCGAGCTCGGCGTAACCCGGATCAGCGTCGGCTCGAGCTTCGCCAGGGCCGCATTGGGCGCATTTGATCGCGCGGCCAGGGAAGTTCTTAAAGAGGGATCCTTCACCTATTCCGCAGATGCACTGCCTCATGGAGAGCTGAACGCTCTTTTCAAGAACCACTAACAGGCTGTGGCGGAAGTCTTACGCCGGCGAGAGCAGCGCCACAGGCGGCTGAGCCGACGTCTCGGAATTTTCACCCACCCTTGTCCGCCCCCGGCGTGAGATCGCCCGACGGAGCGTTGGCATTGACGTTCGCGGCACGCCAGGATGCTGCGGCCGCGCCGACTAGAGCCACCGAGGCACCGACGTCGACTAAAACCACCCGCGCGAGGTGTGGGTTGTAGTCGCCTACGAGTAGTGCCACCAGAACGAACGACAACATGCTGATCAGGCCGAAGGCCACGGCAAGCTGCTGGAGCTGAGGCTTGAACGCGGCGAGCACGAGCAAGACACCGACAATCCCGAATAGAACCGCTCGATGTCGCATCAGGATTTCGAGATTAGGGTCGTCGAAGGTCAAGCCATACAGTCGACTCAGGTGATCCGCTGAGAGGAATCCGCTCACCGGAATGAGGTTCACCACCGCGACGAGTAGAAATAGAGCTTTGGACAAGGATTTCATGAATTCTCCTGGCTTCAGGAACGGCGAAGTACTTCCGGCCCACTCCCAACGTGCGTCCTTCGGGGCGAAGTCGTCTATACTGCTGAGCAAGACAAGGGCTAGCAGGAAGCTTCAAGGATATTGTTCCTGATAATTGGAAAGTTATTAAGCTGTCCAGCGGATATTCTCGCAGGCCATCACTCATTTGCGAGCCCTTTCAGTAGCCTTGAAACGTATTGTACGGTCAATTTAATCGATGGAGCTTCAGTAATGGAAATGTACGACCCAAAAAGACATGAAAAAGAAGGCTCCTTCGATAGAAACATCGATCATCGGGCACATCGCGCCGCGTGGTGCTACGGAGCAGCGCTGTTGATGTTATGTCTCGGATGTGGAAAAGAAAGGGAAAGAGACCCCGCGCAGCAGCAGCATGTAGCTCCCGCTCTCGGCGTGGTCGCATTCCCTGTTTCCTGTACTGAGCAGGCCCAGACGGCCTTCAATCACGCAGTCGCCTTGCTCCACCACATGACCTACCCACAAGCCCGAGAGGCCTTCCAGCAGGTCGCCGATGTTGATCCCCAGTGCGCAATGGCCCACTGGGGGATCGCAATGACGCTCTTTCAGCCGTCCTGGCCGACGCGGCCTGGGCTTGAAGAACGCCGGCAGGGATGGGAAGCCGTGCAAAGGGCCATAGCCCTAGAACCTCCGACCGAGCGTGAGCGCCTCTTTATCGCTTCCGCGGAATCCTTCTTCAGAGACCCGGAGTCAGCCGACTACTGGCAGCGAATTCACCGCTGGGAAAAAGGGATGGAAGAGGTCTACCTCGCTTTTCCTCAAGATGCAGAGGCTGCGACGTTTTATGCCTTGGCTCACTTGGCTACGGCCCGTGCCGATGCGGGCACCTCGGCACACGCGGACCGCGCTGCCGCGATTCTTCTCGCGGTGTATGAACGCAATCCGGATCATCCGGGCGCAATGCACTATACGGTCCACGCGAACGACACGCCGAGCCGAAAAAGTGAATCATTGGAGATCGTTGCCAAATACGAATCAGCGGCTCCGCGCAATCCTCACGCGCTCCACATGCCCACCCATATCTACACACGTCTTGGAGATTGGGGCGGAGTGATCCGTGGAAATCTAAGGGCCGCCGAGGCTGCTCTGGAGCATCCAGCGGGGGACCGGGGGCAGCTCATCTCAGACGAGTACCCCCATGCAATCGAGTACCTCGTCTATGCCTACCTCCAAACCGGCGCGGACGATGAAGCTGCTGTTTGGTTGAAACGACTGCACGAGGCGGCCCCACTGCAACCTTCCTTTAAAACAGCCTTTCACCTGGCCTCGACACAGGCACGCTACGCGCTCGAAAGACAGGCCTGGGACGAAGCCTCCCTTCTTGTGCCTCGTGAACCCTCAACTCTTGAATGGGATCGTTTCATGTGGCCGGAGGCGGTCACCCGCTTTGCGGTCGGTCTCGGTAAGGCGCACCAAGGCCGTATTCAGGAAGCGCGACAGGAAGTCGAGCGCCTGGAAGCGCTCGAAACCAAGACTGCCACCGCAGGTGAGGACTTGTTTGCCCGAAACATCCGCATGCTCCGCCTAGAGGTGAGTGCCTGGATTGCGCACGTCGAGCGAGACGAGGCATCCAGCCAAGCTTTGATGCTCGAGGCAGCAGACCTCGAAGTGTCGACCCCGAAACACGCCGTGACACCAGGCCCTACCCTCCCAGCTCACGAGCTTCTCGGAGATCTTCTCATGGAGCAGGAAGATCCAAAGGAAGCCCTCGCTGCTTATGAGCGCTCTCTGGATCTCTACCCGCGACGCTTCAACAGCTTGCTTGGCGCCGCTCGGGCTGCCCGTGCCCTCGGTAAAGAATCCACGGCGCGAACGTTCTTCAGCGATCTACTCGAAGTCGCCGCTGGAGGCGAGAGGCAAGCGACTCTGGAAGAGGCACGGCGTTTTGTGACAGAGCAAGACTAGAATTCGGCCAACAGCAAAACCCGAGAAACTGACTAGCACCGAAGATTCTAAAAAGGCCACAAAATCGGGATCAACAGCGTCGAAAGGCCCCACAAACATAGGCTGATCGGCCAACCGACTCTGAGGTAGTCGGTAAAGAGATAACCGCCCGGACCGTAGACTAGGGTATTGGTTTGATAACCAATCGGTGACAGGAAGCTCGCCGAGGCGGCAAACGCGATGCAGAATGCAAAGGGACGCGCATCGGCCCCAATGCCATGGGCAATTTCCAGGGCGATTGGAGTCAGGAGAGCCGCAGTGGCGTTATTCGACATCAGCTCGGTCAACACCATCGTCAGCAAATAAAGAGCGGCGAGCACGGCATAGGGCCCGAAGGGACCGATTATTCGAATCATCTGCTGAGCGATGAGTTCGGCACCCCCGGTCTTGTGCAGCGCAAGCCCCATAGACAGGGTCCCCGCGATCAAAAAGACAATTCGAAAATCGATGGCTTCGTAGCTCTCTTGGATCGTGATGCACCGAGTGAGCACCATGCCGACCGCACCGAGGATGGCAGCCACCATAATCGGAAATACGCCGAGAGTAGCGAGGGTGATGACTGTCGCGAAGATGCCTACGGCCAGCACCATCTTGCTGCGCCGATAGTGGGGCAAAGTCTGATCTTCCACGATCAGCACAAATTCTTGGCTACCGCGCAGACTTTGAAGCCGATCGCGCCGCCCCTGAATTAAAAGCGTGTCGCCGAATTGGAGCTTGACTTGGCCGAGCTGCTCCCGGATCTCGCCGCCGTGGCGTCGGATGGCCAGCACGGTGGCCTGAAAACGCTTGCGGAAATCGATCTGCCCCAAGCTCTTATCGATCAACCCTGAGCCGGCCGAAACCACACATTCCGCGAGCATGACATCCGTGGATTGAAGATCGTCGTCACTGAACTTCACCTTCGGCCGAATCGCAAAACCTTCCCTTTCCTGCACTCGCACAATCTTGTCGATATTGCCCTGGGCAGTCATCGCATCGCCTTCGGCCAACTCGATTTCGGCCAGCAGGGGATCGAAAACCTCTTCACCCCGTCGGACCTCCAGGATTTGAATGTCGTCGGCCGAGCTCAGCTGAGTTTCCTTGAGGGCCTTGCCGATCAACCGAGAACGGGGCTGGATCACCAGTTCGGTCAGGTAATCGCGAACCCGATAGTCGGAGGTTAGATCTTCATCCTTGCGTCGCGCGGGCAAGATATGTCGACCCAGGAAGAGCAGATAAATGATGCCGAGCACCAAGAACAGCCCCCCGAGAGGGGTGAATTCAAACATCCGAAACGGCGCGTGCCCGTCTTCCTCTAGGATCGAGCCGATGATGATATTGGTCGAGGTCCCGACGTAGGTACAGATTCCGCCCAAGATACCGGCAAAGGACAAAGGGATCAGCAGCTTCGACGGGCTAATTTTGCGGTCACGCGCTATTCCGAGCGTAATCGGAATGAACATGGCGACTGCGGCCGTATTGTTGATGAAAGCGGACAACACACCCACGCTGATCAGAATCACCGCCATCTGAGCCAATTCCGACGAGCCGCCGAGACGTGAGATGGCGGCGCCGATTTTTGCCACGACACCCGTACGCATCAAACCCGCTGAGAGCACCAAGACGGCCGCGACCGTGATGGGGGCCGGGTTTGAGAAACCTCGCACACCCTCTTCGGGGGTCAGCACGCCGGTCGCCACCAAGATGACCAGGATCAGCAACGCGGTGACGTCGATTGGCAAAATCTCTCGTACGAAGAGCACGAGAGCCAGAGCGAGGACGGTGAATACGATCACAAGATCCACTTCTTCTCCTCTTCAGTAGAAATCGGCACTCTGGCGGCCGGGCCCTTGCGAGCTTGATAGGTGTCCCGAGGCAAGGAACATTAGCACGGAGAAGATGGGGTGGTAGGCGAGAAACAGGCAGCCCTTTCCAGCGCTGAACGCCATTGCTCGCCACCCTACGGGTTGCACCCAACACACCTAAAGAATCTTAAGGCTATTGCTGCCGGCCGCATTGCCGAGCCCGGACTTACAAAGCCCTCAAGTTGAGCAAACCCTAGAGATAGACATCCCCCAAGAGATCATTTGGGAGCCCCCCACCCCCAGCGGTTTGGCAGCCGCTTTGGCTACGAATCCCTCAGCAGGGTAAGGCCTCCAAGGAGGAACCACCTTCCTTTGCTATATGCTCACGGTACTTCCCAAAGCCTGCTTCCAACAAGGAGACACAGATGAGCCTCAAAGCACTGTGTATGGTGGTTTGCACCGTCACCCTCGGCTGTTCCGGTGGCGAAGCCCCAGCGATGAACCCCGCCGAGCCCCCGGTCCAGAAAGCCGTTCCGGCCGTCGAAGCCCAGGAAGCAGCTCCGGCACTCAAGGCCATGGCGGCCGAGGCGCGGGCTCCCATCGCCGACGAGAAAGCTGTCCAGCCGAGCCTGGGCGACCCCGAAGCTCAGTGTCGAGCCGGTGGGGCACAGGCCTGCCGAAGCCTCTGTGAGGCCGAGGCCGCAATCTGCGTCAAGGACAGCCCCAACTACGACAAGGACACGTGCAAAGAGGCCTCCAAGAACGTTCCGGTGTGCCCAACCGGCCCCGACGGCATCAAGCTCGGCCAGCTCTGCACCCTTCCGCCCTCAGCCCTGTCTCCCACCCAGGGGTCGGTGGGAAGGCTCGCCGTCACCTGCAAGTCGCGCTCGCTCGAAGAAAAGGAGGCCGACGCGAAATGGAAGCTGCGTCGCTACCTCATGGCCCGCCCGGTTCCCGTGGTGCTCGGGCCCGGCGACCAGGCCGGCGGCCGCCGCTTCCTCACCGATCGACACCATCTCTCCACCGCCCTCTTCTTTTCCAGCATTGAGGAGGACGACAAAAACCTCTACATCTGCCCGATGGCGAACCGAATCGACGACCCGCCGGAGACCTTCTGGGCCTACATGGTGAACAACAACTTCACCTGGCTTCACGACCGCGAAGGCAGAGACATCTCGCCGACCCAGCTGCCGTCCGGATTCGGCGAGATCGGCGACGACCCCTTCCGCACCCTGTCACGCTGGGTCCGCGACAGCTGCGGCTACATCAAATGCGGCACCGTATGTGGCGATGACGGACAAGACACGAGCGAATTGGCGCGCTGCCAGAGCAACCCCGTGGCACCGTACTTTCTCGAGTTCCGTTGGGGCGATTACATGCGAAGCCACCGCGGCAAGTGTGAGATCACGGATGATATCTACCAGATGAGCACGACCCAGCAGGCCGAAGAGCTGCCCGACAAGCTCACCTGTCTGATGAATCTCGCCCGCCAGGACGCAGCGCTGGACCTCGGTCTTCCCGGCTGGAACAACGGCCTCATCGAGACCCAAGAAGTCGTGCTGGATGCCAACGGCTGCGAACAGTAAAAAACGATTCTCAAACCCATGCCGGTCCGGATCCAGCCGGTCGCGGCGTCGCTTGGTACAATCAGTGCAGGTAAACAATTCAAGAAAGGCTTGCGATGATTGAGTTTCACAACCCAGAGGCGGAAGTTGCCGTGGAAGCCGTGCCCTATGAGCTGGCTCTGCAGATCCGTGGAAAGACAGTCGAGATTGGGCTGCTGGCCAACGGATTCCCCGATTCGGAACCGTTCCTCGCGCACCTTGGTGAGGCCATGTCTCAATTGGAGCCCGGCCTCCGGGTAAGCAGCTTCAACAAGGGAAATCCCACCATTCCAGCCGGCGAAAGCTTGCTCAACGATTTGAAGTCACGCTGCGCCGGGGTGGTCGCAGCCTACGGGCATTGAGGGTCTTGCACCACCGGCACCGTGCGTGACGGATACAACCTAGCCCGCCTGGGCATTCCCGCAGTGGCCTTGATCACCGAAGAATTCTGGCCCCAGGGAGATTTCGTAGCCCAATCCTTGGGCATGTCGGACCTACCTCGAGTCCGGCTACCCCATCCCGTGGCCGGCACGGGCACGGATCGCATGCGCGAGATCGCTGCCGAAATCGCCCCGGCTATCCTCGCTGCCCTCGAATCGACCACCTCGCAATCGACGACGGCCTTGGAGCCGGCCCATGACTGAGCTGCTGACTGCCGTGGACGAAGCGGCGGCATTGGAAGAGCTTCATGCCCGCCATTGCACCGACGGCTTGCCGGTGATCATCCCCACCCCCGATCGAGTCGACCGCATGGTCTTGGCCTCGGGGCAAGATGCGGACATGGTGCTCGGCACCATGGGGCCCGGAAACGGCGTGGCCACCCTGGAAAAAGTCGCGGTGGCGGCGGTCATGGCCGGATGCCTGCCCGACTACATGCCGCTGGTCGTGGCGGCGGTCAAAGCGGTGATCGCCCCGGTCTTCGATCTCACCGAAATGCAGGCCACCACCCACTGCACCGCACCACTGATCCTCGTCAACGGACCCGCCCGCCACACCTGTGGGCCCGTGGCCAGCGGTTTCGGCGCCCTGGGCCCCGGTCACCGCGCCAATGCTTCCATCGGTCGAGCCTTGCGCTTGGCCATGATCAACATCGGCAAGGGCCGCCCGGGCAGCTCGGACATGGCGCTTCTGGGCCATCCCGGCAAATTCACCTACTGCTTGGCAGAAGACGAAGAGCACAGCCCCTTGCCACCGCTCCATGTGGACCTCGGCTACGCCGCGCAAGACAGCGTGGTGACCGTCGTCGGAGCCGAAGCGCCCCATTCGGTGATTTTCGTCGGCGATGGGGACGACCCGAAGGCGTACGGCATCCTGCTCGACATGCTGGCGATCGGCCTCGCCAATCCAGCCACCAACAACGCCGTGCTCACCTCTGGAACCGGCGTCGTGGTGCTCAACCCGGACCACGCTACGGTGCTGGCCAAAGCGGGTCTGAGCCGTCGGGACATCGCCATGGAGCTGTGCGAGCGCTGCGTGATGTCCCCAGAACAGCAGAAACGGCTCATGCCCAGACTCGCCGGCCCCGACCCCCAGCCGCGGCCGGCATTCACGGACCCTGCGCAGATCTTGATCCTGACGGCCGGTGGCAACGGCCTCTACTCCATGGTCATGCCCTCCTGGAGCACGGGCAGCCACAAGAATTCACCCTCCAGCGTCAAAGTTGAGTTGGAATTCTCCTGCGAAATACCAGGATCCAAATCCTGACAAGTCTTGATCGCTGGGGGATTTGGGCTTGATGCCCCCGCTCTCTCATGAGCACGAGTCCAGAAGCGGCGGCGAACCCTATCGTATGATCGAAAATCCTATTGGAAGCTGCTGCTCCAGGCGGTGGTGTCGCCCGATTCGAAACCGTCGAGGAAGATAGGGCAAGACACCGCTCCAGGGCAAAGCTCTAAACAAAGCGTCGGCTCGCTGCCGGAATTCTCCCGCGTAGCAAAACGGAATGCTGTTCCACTGGCGGTTTCGTCGCCCGTCACGAGCCAGCCGAAATTGGTCGATGGATTGTCCAACCAAGCTTGGACGTCAGCCACCAAACCCGACGATTCCCAAGTATAGGTCCCGCCCGCAGCCCCGGTGACGACCGTGGACGCCAAAGCAGCCGCCCCAAAGTCACCCCCTGGCGTGGACCAAGTCGCCGAACTGAAAAAGGTGTGGAGCCAAGTGGCATCGCCCACCGTCGCCGGTCCACCACCGCCTTCTCCCATGCCCCCCTGGCTCGAACCCTCCCCCCAATCCGCGTGCACCGAATGCACACCAATGGAATGCACCCCATTATTGTCGGGCTGGCTCAAAACCAACTGAAGACTAACCGCAGCCACGGTCGAACCCGGCGCAACCGCACCCGCGACATCGAAGTGAACCAATCCACGACGAACATCATCCTGCCCCGTCCGCCCCGCGAAAAGGTACCTGCCCGCACCATTGCTCAACATTCCCGAGGCATCCTCATAAAGCGTGTTGTCCCGATCCGCAGTAATCGACACCATGCCCCCAGGGCATTGGGCCAAGGCGCTATCGGTGAAGAGCAAAACGAATGCGGCGATCAGCAAAACAAGAGGACGGTGTAACTGCACAATTAAGCTCCCTGGCAAGAATTTCGAACTCATGGACCGGCTTAGAAATGGATCGAAGAAGTCCACGGCATAAAGGCCTAGGCGGTTGAGCGCTCTGGGTCGGGAGAGAATGCTCAGACGATCTCATTGGCGTGATCTTACTAGGCTTCTTGAGGCGCGCCTCCGCCGATCCAGGGTCAAGCGGAAGCCGAGGCTGACGTCCTCGCCCTCTATCGCCTCGAAGGTCCACGAGTGAGTGCGCAAAACGCTTAATCATTGATTATAAATGACTTGATGTATGGGAGGGGCTTGCCCCTCCCGCTCTTCCTTAAGAAGCGGCTCGGCTTCGCCTCGCCCGGGCGGGGGCAAGCCCGGGGCAAGCCCCGCCCCTACATCCGGAGGTTTGCGGGCGTAGCCTGCCAAGTTCGGCCTGTCCAGAAATAGATTCTCGGTGGGTCGGCGGCGTCCTGCGGGCCGACCCACGAGAGACCAAATCTGGACAGGCCCGAGCTAATCAGTGGATAGGTTTCGGATAGGTCGGGTCGCAGGCGTCCGGCACGCCGTTGCCGTTTTTGTCCGCCAAGCCTTCGAGGGCATCCGGCACGCCGTCGCGGTCGGAATCGAGGTCGAAGAGGTTGGGAACGCCGTCGCCGTCGGTGTCGGATCCGCACTCGTATTTGTTGAGGATGCCGTCGCCGTCACAATCGTCGTTGGTGCATTTAGGGAAATCTCCCGTGACCACGGTGAAGCTGCTCGAAGCCCGACGCGTAAAGGCCGGGATGGTATCGCCGGTGTGGTCTGGGCCCTCGAAGATGCTTTCGCCCGGTAGTTGCTCGGCATCTTCGCCCACGGTCAGGTCGAAGAACACTTGGTAGGTGCCGCGGCCGATCAGCTGATCGAATTCCGTGGACCATTGGCCCGAGTGGGAATCCTGCTTCAAGGGGGTCCACACGTCTGTTCCGTCCGGTCGACGAACCCGTGCTTGCACCGAAACATCTCCGACTAAGGGCAGGAAGACAGACGGCGCAGCGGTCAGGTGAATGACGTCATCGGCTGTCGCCACCCGGGGCTGGGCGTCGGTGAAGAATCCAATGTCGGGATGACGGGTGTAGGCGGTCAAGATCGACTGCTGCAACTCGCCGTTTGCGGACCACGACTCCAGGGTCCAAAGGCCGGGGGTCGGTCCGTCCAGGCGCACCAGGTAGAAGAAGGGATCGTGGGTCACCTCGGCGTCGACCGGTTTGACCAATTCCCCGCCCGGTCCATGCAGCATCCAGTCGAGCTTCCAGGTTTCCATGTTGGCGTTGCGCCCGGAAATCAAGAGGTTGAGTTCCTTGGCACCGTTCTCCACCGAGAATTCCAACTTGTCGAGCTTCACCGCTTTGGGCTCGTCGGGATCGGTGGGGGTCGGATATTGCCCGGGATTGTCGGCCACGGAGAAGCGGTGACGACTGAGCAGGGGTGCCTGCCCGGCCAGGCGGGCAGCCAATTCGGCGAATAGGCCCGGCAGCTCGTCGATATCCTCGCTGGGATACAGACCGCCGCCGGTTTCAGCGGCGATTTGTGCCATTTCTCCTTCGTCGGTTTCCTCACCGATGGGCACGGCGAACACCTGGACACCGGCTTCACGCAGGGCCGGCAGCACCAGCTCCGGCTCCGGATCCTCGTTGTTCTCGCCGTCTGTGAGCAGCAGGACGGATTGACGCCGCCCGTCGTTCTCGGGACGCTCGAAACGGTCGAGAGCTTCTTGCAGCGCCAGCCCGATGGCCGTACGACCCCGAGGCGCCAGAGCATCGACTTGGTTGGAGTAAGCTTCGGCCGAATTCGGATTCAAATCCACCAACGGCGCGGTTTCTGGATCGATCAGGTCGTCGAACGACACCAAGCCCAGCTCCACATCCGACGGTGTCTCGAGTTCGATCATCACTCGCGCGGCCGCCTGAACGAAGGCCATACGGCTATCGGTGCAACCCACCTCGTCCACCGCGCCGTCGTCATCGTCGTCGAAACCGTTGCCGCAGACCTCCGCTCCGAGGTTGCCGCTGGAGGGATAGTCCATGCTGCCCGAGCGATCCAGGACCACCAGAATTTGATGGCTGTGGGCAAGGCGATCGTCGAATTCCGGAGCTTGCCGGCAGTGCACGGGCACCTCGCTTTCGGGCAGGCCCTCCGGCTCTTCCAAAAAGTCGTAATGACGGGTCAATGTCTGCCAATCGGATTCGATGGCCCCGGTATCCACAAAGGTCCGTATGCTGTGGCTGGTGGCCGCCCAGGTAGCGCTCGGAGCATGCCAACGCCACGCACAATCCGGAGATCCACAGGACAAATAGCCGTTCTCGGTCGCCGTGAACGGCGGCACCTCTCCCTCGTACGGGTTGGCCCAGAGCTGGCTGACATCGATTTCAACGCTCATGTCGTCGGCACCGGAAAACAAATCTTCTAGCTCAAAGGTCGGCGGATTCTCGTCGCCGAGCACGTCCACATTGCCGCTGGAGAAATCAAGGGTCCAAGCGTCCAGCAGCCGGATTTGCCCCCAGCTCTGGTTATCGAAATAACCCTCATCGACCGCGGCCACCAACAGAAAATGATGCTCTTCGAGGTCCGGCACGTCTTGCCGGGTCAAGAATAGATCCAACGGCACCCCGTTGGCCGTGCCCAGGGAGTCTCGCAACCGCACCTGCCGCGAGCGATGCGACGATAACTGTGCCGACGCGTAGGTGCTGCCGTCGAAGACCTTGGCATCCCCCAAACGCCAAAATGGGCCGGTCTCCAATCCCAGGATCACCTCCGTGGTGGCCGCCGGCTCAGGGCATGGCCCGACTCCGTCACCCCTCAGGGGATCGTGGTTACCTCTCACGCTCAGCTCACTCATCATCACCGGATCGCAAGTACCGTTCGGGCAATCTGCATCGCGCAGACAAGCGGTTCCGTCCGAGGCGCCTCCCACACACCGGGGGCCGCCGCCCGCCGGTTGCATGATCGTATGGTTCTTTTCGTCCATGGTTCCGGGCTCAAAACCCGGTCCGATATCGCACACAAAAACCTGATCCGTCTCGAAGTTGTAGCCGAAATCCCGATTCACCTCGGGATATTGATCCCATAATCCGAAGGCGAAATGTCCGGCCTCATGGGCCAGGGTCGACGGGTTTTGATGGGCGTTTTTACAGAGCACCGAGGTCTCCCCGAGAGTGCCGAGCCCCAGGACCGGCGCCGAGGAACGGCAATCGCGGAAAATCATTCGGAAATCCGCTTCCGCTCGACCGGACTCACCGCCCGTGAGTACCACGCGATCCAGACGCACCTGACCGTCGGCAGCGTCGCACAATATTTCGCCGGCTTGAGTCCAGGCGGCTTTCACATCCGCCAAATACTGCTCTCCGGGCGGCAGATCGAAATGCACGTAGAGGGTCAACCGACCGTCACCGTTGTCGTCTTCCACCAACGAACCGACTCCGGCCCAGGCAGTGGATGAGATCGTCAAGAATAAGAGCGGGACAAGGGCAAGAAACAAAACACAACGGGGGGATCGGCAGGTCGAGGTCATGAATGGAGCTCCTGATCGGTAGTGGTTAGGAGCAGTCGACCCTTGCCCGGACCCTCGGCATCTCACCGAGGTAGCCTGGACATTACGACTGGGCTGACTGCACGGTGAAAAGTGCAATTGAGCCCTTTACCGTTTCAAGAACAGAGTGTATTTCTTCTCACCTTGGCCCGGCGGGTCCATCTAAGCTTCATAGAGAGCCGAACTCTGCATCTAGCTCGGCGTCCAGATCTTCGTCGTCGAGCACTCGACCCGCTTCCACATCGTCGAGGCCTTCCCGAATGGCCGCCACGACCCGTCGATGCTCCTGCACCTGGTCGAATTCCTCTGGAGTGGTCAACACGCCCGCTACCCCGAAGGTCGATCGCCGATCCAATATCGGGGGCCGGGGCCCTTCTTGGCCGCGCGATCCCCCGGATTCGCCAGGCGGCAGTTGGAGAGGGAGAGACATCCGCAGCCGATGCATTGGGTCAGGCCCTTCTTCAGCCGCTCGAGCTCCTGAATGCGCTCATCGATCCGCTTCGTCCACGCGCCGGCCAAACGTGACCAGTCTTGACGATCGGGTGCTTGGTCCGGCGATTGCGTGCCCAATTCGTGGGCTATCTCCTCTAGGGTCAGCCCGACGCGCTGCGCATAAACGATGAAGGCAATGCGCCTCAGCACCGACCGTGGGAAACGTCGGTGTCCAGACCCCGCCCGCTCCGAGGTAATCAGCCCCTTTTCTTCGTAGAAACGCAGCGCCGAAGAGGCAATGCCACTGCGTTTCGAGACCTCTCCGATGGTGAGTAAGTCGGCCATGGACACAGTAGATCAAATTTTCCCCTTGACTTCAAGTTCACTTGAACTTGTAGTCTTGGTTCATCAACCGGTCAAGAGGATCGGTCGCGTTCAACCCAGGAGGACAGCAACATGAAACATGCCCATTCATCCGCCGATTCATCCGCCGACACATCCACAATAACGACCCTCAACCAGCTAAGAGTGGCGATCACCGGCGGCACTTCAGGCCTAGGTCTGGCTCTTGTCGAGACGTTGAGCGCCCAGGGGGCCCAAGTGGCTTTCGTAGCCCGCACCCAAGCACGAGTCGACGCCGTTTCCGAGCGATTCCCTTCCGCCCACGGCATCGTCGGCGACGTCTGCCAAAAACAGGCGATCTATCCCATGGCCATGGCCATCACCACGGCGTTGGGCGGGCTCGACGTTTTGATCAACAACGCTTCGAGCCTGGGCCCGGTACCCTTAGCGCCGCTGGCGGATACCGAATGTGAAGATTTAGAGCTCGCCTTGACCACCAATGTGCTCGGCCCTTTCCGCCTCACCAAGGCGTTGCTCGGCGCGCTCGCCGCATCCGCCCGAGGCGGTCGCCCGGCGCTGGTGATCAACATCAGCAGCGACGCAGCGGAAAACGCCTATGCCGGCTGGGGAGCCTATAGCGCGAGCAAAGCGGCTCTGGCCCATATGAGCCGAATTTGGCACCAAGAGCTGGAAAGTGTCGGCGTGTCGGTCCTGGCCGTCGACCCCGGAGACATGGACACCCCGTTGCACGCTTTGGCGGTTCCGGACGCCGATCCCGCTGATTTAAAACGACCCGCGCAGGCCGCCGCAGAGCTCGTGGCCATGATCGAAACGGCCCTGGCCCCCGCGGCCCCCGTGGCGGTGGCGTCATGAGAGCTGCACACCAACCCCAACAGCGCCCAGCGGCGGCCAAGCTTCTGATCGTCGACCCCCAAGGTGAGCTGCAACATTCCGCACGTTCGGCTCTGATCGATCATTTGCGCCCCGGCGACCTTTTGGTCGCCAATGATGCGGCGACACTGCCGGCCAGCCTTCACGGGATCCACGGACCGAGCGGCGAGCCGATCGAGGTTCGTTTGGCGGGACGTTCCTCCATGGATTTTGACGACGTGCGAGACTTCACCGTGATCGTCTTCGGCGCCGGCGATTTCCACACCCGTACCGAGGATCGACCGATGCCACCCAAATTGCGGGCGAGCGACCGCTTGATCCTCGGCCCGTTGCGCGCCACAGTGAAGCGACGGATGGGCCATGGGCGCTGGGTTAAACTCGCCTTCGAGGGTCCGCCCCACGAGGTTTGGGCAGGCATCGCAAGTCACGGTCGACCCATTCAATATGCCCACATCCGGCAATCCCTCGACCTTTGGGACGTGTGGACGCCGGTGGCATCACGGGCGGTTGCTTTTGAGTCGCCGTCGGCGGGTTTCGTGCTCAATTGGAGCTTGTTGGACGGCTTGAGTTCGCGGGGCGTGGATTTCGCCACCCTGACCCTTGCCGCCGGAATCTCGTCCACCGGGGACCCGGCTTTGGACGCTCGGCTGCCGCTCGACGAGCCGTATTTCATTCCCGAAACCACGGTAAAAGCTGTAACCCAGACCCGCGCCAAGGGAGGACGAGTCATTTCCCTGGGCACCACGGTCACCCGCGCCCTAGAGCATTCGGCCGGCCAGCGGGAGGGCCTGAGCGCCGGACCCGGGCTGGCGACCCAACGCCTGGGTCCGACCAGTGAGATCCAGATCGTCGACGCCATGCTCACCGGCACCCACGAGCCCGATGAAAGCCACTACCAATTGCTGCACGCCTTCGCCGACGGTGACCTATTGCAGCGCATAACCGCCGAACTCGAAGGAAACCGCTACCGGACCCACGAATTCGGCGACTCGTTGTTGCTCGAACGCCAAGAGAAACGAAACACCCAACACGCCTGGATTCCAAAGCTCGCGATGATTCCAGGCATGGCCGAAGCCACCTTCGGTGCCCGCGGGCAGTATGTCGGCGCCCGGTGACGATCTATCGAGCTCCACCCTATGGGAGGAGGCTCTTCGGTGGTGGGATCGGGCACCGCAGCGACGGATCCTCTGTTCTACTTGCCATTCGATCGTCTTTGTTGGTGAAATGCTCGGGTTCGCCGAGCCATCGAGCACACGCTCCACCACAGCCTGCTAGACGAAGAGTCCCTCGGACCCATGGGAAAAATCACATCATTATTCGTTAGAAAAGTAGTCCAAGAAGTCGACGATGGCGTCGACAAGGGGGCTCTCTTACGTTCCGTGGGCATCGATCCAGATAGCCCCATGGACCCCAAGCAGATGTTGCCCGACACCGACTACTACGCATTGTTGGAGAGGATCGCAGCGGTGGACGGTCATGCCGTCACGTTGCCCTTGAGAGTCGGGGCCGCGATGCGTTGCGACGATTACGGCGCTTTTGGCCTTGCCTGGAAGTCGGCGACGGAACTTCGAGGCTCTTACGAGCGAGCCGAGCGTTACGCGCGGGTTCTAACCAACGTCTCGACCTACGAGCTGGAGCCGACCGACGACGGAGGATTCATGCACCTCAATCGCCAGGGCGAGCGACGGCTCGGCCTACGGCTCTCCAACGAAGCCACCATGGCGAGCATCTGGTCCATCAGCCGTCAGGTCTCCAGCCGAGAGCACGCGCCGATTGCGGTCTACTTCAAACACCCGCCGCCCGTGTCCACGGCCGATCACGAAGCGTATTTCGGATGTCCGGCTCATTTCGGATCGGATCGGGATGCCCTGCATCTATCCACTGAGGCCCTGCAAACGCCGAACAAACTCGGCGACGCCGGCATCTCCAAATTCTTCGAGACCCATCTCGAAACTGAACTCAAAAAGCTCGGAGACGACAGCTCGCTGGAAAAGAGAGTCCAAATTCGGGTTTCGCAATCCTTGAGCGGCGGCGTTCCGACCCTCTCTGCGGTGGCCAGGTATCTAGGCATGAGCGGGCGAACCCTGCAACGCAGGCTGTCGGAACGTGGCTGCTCCTATCAAATCCTGGTCGACGAATCTCGGCGTCAACTGGCCGAGCGCCTTTTGCGCCAAACCGATTACTCGCTGGCCGAGGTGTCGTTCATGACGGGTTTCTCCGAACAAAGCGCCTTCAACCGCGCCTTCAAACGGTGGGAGGGGCAAACACCGCGCTCCTACCGCCTCGATTCACCACCTTGACCCACGCAGTCGCTCATCACGCCGATCGGGCGACGGTTGGCGCAACGCGTCAAGTTTTTGGCGGCAACTGTCAAGAAGGATCCCAGAAGAATCTGTAGCTTTAGCTTGCCACTCAAACCAAGGAGCAAGCCATGAGCCAACCTAAACATCAGAGCCAGAAATCCGTCGGACTCACCCTCGTGCTCGGAGGCACGGGCAAAACAGGTCGCAGGATCACCGCCACCCTGGAAGCGAAAGGTGTGCCGGTACGCATCGGCTCACGTTCGGCCTCCCCGCCCTTCAACTGGAATCACGCAGCGGGTTGGGACGCCTGCCTGGAAGGCATCGAGGCGGCCTACATCAACTACGCACCAGACCTCGCCGTGCCCGGCGCCACCGACGCCGTCCAGGCATTCGTCGACCGGGCCAAACACCATGGGGTGAAACGCCTGGTATTGCTCTCCGGTCGCGGGGAAGCCGAGGCGCAAGCCGCCGAAAGGGTTGTGCAAAAGAGCGGTCTCGAATGGACAATCGTGCGCGCGGCCTGGTTCAACCAGAACTTCTCCGAGGGCGCTTTTATCGACATGGTTCTCGCCGGCGTGATCACCCTGCCCGCCGGCGATACGCCGGAGCCGTTTGTGGATGTCGACGACATCGCGGAAGTCGTCGTCGTCGCACTCACGGAGCCGGGCCACGCGGGCCAAATTTACGAGGTGACCGGACCCCGTCTGATGACCCTAGAAGACGTCGCCTACGAGCTGACCGAAGCCGCGAGCCGCAAGATCACCTATCTTCAGATTCCCCACGATGCCTTCGTCGCGGGCGTCCGGGACTCCGGGGCGCCCGATGAGGTCGTTTGGATGATGGACTATCTCTTCTCCACCGTGCTCGACGGCCGCAACGCCCATCTTTCCGACGGCATTCAACGGGCCCTCGGTCGCCCGCCCAAGGATTTCGCCGACTACGCCCGAGAGATCGCTGCCACGGGTTTGTGGCGAATCGCTTCATAAAGACCAGGGCCGTCGCGGCCCGCCGCTGGGAACGCCGGCATCCTGCCGGCTTCGAAAGCCGCCGGGGCGGCGGCGCTCCCAGGAAAGATCCTACTTTCACGACGTGTGCCCGGCCGCCGAGTCAGGGTCTCTAGTAAACAAAAGGAAACAATAAGGAAACAAGATGGATACTTTCCAAATCGGGTTGGTGTCGGCCACTTTGCTTTGCTCATGGGTAGCCGGCTTCCTATTCGCCTTCGCCATTGTCGTCATGCCGGGTCTCGGAAACCTAAAAGACCGGGAGTTTATTCACGCCTTCCAGGTGATCGACCGAGTGATTCAAAACAATCAGCCGGTCTTTCTATTGGTTTGGATCGGCTCGATCGTCGCTCTCTTTGCTTCGGCAGTGCTGGGCATAAAGCAGTTGGAGGGTACCGAGCGCATGCTGATGGTCGCTGCCGTAGGGTTTTATCTCTTCGGCGTCCTACTGCCCACGCTCTCCGTCAATGTGCCCTTGAACAACCAACTACAAACCGTAGATGTCCAGACCTTGGACGAAAATGAACTCGCGGAGGCCCGAAGGGATTTTGAGCCGCGCTGGAATCGCTGGAACCTCTTTAGAACGGCTCTCGCGGCGCTGACGTCCGCCTTGTTGATCCTTCTGGTCTTGCGGCTTTGATCGGACGCCGCAAGCTCGTGCTCGGCAAATGAGTCGGCAGGGAAGAATTAACGGCATAATGGACGCATCGCCGAAGGCGACGATTGGATTAGCTCACATCACGATCTACGGAGCTTTGAGTGGAAACAGACGCGCCTACAGCCATGCAGCCTCAACCATGCAACAGTCCATAGCCCATATCGCACTGGTGGTTCGAGACTACGACGAGGCTCTTGCGTTTTATGTCGACAAGCTCCGCTTTCGCCTCGTCGAAGACCAATACCAGCCTGAGCAGGACAAGCGTTGGGTGGTGATCTCGCCGCCGGGCTCCTCCGGCACATCCCTGCTGCTGGCCAGGGCTTCGAATGCCGAGCAGGAAACTTTTATCGGCAACCAAGCCGGCGGACGAGTCTTTCTCTTCCTGCAAACCGACGATTTTTGGCGCGACTACCATCGGATGATCGCGGAAGGCATCAAATTCGTCCGACCGCCCAAAGAGGCGCCCTACGGCACAGTGGCGGTCTTCGAGGATTTGTATGGCACCCGATGGGACCTGCTGCAATACAACGGATCCTCGCCGTCCGGTTCCACTCCGTCCGGTACCTCTACGGCAGCATCGAAAGTGACCGTTTGACATCCCCCAGAACTCAAGCCGACGACCACGCCAAACCGACGGCTGAAAATACCTCCGAGCCAAGGGATGTTGCCGAGCACCGCGAGGCAAACCTCGAAATAGCTTCCGACTTGCGGGGCGCCGGCCGGTTGATCGTCGACGCGGTCGTGGGGGTGACCGGCATCGTCGAATCCATGCATCGCAATATCTCGGGGCTGGCTCCCGTCGTCGGCCCATCTCGCCAGGGGGGCACGACGGGAATCACCGGCCTGGTTTACCGCAGCATCCGCGGGATCTCGCGGGGGGTCGGCTTCGGGCTCGACTTCGCTTTGGCGCAGCTCGCTCCACTGCTCAGAAACAACGATTCCCCAATCCAACGTGAAGCGGTGTCGGCTGCGCTCAACGGCGTGCTCGGGGACTACCTGGTGGCCTCCAACAACCCATTGGCGATCTCGATGCGGCTGCGCAAGGACGGCCGTCCTCTGACCCTGGACCGACCCTCGCTGCAACAAGACTTCCCTCGCCCGACGGCCAGGCTGGTTCTGTGGGTGCACGGCCTGTGCATGAACGACCTGCAATGGCTTCGCAACGGGCACGACCACAGTGCCTCTCTGGCCCGGGATCTGGATCACACAGCCCTGCACCTGCACTACAACACCGGTCAGCACATCTCCACCAATGGCCGGCAATTCGCCGAGCTCTTGGAAAGGCTGGTTCAGGCGTGGCCCGTGCCCATCGGCGAGCTGGTGATCGTCGGTTTCAGCATGGGAGGACTGGTCACGCGCAGTGCGTGCCACTACGCGACTCAGGCCGATTATGCTTGGCCGGACCGGCTGAAGAAACTCATCTTCCTGGGCACGCCACACCATGGCGCGCCCCTGGAACGTGCCGGCAACTGGACCGACATCCTGATGGGAATCAGCCCCTACTCTGCCCCCTTGGCACGTTTGGCCAACATTCGAAGCGCCGGTGTAAAGGACCTTCGCTACGGCAATGTGATCGATGCGGATTGGCAAAGCGTAGGTTCCGGACACATCCATGATCCCAGAAATCCTGTGCCCCTTCCCGAAAACACCCGATGCTTCGCACTAGCCGCGACCCAACAACCGCCATCAGACCTTGAGGCCACCCGTGCTGGCGCCCGTCTGCGAGGAGACGGGCTGGTGCCGGTGGACAGCGCCCTCGGCCGGCACGAGAATCCCGAGCTCTCGCTGACCCTCCCCGCTTCCCACCAGCGCATTCTTTACGGATTGAGCCACCTCGACCTTCTCAGCGACCCCGGGGTTTGCGATCAAATCTACTGCTGGTTGACTGACGGGTAGAGGGCTGGGCTGGAGCTGAAACCTTCTATTACAGAAATCGTAATAGAAGCACCATGCGACTCACACCCTCCCACTTTCACATCCTGCTCTCGGCCGCCCAGGGCCCCGTCCACGGTTATGCGATCAAGCATTGGGTTGAAGAGCGGACCCGCGGGCGAATCAAGCTCGGCCCGGGCTCTCTCTATTGGGCGATCGAAAAGCTGCAAAAAGCCGGCCTGCTCGACGAGAAACCGGCGCCCTCCGACGAAAGTAAGGGACCCAGTCGCCGATACTACGCGCTGAGCCGAGAGGGTCGTGAACGGCTTGAGCATGAGCTCGAAATCTTGTCCGACATCGTCGAGCTGGCAGAGTCCAAAGGGCTGCTCAGACGGCCTAGGGAGGCTTGATATGGACCGCTGGTTACGACTCCTCATTCGCCTCTATCCGCCCACCTTCCGTCGGCGTTACGGCGACTCGATGCTCGATTTCGTCCACCGGGCCTGGGCCGATGCTTCCACCCTGAACCGTCGGCATCGATACCTTCTGCTGGTGCGCATGATTTTCGATCTGATGCTCACCGCCGGCCGCGCCAGGCTCTCGGCCTTCAACGAGGTCTTCAACGAGGTCTTCAACAAGAAACAGGGCACCCAAGTCCCGACCCAAAGGAGTGGCACCATGGATCGGTTCGGCCAGGACGTCCGCTATGCCTTCCGTTCATTCGCCCGCCGGCCGGGTTTGGCCGCCGTCATCGTCGGCACCCTGGCCCTCGGCATCGGCGCGAATACGGCGATCTTCACCGTGGTGAACGAAATCGTTTTACGCCCGCTGGCGATCGGCGAGCCGGAGCGGGCCGTCGACCTCGCCGCCCAAGTGCCCGGCGGCAATAGCTTCACCGGATTTTCCTACGCCGACTATCTCGAATATGACCAGCACGCCGGCGACGTCCTATCGGGCATCGCCGCCTACACGGCGCGGCGCTTGCGGATGGGTCCCGATCTCGACGGCGACAGGGTCGTTACCCAGCTGGCGACGCCGAATTATTTTCAGGTGGTGGCGGTGGAGCCGCTGCTCGGCCGCACCCTGGAAACCGGCGGTGAGCCCACGGTGGCGGTGATCAGCCATGCCTTCTGGCGATCTCGGCTCGGTGGTGATCCCGCCGCGCTCGGCTCTACCCTGCATTTGAACGGCACGCCCTTTACGGTGATCGGCATCGGGCCGGAGGGTTTTTCCGGCACCTTCATCGGTTACCCCACGGAGGTCTGGCTGCCCCTGCAAGCCGGCGAGCTGGTGCTGCAGAATTTCCACCTGCACGATCCCGAAGAGCGCGGTTTGGAATTCATCGGCCGCCTCGCTCCGGGGGTCGACTTGGAACAGAGCCAGGCGTCGCTCGACGTGCTGGCGGCACAGCTCGAACGTCGCGATCCTGTTCGCAATCGGGGTCTTCGAGTCGGTGTCCATCCCACCACCGGCATCGACTATTCCATGCGCCACGGCGTGATCGGATTCTTGGGCCTCTTGATGGTCGTCGCAGGCCTGGTGTTGCTCATTACCTGCCTCAATGTCGGCGGCTTGCTGCTGGCCAGAGCCTCCGCCCGACAGAAAGAGATGGCCATCCGCTTCGCCCTGGGTGCCGGGGCCGCGAGGGTCGTGCGCCAGCTGATCACCGAGGCCTTACTGCTCTTCGCCCTCGGCGCTGCCGTCGGAGTTTTCGTCGCCGCTCAGCTGACCACCGCTTTTCTGGCCGGGCTTTCCGATTTGCCCGCTCCACGGGGTCTCGAGCTGGAAATCGACTGGCGTGTTTTACTCTTCACCGCCTCGATCGCTTGGATCGCTTCGCTCATCGCCGGGCTCTTTCCGGCCCGAGAGGCTCTGAAGCAAGACCTCATCACCGGCCTGCGCTCACGCCAAGTCGCGGTCCAAGGCGGACGCCTGCGCAGCGCCTTTGTGGTGGTCCAAATCGCTGCCGCCGTCGCACTCTTGATCGGTGCCGGGCTGTTCTTGCGCTCCCTGCGCGAGGGGCAAAGCCTCGACCCGGGTTTCGAAGCCGACCAAGTGGCCGCCGGGCGCTTGACCCTCACCGATGAGCACGAAGATTCCGCGCTCGGCCTCCAACGCATTGCCGAGGTCCGGCGACGCCTCGGCAGCCTGCCCGGCATCGATGCGGTGGCGTTGGCCCAACGCCCGCCGATCGGCGTGGTCAAGAATCCGATCGAGATCGACATCGCGGGGATCGAAAACGCGACCGGCACCGGGCTGGTGGTCGACGCCAACTCGGTGAGCGACGGTTATTTCGACACCATGGAGATTCCACTGCTCGCGGGCCGCGCCTTCGGTCCCGGAGACAACTCAGAAAGCCCGCGGGTGGCGATCATCAACGAAACTATGGCTCGTCGATTCTGGTCTTTGGAGGCTGCCGTCGGCCAAGAGCTGCGACAAAAAAGCGAGCGCGTGACCGTCGTCGGAGTAGTGGCCGACAGTCGATATTTGATCCAAGAAACCACGCCTATCGCCCATGTCTACCTGCCGATGGCGCAGGACTACGCACCCAGGGTGTCCGTCTTGATCCGCGCAGCCGGCGACGTGAGCACAAGGCAAAAAGAATTGCAGGCGGCGGTCCAGGCAGCGGTACCCACCCAAGACCCGGGCCGCTTCATGAGCCTGCGGGACGATATCGACCGCTCACTGCTGCCCCAGCGGCTCGCCTCAGCGGTGATGTCGGCTCTAGGTTCTTTTGGATTGCTGCTCGCCTCGCTCGGCATTTACGGCGTGCTCGCCCACAGCGTCAACGAACGTCGGCGAGAGATCGGCATTCGCCTAGCCCTCGGCGGCCGGCGAGAGCAAGTGGTCCGCCTGATCGTCGCCTCTGGCATGCGCCTCGTATTGATCGGCGTGGTCCTGGGCGCGACGCTCGCCTTCAGCCTGACTCCGTTGATCACGCACTTTCTCATCGGTGTGGCCCCCATTGACGCCACCACCCTAGCCGCCGTCACCTTGGTGCTGTTGGCCGTCGGAGCCCTCGCCTGCTGGGCGCCGGCGCTGCGTGCCGCGGCCATCGACCCGGCCACGTCGTTGCGGTTCGAGTAGTTGAGGTGCGGGTCGTGATCAGCGGGTCGGCCAAGACCCCCAGTGGGACTACCCTCGCGGGCGAGCGACCACGTAGGCGAAATCGCTCGGAATCTCTCCGGCGTCGAGCAGACGGCCCTCTTCGGCCATGAGGCTTCTCAATAACTCGATGTGCTCGGTTTTTTCTAAATCCATCGCCGGCAACAGGTAGCTGAGCAAAATGTGAAGCAAAGTCCCGCCGTAGGACTTGAGTTCCAGGATCTCAAAGTCGGCCTCCAAGAGAGGCAACAGCTCGGCGGAACGTACGGCTTCCGAGGGATCGAGGGCGATCATGTCGCTGACCAGCGGGCGCCGGATCTTGACCACCGGCAAGGAATTCCTCAATGTTTTGGGTAAATCTGCGAGTAGCCGATTCATGTGGGCCAGCTGCAAATCAGTCCACTGAAACCGGGTCGGGCCGACGAATTCGTTGAACATGAAGAGGCCGCCCGGACGCAGGCTGCGGCGAATCTGCCGGTAGACAGTTTCGAGATTTTCAAGGTGGTGCAGCGCATGTTTGATCACCACCAGATCGTAAGAAGACTCGGGCAAGGTGTCGTAATTCAGATCGGCCACCGCGTAGCCAATGCGATCGTCCAACCCTTGTTCCGCAGCCAACCTTTGGGCCAGCTCGATCGAGCCGGCGCTGACGTCCGAGGCGTCGATCCGGCGCGCCGCGCCGAGGGCGATCAGATCCCGTTCCAGGTTGCCGCCGCCGCAACCGAGGCTCAGCAGCCGGTCCACCGGTGCGTGGGGCACGTGGGTGCGCAGGAAATGATGCAGATAAGGTACCGCCGGATCGCCCGAGATGCGGGGCCTGATGTACTCCACCTCGACCAGCTCCACATCGAGCCAGCCCTGGGGCGTCGCCGACTCCACCTGATCCACCCGCGCATCCCAATGATCCGAAGCCAAACCTCGGAACGTCGGCGAAAGCCGACGACGAAGGGCCTTGGCCAAATGCATGAGGGCGGGTGAGCGGCTGAGCTGACGCTTGGCGAGGTTGACGAACCGTTGTTTTCTATTCATCGGGCGCGGTTAAAAAACTTGCCGATCATGCGACCCGAGCCTTTGATGACGAAATCAGTTCGGTCCGAACGAATCGCTTTTTTTAGGGCTTTCAGCAGCCGATGCCGCGCCCGAAGCTTGGTCTGAAAATGGGCTTTCATGTCGAGATCCGCCAACTGGGCAGCGACCTCAGCAGCTTCCCGAGCAAGAGCCTCAGCCGGCACAGCGCGATCCAGGAAACCGGCTTCAACGGCTGTTTCGGGACTGTAGACCTCCGCGAGCAACGCTGCCCTGACGAAATGTGCAGGCGTTAGCCGTTGTCGGCAGATCTCTATACCTGCGGCCGGCATGGTCAAGCCGATCTGAACCTCATTGGTAACGATTTTGAACGATCCCTCAGCGCCGATTCGATAGTCCCCGGACAGCAGCAGGAAAGCGCCCATCGCCATTGCATGGCCGTTGCAAGCGATGACGATAGGGGTCGGAAACGCCAGCAACCGTGCGGCCAATTCAAAGCCGCCGCTCAGCATGGAAAAAGCATCGAGAACACCGCTTCTGAGAATGTTTAGATCGAAACCGGCACTGAAGACGTCCTCCCGACCCGTCAGCACCACCACAGCTCCCTGCTTCTCGGCCAGGTCTAAGGCTTGATTGAGTTCACGAAGCGAACGGGGCGAAATGACATTTCGTTTGCCGTCGTCCAGGGTGATGGTGGCGACAGCGCCTTCAAGCTCATAGCTGACAATCGGGGAGCCCATGATGGATCCTCAAGAAGAAGGTTTCAGGTCGAGCATCTGGTAGGTGGCGGTGCGATCGAGCACGGTGCCCCAGACCTCGTCGGAGCCTTGATGACGGCTCGGGCTGAAGCTGAGCACCGTGCCGATGCCCAGGTCGAGCTGGGAGACGGACTCCATGGCCGCCACCAATGATTCCGGGGTGAGACCCGGGCCGGCCTGCTCAAGCCCCGCGGCGAAGGAACGGCAAGCGAGGTAACCTTCGAGGGAGACGAAACCCGGTTGCTCGGCCGGGAAGTAAGTCGACAGGGCGTCGCGGTAGCGTTCAACGCCCGGCGCCGACGATCCGTAGTGGGGCACCACCTGGGTGACGATCACGCCGTCGGCATAGTTGGGTCCCAGCTCGGCGAGCTCTTCGGCCAGGGCGCGGCTGCCGATGAACGAAAGACCGGCGAAGAGCAGATCGGGACGTTCCTCTTTTAACCGCTGGATGAGTTCAGCGGCGGCGCGATAGGTCGCTACCAGGACCACGGCCTTGACTTCAGGGTCGAGCCGCAAAAGCTGGTCGACGGCGGAGTCGACCTCAGTGCGATTGCGCCGATATCCGATGCGCGGCACCTTGTCGTCGTGGCCCCGGCGCTGAAGGGTGCCGACCACCCCGCGATAACCCGCGTCGCCGAAACTGTCTTCTTGGGCAAAGACGGCAATCTCGGAGGGGGCGAGGCCTCGAACGTCGAGAAAATACTCCACCAAGGCGGCGGTTTCTTGGGCATAACCTGCCCGGTAGTTGAAGATCAGCGGCTCCGGAGGCTCGGAGCGCAGCACATCGGCGCCGGTGAACGCGCCGATAAACGGTGCGTTGTGCTCACGGGCGAGGGGCACCGCCACTTCGGCGGTGGGCGTGCCCACGTTGCCCAACAAAGCAAAAACCTTGCGCTCCGAAAGCAGCTCGGCCATGTTGGCGACGGTGCGGCCCGGCTCGTAACCGTCATCCAGCGCCACCAACTGCAGGCGCCGTCCGTGGATGCCGCCGTCGTCGTTGATCTCCTGAAAACAAGCCTCGATCCCCAGGCGCATACCGCGTCCCAACTCCTTGGAAGCGCCCGAAAACGCGGCGCTCATGCCGACCAGGATTCGATCGTCAAAGACTCCGCGGGCCGGCTCCGCAGCCGTGGAGCTGGAATCCGCCCCCGCATCCCCGTCATGGGCTGCCCCATCGCCACGGTCGAGCAGGCCGCCCAAGGCCAGAGCGACGATCACCGTCAGGACCAATGCAAGACCGGCAGCCAACAAGGGCCAAGCCTTGTACTTCGACGAGCCGAGGCGTTTCAGCGGCTGGGTGGCCACGGTGTCGGGAGAGATGCCCGATCCGAGGATGATCGTCTCCTCGACCTCCATGTCGGCCCTGCTGGACGCCACCGCGCCCAACGCCCGGGCCAAGTCGGCGGGAGTTTGATAACGCTCGTCGGGCACCCGATGCATGGCCTTTTCCACCACCTGGGCCAGGGAACGATGGTGTTTCAGGCAGCCGACGTCGAGCGGTGGTGGCTCCCTCAGCTGCTTGGTGAGGATGGCGTTGGGCGTATTGCCCGAGTACGGGCGCAGGCCGGTGAGCATCCAATAAAGCACGGCCCCGAGAGCATAGATGTCGGAGCGGGCGTCGGCCTCGCCGGCGTCGCCGATTTGCTCCGGAGCGAGGAATCCGGGAGTGCCCATCACCAGGCCGGTTTGGGTCATGCGGGTGGCATGGGCCTCGCCGTCCACAACCCGGGCAATGCCGAAATCGATGATCTTGGCTTGTTGGGAGCCGTCGGAGCTTTCGGCGATAAAAATATTGTCGGGTTTGAGATCGCGGTGGGCCAAACCACAGGAATGCACGGCACCGACCCCGGCACAAATCTCTTGCATTAGCCGCACCACATCAACGATCGGCAAGCCGCCGGTCGGCACCTCGGATCGCAGAGAACGTCCGCGCAAAAGTTCCATGACCATGTAGACCATGCCGGACTCGGTATTGCCGAAGTCGATGATCGACACCACGTTGGGATGGCTCAGGCGGCATAGGAGCTTGGCTTCTTGGAAAAAGCGCTGAATCATCGACGGCGTAGATTGCAGGGACGGCAGCATCACTTTGATCGCGACGTCCCGTTCGAGGGGCATTTGAACGCCGCGAAATACCGTGGCCATGCCGCCCTGACCGATTTCTTCGACGATGCGATACGAATCTTTGAGCACCAGTCCGATCAGACTTTTCGCCGCGGTCTGCTGCCGGACCAAAACGGCGCCGTCTCTCTCACAAACCTCACCGTCTTCATATTCTTTACCGCACATCGGGCAATACTTCATTCCGGCTCCTTTTCCGGAGCCGAGCTTAGCCGACCAAGGGGGTCTTCGTCTCATCAGCGGCTTGGCGTTTCCTTCCGTCCATAACATTCGCAAACTTCTTCGCGATGCCCTGCCCGGAATCGCACAAATGCCCGGCACCACTCCCACCGGCACAAATGCCCGGCACCACTCCCACCGGCACAAATGCCCGGCACCACTCCCACC
>CBDUGP010000079.1:0-47958 GCA_965366625.1 uncultured bacterium
AGATAAATCTCCGCATTCACTAATGCTGGGACGCAAAAAAGGGCGCCAATTCTGCTCGCTCCGGATTTTTCTTGTTTTTATCGAGGTGCCGGCCGTTTCTAAGAAGGCTAAGAAATTTTGGTGCCGGCCATTTCTAAGAAGGCTAATAAATTTGATGCCGGCCATTTCTAAGAAGGCTGATTCCGCCCGATGCTCAACCGCGCAGTCAAATTCTCAACCTCCAACCCTGCCCGTCTCGTGCTCGTCCAATCCGAGTTCACCGAAGGCCTTAGATGCGCAGCTCGGGCACAGTCCGTGGGTGAAACGGGTGCCCGACACCCGTGTCACGTGGATTTCAATCTGCTCCCAGAAACCGCGATCATCGCGCACGTTTTTGCAAGACGGGCACATGGGCAGCAAACCCCGCAGGGTCCGCACTTGCTCCAAGGACTCGCGCAGCGCGTCGGATTCCTTGGCCCACCGGTCATGGCTGCGGCGACGGGTCACTTCCAACCCGTAGGCCATCATGATGACTAGAGATAATGTGGTCAAAAACCGGCTCGACATGGAGATCGGATACGCCTGCCCTATGGGTCCCAGGAGATAGAAGCTCGACATCGCGAGGCCGACCAACGACCAAAATAAGCCTCGGGTCCCGAGCACAAAAATTGCAAATGCCGGGAAAGAATAGATCCACAAAGCCACAAATCCACCGTAGGCGCCGACGTGCAACTCATAGGCAAGGACTGCCAAGCTGGTGCCCGCAGCGACTTGATAAACCCAGCGGTCCAACTTCCCGCTCCGCAGGGCCCAAAGGCTGAGCCCGAAAACCGCCGCGAGGCCATAGACAAGACCCGCTTCAAACATTCGACCCGCGCGAAAGTCGATGCTGCCGAAATAGCACATAAACGGGATCAAAATCCCCATACCGGCGCTGAAATAGATGCGCCGTCGACGGTCGTGCTCATCTGGAAGACTCGCGGGATTGGCTCGGGCAGTTATCACGGGTTCAGTGGATCTGCCTTCTCGATCCGATATCGAGTCCCCCAACGAGGAATCTTGAAGGCAACTCGGACAAAAAGCAGCTTGAAGCTCGACCGCAGAGTGCTTAGAAAGGTAAGTTTCGATGCCGTACCAATAACCGCCGT
This sequence comes from uncultured bacterium, assembly GCA_965366625.1. Taxonomy (GTDB): domain Bacteria; phylum Acidobacteriota; class Thermoanaerobaculia; order Multivoradales; family J023; genus JAUIJL01. Next base: position 1,128 of record CBDUGP010000079.1, read on the forward strand.
CGTCACGAACGTTTTTACAGGAAGAGCAAATCGGCACCAAACCATAGAGGGCTTCGAGATCGAGTAGCACCGACTCCAGCTCAGCCCTCTCCTGTTTGAGCATCTCAGCCAGCCGGTGCCGGGCCGATTCGAGCCCGTAGCCCAAGATCCCGAGCAAGGAGAACGTTGCGAGGGCGATGGTTCCCACGTCCCCATCCGCTGTGGTTTGGTGATCGACCACGAACAACAGCCACCCAAGGATTGTCGCTGTGGCCACCAGCCAGACCAGGCCCTCCCGGCGACCCAGAACGAAAAAGAGCCCGAGTGGCAGGACGTAGAACCACAGGAAGGTGAACCCCTCATTGGCTCCGACAGCCGTCTCATAAGAGATCACCAGCAAGCTGAGAGCCAGTGAAACCCGTGCCATGAGATTGGGATTCGACCGGCTGGGAAAAACGGCCGCCACCGTCAGCAGAATCACCACCACCGTGAAGGAGCGAGCCGCCTCCGACATCCGCCCTTCGATCAAGTCCACGATGCTGAACGCGAATAAGGCCAAGGCCACGACCGCCGTGCCGCCCACCACGTAGATAGCGCGAGTTCGTTGAGTGAATTGCCCTCCGAACGAGGCCACCCACCATCTAACCGGACGGAAAACCCGCGAAACCTTTGACGCCATGAAACTCCAATGTCGGCGCGCTCGCAGCGCGATGAGACTTTTGCCGGGGTCTGCCTGCTAGGCTAACTGCTAGGCTATATTGGGATGATCTGCAAATCCAGCCGCACCTTCCGTTTTCACGGCTCAGGCCCGTCCCAGCCTTTCGGCTCCCGTGTGTGCTTTAGAGGCCTGACCAGATCTTCCAATCCTTCGATTTTGATCGCCAACGTCAGTTCCATCAAACGGCCCAAGCTACCTTTCGGAAATTCTTTTCGTGCAAACCATAATAAATACGCCTCGGGCAAATCGATCAGAGGTCGTCCCTGATATTTGCCGAAAGGCATAGGGGTTCGGGCAATCCTCACCAAATCCTCTGGTTCCAACCACCTACCCCTTCCGTTTGCGCTTGCTTTCCGGGTTCGAAAAATCTGCCTCAGCCTCACCCACTCGAAACCTTCCACTTCTGCTCCCGCCGCGTTGGATTAAAACACATCTATCTTTTTTCAAGCGCTCCGGCACTCGATGTTTTCGAGAGGCTGAAGGCCCGGTCCTAGTGGCAGATTGGAATGATTATTGCTTATTCGAGTAGATATGAACAAAAAGAGACCTCAATATGCCTATGACCTCAAGTCTCGCGGCCCACGGTTTTCCACCGGCTCGACGAGACTTTCGCCACAGCCTGCCAGAGCCTATAGAGCCCTCACCGTAGGCCTCGGGATGGGTTTTGTCGCTGCATTCACGAGCTTGGTCTCGGCGCAGACGCAGCCGGCCGGCATGCCGAACCTGCCGGAGGCGGCCAGAGTACAAACCACACTAGCACTTGTAAATTTTTCATCCGGAGCCATCGACGGCATGTGGGGAGACAACACCCGTGGGGCCTTGCGGGCTTTTCAGAAAGCCCACGGTCTCGAGGTTTCCGGCGAGCTGGATCCGAAAACCCGAGAGCTACTGCAGCTCGACCGAGACGACCTGCTGGTTCAATATCAGCTCACCTCGTCGGACCTGGCCGGCCCATTCATCGACGAAGTCCCTGAAGATCCGGCCGACCAGGCCCAGCTCGAGCACTTAGCCTACACTTCTCCAGCCGAAGCCATTGCCGAGAAATTCCACCTGACCGAAGAGATGCTCAAGTCCCTGAATCCCGAAATTCCTCTGGAGGTGGGCTCTACCCTTTGGGTGCCTAATCTCGAAACCGACTCAGAAAAAGACATTGACGGCCAAGCAGCCGACCGGCGGGTTGTGGTTACCAAAAGCAAGAGTTCCCTAGAGCTTCGAGATGCTCGAGACAACCTGATGTTCTACGCTCCGGTCACCGCCGGCAGCACCCAAGAGCCTCTGCCTCTCGGTGAGTGGAAGGTGCAAGCGATCAGCATTAACCCAAACTATTACTACGATCCGGAGTTGATTCTCGGCGCCGATCCCGGCGACGCAGAGGCGTCCCTACCGGCCGGCCCCAACAACCCGGTGGGAACGGTTTGGATCGGCATCGACAAAGAACACTACGGTATTCACGGCACGCCTGAACCTTCGGAAATCGGCTATTCTATGTCTTCCGGTTGCGTTCGCTTAACCAATTGGGACGCCCATAAGCTCGCCAACTTGGTCTCGGCCGGAACCCGAGTGACCTTCCAGGAATAACACCGTGTGGAGCCCCAACAATCCGAGGCGCCAAGACTTAAATATTAGCCGCAGCCTCGAAAAGCTCATCAAGCGGTCTTTTTGGACGCTTTGCTGCTTGACTTTAGTCATGGCCGCCTGGAAACCGTGGGCCGACTGGTCCTGGCCCGGATTCAAGGCCTCTCATTCGTCCGCCGAGGCACCCGCCAGTCCAGCGGACTCTTCCGCCCAGCACCAAGGGGAGAGAAAACCGATCGAGCGGCCCGTTGTCTCATCTCCGGAAAGTGTCTCAGCCCCTGAGACCGCTCGCAGCGGGCTCAAAGACCTGGCCGGCAGCTTGGTGGTGCCGGTAGCCGGAGTCAGCCCCAGTGAACTCTCAGACACCTTTACCGATCCCCGAAGCGGAGGCAGGACGCACCTCGCCCTCGACATCATGGCGCCGAGGGACACACCGGTCCTAGCGGCCACCGACGGATTCGTCAAAAAGCTCTTCCTGAGCAAGCCCGGCGGGGTCACCCTCTACCAATTCGATCCTGAAGAAACCTACTGCTTCTACTACGCCCATCTCGAACGATATGCCGAAGGTTTAGAAGAGGGGGATCCAATTCGGCGTGGTCAGCTGATCGGTTATGTGGGAAGCACCGGCAACGCCTCGGACAACGCGCCCCACCTCCATTTTTCGATCTCTAAACTGGGCAAAGACAAACGCTGGTGGGAAGGAAAACCCATCAACCCTTATCCGATTCTCAGTTCCGCGACGGGCCCGTAGTTGGGCTGAGCCCAGGGGTCGTCTGGATTCAACAACACCCGTTTGAAAGGAGAAATTCAATGCTCAAAGAGCTTAAGAAATTTGCGATGCGAGGCAATGTCGTTGACATGGCCGTAGGTTTTACGGTCGGTGCTGCTTTCGCAACCATCGCCAAGTCCTTGGTCAACGACATCTTGATGCCACCGATCGGCCTACTGACGGGAAATACGGACTTTGCCGACCATTACCTGTTGTTGAAGGCAGGCACAGACGAAGCTCCTCCCTACGCCACCCTCGCCGACGCCCAGGCCGCAGGCGCTGTAACCCTCAATTGGGGCCTATTCGTCAACAGTCTGATGACCTTCCTGATCGTGGCAATCGCAATGTTCGTCATCGTGCGGTCGATCAACCGCCTCGAAGCGGAACTCGAAGAGCACTTCGGTGATGAGGAGCCCACTGACTCCACCCAAGACAACAAGAAATGCCCCTACTGTCGGACCACGATCAAATTCAAAGCCTCACGCTGCCCCAATTGCACCTCGGAACTGAAGTCACCCCCTACCCAGCAGAGTCCTACCCATGACGAGACTGGGCGCACCTGATCACCGGGATCGAGCTGAGCACTTGCCGGCACTCGACCCAAGTACCGCCCTTCGGTCAGGGTGAAAAGTTTTCAACTCGCAATGTAAAAACTACCCGAAAAATGAGCAGGATCCTGAAAATCTCCCGGAAGACACTGCAAAAAAGTCTCATCAGGCAGGCTCGCGCCAAAACCCCAAAGGCTGGCACGCTTCTCGCAAGTAGCTATTCATTATGAGCGAAAAAACCTCTTCTACTCAGCCCCTCTTGCTCAAGTCCGACCCCACAGCTCGCGCGCTGCCGAAGAAAGCAGCCTTTGCAGGGGTCATTGTTGTTTTGTCGATGATCACCGCCGTGTTGACCGCGGTGACGATCCAAGATCAAGGCCCAGCGACTCGTTCTATCGACAGCCTGGTTTCGACCCATGGCGACCCATCTCTCTATCGAGAGGCAGAGGCCGAGCCATTTGCCAACTTCCTCAATGACCATTTGAGGGACCTCGTCGCCGAGTTCACTTCGAACCCTATGGAACAAGAGCGGCTTCAAAACGAAATCCAAGCGGTTTACGACAAGCGGGCTTACCGCCTGGCCTGGACCGGCGGAAATAGTCCGATTCTGCACCGCGCCCGCTCCTTTCGCGCCCTTTTGAATAAAACCCATCTACACGGCTTGGACTCGCGGCTCTACCAAGCCGATAGTTTGGCCCAAGACATTAAGAGCTTTGAAATCAATAGAAACCCGGAACCTGCTGATCACTTTGGCCTGGAATCGCGTTTGACCATCGCCCTGCTGAGCTTTACCCGCGACCTACACGGTGGCCGGGTAGAATCCGTGGATCTTCCCGACTGGCACAAAGATCCGGCTCCGGTGGATGTGGTGACGTTGGTGTCACAAGCGTTGGAATCGGAAGATCGCCGCCAGTTGGTTAACCGGCTCGAGCCCACCCACCTACCGTATCGCCGGCTCGCTGCGAAGGTCAGTGACTATCAACGAATCGTTGACCAAGGTGGCTGGCCGACTCTCCCTGAGGGAGACACTTTGGAGTTCGGCGACCCGCTGACTCCCGAGGTATATCAGGCGTTGGTCGACCGGCTGCTCGCCGAAGGCGACTTATCGGCGTGGCCGTCACCGGCAGTCGAAGATGCCACAAACCTCCGCTTCGACGCCCACCTGAGCCGCGCGGTCGGAGCCTTTCAGGCGCGGCACGGTCTGGCCGTCGACGGCAAGTTGGGTCAAAAGACCCGCGCAGCCATGAATGTGTCCGCGGGCGAGCGGCTGAGCCAAATCGAAGCCAATCTAGAGCGTTGGCGCTGGCTGCCGCTCGAACTTCCGGCTGACCGCATTGAGGTCAACGTGCCTTCCTTCGAGCTGCGGGGTTATCGCAACGGATCCGTCGCCGTCGAAATGGCCGTTGCCGTCGGCAAACCCGATTGGGCGACCCCCATCTTCGAAGGGGAGGTCCTCTACGCTAAGGTCAACCCCTATTGGAACGTTCCCGCGTCGATTGCCGCCGATGAGGTCTTGCCCCAGGTGCGCAAAGATCCCACCTATCTCGAAAAGGAGAACATGGAAGTGGTGCCCGGCTGGTCCGCCGATCAAGACAGTCTGGATCTGGCAGACTTGGATTGGAACGACCCCGGCACCTACGGCGCGGACTATCGAATTCGCCAACGACCCGGCGCAGGAAATGCCCTCGGTCAAATCAAATTCATCTTTCCGAACAGCCACGACGTCTACCTACACGATACTCCCGCCCAAAGGGCTTTTGAACGGCCCGATCGAGCCGTCAGTCACGGCTGCGTGCGGGTGGCCGAGCCCCTGAAGTTGGCGGACTTTCTGTTCGCGGGTGAATCCTTCATCGAAGTCAAAAAGGGCCTGGCCGGCGCACAGCCGCAACAGATCAACCTCGAGCAGCCCATGCCCGTCATGTTGCACTATTGGACCGCCTTCGTGGACGACCAAGGAAGAATGAGCTTCCGAGATGATCTCTACGGCATCGACGGCGAAGTCGGCGAACTCTTGGTAGAGGTTTCCACCCAAGAAAGCGAAACCCGGCTGCCAACCCAGCTCGAGGGTCAGGGCCAGGGTCAGGCCGTCGTTACCAGCGCGCCTTGAAACCGCGAGTATCGACGTGGATAAAGGGGCCTCGGTGCGGTTTCGCACCGTAGAGCCCCAACCCGCCGATATACGGCTTGTACCAAATGCTTTGATAGCTCTGGTTGATGATCTCCGCCATCAGCTTGGCATCGGCCCGATTCGACTTGCCATCCCCGTTGAGGTCGTCCATCCGACCGTCGTGGTCGCGATCGATGTAGATATCCGCGGCATCCCCATAAACGTGGCGACTGTATCGAGTCGAATTTCCGATCGCCCGATTGTAAAACGGGGTTCGGTAACCACTGAGCACCGCGAAGGTATTCGCTTCCAAACCGTTCATGTTCATCTTTTCGAGCAGCAACTCCAATTTCAGCAGCAACCGCTCATGCACGAGCACAAATTTCGGATATCCCCCCTCCTGCTTGCAAAGGAATTGGCGCAACTGAAAATGGGGCGACAACCACAAGTCTTCCATCTCCGGCGTGACCCGAATCAAACCCGTTGGTGTGTTGTATTTTGGGTTGTTCTTTAAGGGAACTCGTTCGTATTTACCGATCCGGAACCCATGGAATCGGTCGCCGCCGGCATAGGGCTCCAACACCAACGCTTGCAATCGCATGGTCGCGTCGGAATGGACCTCAGTGAAATAGAGGCTGTAAACCCCCGGGGTTGAAGGAGCTTTCCAAGACCATTCGTCAGGGTCTAGGCGCGTCAAGGCACCGTCTAAGGTGCAAGCGGTAAACTTACTGCCCTTATTGCTGAACACAGCCTCGATCTCAACCTTCTGCCCCGGCATCACCAAGATCGACATCAGGCGATATGGAATCACCTCGTCCTTGACCTGAAGAGAAAAGGTCACGCTTTCGCGCTGATAGGGGCGGTCGAGGCTGGGCTGCTCGAAGCCGTTGATCACCTCGGCTCCACACATTTCTCCAGCCTCCACCTCGGGCGCCGAGGGCTGGTCGCTGGTTCGCTTCGGAATCGGCTGGTCCGGCAAAACGACCCTTTCAGGCGGCGGATCCTGCTCGGACGATTGAGGCGGAGGATCCTGTCCAGCTTGTGGGCCGAATAGGTCTTCTAAGCCGATCAAGGAGTCGGCTCCAAAACCGGCGAGGCACGCGAGAAAAAGAAGAACGAAGCGTAAGCGAAGGGTCGAGAGCATTTTTCGGGTCACCATCTGGGTCAAAGTTCAACAAGGCAGGGTCGAAGGGTAAACGCGCTGAAGCACATCTCGGCTCCGGCTAGAAAGTATCAGACTTCCGCTTTCCGTAAGGTCTCCGTAAGGCCTCGAACGGCTGTTCTCCCATACGATCTCCAAAACGCACGATCCGCTTTTCGGAGGAAAGCCGACGTCACCCCCGTCGGCCGACCCACCCACGATGGTCGTGGGCCCAGCGGGTAGAGCTGTGCGTCCGAACCCCTTAGCCCAATTGGAGCACCTAGCGTGAAAAGACATCTTTCCTTGTTGGCCTTAGGCTTGATCACATTTGTGGGATCGAGCGAAGCTGCCGAGACCTCAGAAACATCCCGAGCCGAGGCACCACTGACCCTGCGAGCAACCCTGACCGAATCGGACGGCCAGGCCGTCCACGGACAGCAGAACCTTGTGATTCGATTCTTCGACGGACCTCGCGGGCGGGAACTCCTGCAAGTCGTCTTGGCGCAGCATGCCGATAACCCGGTACCGAATGCCCCGGTCTACTTCGACGCCAACGGTGAATTCGAAGCCACCTTGACCGCGGCCCATTCCCTTTCACCCGCGGGCTATCGATCCGCGACCGAACTCTTGGCAACTCAACCGAAGGTCTGGCTATCGATCGTCCGCGGAAACCAGGCCGAAACACCGAGGACCCCGGTGATTCGCCGAGGGACACGGCTCGTGGCGGAAACTCCGAATGAAAAAACTCTGGTGCTCAGCCTGAGCGAAGATCCTTGGACAGCACAATCGATAACCCTGGCAACCTTCCAGCTGCCACACCGGGGATCTTTGGAATTCGTCGCTATTCCGGAGCTCGGAGAAGTCGGGATTGTGGAGAGCTTTCCTTTGGAGCAAAGCTTGAGATTCACCACGGAGGAAGCGGATCCGCTGGAGCTGTACTTGGCTCTGGCTCCGGCCGATCTGCCGGTTCCCCAAGCCCTGCTGTGGACCGCCGAAGATCCCGAACTCGCCTCTGGAAGAGTCCTCGTGAATCAGCTATCCGAGCAAATTTGGATCACCGAGGAGGCCCTCGAGGACGCCGCCAAGATCCCGGACTACCCCACCAACCATTTCTGCGGCTCTGACGGACAGGGTTTCTTCGAAGTGGTTTGCAACAGCTACAACACCGGTGGAATCAATTTCTGCGAATCCGGCGCTTGGTATTCCGTCGACCGCAATAGCTATTCCGGCGGCTGGCAAAAGAAGAAAAAGCAATCGGCCATCGTCGGCTCGTGCAACACCAGCGTTGCCGTGAAGCTCCGGTACCGGGGCCTGTGTGGATTCAGCTACTGCTGGAAAAATGCCGATTCCTACACAGTCGCCTACGGAAAGAGCTCCGGCCGGGCCTACTCAGGGGCGGTCAAACGACGCCGACGCAATGAGTACCGCCGTAACGACAGCGGTTACTTCCGCGCCCACACTTCGTTCTATTGATCATCAAACGACGCGGTCCCGGCAAAGCACAGCCGGGGCCGTTTTCATGTCGGAGACGGCCGCCGGCAAGGTGGCGTCGAGCGTCCCAGGCGTCAGGGCGTCGGTATGGGAGGCCTCGTGTCGAGGTAAACGACCTCCAACCGATCGCCTTTGGTCTTGAGTAGATACAGCGTCTTCAGCATCGGAACGACGGCGGCGAAAATCAAGAACAACAAGTCGACCCGCTGCGCGATCGTTTTCAGCGAAGACGTCATGGTGAACCACACTCCGTCCGAGAGGGCGTTTCCCGCTTCCACCCCGGCGTTGTGCACGGCAGTTGCCATGGCGTTGGCTGCATAAGGGATCTTGAACAACACCACCAACATGAAGAGGACACAATAGACAACCGCAGCCTTGCCGAACCAGGTGGGAAGTCCGAGGCGCGTCCAATACCCCGACTTAATGCCGTGCACCGTGTTGGACATCGCCAACGAGACCAATCCGACCTGGAGCAAGAAGAAGGGGATGGTGTGAATCCAAAGGGTGTGATCCGGACCTTGAGGATTGACCGCAAAGATGGTCGAAAAAATGATCATGGTGCAGGCTTCGAACGCTTTCAGGCCGGTCAGCGTCCTGTACAACCCTCGGGAGAGATTGCCCTGCGCAACCTCGTTGCGCATCTGCAACCAATGTGCACAGATGTACATGAGCAGGAAAACGAGCGTGAAAGCCCACAGAGTCGGCAGGAAGAACGTGGAGGGTGGAAAGTCGAAATACACGCAGATGTTGTTGTAACCGAATACCTTCACCAAGAGCGTGTCCGACAAGATCACTCCGGAGAATCGCGTGGTCAGGAAGATGCCAACCGCAACCACGATCCAGAAACCGATGTAGGCATTGAGCCGGAGCTTCTCAACCACGAGCCTGAGCTTGAGCGTGTCCGTTTTCTTCACAGGGTCTGAATCTTTCATGGATGCACTCTCCCTATCCGCTCATGTACGGGCGCCCACAGGCCGCCCACGAGCGAAATTTGTAGGCTTCAGGTTCGGGGTTCTCCGCCGTCCATGGCCTGAGTCCGCGTTTTTCTCTTTTCGACTTTTTGGACCCTACCACCTCCCCAGCGTGGCCTACAAGCACCACCCAAACCTTTGGCAGCCACCCAGCCCCTGGCCGCCCGCGATCCTCCCGAAGTGAGGAGCGCGTTTCGAGTCGGGTCGACTTTCGACCCTTACGACAGCTCGTTGCGGCTGCATCGGAGGCCGGTCCCGCCGCCCACATTGACTTGGCAGTCTGTAGGGGGGTAGCCTCACCTAAGAAAGGTCCCACATTATGAAACGTCTCACGGATTGGCTGGCATTGCGCAAGAGTCTCGTTTACTTGACGCTGCTTTTTAGCTTTGCATCGTTGAGTAAGCGAAGACGGGCGACCCACACCGTTGGCGTCGGCGCTAAGGGAAAACTGAAGATCGCCGACTCCCCGGGCATTCCCGAGCACGACTTCTTCGTGCCGGGCCGAGAGTTCGACGTCCAACTCCGGCACGCGAACGTCAGCCAGGAGGACGATATGGGGTCCGACGTGAGGGGCTGCGCGGTCAAGCTTTTCACCGACGGAAAAAACGTGCTCGATCTGCTGATGAACACCGGTGAGGCCACCAACTGGGGCACTGCCGAGATGTTCACGGCGCGCATGAAGGCGGCGGTCGCGGGCAAGCTGCCGACCTACTTCGATGCTCGCCCCCACGCCATGGCAAACTTGAAACTGAGCCTACGACGGGCACCCGAGTCCTACTCCCTGATCACCTACCACGGTCAGCTGATCTATCCGCTCCGCGATCGTTCCGGCGCCCGGCACTGCCTGCGCTACCGGATCCGTCCCACAGACTACTCCGGGGCCGACTCCGGCCCACCCGATGCCGGCGACCTGGACGACCCAGAACGCCAGGAACGCCTCCCGAGTGAGACCCGACCGAAGGATCACCTGCGCCAGGAGTTCAAGCAACGGCTCGCGCGAGGCGGCGTCCTCTACGATCTGAGCATCCAAATTCGAAACCACGTCGACGACTCTCGGGACGAGCGTTACGACAGCATGAAGCCGTGGGATGAACAGGAGAGCCCATGGCATCGGCTCGGCACCATCACGCTCACCGAGGCGCTGCCAGACGCGGTGACCGAGAAGCTCAGATTCAACATCGGCACTTCTCCACCTTCACTAGGGGTCTTCGACTCGGCCGCGCCCGACGACTTCCACTCGATCGGTTATACCCGAATAAGGGTCTACCCATTTGCCCAGGCCTTTCGGCGCCTCGGGGGTCTGCTGGGCCGGCGAAATTAGCAGCCTAGTCCTGCCGACCGCGGAGCCTAACGTTAGGGCTGACACTATCTATGGGCTGACGCTGCTCCACACCGACGTGTCTCCCGACTCGAATCCATCCGCGAACACACAGGACGCGCTCGGGCAAATTTCCAAGCAGAGCATGGGCTCGATGCCGGTGTTCTCCCGCGTGGCAAATCGCAGAGCCGTGCCGCCGGAGGTTTCGTCGCCGGTCAACACCCAACCAAAATTGGTCGACGGGTTGTCCAGCCAGACTTGGGCATCGCCCGCCGTGGCGGCGGACTGCCAAAGATAGGTTCCACCGGAGGCGCCGTTGACCACCGTGTCGGCTACGACCGTGGCGTTGAAATCGCCCCCGGCCGTGGCCCAAGTGCCCGTATTGAAGAAAGTGTTCAACCAGGTGGCATCGTTAGTTGTTGCCGCGGCTCCGCCGCCCTCACCCATACCCGCTTGGCTCGTTCCCTCACCCCAATCCGAAGTCGCCGTGTGGAGTTCAATCGTGTGCACTCCGCTGCTGTTGGGCTGGCTCAGAAAAAGTTGGAGGGTCGCGTTGACGATCGTCGAGCCCGAACCCACTGATCCCGCCACATCAAAGTGGACCAGCCCACGGCGAATTTCGTCCGATCCCTGATTGGTCCGCCCGGCGAAAAGCCAATTTCCTGCGCCATTGCTTAAAGCTCCTGCCGCATCTTCATAAAGAGTATTGTCTCGATCCGCAGTGATCGCCACCGTGCCGGCTGGACACTGCGCCCAAGCACTACCGGGCAAGAGCAAGCCAATAACAGGGACGAGAAAGGTCAGGGAAAGGCGTAACGGCATATTGAACTCCTTGGGAGTGGTCTGAGAGTGAAAGCAACAGCGTCAAAGCATAACGAGGCACCCCAATCGGGGCAAGACTCCCCGGTGCCGGTGCCCGGCTTCCGGCTAGCTTAGAATTGGCAACGATAGCCCACAAGCCCGATGGATCAGCCGAATTGACGCGCCCACCAGCTCTCTCTTTTTTCCTTCGGCTCGTGGCGAACGTAACACGTGGTGAAGGGCAACTCGCCTGGAAGCCCCATATCTTCCGGACCTCGAGTTCTTGGCGGTCGGTCACCTGAGCCGGCGAATGCGAATTGTTCGAGCTGGGCGAGGCCGTGGTCTCTGGCGACGGTGTCGATGCGGTTTTTACGTTCCATATGCCGCAACATCCAAGCGATATGGCGGCGGGTTTCGGGCCATAGCTCACCCAGCTCAACTTGCTGCGAGCGGTCCACCGGGGACGGCAAAAGCGAGGCGATAAATACTGACTCGGCCGGGCTGAGGTCCATGGGCCGAATGCCGAAGTAATAGGCGGCGGCGTCGCGAATACCAAACAGCCCGGGGCCGAATTCAACGATGTTGACGTAAAGCTCGAGCAGTTCGCGCTTGGTGAAATGCTGCTCCAGCCACCAGGCTGCCAGCACCTCGCGAGCCTTGCGAGCCACGGTTTTGTCTCGCGTGAGAAAAAGATTCTTTGCCAGCTGCATGGTCAAGGTGCTGGCACCGAAAGCAAATCCGCCACGGCGTAAGTTACTCTTCACCGCGTTTTCCATAGCGTAAACGGCAAACCCCGAATGCCGAAAGAAACCCGCATCCTCAGACGCGAGAACTGCTTGTAAAAGGAAAGGGCTGACGTTTTCAATCGGCGTCCAGGCGGGAGTGCCCGGGCCCGTTTCGAATGCAAATACGACGGCGCCGTCACGACCATAGGTTATTTGCTCGAATGGCTTACGGAAGTGGTCGGGATCGGGCAGGGGTGTCGAGTCGAGAAAACGACACTGGTCGTCGACGTCGAAATTGAGTTCGGTCGCCTTGGGGTTGTTCGTGTCGAGCTGAAGATCCATTCGACCCGCCAGCTCGCCGCCCATTTCGAACTGCGAAAAATCTCCAATCAAGTCGGCCGGTAGCGCTTGGATCCAGGCCTGACAGCCGGTCGACGGCAGCTCGGCTTTTATGGAGATCTGCAAACCTTCGGCCCACGACCCAGTTGCATCGAGAGTGGCTTCAACCTCCTCACGGGACAAAAGGGCGTCCTCGATTTGGAGATGAGATTTAGATAAGTCCAGCACGGCGGAGCCTTCTGCACGTAACGACAAATCGCGCACCGGCTGAAGGGCCACCACCCTTGAATCCACCTGAAGGCCAGTGACTTGCGTGTGTCCTTCGACCGTCAAAAGGCGGTTCTGCCCCTCCGCACGCAGTCGGGCATGACCCGAGGAACGAATAGCTTCGGGCTGGTGAATCGGTAGCTCCGGCAGTCGCCGCAGCGCCTCCGAAAGGGGAAGCTCCGACCAATCGATCGTGCCATATGCAGAGCGCAGCGCGAGATCCGCACGCAAATCCCAATCGAACTCCCCTTCGTCATGACGGGCTGCTCCGGCGAGTTCAAACTCGCGCTCACCCCGACGGATCGCGCGACTACTTTCGACTTCGAGAAGGGTCCGAATCTCGCCTTTCTCAATCAACCTCAGATCGGCTTCGGCCACCTCAATTCTGGCGTCGTCCTGTAGCAAGCGCATCAGCCGATCGATCGAGCCGAGATCCGAAGCTTTTTGAACCTCCGACCCCGGACCTTCACCCTCTTCGGATCCCAGCAGACGCCGCCACGCAGCGACACGCTCTGCGGCGGCCGGATGATCGAGATCGAAGGTCGCCTGTGCCCCGTGGACGCGAACCCGTTCCAACGCACCGTCTTCTCGTTGGGCCAACGCCACCAGATCACCTACAACGTGCAGACGGTCGACTTTCAGCTCCAGGTCACCCTCCGGGCTGATCAAGGTAATTTCCGACAGCACCACCGAGCGCCGACCCACTTCGAGATCGTCCAGCTCCAAGTCCAAGCCGAATCGGTCTTCTAGGCGCTCTGCGAGTTCCTCCGCCATCAGCCCGGGGGTCATATTCCAGCCTGCCACAAGGCCGATCATCAAGAGCGCACCGAGCACACCTACAGCGAGTCTGCGAGGTTGCTCGACGAGTTGACGGAGAAAACGATGGAGCATCTCCCGGTGGTGTTGAGATCGCGATCCGAGTTGTGCGGTGGGTAGTTTTGAACTCATACCCATACTTAAAGCAACAACCGCGCCAACTCCGAGGAGGCCGACGAACCCGACCTTTTTGGACCCACAGAGCGCGGCCGTTTAGACCTGGACGTCTAGATTGCGGCAAGTTCTACAAAACCGCGCAATTTTTACACATTCTCAGAGGCCTCATGGGTCCGAAAGGATCATGTCGGCGCTCTCTTCACCGAAGTGGCCGGCCAAAAGTCGACGCAGCTTGCCGTCGTCCCGGAATTGCTCCATGTAGCGGGTGAGAGGTTCGGTCCACTTGGAATTCTTGGCGAGGGCGATAGCGAAGTAGTTTCGCTCGGAAAGGGGCACCGTCACTTGCAATCCCGGATAGTCCTCCATGAGCGCCAAGACCACCGCCGAATCGCAGGCCATGAAGTCCGCGCGGCCATCGAGCACGGCCCGAAACATCTCCCGGCTGGTTTCCACCCAGACCTTCTCCATCTGTCCACCAATAGAATCTATGGCCCCCACGTAGGTGCTCCCGGGAATCGTCACTGCCCTCTTGCCCCGGAGCTGCTCGGTCCGAATCGTTGCCGCGCCTTCCTTCTCCACCGCCAACACTCGCACGGGGAAATAACCCGGCGAGAAATCGAACCGCTTCTCACGTTCCACCGTGCGGGTGATGCGCGAAACGGCCAGATCGCAATCGCCACGTTCCAAATAGTCAAAGACCGCGCTAAAACTTCCCGGATCCACAAAACGCAGCCGCAGCCCCTTGGCTTCTGCAAACGCTGTGACTAAGTCGTATTCAAAACCCGCCCAGCTGCCTTCGGGGCCAGTGGGATAAAAAAACGGTGGGTCCTCACGGATGCACACCCGCACCTCGACCGGCTCGGCCATCGCTGCCGAAGGGCCCTCGCCACCTACGAAGGCCACCTTAGCCGCCACAGCGCCGGCCAATCCGATCGCAGCAAGAATAGTTAAGACATAAAATCGATGCATCTTTGAATGCCCAGTGGTTGAAGCCATGAATTCCATCTAATTCATATCTTATCCCAGACCGCCTCGCTGCATTCCAAGGAGCTGCCCCCCTCGGCAGCCTCTTCATGCCTATCGCCGATACGGAACCTTCCCCTGCAACGGACCCGGCACCTAACGGTCCTTCCTGGGAGCTTAGCAGGCTGTGGAGCCAAGCGCTCAACCTCTCGGTCGCGCTGCTCGAAGGCGCTTCAGCCGTTCCTCGAAGCGCGCGAGCCCCTCGTCTCCCGCCGCTTTGACCCATTTCATGGCCTTGTCTGTGCGTCGACCGCAGCGACAGGTTGTCCGGCAACCCGACGGGGGCCTGTTCCAGGGGGAGCCCTCGAACGCTGGCCCGATCGATTCCTAACCACCCAAAAAGGTTAGAAAGCCACCCATTTTCCGATTTCCCTGCCCCACCCAAACGCGTGTTGAGGCAAATAGCTCAGTCATATAAATTGTTCTATGTCGGCAACAACGATCAAGGATGGAGGGCAAAATGCCAAAGATCAAAAAATGGACGCTCGACAAAACTAACGGGTTAGACTCCAAGTTTCTAATCCCAAGGATTCATCCTCAAGTTCAATCCTCTCCTGCTATTTGGCTGCTTCCATCAATGAGTTCAAGCGCTCCTCTTGAAGGGCCAGATCGTAGCTATCGTCCGACGCCTTCGCCAATTTCACCGCTTTCTTTTGCGCCTTCACCGCAGCGGCAAGCCGTCCGTCCGCTTCATAGGCATCGGCGAGACCTGCGTAGGACCCTGCGACCTGAGGTCGATATTCGATTCGGCGCTGCGCGATCGTGATGGCTTCTTTGGCTCGATCTTCGCGAATCAAATGACGAATCATGAATGCTAAGCTGTTGACGTTATTCCAGCGCTCCGCCCGCGGCAGGATCGTGAAGCCGTATTCCTGAGAGAGCTGCCGATAGTAGCGATCGATATTTTCCAGGGCGTCACCCGGTTGAGCCACCAAATCCCGATATCGGGACGACCAGAGCTTGGGCGGAAAATTTTGCCCCAAAGCAGAGAGCATCGCTTCGAGCAAAACCGCGTAGTGGTCGGCGTCTGGAACCACTTCCACCTTGAGGTCCAGCTGCTTAAGGCCTCCGAGCCGGGCCTTCAGGTTTTCCATATTCACCTGGTAGTCCGGTCGTTTCTCGACATCA
Source organism: uncultured bacterium (assembly GCA_965366625.1). Classification (GTDB taxonomy): domain Bacteria; phylum Acidobacteriota; class Thermoanaerobaculia; order Multivoradales; family J023; genus JAUIJL01. Next base: position 16,961 of record CBDUGP010000079.1, read on the forward strand.
CTATCGGCCACACCGACATAAAGCTTGGCTTTGCGTGTCGGCGTTTCGGACAAAACCTTTTCAAAGGTGTCGATAAAGGTCGAATCGCTGTCATAACCCATTCCGACCATATCCGCCGCCGCCACTAGAATGTGGCTGTCAAAGAGACCGGGAGCATGGGTGAAGGTGTAAATCGGGAAGAGGCAGCTGCCGGACACTCCGACGATGATTCGGTAGTGATTCGCTCGATAATTGCGTTCGAGATAAGGGATCACTTCCTCTTGGAGGTGCCGAAGGCTGGCTCGAGGATCGCCACTGCCACCGATCTTCTCGCGTCCCCACATGCCGTGGGTGTGGATTTCGGGCACATCACCCATATCGTTCAAGCTGACGACAATGGACTCGGGAATTCGCTCGCGGTCCCCCAAGTGTTTGATGATGCCCACCATGGCGGCGAAGAATTGGTATCCATGACTGCCGTTGATGAAAATCACCGGATAGGTGTGGTCGGGAGACGAAACCTCGAAGCTGTCGGGAAGGTGGATATTCATCGACACCTCGTCCGACAGAATTTTCGACCGAAACTTCACCTGCTGGCCGATCTGAACCGGCTCAGACTTCACGGCCTCCAGGCCGGGTGCCACCGGTTCTTGACTGGAAGCAATTGGTGGGGTCACGAAGCCGGTCATGAGCAAAGCAAAAGCAGTGGCAAGGGCGAATCGCATGGTACATATCTCCTCAAGGGGGCAAATTGGATCCAGATGGCTCGATCGTGCGGCAGCAGAGTTCGGATACCGGCTCGAGCAACAGACTCTGCCAAACTAAGCGAAGCCCGTGTCACGATCTTGACCGGAACGAAAAATCTTGTGGCCATGCGGCGAAACATGTTGGAAACATGCCGAGAGTTGTACGACTTGTGGATTTTTGTGACGTCGGTTTGTGCCGTCGGTTTGTAACGTGCCGGCGACATTGTGACGTCGAGCACCCGTGCCCACGGAGGACCCGGCGAGCCGAGATGATTTTGGGTCTTTACGAACCCCCCGTTGTGAGGCTACATTCGCACCTGAGCCGGGCTGAATGGCCAATGGCGCATTCCACCCCACTTTTCGGACCCCTTCCGCCGAGGCACCAACGTTATGGGACGCATTTTCGAAACCCGCAAAGCCACCATGTTCGCCCGCTGGGATCGCATGGCCAAGCAGTTCAGCCGCATCGGCAAAGACATCACCATCGCCGTCAAGGCCGGGGGCCCTGATCCCGACGGCAATCCCCAGCTGCGACGGGTGATTCAAAATGCCCGCTCCGTCAACATGCCGAAGGACAAAGTCGAAGCCGCCATCAAGCGGGCTGCGGGCAATGACGCGGAGAATTACGACGAGGTCTTGTACGAGGGTTACGGCCCCAACGGCGTGCCGATCATCGTCGAAACGGCAACCAACAACCCCACCCGCACCGTCGCCAACCTACGCATGCACTTCAACAAAGGCGGCGGCAACCTGGGCAACACCGGCAGCGTGGGCTTCCTCTTCAACCGGATGGGCGTGTTTCGCTTAGACCCCGAAGGCCTCGACTACGACGAACTCGAACTGGAACTCATCGACCATGGGCTGCAGGAAATGGGCGAAAGCACGGGCGAAAAAGACGAGCCGATCTGGGTCCTGCGATGTGAGTTCAACGACTTCGGCACCCTGCAAAACGCACTCGAAGACAAGAAGATCACACCCCTATCCTCAGAACTCGAATTCATCCCCGTGACCCCCGTCGAGCTCGACGAAGACGCCGCCAACGAAGTCCTGGCCCTGGTCGATCGTTTGGAACAAGACGACGACGTCCAAAAGGTCTTCCACAACCTGGCTTAGCAGGCTGAGCAACACCGGGTCCCCAGCTAGCAGCCGGTCGTTTTCGCTCCGATCGCCCAGGTCACTCCTCAACAAAAGATTTGAGGCGCTGCAAAGCGTCGTCCCATTGGCGACAGACCCTGTCGAGATACGAACGTACCTCCTCGATCGGCTCGGGAACGTAGGCGAAGTGGTTTTCGCGACCGACTCGGCTGGAGCAAACCAACCCGGCCCGTTCGAGCACCCGCAGGTGTTTGGTGACGCCCTGCCGAGTTTGACTGAGCCCGTTTGTCAGTTCCGCAATCGAGCGCGGTCGACCGTCGCTCAGCCGAAAAACCAGCTCCAAGCGAGTTGCGTCACCCAAAGCCGCGAACACCGGCACCGGATCCGCCGAGCCGTGGCCGGTCTCAGGACTCCCGAGCTTCAACATGGGCTGCGATGTTCTTGGCCTGCTCTTCCCATCCGCCTTCATTTTCGCGCATGGCGTCCACACGCCGCGGATCGTCGGGCAGGGCACTGAAGCCGGACTCGATAATCTTCAATCGGGTGCCGGTCGGGATCGCTTCGAGCCTGAATTCCACTAGCGTCGTGGGCTTGTCGTCACCCTCATAATCCTCGCTCGGAAACCAAGTGTAGGAAAAGTAGGTCTCCGGCTCCATCGCTTGCACGGTGGCCTCCCACTGCATGTGCTCATAACCGGGATAAGTGACCCGACCCGTAGAAACCTCACCCACCTCAAACGGTCCATCGAGCGCCACGCGAAACCACTCTCCAAATTGTTTGTGGTCGGTAATCGCTTTCCACACGCGACCCACGGGGGCTTTGAGCTCAATAGTTTTCTCAATTCGGTCTTTCATAAGTGCAACCTCCTAGTTGCACTTATGGTGCCACCCATTTCGCAAAAGCGCAACCCTTAAGTTGCGCTTCTATTTCACCATGAGCTGGGCCATCCCGTGCCCGGCCCTGGCTAGGACCCGTCCAGTTTTGGCCTTTTCGAGGATCTAGAAGACGCGGCGCGCCGAGCACGGAAAGCGAGCGTGTTTGAGCGATACAACGTATAGATCGGCTTAAGGTCTTACACATCAGCAATTTGTGACGACACTGTAGCGGTGACGCGAGTTCGGAGCACGTGGGGGCCGCCCAGGCCGCAGGGCGCCGCGCCGACCCACCGAGAATCCATTTCTGGACGGGCCCTCGCTAGCCTTCCCGCAACTCCTCGATGGGCTCCACCCTGAGCCCGCGACGGGCAGGGCCGGCCGCGGCAAACAACCCCACCGCCAGCATGAAAACCGAAGCCAATGGAATCACCCCGGGCACGTTCCAACCCCCGGCCTCTTCGATCGGAAAATAGGAGTCGAGCAGCATTGCGGCCAAAGCACCGAGGGTCACACCAAGACCGATTTGCCCTAGCGCTCGCCCGAAGATTCCGCTCAGCACTCGGCTCGGCTGTGCCCCGAGAGCCGACCGAATGCCGATCTCACGACGACGTCGGTTGACGGTGAACGACATCAGGGCGTAGATGCCTGCCGCCGAAAGCAACAGCACGCTCAGGGTGACCAAAGCCAACGACAAGGCACCGAAATGGTTGCCGATCTCGTTCTCGCGATAGACCTCATCCAAGGTGAAGACTTGCTCAACCCGCAAGGACGGATCCAAAGCCGTGGTGATCTCACGCAGCCGGTCCGAGAGCTGAGACGGATCCAGCCCCGCGCGCACGGCGACACTCAGGGGATGCACCTGGCCGGCGACCGCGGGGTGATACATGGTGCCGTGGGTTGCATTGGCCGGACGGTCCTCCACCACGCCGACGATTTCGTACCAGATCGAATCCTCGATCGAATCCGCACCATCCCGAGTGACGAATCGCGTCGGACGCACCCTGCGTCCCAAGGGATTGCCTTCACCCAAGATTTTCTTGGCAAAAGTCTGATTGACCACCACCGGAGTCACCGCCGGCTCAAAATCCGCCGCTTCAAAGGTCCGTCCGGCCAACAATGGGATCTCAAAGACATCGAAAAAGCTCTGGTCGACCCGATTGAATCGCACCAATCCATGGGAAGCGAGTGTGCTGCCGTCTTCGGCCTCGATCCCTTGAAGCTCCACGTCGACCCAAGGCTCCTCGCCGGGCGGGGCCAACGACGCGGTGATGCCCAAGACGCCGGCTTCCGCCTCCATCTGCCGGGCCCAATCCACCTGCAGGGCAGCGAAATGCGCCGCGAAAGGGTCCAACCCGGAGCCTTCGGCCGCGGCTTCGTTGGACGCTGCCATCCCCAGCTGCTCGCCGTCTATGGCCAGCTGCGCCGTCAAATATTGCTCCGCCGCGAAGCCCGGTCCGATCACGCCTTTGCGTATCGTGCCCCAACCCATTTCGATCGCCGTCGGCAGAGCGCCCAGGCAAAGGGCGACTTGGACCACCACCAAGGCGGTCCAGGTGCCCCCCAAACGCAGGCCCACTCGACTTCCCAAGGAGTGGAAGCTGGATTGCATTTGACGTCCAGTGGCCTTGAGCGCCGGCACGAGACCCGCGATCGCCGCGGCGATCACCGCCAAACATCCGGCAAAGAGAATGGCTCGGGGGGAAAGACTGAAGTCGACCCAAAAAGGTACGTCGGCACCTACCTGACGGACCACGACCTCACGCAAATACACCCCGCCGGCCGCCGCCAGCACCACCGCCAAGCCCGCCGCTCCCACGGCCAGCACCAAGACCTCGATAAACAGCTGACCGACGATCCGCGGACGGCCGGCTCCGAGCACAAATCGGGCCGCCAGCTCACCCTGCCGAGAAATCGTCCGGGCGTAAATCAAAATGGCGATGTTGGCGCAAGGCGGCACCAGCAGCAGCACGATCAGGAAAAGGATCAAATGAACCTCCCAAGGAATCTGCCCGGGCTCCACATTGCCGTCGAAAGCCATCACATAGGGCACGAAACGCGGACGAAGCTCCAGTTCGTCGGGGACGCTCGTCGCGACCGAGGGCAGCAGCCCGAGGGCCGAAATCTCAGCTTCGGCGGCCTCTAAGCCGACGCCGTCGGCCAGGCGGGCGAAGACCGTGCCTTGCTCGGCATCGAGGGCCTGCGCGGGATCCGACCCTTGCAATCGGAAAGGTGTCCAATACTGATGACTGATCGGGAATGCGAAACCTTCCGGCATCACACCGACCACCGAATGGGCCACGCCACCCAAATGCACCGTGCGGCCCAAAATCGCCGGATCCGAGGCAAATCTGGACTGCCAAACCTCGTGGCCGATCACCAACACCGGCTCGGCTCCGGCAGATTCGTCGTTCACCACCAAAGGTCGGCCCAACCTCGGAGACACCCGGGCCAGCTGGAATCCAGAAGCGGTCATTTCGGCGATGCTCACCGGCTCGGCAGGGCCGTTGCCGAGCTTCATGTTGCGATCGACCGTGCGGAAAACCCCGAAATCTTCCACCGACCTCAGGCGTTCGCGCCAGCGCTCGACATCTTGCAAAGACGTGGGATGGAGACGATGCCCCTTGTCGTCCCAGGTTTGGATGGCGACCACCCGTTCTCCGTCCTCCAAGGGCAAGGTGGGCCAGAACGACATCTCCAAAAACCAAAAAACCACCACGCCAATGCCAATGGCCAGGGTCATGGCCAAACCACCCACCAGAGTCAAACCCCAGGATTTACGCAACATGCGCAGGCTGAGCTTGATGTCCAACCAAAAGCTGTCCAACGATGGAAGCCCGCGCGCGTCGCGGCCGGCTTCCCGCAGCTGAGTCACACCCCCTAGCTCGATACGCGCCAACCGACGCGCTTCCTTCGGGCCCAAACCTTGGCGGATCTTCTCCTCCACCGCCAAATCCAGATGAGCTTCGAGTTCGTCGGCAAATTCGCGGTCGGCATCTCCCGGTCGCACAAAGCCCAACATTCGCGCGGCCAAAACACGAAGAAAAGCCAACATGCTCAACCCTCCGTCGCCGGAGCCAGCACCCGGGTAATCACCCCCGAAATGCGATCCCAATTCTCGACCTCGGCCTGGAGCTGCTTCTGGCCAGCTTTCGTCAGGCTGTAGAACTTGGCCTTGCGTCCGTTTTCTGACTTGCCCCACTCCGCGGTGATCCACTTTTTCTGCGCCAAGCGAACCAAACACAGGTAGATCGTGCCTTGGTTGACCACCAAAGCATCTTGGCCCACCTGCTCGATGCGGCGGGCAATGCCGTATCCATGCAAGGACCCCATCTGCTCGAGGGTTTTCAGCACCATCAGATCTAAGGTGCCTTGAAGTATGGGTGAACGGGTTTCGGCCATCGGGTGTTTCCTCTCATGTGGGATGTTAAGAGGAGTATCGGCCTCCTCCTGTGGGATGTCAAGAGGAAAATCGATCCAACCCTCGACGCGCTGCCACGTAAGTACCTTCAAAGACACGACGACCGGATACGCCGGCCGCTCGACTCTGAAAGGAAACACCCATGACCATCCACAGCAAAGTTCGCGCAGGATTCGACCTTGAAGATTACGCTGGACCCGGCGGCTCCCCATAGCCCCGCCTCCCACACGGGATCTCGCGTAGGAACTCCACCACGAGTTCTTACGCGCTTTCACCAATGAAGCTCGGGCTTGACATCAAGATCGCGCTAGATATAATTAGGACTCCGAACAAATATCGCCGCCATGAACGACTACTTCGACAAGAACAACACCCCCCTCGACCGGCGCATTGCCGTGGGCTTAGCCAAGCTGAGCACGGCGATCAAGCAAAACGCCTGGCACGAGGCCATGCCCCAAGGCTTGACGCCGACCCAAGGCCAGGTTTTGACCTTGCTGGCGAACCGTCCCGGCATCGGGCTGGCCCAGGTGGCCGAGGGGTTGGGCATCCGACCTCCCACCGCCAGTGACGCGGTGCGGGTCTTGGAACAGAAGGGTCTGGTGGCGAAATCTCGAAAACCGGATGACGGCCGAGCGTTGATACTGAGCTTGACCCCCGACGGCATCTCGACCGCGGAGCAGGCCCAAAGCTGGCCCGATTTCTTGGGACCGGCCCTCGGCCAGCTGCCCGAACCACAACGTCAAGCCCTGTGGCAGGCCTTGCTTTCCTTGATCACCGCCCTGCAGAAGCGAGGCGAGATCCCCGTCTCGTCCATGTGTGTGACGTGCAGCTTTTTCCGCCCCAACGTCCACCAGGATGCCCGTCGCCCGCACCACTGTGGATTGGTCAATGCCCCCTTCGGCGAACCCGATTTGCGGTTGGAGTGCCCAGATCATCAACCAGCCCTCGACCCCACGTCCTCACCCTAAGCCCGACTAGCCAACGAAAGGTCTGCCTATGGATTGATCAAATTCAGATTCGCCAGCTCTAATCCAAATAATTAGGACTCCTAAACGCTTTGCAAATATACACCTTACGAGGAAAACCCATGAAGATCACACAAGCCCTCAGCATCTTGTTCCTGCTGCTTTTCACATCCCAAACCTTCGCCGCCGAGCCGACCAAACCCGGCGTAGAGATAGCACCCTTGCCTGAGAGCGCCGACCTCGACGTGAAGAGCGCCGCCGTCCGCTACCTCGCCGAACTCGACCTCCTGGTGTTCGAACAGAAAGTTTCTGGCAAGGCGGGCGGCACCGTGCCCAAAGCGCGCGGGGCCCTCGACGGCGCGCCGGTGCTCGGTTACGTCTTTCCAACCACCCTCACATCGACCGACGTCGGCTTCAGCCACGCGGACGGCTCGGCGGTGGAGGGCACCGTGGCCCTGGCCGTGACCTCCCATCCCGACTTCGACGACACACCCCTTTGGGACGAAAGCCTCGACCGGGACTACGGCAACGACGGCGTGGTCTTTCATCCCCATTGGGTGATCCTGGTATCCGATTCTCGAGTGCCGGGCGGCCTAGCGGTGCGTCAATTCGAAGACAAAAACCAAGTCACCTTACCGCCCACCAACCCCGGGATGCCCATGTTCATGGACTCACCAGGCTTCTCAGTGGTGCTGCAAGACAACACCCTCAAAGTGCTGGTCCCCGCAGCACGAGTCTCCGGACGCACCGACTTCCGGGTCGATGCAGTGACCGCCTACATGCAAGTAGCCACCACGGGTGATCGTCCGATGCTCGGGGTCTACAAGGTCTACAGCCTGCTGTCGGGAGATCTGAGCCTGCCGATTCAGGTCCAGCGGCAGTAATAAAGCAAAAGGCCCACAAAGCAAAAGCTCTGTGGGCTGGTGCCCTACCGACCTGTAGGTCAACCAACGAACGGGGAACCCTCACCCTATCCGGGCTGCAGTGACCTTACCTCCTCCTTCCACAGGATCACTTCAGCCCGGCTTCAGATCGGGGTGTCCCTCCCAACGGACCGGGTCTAGTCCTCGAACGCTTCGGTATCGCCAACGGAGGCGAATTCTCCGAGCGGGTTGAGGTAGGTCGAGACCTCGCCGGTCGCGGTGTCGGTGACCGTGATCCGATATTCGACATTCGACAAAGCGCCGTAGAACACCCAGAAGTGGCCGTTGATCACCCTGCCGTCGAGCACCTTGACCACCAATTCGAGATTGGCGGCGTTGAAGAACCAGAAGATCCCGGTGTCGTCGGTCAGCGGCACGGCTCGGCCACGGCCGGTGCCGCCGACGAAGTCGACCCAGTCGACCTCGACGCGGAAGCGATCCTGGTTCAGGCACAGCGACTCGGTGCCCACGGTGCAGGTGCCTTGCTTCGAGGCGCCGTCGGAGACGAAGGCCTCGCGATCGATGACCATCGGCAGGCGCCCGGGGAGCGACTCGGTGGTTGCGCGGTCGGCGAACCCAGCTGCGGGATCGAGCGGATCGAAGAATGCCTCGGTATCGCCTACGGAGGCGAATTCCCCAGAGCCGTTTTCGAATATTTTGACCGCGCCGGTGACGGTGTCGGTCACCTGAATCTCGAAGGCGACGTTCGATAACGCACCGTAGAATACCCACCAATGATCGTTGAGCGCTCGGCCGTCGAGCACCTTGATCATCAGCTCGACGTTGGCATCGTCGAAGAACCACAAATAGCCGGTGTCGGAGGTCAGCGGCACGGCCTCACCGGTGCCGGAGATGTCGGAGAAATCGCGCCAGCGAACTTGCACCTTGAAGCGATCGTCGTTAAGACACAGCGCGCCGAGACCGTCGACACAAGCCTGGTCAGAGACGCTCAGCGCCGAGGATGCGACGAGGTCGGTCTCACCGTCGCCGGTCGTATCGGCGCTCCACACCAAGTCGTAAAACGCGCTCGCCGGCTCACCGACCGCCTCGATTCCGACCTCGACTCGGACGCGCTCCCCCGGCACGATGTCGACCACACCGAACGCCCGCTCCCCGGGCGGGCGGCCATCGAGCGAAATCACCTCCGTGTCGCTCTCCATCGCGTCGTCGAAGACCTCTATGGTGTATTCGAATGAGCCCGATGCATTGAACGATTGGACCTCGAAGCAGGTGTTCACCGGACGACCACCGAACTGCAGCGTCTCGACCGGGTAACACGCCACCGAGCAGCGGTTGCGCTGATCCCAAATCGACCCGGCGGCCACCTGCACCGATCCGGTATCGAGATTGCGTACGGCGGTCTCGTAACACGCGACATCGCCGTGCTGCATCAGATCCGGAGCGCGGCCGATCCGCACCTTGACGCCGCGACACTCGTTCGCCGGCACGGTGATCGGCAGACCGCCTTGGACCGTGAAATCAGTGGGTCCCGGCACATCGCAATGATGGGGCCGGCTCTGCGGCGCGAGCGGCGTGAAGCTCAGGTCGTAGGCATGCTCGGCGCCGCTGCGGTTGCAGATGTTGATCGATGTCGACGCCGACGTCGCGCCGTTACATAGTTGAGCGTCCCAAGGCACCGAGATCGACTCTTTGCATTTGCCGCCACCACCAGCGGCGTAGATGGCGTCGAGCGCCGATTCTGAGAGCGCCGCCGGCAAGATCTCAACCTCGTCGAGCGCGCCGTCGAAATCCCCTCCGGGGTAGGCGGCGGCCTGGTAGCCGAGGCGTAGCGGTGCCGTCGTCCTTAAATCGCCCTGGCGACCTGTTGGATTGAAGGTATCGACCCAATCACCGTCGACGTAGAAACGCAGGCCGTCCGATTGATCTCGATCGATCGAGACGGCCAGGAAATGCCATTCTCCGTCGTCGACGCGGGCGGTGTCAGCGACCCAATTGGAGCAGGCTGAGCCCACTGAGCCACACGTCGCATTGCCGTTGCCGGTGGCGAGTTGGAATCCGGGTTGGCCGTTAAAGAGGAAAAAATGATAGCCCTTCGGCCCGTCGACGTTGCCGCGCCAGTCCACCAGCGGACTCACGCCGTTGGCCGGATCGGTGCGGACCCAGAGATCGAGGGTCAAATCCCCCGAGGCATTGCCCGGATAGCCACCGTCCGGGGACTCGACATAGTCGGTGTTGCCCGGGAACGACAGGGCGCCGGCAACCCGTCCGGGGACCGGCACTGGCCCACCGACCCACGTGCCGTCACGACCGAGGACGATTTCCTGGGCGGTAGACGGCCCGGTCTCGTCGAGGGGATACCACTCGAAGCGATAAGGTGGACGGGCGGTACACTGTTCGAAAACCGACAGCGGCAGGCGGAAAATCAGAAATTCACGGTGATCTCCGCCTCCCGTGAAGGGATTGGCGACACCCGGAGGCGCGTACCACATCCAGCGTGCCTTCGAATCGATACCGGCAATCACTTCATTCACCGGCGGGCCGGCGGGAGCCTGATTGGCACCTCCCACAGCCATCCGGCCCGTGCCGCCACCCTGGAGGTCGACCCAACCTCGGCTGGTCGTCGCCGAGGAGCCGGAACCGGCGTTGGCGATCGCGATCTGTGGGTTGATCTCGGCCGCCACGGGTGCCCCGGCCCCCGAAGGGTTCTCACACGTTTGATCGCGAGGGCTGCCGGTGGCGAAGACCTCCCAACCGGCGTCGCCGGTACTGCCCGGCACGCCGTCGACGGCGAACGAGCCGAGCACGCCCGCTCCGCCGCCATCGTCGCTAAAAGTGATCAAGTAGAGGTGGGTGGCGGCGTCCGGCAGTGTTCCGGTGAGGGTCTCGGCGGCGCGCCATTCGCTGGCCAGGCAATTCTCCGCCGCCACGCCGATCCGCTCGATCACCGCAGTTGAAGTACCACTCCACAGCTCGTATGCATTGTCGGCGGTGAAGGTTCCATTGAAGGTTTGGGCACCGCCCGGAGTCGTGAGTACGAGGGCCGTGATCAGGACGATCCACCATCGACTCGCGAGACGGAAACGTGGGGGGACGATTGGTGACGGGTTGAACATGGAGTGCCTCCTCGGAATTCTTATGGGGCCGCGCCGAGTCTCGGGCGGCGGTCAAGCTCGCACTTAACTCTTTGCGTCAAGGTGGCTAGTTCTGACATCCGACTTCAAAGATCTTGGTTGAGATCATATGCCCAACCGTCGGCACCTGATAGTGGTTTGAAACGTTCGAGTGCTTGACGGCCTAAGATCCGATTCGTCGGGCCAGCTCAAAGGCTCCGCAAATACCCGCGTCGTCCCCCAGCTCCGGAGCCACGATGAATGTTTCGGCGTATATTTCGGCGTGGAAGCCCTCGTCTGGAGCCTGAATATAGCCTGCCAAGGCCTCCGTCCATCGCTTGCGAGTCTTGTCCAGCAGACCCGGAGCTTTGGACACACCGCCGCCGAAAACGATTCGCTCAGGAGAAAGTGTGAGGGTCAGATTCGCGGCTGCTGTTCCGAGGTAGAAGGCTTCGATTTCCCACGCTGGGTGACTCGGGGGCAGCTCTTCGGCCGGGCGCCCCCAGCGTTGGGCAATGGCCGGACCCGAGGCCATGCCTTCCAGGCAATCGCCATGAAACCGACACACACCGGCGAAGTCGTCGTCTGGATGTCGGGGCAACCGCACATGCCCCATTTCAGGATGCAGCCAACCGTGGACCGGCTCGCCGTCCAGCACCGCCCCACCGCCGATGCCTGTTCCCACCGTGAGGTATACCAACGATCGCAAATCCTGGCCGGCTCCCCAACGCAGCTCGCCGAGGGCCGCTCCGTTGACATCCGTATCGAATGCCACCGCAACATCCAGCTCCCGCGACAGCCGCCCGGCAACGTCCGTCTGCGCCCAGCCCGGTTTCGGTGTGGTGGTGATATGCCCCCAAGTGGGAGAACCCATCCGCAAGTCCACGGGGCCAAACGAAGCGACGCCCAGGGCCGTCAACGGCCCATGCTTTTCTTGTTGCTGCCGAAAAAAGCCGGCCACCGCGCCCAGGGTCCGCTCGGGGCTCGTGGTTGCGATTCGTTGTCGGGCCCAGATGTCGTCCGGCCCCGTGCCGATCGCACAGATCCACTTAGTGCCACCGGCCTCAATGCCGCCGTAAAGGGTCATCAACCACGATCTCCTTCGAGCCGTCGACCTTGAAGATGATCATTTGAGCAATCACCCAGCTCCAGCTCCTCCAAAAGATAGCCTGGAACGACCTATTCTGGTCACGAATAAAGTCGGTCATCATCTTCCCGCTGCCAAACCTTCCGCTTCGTTCAAGAATTCAGATTGCCAGTTGCTAGACTGCTAGACTGCACCCACCCCCAGTAATCGCGGCGCGCTATTTACCAAGGACGAGCTGCCCAGATGACCGACTACGAGCATATTCCAACAGGACCTCGGCCACCCCAACGCGTTCACACGGTCATCGAGATACCACGGGGCAGTCGAAACAAATACGAATACGATCACAAGCTCAGGATTTTCCGCCTAGATCGGGTGCTCGCCGCTTCGATCCACTACCCCACCGCCTACGGATTCATTCCGGGTACTCGAGCCGGCGACGGAGATCCCCTCGACATTCTCGTCCTGACCAGTGAACCAACTTTTACCGGCTGTCTGATCGAGGCAAGGCCGATTGGACTGCTGCAAATGCGAGATGGAGCATCCAGCGACGAGAAGATCCTAGCGGTATCGGCCCGCGACCACTACTACGACGACATCGAAGAATTGAAAGATGTTTCACCCCACTTGCTCTCGGAGCTCGAAAATTTTTTCAAGTTCTACAAGGCCCTTGAGGGCGAGAGCGTTCAGGTCTTCGGGTGGCAAGATCGCGCTGCTGCCGAAATCTTGATTACCGGCTGCATGATCGATACCGAAGGTTCGGAGCCGCACGGGGACCCGATCCATGATGAATGAGCCCACGGTTTCCGGCCTAGCTAGTCAGGGTATGGCGCCGCTTTCTGGCATCGAAGCCACTGAAAGCTCACCGCTGCGGAATCGGCTGGGGCGCTGGTTTACAGACACGGCGAGCATTTCTCGATCGTCTTCAATAGGCTGACCACCCCCGAGCTGTCGTTCGATCCCTTCCCTTTTATTCTGCTCAACTTGATCTTGTCGTGGTTAGCCGCCATCCAGGCACCGGTCATCATGATGAGCCAAAACCGCCAGGAAGCGAAAGATCGTCTGCGGGCCGAACAAGATTATCGGGTCAACCTCAAAGCCGAGCTGGAAATCCGACATCTCCATTCGAAACTGGACCAATTGGTCAGCCACCAATGGCAACGCTTGCTGGAGATTCAACAACTGCAGACAGAAATGCTCGCAGAGATCGCCGATGACGACCGGGCGAAACCGCCACGCGGCTCGATCTCCGAGCCATAGTGGCGCAGCAACAGCATTCCCTGGTGCATCTCTTGGAAAGCCGTCAAGGCGGAATAGCGAAATGGCGGGTATGTCCGGATTTGTGCTGCCTCTCCGTTCAGGATGTTGAGATCCGCTCAACCCCCAAAGCCCGTGAGAAGGAGCCCCATCGTGATCGACTCTCAAATTCCCATTCCCCAAGCCCGGATTCGAATCCTCCATGTCGCCTTGTTGCTGTGCCTGAGCGCGCCTGCCCTGACCTCCGCCAACCCCGTACCCGTTGGGCCGGAGATCCGGGTCAATACGGTGCGCCGTAAAGGGTCATCAACCACGGTCTCCTTTGACAGGCTGTGGCGGAAGTCTCGCGCCCGCGAGAGCAGCGAATTTTTCGTCGAATCGAGGCGTGAAAACCGCAGGCGATTCGGGAATCGTCGAGGTTTTCCAACGAAGGTTCGGCGGAAAAGACGCGCTCGCAGCGCGATGAGACTTTTGCCACAGACTGTTGAGCCGTCGACCTTGAAGACGATCATATGAGCAATTACCCAGCTCCAGCTCCTTCTAACGATAGCCTGGAACGTCCTATTCTCTTCAGACTTCTCTTCAGAAAATCCCTCGAAATGGGCCACCGTCACAGATGTTGGAACCTAAGTCTCGGCCCGGATATCCAAGTTTCTTTTATAACATCTACCTACAACGTGAAGGTCATGAACTGGTTGGGAGACGCTTGACGACCCGCGCGGTAACGACGGGCGTGTTCGACCAAAATGCGGCGCATGGCCTGGGCCGCCACAGCGAAGAATCTATTTCGCCAGAATTGTCGGGACCTTTCACGAACTCCGAGCACTAAGTGGTTGTGTGGCGGATAAGCCCTCACACCCAGTCACTTAGGCCAGGAGATCACCTTGAACGATGCCACCCAAGTCCTCGATACCCCCCAAGCGACCCCAACCGAGAACTCCGATACCCACAAAATCAAACCCGTCGACAGCCGCTGGGAGACCCACCTCGGCCTGAAATGGGGTCGCTGGAAGGCGTCTGTTTTCTTTGGCAAACATATTTACGGCTTCGACCAAAGCAGCGGCAGGCTTTACCCCTTTCGCGGCACCGTTCGACCGGACGGCAAAGTTGACGATTTCAAAAACCTGCCGTCGATTCCCCACAAGTCGTTCAAAAGTAGTTACACCTCTTGCGTGCTCGACGGCAAGCTTTACTTTTTCTACGACTTCGACAAAGGGGATTGGAAATATGAAATCCGCTACCTGACCAGCACCGACCCGGAGAAAGAAAACCACTGGCAGCCCGCACGCACGGACAAAGGTTACGAAACCGGCCTGATCTGCAGCTATCAGAGTTGGCCGTCCTTCGGATCCGTAGCAAACTTTCAAGCCTGCGTGATGGACGGCAAAATCTACCTTTTTTACTTCCGTGACGACCAGATCTATATCGCGTCTTTCGACGGCAAAAATTGGAGCGAGCACCGTGCGGTTGCGCCGTCGAAAAAACACGAGATCCACTTCTCCGTGGTCTCAGTGATGCGCAATTTCAAACCTTGTATCTGCTTGGTGAGCCAAGAATCGAGTCGGCGGGATCATTTCATTGTCAGCTATATCGAGCCGAATCATCGGGTGACCTACCCGGCGGTGGCGATCAAACATGATTGGGTAGGCAACGATGCACCTCTGAGCATCGCTCAAGGTACGGTGCCGGGGGGAATGTTGGGCAATGTGGTGCAGATCTACGCAAATCCGTCAAAGCCTGCCCGTAATCCCCAATTGCGCAGGCTCGAAATGAACCTCGATACCGGCGCCCAGTCGAAGTGGATGGACACGGGTATCCGCCACGAGTGGAGTCCCTATGCCCGCCACGAGGCCATCGCGGTGCCCGTGCCGATCACCGAAGACACCAAGAAGAGAAACTTCAGACACTTTGTGGTGGTCCAAACGTTTGAGAAAAAAGACCTGTGGGCACTCCGGCGCTTCAGCGCCTTTAAGTCCGACCAATTCATCGCCGACTTTGAAACGCCCACCGCCATCGATATGCAGGAGGAAGAAGGCACCTGGACCCTGGTCGGCGTGGTCGAAGGAGTGCCGCCTTTTGCTCGCAACGGCCAACCCAACAGCCTGGCCAACGCGGCGTTTAAATACGGCACGGCCAATATCCAAGAAATGACCGTCACCCAAACCCACGCAACCTCCATCGGTATGTCGGCCGGCATTTCAGGCGCCGTCGGTGTCTCCGCGGAACTCGAAGCCTCGTTTTCGGTCACCAATAAGATGAGCCGCAAGGTTGAAGAATCGATCGAATTCACCTTCAAGAATGAGGATTTCAATAAGGACGGTCTATGGGGTTATCTACTCTTTTCTAAACCGGCTCTGAAAAACCGCAACTACACACGTTACTCAGCGGATCGGCTCAGGAAAATCGGCGGCTTTGCGGTCACCTGGGTGGAAAAAATCGATCTGCAAATTAGAGCCTATGAGCTGGAGAAACCCGAAGAAGGCATGCGACCCCGTCGCCCCAGCACCGATCTGAAATATTGGAAAGAACCAAGATTTGGAACCTACCCAGGTATTCGAATTCGCCCCACTCACCAACTGGTGCTCGATTCCCATGGGGTTTCCAGCGAAGTCGCCTTGGCCCTCACCCACACCAAAGAAACCGATACGGGTGGCACCGTCGGTTTGAAAGTCTCCGCTGGAGGCACGATCAAGAAACTCTTCGATATCGGCGGTTCGGCGGGATATAGCTTCACCATGCGCAGCCAAACCAAATCGGAGATCAACAAACACATCAAAGCTGCCGGGCACTTACCGTCGCCACCCAGCGAGCAGGAGATCATTTCATCGCTGATCGTCGAGCCGACCTGGTTGATCCCCGAAAAAGGCGCTGAAATCAACCCGCAGAACCCGCCCTATTGGATTCCGAAATCCTACAACCAAAAGAACAGCATTCCCTGGTGTATCTCTTGGAAGGTCGTCAAAGCCGAATAATCCGGCGACCGATAGCCCTAACCCGCAACCGATCGCTTTATCCTTGTGTGGCATGGATCAAGAGTTGAGCGCTACGGGTGATTGCTCAACATTTGATCAACTCTAGAAAAAAGAAAAGCTCTCTATAAGAAGTATTCATGCTCATTTTATTTAAAATCTAGCCTGGCATGTCCCTTGCTGTTAGAGATCTTTGCCGGACGCTAAACGGATCCTAGAATCACCGATCCACGGCGTCCAGATCTCAACCGATGCTCAACAATCTGAGGGCTCAACCCCGACGGTGCGTTGCTCATCACTAACAGACACCAAGGAGAAAACCATGCAAACCCATCAAACTCACCTCCGCCCAATCCACCGCCCTTGGACTCACACACTCGTGTCCGGGGCTCTCGCCTTCAGCTTCCTTCTACCCTGTGGGGTCATGGCCCAAGAAAAACCGATGGTCGCCGAGCGCAATGCCTTGCCCAACCCGACTATCACTCTTACCGGTGACGAGGTGCCCAGTTATCTGGTGACGGCTCATTTCTACGACTATCTGCTTTCGGCCTTGGCCGAAGGACACGGAACCTGGACCCGATATGTATTGACCCCCTTGGGCCTCGAGCCCGACACCCAGGCGGAAGCCGAGCTGGAAACCTTTTTGCTCGAAGTCAGAGACACCGTCACCTCTAGCCTGCACGTGGCTTACAACTCCAAGTTGGAGCCGGAGCGCTTCCAGCAGGATCAGCTCAGATTCCGCTTGCAAAAGATGGGCGCCATGGCGGTCGTGCACGCACAGCTCATTCAGCTTTTAGAGAGCTCCGGAATTGGCACGAAAGGACTGTTCGAGCTGATGGAGCAAGGAATTCGTCCCTGGATCACGGTTTCGATCTCGAGCGACCTTGAGAAGTCCTTGGGGGAGCGCCGGTCTCGGGAGCTGTCCATTTTCGGATATTTCGACGATGCTTTCGAAGCCGCCAAAGTCGGTGCTGAGCTTCCGAGCTCTGCTCGGCTACAACAGAAGTCCTCTTCGACCGGCGACGTCATCAGCCTGACCGGCTGGCCCCAATTCCCCAACTGTGGCAATGGCTTGCTCAGCCGTCGCGGATGGCACAACCTGAAGTTGGTGGTCAAGGATCAAGCCACCACCTTGTCCTTGACTGGACGTCTCAAGGAGTGCGGCCCCTACGGTGGGTTCGTGGGCGCGGCGTGCAGCAAGGCAGCCGCCGCCACCGCCTCGGGTCAAACCATCACCTGCTATAGCAGCGCCGGCGACACGCTCTGCCAATCCATGCCGAAACACTCGTCTTGGCAGCGGGCCTACGTTTACAGCAACGCCACGACCCTCATCACCGAAACCGATGAAACGGTTTGCACGAAACCGGATCGCTGCGACGACTTCTATCCGCCGCAGCAATAACCCCAGGCATCTTGGATAGAAAGGCCTGAATCGGACTTGGAGCAACTAGTGACCTCAGCACACCGCCGGCTGCATCTGGTCAGTGCTTCTGAGGTTGCAACAGCACGCACCGCCCCACGCCAAAAGTGCGGGGCGGTGGCTAACTTCTACGGGGTATTGTCCCGCTCAGCCAATGCAGCGTTCAAGTCTGCCAATTCGCTGGCGCGTTCCGTATTTCCGATTTCCTGGTAGAAATTTCTCGCCTGCCCGACGAGCCCTGAATAGTTCTCAGTGGCCATAGCGTCAGGATGACGCTCGTAAATCGCGAGCGCCTCATCAAACAATTCTTCAGCTCGTTCTGCGTCGGCGTGGGGATTCTCTCCTATAGTAGAAAAGGAGAAAAGATAGGCGAGGTTTGCCAGCTGTTCGGCTCGTTCAACCGAATGGTTCCCATATAGCTTCTCAGCGATATGGATTGCACGCTCCATGAGATGAAGACCTAATTTCGGATCTTCTCGCCATTCCGCATAGGCAGAGCCTTGCAAGAACGGGATTAGAGCGTTGGTCTCCTCGTGACGATCGATGGCACTCATGGCAGCAACCGCGTCAGCATAAATGGCCCGCTGGTTGCTGCCTGGTGTTGCCACATCCCATGCGAGTTTTGCGTCAAAAACAGTCGCCAATAAGCGGGTGGCGTCGGCAGAGTTTTCCGCTGCTTTGGCCTGCCGTTCACAATCTTTGATGATCTGCTCTAAGTCTTTAATACCCTGCTTTTTACCCTCTAGCCATCGCTCCTTGACGGCGTCGATTTCCTGCTGGGTGCCATCACCATTCTTTGCGTGATAGTCAAGCATCATCGCCATGTACTTGGGATGACCGGTCAATGTCTTGGCCGCTTTGCGAGTCGGCCGAAGCCGACAAGCCCTCGACTCCGCGAACGAGGCCCTGGAAACGATGGGCATCGGCCATTTGAGACGACTCGACGCCGAACTCACCCGCGGCGCCGCCCTCGCCCGCCTGGGCCGCTGCCCCGAAGCCGCTCCCATCCTAGAAAAAGGCGTCCGAGAACTCGCGGCCATCCATCCGGAGAGCTCCTGGCGGCTGGCCTGGGCACGCCTGGAACAAGCCGAATGCCGGGTCCAGCAGGAACCGTCCTAGAGCCTCAACCGACCGTCACCCAGGGCTCGCGTGAGCAGAGCCCGCCCCAGGGCACCCGCTCAGAGCGAGCCTTAACCGACCTTCAATGCCCGCCCCGCCCGCAGAACGGCCGACGCAGCCTCTATCTCGTCCTGGACGATGGTGTGTCCCATACCGGGATAGATGCGCAGGTCGACTTCGGCGCCCAGATTGCGCAGCACCTCGGCGGATTCGCGCACACGGCCGACGGGGATGTGGAAGTCGACGTCGGAGCAGCCGATGACGACGGGGGTGCCGTCGAAGCTGCCGGGGTAGTCGCGGGCGGTGCCTTCGGGGCCGATCAGGCCGCCGGAGAAGGCGAAAACTCCTCCCCATCGTCGGGCTTGCCGGGCGGTGTGCTCGAGGGCCAGGCAGGCGCCTTGGGAGAATCCCAACCAGAAGATGTCGCGGTCGGCGATGCCGGACGCGTTGAGCTCTTGGGCGACGGCTTCCAGGGTTTGCAAGGCTGAGCCGAGGGCCGGTTGGTTTTGGGCCGTCGGTGCCATGAAACCGTAGGGATACCAGCTGTGGTTGTCGGCCTGGGGCGCCCGAAGGGCCAGGCCCTCGACCGGCAACGCATTCGCCAAGGACAGGATGTCCTGGGCGCTGCCACCCCGGCCGTGGACCAGCACCAGAGCGCCCGACGCTTGATCCGCCGACGGACCGGCTTTCAAAACCGGACCGCGCCCGTGTCCTGGGCTGTGGGTCTGCTCCTGCCGACTCATGACGCCACCTGCTTCGGCGGCGTGAGGGGCGGCAGGGCGTCTTCGATACGTTGACGGGCCGGTTCCAGCCAGGGCGGTAGCTTGAGTTCCGCACCGAGCTGATCGGCCGGCTCGTCGATGGCGAACCCCGGCGGGTCGGTGGCCAGCTCGAACAACACGCCGCCCGGCTCGCGAAAGTAGATCGAATTGAAATATTGTCGATCTTTGACCTCGGTGGGCGCCACGAGGTGCTCACCCAAGAATCGTCGCCATTCCAGTTGCGAGGCATCGTCGACGTTGCGGAAGGCCACATGGTGCACGGTGCCGGCGCCGCCGAGGGCGCGCGGACCGGTCGGATCGTGCAGCAAATCGACCCGGGTGCCCGAGCCCCCGTCACCGGATTCCAGACGAATACGGCTGCCCTCTTCTTCGACGACCCGGAAGCCCATCACCTCTTCCAGCAATGCCCGGCTATGGTCCACATCCGCCAATCGCAGGGTGACGCCGTCGAAACCACGGATAGCGAACGCTTCGGGCACGTCGGCACCGGCCCACGGCCTTCGACGATCGTCCGCAGTCGCCGAAGCCACCAGCTCGAGAAATAGACCGTCCGCATCGCGAAACCGCAGCAGAGCGTCGCCGAAACGGTTCGCCTCCGAGACCTCGATGCCATGATCCACCAGCCGTGCTCGCCAAAAGTCCAACGAGGCCGCGGGCACGGAAAAGGCCGTTGCCTCCACGATGCCCGTGCCCGGACGCCCGAGTCGAGCCCCCGGCCAGGGGAAGAACGTCAGAATCGACCCCGGGTTGCCGTCCCCATCGCCGTAATAGAGGTGATAGGTACCCGGATCGTCAAAGTTGATGGTTTTCTTGACCCACCGCAAACCCATCAAGCCGGCGTAGAAGTCCACATTGGCCTGGGGATCCCTGGCGATCGCGGTCACATGGTGGAGACCCAGGATCGGCCGCGAAGGCTCGATGCCCCGACCCGCCTGATCCTCTGCGTTCTCCTTAGGAGCTAAATTCTTCGTCATTTCCATGTCCTTTCTCGGCTAGCCCGAGTCCGATCAACCCGATCTGGGTCGGCGTTTTCGAGCGGCCTGAGCCTATTGTATCTTCAATCATTATTTGTTTCAACAATTAATGATTGGAGAAGTGTCTCATCATCTTGGAAAATGGATCAAGTGTCTGACTTTCTCATTCTGGCTCGCCTATAATGTGAGGACTCGTTTTAACCTTCTACCGGTCGAGGAGAACTCATGATTGTTTCGAGATGGTGTTGGATGGCGGCACGTTTAGGTGCTTTCGCGATCGTGCTTGGGCTTCTAGCCACACCCGCAGTCGCAGAGCTACCCATTGGAGCCCTCAAGAATTGGTCGGCTTTGAGCCTTGATGGCGGAATGCTGTTGCATAAGGAGAGCGGCAACCATGGTGGCGTGGATTTTGTTTTCGTCTACCAACAGCTCGACAACGCGGGCTCCGACTTACGCTTTCTTGCCTACCAAGGCACTGATGATGTTGACGCTGCGGTCGCCTCGCTGATCACAGGCCACCGATTTAACGATGCGGACATCAAAACTTTGACGGCTTACGCTCCTGGCCATCAAACGACGTCTTCCATTAGCAACTGGGCGCCTCTGACTTTCGGGCAAAGTTACGACATAGCCGATGATCCCGGTTTGGGTTCCTTGGGCTCCGAGATGGACACCTTCCTCCTTGCCTTAGAGGCCTTGCTCTATCCGGCCAAAGCAACCTCCGACGAGCTATATGTTGCCCAGGCCAATCTCTGTCAGTTTTCGAACGTTTTACGAAACGAAATGATCACCGAGCTCAAAGTCGCCAGCTCCAACAAGGCGGCCACTAGCAACCAGACCTATTTGCAATCGGCAGGCCGATATTGCGCCGGCGTATGGCCACCGCCACCGGGCACGGTTCCCGCCTTTCCCCTGCCTCCGGCCATGACTCCACCGACAGGCCCCATCCAATGGAGCGGAACCGGCTGTGGGGTCGATCAATTAGGCGACCGGGAGAACTGCATCAGCAGCGCCACCGGGGATTTGTGCCAATGCGATTGCAGTCCCGTGGGTCAGGGCTTCTCCTGGAAACCGGTGCCTGGAAGCTGCGCCGCCATTCCCGTCACGCCCGGACCGGGTGTGCCGGGCGGTCCGAATGGCTGTACGCCGAATGGAGGCAAGGGACCTTGCTCTAACGCCGGTGGCGACACCTGCGTGTGCTCCTGCGTGGCCAACGGTGCGCCCCCACCCGCGGACGTGTGGGGCAATCCCATCGATTGCGGCAGCGAAACCTTGGGATTAGCGTTCCTGTTCGCGGTTCTCGGCGGGTCTTGGTGGATACGACGCCGACTCGTTTAAGTCGCCTCGCCGCCGGGCTGGTCCTGGCCGGGCTAACTCTTTGGATGTCCGAGAGTGAGATCCTGGCCAGGACCCTACGATGGGTCGTCCTGTGGTCCTTCGAGCGGCTGCAGGTTGCGGTGATTGCGATTCCGCCGGACCAATTCGTCGTCGATGGCCGGGCCTTCGTCGTCAGCTTCTGGTGCACGCCAACCGTGCTCTGGTTGGGCTGCTTATATCTCTTGGGGATGGCCGGCGGATCTTTGAGGTCTTACCTAATTTGGAGCCTCGGTCTGATGATCGCCGGCGCCGTGGCGATGGCCATCAACATTGTCTTCTCAGTGCAATGGTATGCCGCAGGGGTACCGTGGGGCTGGGCCCACCGTCCGGGTCTTGTCCTGATCTACACCGGATTCTTGGGGCTGACCCTCTATCGAGCCGTGAGCCGGCCGACGAAAGGGCCGGCACGCCAAGGCTGCGACCCATAGACGATCAGACTTTTTTGACGAATTCGGATTTGAGCTTCATTGCCCCGATGCCCGGGACTTTGCAATCGATATCGTGATCTCCATCCACCAGACGGATGTTTTTCACCTTGGTGCCGACCTTGACCACCAACGACGAACCCTTGACCTTGAGATCCTTCAAGACGCTCACGGTGTCGCCGTCTTGCAGCACGTTGCCGTTGGCATCCTTGATCTCACGCTCCTCCGGATCGCCGGGTTGGTCCTTGGACCATTCGTGGGCACATTCAGGGCATACTAAGAGGCCACGGTCTTCATAGGTATATTCGGACCCACAGGATGGGCAGGCGGGTAATTCGTTCATAATTTGAGCGCTGCTAATTCCGACGATTGAAGAGAGCCCAGCCGGGGAATCGGGCCGGGCCGGATGAAAGGACAGACGTCTGCCGGCCGAAGATATCACCACCGAGACCGCCGACGCGCTCCAGGCCCCGTGCTAAAGTTCGAGCATGGAGACCCCCGGGCCCGATCTCGACTTGTCTGCATCCACACGCCTATCCGGACAACATCACGCGGGGCCGGCTGCGCACGAGTTGCAGGTTCCGGTGCTCATGGTTCTTGCCCACCCCGATCGGCATAGGATCGGTGAAAGGGTGGCCCTGCCGGAACTCTTTTCGGGAGCTACGGTCCGCCTCTCCCGCTCCGAGCCTTTGTTCTGCCGACCCAACGCCGACAGCAGCGCTCCCCTGGCCGACAACCACTTGAGCCGCAAGCCGATCCTGCTCAGCCAGGACGCTGAAAGCGGCGAAACCATCGTCGATCCCGCCCGCAGCTCGACCCCCATCCGGCTCGCCGGCCAAGTCGTCGAGGCACGGCAGCTTCTGAGCGCCGGGGCCGTCGAGCGAGGTATCACCCTGGAGCTGGGTCATTATCTGGCCCTCTTGCTGCATCTCGGCCCACCCCTCGACCTCCGGCTGCCCCACTACGATCGCGAGGGCAACATATCGTCGGCGATCGAGGATTTTCAACGGGACCTCGCCGTCGACTCGAGCTTCGCCCCCGCCCTGGCCGGGCTCGCCCGCGCGTATTGGCTCGACTTTCGCAACGTCAACCGAGATCCTGCGCGACTCGAACAAGCCTCGGCTGTTGCCGAGCGCGCCGTGAGCCTCGACCCTTTTCTCGCCGGCGGGTGGATCAGCCGGGCAATGGCTCTTCCACCGTCTCTTCCAAGCTCTTGGTGTCCCCGCGATCTGCCGGTTGAATTTCGGAACCGAAACGGGGTCGGCGAAACTGGAAAGGGAAGAAAAAGGAGCGGGACGCGGTCTACGCCAATCGGCGCAGAATTCGAGGAAATCGCGGTCGCTCTTCGCAGAAGCGACGAGGCGAGCGGGTGGAAAGGAGTTTCGCCCACTGCTACGAAAGCGGAGGATGCGGCGTATTCACCTCCATGGTCACGAAACGCTCAGGCAAACTCGCTGTCGTCCTCGGCTGGCGGGCCTTTCTGATACTCAAAACCCCATTCCTGGACGGGCACTAACTTGACCTTTCGGAATTTCCACAAACCATTGATTATAAATGAACTTGATGTAGGCGATGGGCTCGCCCCCTCCCGCTCTTCCTTAATTAGGTTCCGTCCAGTTTTGCCGTTTTTGGGCTCGGCGAGACGGACTGCGGGCGTCGCTAAAAGCTCGAAGACCTATTTCCTAGGTCTCCCAAGTTGCTGGTATAATTTAGTTTATTGAATTTGCTTAGGATTTCTGTCTCGCGCCCGCTTCCGTCCTCGTTCCGCCTCGCCTCTCGGAAACCCCATTTCTGGATGGACCCTAATTAATTAAGCAGCGGCTCGGCTTCGCCTCGCCCGGGCGGGGACAAGCCCCGCCCCTACATCCGGAGGTTTGCGGGCGTAGCCCGCTATGTTCGCTTCGATGGGTTTAATCTGCCTTCCACATGCCAGCCCGGGCGCGACGGCTGTTATTCCGGACGTTCGAATATCTTCGGATCGAGTTCGGGATTCAGCTCCACCTTTTCGTAGAGATACTCGCGCGAAAAAACCTTCTCCTCGGCCATCACATAGAACGGCCACCACAGGTCGCCCACCTGCCGCCAATCGTCGTAATGCCAAGTGTGGGGGGAGAGGAAGTCGTCTGCGGGCGGCACCGCACGTCGGACCGGCCGGAACGTCTCGGCGTCCAGCCACCACTCTTCGACCTGCCCCTCGGCTATGGTGATTTTTAGATGGTGGGTGGGCAGACCCTCTAACTCTGGGTTGCCCAGCCACTCCACGGCCAAACCCCTCACGCCGGCGACAAACGGCAGCCCACCGATCCAAGACTCGGTCGTGAAAGCCGGGGCCGCGTTGTCATCCATGGGTTTGGCCCCATCTTGATCTTGCACCCACGCACCGCCGGCTCCCCGAGCTCGCACCAGGATGTCGCCCGTCTTCCTCTCAGTACCGTAGGGCTGCAAGCCGTCGATCTCCCGCCGCAGCAGGTCTGGGCTGGCTCGGTATTCCACGAACGGATGATCCAAGCCGTTATAGGCGTAGATGCCTTCGGCGCGCACAGTGCGCACTTCCGTCCAGGCCTCGCCCATCGCTTGACGATGTTGTTCGAGGATCGAAGCTACTTTTTTCTCAGTCGTTTCCTGAGCTTGGGTCCCGCCGACGAGGGCCCAGCTCGTGCAGCTCAGAAGAAGCGCCGTGCGTAAGATGTTTCGGTTCATGATTCACCTCCCGTGGCCAGAGCCTTCAAGGACGGGGCGTCCGCGCGCAGATCCAGGGCAACGATTTCCGCACCGTTTCGCACATAGAGCCGGCCGTCGGCTAGGGTCGGTTGGGTCCAACAACGGCCGGTGAGCACCTGATGCTGCGCCAGCGGTTTGTAGGATTCGGTGGACGCTTCTGCCAGCACCAATTTGCCCCGCTCCGACAAGATGATCAACAGGTCGTCGGTGCGGATCAAAGAGCCCATGCCCAGGCCCCTAGCCGCCCAGGTTTTTTCACCGGTTTTAGCGTCGATGCTTTTCAACGTCGCCTTGTCGAAACCGATCAGATGGTCGTCGAGCACCACCGAGCCGTTGAAATGGTTGCGCATCAACTGGTGCTGCCAAACGTCTTCGGCTTCGAAACCCGTCTCGGACTTCTTCACCCGCACCACCTTGGCGCCCGCGTCGTAAGACGCGGACACGAACACCAGATCGGGAGCGACGAAAACCGGCGCTGCCGGCTTGATGTTCAGCTTAGGAACAAACGGGGCTCGCCACAGGGTCTTGCCGTCCTGATCCAAGGACCACAGCCCGGATTGGGTGAGGAATACCCATTGGCGAACGCCGTGCAGCTCCATCTCCACCGGCGACGAATACACCACCCGGTCGTCGATCGCCGTCCACAACGGCTCCCCTGTGTCGAGACTAAACGCCGCCACCGCCCGGCCTTCGGTACCACCGATTTCGACCACCACCCTTTTGAGGTCGGGAATCACCAACGGCGCGGAGGTAAAAGCCCAGGTTTGCACCTCGGCACCGAATCGCTCCTTGAAATCCACGGACCACAAGACCCGTCCGTCCTGCGCGTCGAGGGCGTGAAAATTCCCCCGAGACGACAATACGAAGAGACGCCCATCGTGCCACGCCGGTCCCGAGCGTGGACCATCGCCAAAGCCCTCGGTGAACAATTCCCCGATCCGACGACGCCACAAGGTCTCCCCGGTGTGGGCATCCAAAGCCAGGGCATATTCGCCGGCGCTCTCGGCTTCCGCGGGATCGGAGTCCAGGGTGAAGAGGCGGTTGTCCACTGCGGCGATGGTCGAGAACGACGCACCGATGGGCCGGCGCCAAAGTTCTTTCGGTCCTGCGTCGCCCCAATCCGTCACCAAATTCTTTTCCGTCGAGATCCCGTCCCGCGACGGACCCCGAAATTGCTGCCAATCCGAAGCAACCGCAGGCACGCCCGCCGCCATCCCCGAAATCAAGAACAGCATGCCGATCCAAAAAATCCGGCGCCAAAACCCTCGGCCTTGCAATGCCCGAGGCCGCACCGCCCGAGGCGATGCATTAATTTCCCGATGAGACATCCAGCTCTCCCCTTGCCGATCCTGTGATGTGGATAACGTAAAGTCCAAGCTCCACGCTTCGATCATGCATCCCAAGATACGAGACGACCCAGCCCGAGGGTTGTAAAGAAGACGTCAAAGCGTCCGTTATCGCTACCAGCCGATTTGTGGATCACAGGACTCCGGCAGGCATCACGGTGGTTTGGTCGTCGATTCGAAGAAGGCTCCGGCCATGGCTCCCGTGGCCGCAGTCGCGCCATCCCCCCCCAAAAAAAAAGAGAAAGGCGAGCGCAGAGCTGCTGGGCTCGGCGCTCGCTTCGGGCGGATGATTGGGGATACGGGGAACCTTCTACAGGGTCAGGGGCAGTACATCGGGGTTCCATTGCCGTCCCAGGCGGACGAGGTGAAGATATTGGACGGGTCGGCTCCGAAATAGTTGGTCTGTTCGCAGTAGAGAGTTTCGATGCCCGCATCGGCCCAGTACTGGATGCTACAACCACCGGCCAAGCCGGAGGTCCATTGTGCCCGCGTGTTCCAGTCATGGCAACGGACGCTCTTATGGTAGTGCTGCCCGCCATTGGACTGACTCGTCACCCGGGAGTGGCTTTTAGAATCGTTGTTGTTATTGGCATACCAGTAGAAGTAGTGATAGCCGGCGTTGATCGTCTTGGTGTAGAGCACGTGCCAATTGCAGGCAGTACAATTCCTTTTTTGCAGATCCCAAAAAACACTTCCACTGACTCCAATCACGTGGGCACCGGCGGCGATGACGTCGTTGTGGGTCCAAGTTGTGGTTTGCCCGTCATTTCGGTTGTAAAGGGCGCAATTGCCCCATGAGCCATGGAGATTACCTTCCCCATCAGCACGCAACTTGGAGCAGGTTGCCACGGATTGGGGGCTGGGAGGTGCCACCATCGCTTCTTGAAATTCCACCCCCATGCCGGTCTTCCAATTACCGGCCCTGAGAACCGCATCACTATGCTCTACGAGCTTCCCGGGGGCTTGGGAGTCGGTCAATGCACGATAGAGTTCCGCCGGTGAGCGGCTGAAACCCAGGGTTTGCATTGCCACATCCACGCCCTCCGCCTGGATCGGACCGCCGACGATAATGGCTATGCTCTCTGCATCGGCAGCCACGAAATCGACGGTGGTTCCGTCGTTCAGCTCGACCTGAGCGATAATCGGGGCGATCTTTGAGAGTTCTCCGACGGCTGGCACGGTGGGATCTTCAATGCTCGGATCAACGTCATGGTCGGAGCCGGCCCGAGGCTGGGCGGACAAGTCACCGGTGAAAGTCCAGCCGGCAATCAATAAAGCGGCGGCAAAGATCGTCATCTGTTTCATTTTCGAACTCTCCAATACAGGGTGAAGGTGTTGAAACTATGTGAGCTCAGCAACCGTTGAATGCCCGCTCACAAATAGAGCGCAATCCCTGTAGAGACTCCATCAACGATCTTTAGTTTTCGTGAAACTCCTCTTTTCCGAAGGTCTCCAGCAGCTGCCCCAACAGCCGCTCACCTCTTGCTTTGGCAGACCATCCTGGGAGCGCCGGCGTGGATGGTCAAGGTCGGAGCCGTCGCCCGACTGGCATTGCCATCAGCCAGAAGGGTAAATCCATAAGAGAGTTCGTTTGCTGAGAGAGCCTGATTTGTTCCCGAAGAATGGCGTCCGCGGGCGGCTTGACCTATAAATGACACATGACGTGGAAGTTTTGGCTCTCAGTCCCGGACAGGCACCGAACCGCTGTGCCCGCGATGCTGATTTTTGTCGTTGGCTTCTCTCTATTTGCCGCCATGGCTCCAGACGCGTTGGCGCACGGTGAGGGCCCTTTATGCTCAACAGATAAAGCAGGGCTACTATTCGGAGCGAGCCGTTCATTTGGGTTATCTTTTGATCGGCAGCATCCTCAAGCTCTTCAGTCCGGATTTTTCTGATCGCAGCTTGAATCTGTTGAGCTGTGCGTTCGGGTCCGGCACCTTGGTCGTGGTCTTTTTGCTGGCACTGAAATTGTTGGGGCACCTTGTGCCGGCAGTTTTCGCGAGCTTCGTGTTATTTGCCAATTGGGTGTTCGTTGAAAATTCCCTTTACGCCGAGGTGTAGGCAGCCAGGGCTTCTTTCTCGTCTTGGCTTTTTATTTGTTGTTGCGAGAACAGCCCGTGCCGGCCGGCATTTCATTCGCGATATCGGCATTGATCTCGCCGTCTGCCGTCTTGGCCGGGCCTTCCTTCCTGATACTTCGGCCACGGTTCGCGACCTGGCTTCGTATGTTTCTTCCCGCTGCGCTGCTCATGACCTTGTACTTGGCGCCCGTTCTAGACGACTATTTGCTCAGTCCCAGAGGTCTGCTCAACGCGGCTCCTATGGGGCTGTCCGGAGCCCCAGCCCCGGCCGCCGAATCTTCCGCTTCGTTCTGGACGGCGCTCGTACCCCGGGCGGAGGTCGTCAAAGAAGGTCGCGACGCGGTGCTCGGCTTTCTGCTCCTGCTACCGCTCGTGGCCCTTGGACTGTTCGAGCTTGTGAGGGAAAAAAAAGCTCGGCGCCTCGGACTCGCCCTTTTGAGTCTGTGGCTCTTTTCGTTTATTTTCGGCGCCACCCATCCCACGGTTCCTGTGCATCCTTTTCAAGGCCACCTGGGACACCCTGCGCGAAGTCGCCGACGATCCCAAAAGACTCGGCGCCCTCGCCGTGCTGCACACATGGAACCAGCAGCTCCTAGCTCATCCCCACATCCACCTCGTCGTGCCCGGCGGCGGTCTCGATTCTGACGGTAAGTGGATTCCGTCCAACCCCACCTTTCTCTTCCACGTCAAAGCCTTGGCGAAAAAATTCGCCGGTCGGTTCATCCACCTGCTCGACCGAGCGGTCACCCGCAACGAGGTATGGCTGCCGAGCGACATGCAGCAGAGCCCGAGCCTCTAAGTCACCACTCGGGATGCTCTGCGCCAAAAGAGCTGGAAAGTCTACGCCAAGCCACCATTCGGCGGACCCGAGCAAGTCCTCGCTACTTGGCGAGGTACACCCACCGCGTAGCCATCGGTAACTCGCGACTTGTGTCGCTCGAAAACGATCACGTCACCTTCCGCTACAAAAAGTGCTCCTCGGAACCCGAGTGGAAAACGAAACGTCTGCCGGCTGTGGAGTTTCTGCGTCGATTTACCCTGCACGTGCTGCCGCCCGGTTTTGTACGGATCCGCTATTTCGGATTCCTGGCCAACCGGAACCGGCGCAAAGCAGTGGCGACCTGCCGTAACCAGCTGGGTGGGCAGCTCGTCGATGAGGCGATCCGCAAGGTCGAATCGGAACGGCTACCGGTCGGGCCGAAATGTCCGACTTGCGAGCAGGCAACGCTGGTCGAGATTCGAGGACTGCCCCGCGAGCCACCGCATTCGAGAGGTCCACCGCCATGAGCCGCCTCGGCAAATATCCATCTCGGAAGCTCTCGCGCAATCGAGAGCACGGGAGAGATGCGCCCGTCGGAGTGAAATCGTCTATACTACTGGGCAAGACACACGTGGCTAGGTCGCGAATAGGAGCCGTAACGGTATGGGACGAAGGGATGAAGGCCTTCTTGGGCCGCCGCAAAGCCGGGTCGATGCCGTTTCCAGTGGTTGGAATGCTATTGAAATTCCATAGAGCATTCTCTTAGCCCGCGGCTTCGTCCAACCTGTCGTATCCGAAACCTGTGGAGAGGATTTTTTGAAGTGGAAAAGATTTGCGTGGGGTTCCGGATACAACCCTTATTGGTTAGCGAGCATGTCAGTACCTGATCTAAAGTACGAGTTTCATGACAGTAATATTGCTTCGGTCCAGATCGGACCACGCCGTGAAGCCACTCTGGTAATTGACCTTTATCCGATTTTCTATCCTGATCGAACTACTGTTCGTGTTCGTTTTGGCGGCATCTTCAATTTCGAGAAGGTAAAAGCATGCCTTGACGCCGTTGAGCGTGAAAAAGATGATCCTGATGCATACTTGGCACGGATTGAGAGTCTTCAGTTTGACACAAAGAAGCGATCATCATCGGATGATCTTTACCTCTATCTTAAACTCGACTTCCAAGACGGATTTCGTATCCACTGCCAACACCTGTCTATCGAAGAGTGCTCGCTAACCACCGGCTGCAGTTGACCGGCGACGCCCGCGAGTAGAATGTGGTTGTCGGTTGGGCGCCCCCTCCCGCGGGCGGCCGGCAACTGAGCCTTTTACGTTGTGCGACACGATGTCGCTTTAGGAGGCCCTGCACGGAGGCCTAAGCCTTTCACCATGAATGGCTTACTGTCAAACGGCCAGGTCCTATATTGCTAGGTAAATCTACGGGTCTGAATAAAGAGCGACCCGAACAATGTGCCGAAGCGTCCTCGGGCGCGGGATCCGAAATCGCGAGAAAGTAGGGTTCTCCTGGTAGCTCCAAACCGGGTAAGGGCTAGAAAGTGGGTATGGTGAACACATGTGAATCGGCGCTCGGTTCGTCACGGCACGAACAAGCCT
>CBDUGP010000080.1:0-47366 GCA_965366625.1 uncultured bacterium
AGCGGTGGCGCGAGTTCGGAGCGACGCCCGCAGGCCATCCGGCCGACGCCCGCGATAGCATTTCTGGATGGCACCTCACTAAGCTCACGCCTTTGAACCCGGCCGGATTGGAAGGGATGTCTCTGGGCGATGGTCAGGAAACCCCGACGAGAACGGCTTCTTCCTCTACCCTTCCGCCCGCGCGCAAGCGATTTCCCACATGTTCGTGGGCATGGTACGAGCTACGAACCAACGGTCCCGACTCGCAGTGGGCAAAGCCCAGCTCAAGGGCGTATTCCTTATATTCGCCAAACTCATCAGGGCTGACGAACCGATCGACCGGTAGATGCTTGGAGGTCGGCTGGAGGTATTGGCCCAAGGTCATGATCTCGACCCCTGCCCCCCGGATGTCCCGCAAGGTCTCGCGGATCTCTTCGGGTTGCTCACCCAGACCGAGCATGATGCCCGTTTTGATCCGACCAGCGTATTCACCGACATCGCGCCGACGGGAGGCCTCCGCCAACAGCTCGAGACTGCGGTTATAGCGGCTTCCCGGCCGTGCCTTGCGGTACATGCGCGGCACGGTTTCCATGTTGTGGGAGAAGATTTCGGGACGCGCGCCGAGCACAATATCCAACGCATCGGGCACCGCCCGAAAGTCTGGTGTCAATACCTCAACCGCCGTCTCCGGGCAGCGCTCGTGAACGGCCTCGATGACATCTGCCCAATGCTGTGCGCCACCGTCCGACAGATCGTCGCGATCTACGGAGGTGATCACCGCGTGTTTCAGGCCCATGACCTCGACGGCTTCGGCCACGTGCTCCGGTTCCGCCGGATCCGGCCCCATGGGCGGACGCCCCGAGGTCACGGCGCAAAAACCGCAGCGCCGGGTGCAGACGTCACCCAAGATCATGAAGGTCGCGGTGCCGTGCTCACCCCAACACTCGTAGATATTGGGACAACGCGCCTCTTGGCAAACCGTATTGAGGCTCAGTCGATCGACCAAGCTCTTCACTTTGCGATATCGCTCGGGAGTCGCAATGCGAATCCGGAGCCAGTCGGGACGTTTTTCGCGGACGGGGCGCTCCGAGCGCTTTTCGCCGATTTGAACGAGGTTCGACATATGTATTCCTATGGTGGTGTTGAGCCGAGCAAGGGGAGATGCGGTCGGCTCATCGTCCGGCAGATTCTATCGGAATTCAGCACCCAGCCCGAAGAGGGCGGCTCGACCTGACAATCGATGACAAAGCCCTTGCCGCGGCCGAAGCAGCGCGGCTACCGAGAATGAACTTGGCTCAGCGGCTACCGCCCAAAGCGTCGTTGTCGCTCGTCATACGCGCGCACCGCGCGCAGGAAATCAATCTCACGGAAAGCCGGCCAATTGGTGTCGCAGAAGTAGAACTCCGAATAGGCGCTCTGCCAGAGCAAGAAACCGGACAGGCGCAGCTCGCCGCTGGTTCTGAGGATCAAATCCGGTTCCGGTTGCCCTGAGGTATACAAACACGACCCGATATGGGAAACGTCGAGGTCTTCGAGAATCGTCTCAACCGCCTCGCCTTCCGCTAACCGGCTGCGGACGTGCCGCCGAAAAGCGTCGGCGATCTCCTCACGTCCACCGTAGGCCATGGCGATATTCAAGGTCCCCTGGTCGTAATCTAAGGTCGCGGCCTCAACCCGACGAATCTCCTCCCTCAAGCTCTCCGGCAGCAGCTCCAATCGGCCGATGAACCGCACGCGAACTTGTCGCCGGTGGACTTGCTCATCGTCGGCCAGCTGTCGAGTCTTATGCTCGAAGAGACCCAGCAAGGCTTCCACTTCCTCGGCGGAGCGCTGAAAGTTCTCCAATGAGAAACACCAAACCGTGACCACCGGCACCTCGTAGTCCAAGCACCACCCGAGCACCTCCTGCAATTTGTCGGCACCCCGGGCGTGGCCGTGAATCACATGGCTCAAGCCCGAATCCCGGGCAAAGCGGCGATTGCCGTCCATGATGATGCCCAAATGTTTTGGACGCCTCCAGGCGTGAACTTTAGCTCGCAGCCGACGCAGGTAAACCGAATAGAAGGGCCGTTTTACACCTTCCTTAGCCCAATCCCAGATCCACGGCAGAAGCGCCAGCCCCGTGCGCAAGGAAATCACTCTCCGACTCGAGGCGCTTTTGACCTCAACCGGAGCGGGATCCAAAATCGTCACTTGTTCGTTGGTCATCGAAGTTCCTTAATGGTGAAGCTGGGGGCGAGCCGACCGGACCGCGTCGGCGATTCCGACGATTTCAAACGGAACCGTCGAATCATAATCGCTGACGCCTGGGGTAAATTCGTGCCGAAAATCGGGCAAAACCGTGGCAACGCTCAAAGCGGCAAGGTGTTTCCGAGGCTCACCTCACAACCCTGATTATAGGCAGCTTCGGGGGCAGCTCCAAACGGCGCCCCCCATGCTAAGCTCCGCGAGCTTTAAAGCGACAGAAATATCAGGGAGATCTCGATGGCCTTACCGAAGCTGACCCTCGGCATTGAAGAGGAATACCAGATCATTGATCCAAAGACCCGCAGGCTTTCGCCCCAAAGCGAAGCCCTGATCAGGGAAGGTACTAAAACCCTTGGGGATCAAATCAAACCCGAGTTCATGCGCTCTCAGGTCGAAGTAGGAACCAGGGTCTGCCAAGACATCGGTGAAGCCCGGCAGGAAGTCATTCGCTTGCGCCGTGAAATCGCCCGACTGGCCTCCGGAGAGGGGCTAGCGATGGCCGCGGCCAGCACCCACCCCATCTCCGAGTGGAGCGATCAGAAAGTGACCGGGGCCGACCGATATCGCCAGCTGGAAGACGATCTTCGCGACGTCGCCCGGAGGCTATTGATTTTCGGCATGCACGTGCATGTGGGCATTGAGGATCCGGAATTGCGGATCGATGTCATGAACCAAGCCCGCTACTTCGTGCCTCACCTCCTGGCTCTTTCCACCAGCTCGCCGTTCTGGCAAGGTCGAGATACGGGTCTCAAAAGCTATCGCTCAGTGATTTTCGAGAATATGCCCCGCAGCGGCATTCCCCCATCCTTCAGTGCCTATAGCGAATACCAAGGATTCATCGACACGTTGGTGGCCACCCGCTGCATCGATGAGCCGACGAAAATCTGGTGGGATATCCGACCCCATCCTAAATTTCCCACGCTCGAATTCCGGATGTCCGACGTGTGCACGCGGGTCGATGAATGCATTTGCGTTGCCGCCATCCTCCAAGCCTTGGTCGCCAAACTGATCAAGCTGCGGCACGATAACCAGAGCTGGCGCTCTTATCGCCACCACCTGATCACCGAGAATAAATGGCGAGCGGTGCGTTACGGTTTGGACGGCCATCTGATCGACTTCGGCAAACGCCAGGAGATTCCGGTGCGTCATCTCGCGCTCGAGGTGCTCGAGCTGGTGGACGACGTGGTCGATGAACTCGGCAGCCGTAAGGAAGCCGAGTACTTACATCACATGCTGAAGGTGGGCTCGTCCGCCGATCGTCAGCTCGACACATTCCGGCGCACCGGCAAGCTCGAAGCGGTGGTCGATCAATTGATCGAAGAATCCCAGGACTTCGATTGAGCATTTCCGGAAGGCTTTGATCCACATGCTCCTTCGACTCTTTCTACTCTTCACCATTATTCCGGTGGTGGAACTCTATCTGCTGCTCCAACTCGGGCGCTGGATGGGACCCATTCCCACTCTCGGCCTGGTGCTGTTTACCGGCGCTCTGGGGGCGTGGCTAGCCCGCTCCCAGGGTTTAGCAACCTGGACCCAGATCCAAATCCAGCAGGCTCAAGGTCGCCTACCGACCACCGCCTTGGTCGATGGCCTGCTGATCCTCATAGCCGGAGCCGTCTTGTTGACGCCCGGCCTGCTCACTGACCTTTTCGGTTTCTTTCTCTTGATTCCGGCCGGGCGAAAGGTGATTCGGGCAGCCGTGAGGCGTCGTTTCGAGGCCAAGATCCAAAGCCGCCGACCGGGCCAAGTCGTGATCGTCGACGACTTTCGCCCACCGTCCGACTAGCTCGACGTTTCGGAATTTCCACAAACCATTGATTATAAATGACTTGATGCAGTGGAGGGCTTGCCCCTCCCGCTCTTCATTAAGCAGTGGCTCGGCTTCGCCCCGCCCCTACATCCGGAGGTTTGCGGGCGTAGCCCGCTAAGTTCGGCCCGTCAGAAATGGATTCTCGGTGGGTCGGCGCGACGCCTTGCGGCCTGGACGGGCCCTAGCGCTCAAAGCTGCTGAATGAAGGATTCGAATCGGCGATGGGCGTCGCCCGCGAAGGATAGGAAACGCAACCCCACTCCACCGACCGCATCGCGGCCGTCGTTGGTATGGCGGACCACTTCAGCGACACCGCGCACGGGCCTGGCGTCGTTGGGTATGGAAAATTCGAATTCGATCTGAGTTCCGAGATCCCATCGCCGATCGGTGCGCAACAACATGCCGGTGGCAGAGAAGTTCTCGGTCTGGCAGAGCACCATGTCCTTCTCGCCGCTGATCCGAATCTCCAATCGAGCCAGGAAACGAGCTGCCTTGCGCGGTGCAACGTTCAGCACACTCGAGATCGATTCCTGGATTTCGGCTTCTGACGCTTCGAGGTTGATCGTGCGATTGGCGCCTAGGCCAATAAAGCGTTGGGATTCCAGCTCCCGATCGGCTCCGGTCAACACCAACAGGGAAGATCGCAGGCAAGGGCTGCCTTCTTGCCGGACGATGCGTAAGAAGGCCTCTGTTTCCATGTCCGGCAAGGGGTACCGGACCAGCAGCATCTCAAACGGAACCCGGGAGATCAGCTCGACGGCTCCAACGGCACTGGGAAAACGATCGACGTCAAAGGATTGGCGATCCAGAAAAGGAACTAGACGAGCAAATTCGGCCGGGGTGACGCCGATAGCGAGAACATTACGAAGGCTGGGTTTTTGCATTGCCGAAGGGCTCAAAAGGAATGAGGATTCGCCCGGGGCCGGGCCTGGGGCCTTGGATGGGATCGATAAAGCGCCGAAGGCGGATCTTACTACGGACGTTCCATGAAAGGCGACACGGGGCGACCCATGGAGACAGACGGTAGTCGGGCCGCCGGCGTTCGGGGCAACGTGTGGATCAACGTTCCCCCGTCATCATGCCCACCATGCGATGGAAGAAATGCTCCCAAGCCAAATGGACGTCCAAATCCAACTCGGCCCCGTGCATACGTTCGACCGTAGCCAGCAAGGCTCGACCCAGCGGCTCGTAGTGCTCGCGCAGCACCCCATAGGCTGTATGCCGCTCGCCCAGCTCTCGGAGGGCAGAAGAGACCTCGCCCGGGCGGTCCAATCCTTTGATCGCCGCCGTCAGCATGCTGACGAACATCTGCTCCTGGTGACGCATATCCGTCTTGGCGAAGAGGGGTTTCACGTTCGGAGCCAAGTCGAAAAGGATCTGGTAAAAGAGAGCCCCCGCCTCTTCTTTATTCGCTTCCAGCCGCTCGAACGTGCGCTGGACGATAAAATATGCATCCGGGTTGCGAAGGTCCAGCAGCTCGTAGAGGTCCTCCGGCGAGGTTCGGCCGACCGATTGCTCCGGCAAGATATTGCCGATCTCAACTTCTTCCTCAATGATGTTGAAGAAACTCTCAGAGGCCAAAATCCGCGTGCCCGCCTCGAGGTTCCGATCACAAATCGCATCCACAACCGGTCCGGATTCGCCGACCAGGAAGAGCTGCTCTTTGCCCGTGGATCCGAACCTGCCGACCACGACGCGGGCGAAATGGAGGCCGATGCTCAGCTTCAGCTCTTGGGAGCAATAAGTCCGCGCATAGCGATTGAAGACCCGCATACGAGCGACGCTGCGCAAGCTCGCCCGGACCGCCGCGATGCATTTCTCCCGGGCCGAGCCGGTTTCCAAACCGAACAGGGCGCGGAAGCCGGCGCGAGAATAACTCTCGATTTTGCCGCCGTTGGCGGGAATACGCGTGCCGATCTGGCCGAAAAACCGGTAGAGCAAATGGACCTGCACGTGGGGGTTCACTCTGCGTGCAAACTCGTCAAAATCCGCCAGGCGGCACGAAAGCAACGCTAGGGTTGTTTCTTTCGCCGGCCGGGCTTGGCTTTGCTCGTCGAGCAACATGCCGAGGTCCAATGCGTCTTGGACCAAAGGCTGGATCACCACCTCGCCCACCGAGCGGGCCTGACAGGCGAGACGAATGTCGTCGTCCCAACCCAGGCGCTGGGCAAATTCCTGCTCTTTGGGATTCCTTGGTCTCAAATTTTCGAGGCCTGAAACCACCCGAACCCGACAAGTCGAGCAGCGCGCCCGGCCACCGCATTCGTGGTAGTGATCAATTCCCGCCCCGAGCACCAAATCGAGCAAGGAACGGCTTGGGTCGGCATCCGGAATCTCTGTACTGCCTCCGCCCAAACCACGTCGGTAAATGACCTTGAAAGGCCCTTTCGGAACCAGGATCTGGGTTTGGGTCTGGCTCTCGGTCACCGTCTCGTTGGCTACCGAAGTAGGTACCCTCGGCGGCAGATCCGACCCTCTTAGGACCTCGGGAGCCGACTCTTCGCCGTCACCAGAGGGTTTCGTTCGAACGCTTTGACCGATGGGACCGGTGCGGCGAGAACGCTTCTTCCGTTTCTTGCCGTCGACGGGATCGAGCGCTTCCAACACCTCAGCGGCGCTTTGCAATCTACGATCCGGATCCTTTTCCAACAGACGATCGATCAATTCCACCAGCACCGGCGGAACCTTGGAGTTGAGTTCCGCAACCGGTTTGTGTTTGCGGCTGCAAATGCGAATTAGGGTCTGAACCGTATTGTCGGCCTTGAAGGGCAAGACCCCGGTCACCATCTCGTAGAGCATGATGCCGAGGGAGAATAGATCCGAGCGGTGGTCTACGGGATGACCGGTCGCCTGCTCCGGCGACATGGCGGTCACCGTGCCTAAAACGCTGCCTTCGGCGGTCAAGCTGGTTTCACCGAAGCTCGTCCGTAGTCGTTTGGCCAGCCCGAAATCGAGAATCTTGATGTGGTTTTCGTCGGCCACCATGACGTTGTCGGGTTTGAGATCCCGGTGCACGATGCCGGCGGAGTGGGCGGCGGCCAGGCCGCGCAAAACCATGCGCGCGATTTTGACCGTTCGCTGGATGTCGAGAGGTCCGTCTGTGAGCAGATCCCGGACCGAATCCCCCTGAACCAACTCCATGACCAACCAAATGCCTTCGTCGGTTTCGATCCAATCGTAAACTTGGACGATCGCCGGATGACTGAGCCGGGCTACCGCTTGAGCTTCTCGCCGAAATCTCTCCCGGGCGCGTTTGAAACCCGGCCCTTCTGCCGAACGGATATGTTTCAAGGCAACAGGGCGATCTAATCGATGATCGTACCCACGATAGACCTCTCCCATTCCCCCCGAGCCGAGCCGCTCAACCACTCGATACGGCCCAATGGATTGGGGCGGAGACGATTCACTATTTTTTTGCGGAGCCACCATAGAAGTCTACTCGTCCCCTAAAAGCTGGAGCAAGCCTGTAGCGCGGTTTGCCCGGCGTTTTATCAGCGTTTCGCCGCCGGCGATCCCAATTTCGCTCCGATCCGGCTCAGCGGATTCCGGACTGCGCGCGCGCCGTGGTTCGTTGCTCGAACCGTGACTCCGCCTGGAACAGCAAATCCTCATTCTCGATCACCTCCACGCTCGGCCCTTCATGACCCAAGCTCTCGATCAGGCTGTCTGCCACATCCTCGACCCGAATCGGCCGAAATCTTCGCAACGGCCCGACCATCAACAAGGCCCAACAACGACTGCTCCAAATGGCCAGCTCCTCGAAGGGGCGGCTGTTTTTTCGACGAACGATCAACAACGAAGGGCGAGCCAACACCAAACGCCGCAAACCCAAGTCGATGAGTGATTGCTCCGCTTGCCCTTTCACCCGGAGATAAAAACTATTCGACGAAGCGGACGCCCCCGTCGACGTGACCACCGCCATTTCGCTATCCAATCGAGCAGCCAGCTTGCCGACGGCAACCACAAAGTCGTGATCGACCCGCCGAAAAGCTTCTTTCGACCCCGCCTTCTTCCGCGTGGTGCCGAGCGTGCAAAAGACTTGATCCACGGTCCCTTCAATCACGACTTGATCGAGCT
This sequence comes from uncultured bacterium, assembly GCA_965366625.1. Classification (GTDB taxonomy): domain Bacteria; phylum Acidobacteriota; class Thermoanaerobaculia; order Multivoradales; family J023; genus JAUIJL01. The sequence goes on from CBDUGP010000080.1 coordinate 8,114, forward strand.
GCCCAAAGTCTTCGATCAGGTGCTCCACCAGCTTGGGATTGGTGGCACCGGTCCGGCGCCTCAACAGAAGGTGAACCTCTCCATACCCATCGTTTTCACGCAGTCGGTTTACCAAAGCTCGGCCGACCGCTCCTGTGGCACCAGCCACAATCGCTCGCTTCATGCTCAATCCCTTCGACCCTGTTCTTTCAACAAGGGGTACAGCCTATCAGCCCCCTGTCGGCACCGGTGGCCTTCTCTGTGACGGCCCTTCTCTGTGGCGATGGGCTTCGTTGTAAACTCCCCGCCATGCAGATGACCGCCACTTCGACCGAACTCGTTGAGCATCTTTTGGACCTCTGCCGCGACATCCAACTCGCCGGTGGGCGAGCCCTCCTGGTCGGCGGCTCAGTCCGGGACTCCCTGCTCGGGCGGACGGTCAAAGATTTCGATGTCGAGGTCTTTGGCCTGGATGCGGAAAAGCTTTTAGCGACCCTCGATCAACGCTTCGAGCTCGATCTGGTCGGTCGTAGCTTCGGCGTGATCAAGATCAAACGCCTACCCATCGATGTCTCGCTACCGCGCAAAGAATCTAAGCGGGGCCTCGGCCACAAAGGTTTCGAGGTCCTCAGCGATCCGTTCCTGCCGATCGAGCAGGCCGCAGCGCGAAGAGACTTCACGATCAACGCCATTTCCTACGACCCCTTGAGTGGCGAGGTGATCGACCCCTGGGGCGGGCAGAAGGATCTCCGAACCGGCATCTTGCGCCATGTCTCGGATCCGTTCGCTGAAGACCCACTTCGGGTGCTGCGGGCGATGCAATTCAGTGCTCGCTTTGAATTCCCGGTGGCCGACGAAACGATCCAGCTGTGCCGCACCATCGAGCCGGAAGGTTTGGCCAAAGAACGCATCTTCGACGAATGGCGCAAGCTCGTGCTCAGCGGAAAAAAAATCTCTTTGGGCCTCAGCTTCCTGCGCACCTGCGGTTGGATTCGCTACTTCCCCGAGCTCGAAGCCCTCGTACATTGCCCCCAAGATCCCGAATGGCACCCTGAAGGAGATGTTTGGACCCACACCCTGCACGTGATGGACGCCTTTGCCGGCGAAAGGCTGAACGACGAGCACGAGGATTTGGTCGTCGGCTTGGCCTGTCTTTGCCACGACTTGGCCAAACCCGAAACCACCCATTTCGTCGACGGCCGCTGGCGCTCGCCCGGCCACGAAGCTGCCGGCGAGCAGCCCACCCGCACTTTTCTTTCGCGCATGACCGAGCAAAAGAAATTGATCGACAACGTGGTTCCGTTGGTTCGCGAACACCTCAAACCGATCATGCTCTTCAAGGCCGGGGCCAAACCGCCGGCCGTTCGCCGCCTCGCCCGGCGGGTCGGCCGAATCGATCGATTGATCCGAGTTTGTCGGGCCGACCATGCGGGTCGTCCACCCATCCCATTCGACGGATTCCCCGCCGGTGCATGGCTCGAGCAGCAAGCCAAGGCTTTGCACTTGGAAGACCAAGCACCCACCCCGATTGTGCAAGGCAGGCATCTCATCGGGTTGGGACTGAAACCCGGTCCGGAATTCGGGCCGATTCTCCAAGCCTGTTTCGAATCCCAGCTGGACGGCGAGATTGAAACCGTGGAGCAGGGCCTCGAAGTCGCCCGCCGGCTCTTGGCCGAAGAGCTACCCGCCTAACAGGCCTGCCAATAAGACCGGTCGTCGGACCCATCGGATCAGGTTTCGGGCCAGTCACCGTTGACCAGCGGTTCGTCGGCAGATTCACAAGTCGAAAAGGGATAGAAAGTCTGCGAGGAAGGCAGTCGGCGCCGGGCCAGGTCGTGACGGGTTTCGAGCAACTCTGTCAGCGTCAGCCCCTCAGCCTTGTGCAGGATCGCGTTCAGCTCTCCGTCGGCACTGAGCCGACTGATTCGCTGCCGTGACTCCCTGAGCACGTCGAGCGCCAGTGGCCGTTCGTCGTGGCCCACTTGAACATAGGCCAAATCCAATCCCGACACGGCCACGGCTTCAAAGGCTCCGAGCTGGGTCAAGCCCTGCCAAGCTCGCGATAACCGCCGTTGTGCCAGTCTGCCCAGCCCCAAGCAGGCCAAGGCCCTTCCCTCAGCCCAAAGCAGCCCCATCTTGCGGACCGTCTTGCTGCGACGAGCGAACCACCTCTTGCGTGCCAGGTACAGCCATCCCAAAATCGCCTCATATTCCTCGAAAGTCACCCGCGGCTCTTGCATCCGTTCCATCAACAGCGTCAGTGCAGCGTCAAAAATCCGCTCTTCCAAGGCCCCTTTAGGCCTGGCACAGGCGAGCGCCTCCGCCAGGCCGACCAATCCTTTCTCCGGACATTTCAAGAATCCCGCCAGCAACAGGGCCTCGGCCAAACCTATTCCGGCCTCCAACCGGCGAAATAAGGAGAGCGATTGCTCCAAATATCGACAGGCCTGCTCTCTTCGTCCCGAGCGCATTTCAAAAGCAGCCCGGCGACGCTGTAGCTCGGCCGCTGCGAGCACTTGGATGCGCTCGCTCGAGGAAAGATCCAAAGCTCGGCGAAAAGCGCGTTCGCCCGCGGCTTCCGCGTTCACCAATCCGGCGATCTCCCCTTCCAACGCAGAGGCGCGTGTTGACCAAGAGAGCCTTTCCGCACTGGAGCTGAAGTCGCCGGCGGCCTCGCCGATCCGAATCAGCTCCACCAGCTCCGCGGCATAACGCACCATCTGCCAGCTGTCGCGGGGGGTGGTCAATCTCAGGTACTCACAGCGCTTCAAATAGAGCTGCATCAGCTCCGTCGTCCAATAGCGGTCGTGGCGTAGCACCTTGTGCGCGTTCTCGGGAGCTAAATACGAAAGGCGCCGCTTGGCCTTGGCCCAACGTGCCTTGGAAGACCGTTCCTGAGCCGATCGTTCCTTTTCCGACCGTTCTTTTTCCGAGTGGCCAGGGCTAAGTCTCTTTTTATCAGTGATTTTCTGAGCATTCACCCTGACATTTTTCAACTATAGCAATAAAAAGTCAATTTTTCTATTATAAAGAGATTTTCGACGATACCCGGACGGAAACCGCTCCAAATTCGACGGTACACGGGGCCTCCGATCGACACCTGCATGGGTCGGTCATCAAACCTAAAAATCTCTGGTCAGCTGAGTGGAATCGCTAGAACTGAACGGTCGGCAGGCTTCGAATCATGTGGCTCGGCGGGAAGGAAGGAGCAGGAGACGGAGACGGAGACGGAGACGGAGCGGAGACGGAGCAGGAGACTATGGAGCGTCAGTGCCAGCTCACCGTCCAAATCGCGGGGGCCCCAACTTTTTGGCCTAAGGACGTACAGTTCACCAGAACCTTGCTGCCGCCGGAAATCGCGATTGCCCCGTAGAGATAGCCGGAGATCAGCTTGGAAAAATTCGGCGTCACAAACGGATAGTCGTAGAGCCGCACCAACCCCTTGGTGGTGCCGATGGTTTGAACCTTGATGTGGCCCACGTTGCGATACAAACGCCACAGCTTGGGGACCCGTTTGAGGGTGGTGATCGGCTCCCCTTGTTGAACCATGGCCTTGTACAGGTTGCCCAAAGCGTGTGTTGCGGTGGATTGCCCCATCCAAAACCAAACATCCTTACCGGGTGCCACGTAGATCTCAGCGACCAAAGCCATCAGGGCGTGGTGGTCTGCCTCCGGATACCAACTGGAAACCAGAATCGAGTCGTCCAGGTAATGGCTGAGGCGGGCGGGCACCCGCTCCCGGGCCTGCTCCTCCCGATGTTTCAGGGCGGTGACGGCTTCTTTCATCGCAATGCCCTTGATCTTGGGCTCGATGCCACCTTTCGGCGCCTGATCCTCAGGTTCACCCGATGCGGGCGTTCCTCTGGTCATACCCTGCTCCTCACCAACGTCCACCCAAAGTGCTTATGACTGCGCTCGCCACAGCGCTTATTAAGGTGCGTATTGGAGCGCTCATTACAATGATGATTCTTCAATTTCGGGTTCTCGCGACGGGGCCTGGCTCTTCAGTGCCCAGGCAAGTCAGTGCCCAGGCAAGTCAGTGCCCAGGCAAGTCAGTGCCCAGACAAACAAGTCAGTGCCTAGACGAGCCCAGACCAACAAGTCAGTGCCCAGACAAATCTTTCACATTATGGCAAGTCCACAGACCTCGGTTTTAGCGCTACATCTGGTCGATGACGAAACGCAATCCCACCTGCTAGAGTCCGCTGCCAAAGGAGATTCACCATGCCGCTGGATTTTGACCGATCCACTTTGCCTTGGGTCGACCAAGACGATTTCGCAGCCAGTCTTCAGGAAAAGACCACGAATGGCAAGATTCCGGAAGAACTCGCGAAAAAGCTGAGCTTTTTCAGTGAGCACGGCTACGTCGCCTTTCCCGGCCTCTTGGGAAAAGAAGGGGCCGATGCTCTAGTGCGCGAACACGACCTCGCCTGGAGCGAAAAGTGGCCGATCCAAGCCCTGGTAGAGGGAATAGGAGTCGCGAGCCTTCCCAACTTGCCCGCCAAGTCCGAACTCGGCACCCACCACTACCGATTGAACGACATTCAAGACGCCTCCGAGGTCGCTCGTCAATCGATGCTCTTACCCGAACTCGTAAGGTTTCTGCAGCTGGCCTTGGGGGATACCCCCGTGGCCATGCAGAGCCTTTTCTTCGAATACGGCAGCGAGCAGGGGACCCACCAAGACTTCCCTTATGTTCAATCCCAAATCCTTTCCCATCTGGTCGGCTGTTGGATTGCCTGTGAAGACGTCCATGAAGACAACGGCCCGCTGTTCTACTATCCGGGCTCCCATCGTTTACCCAAATTCGATTGGGGTAACGGCTCCCTCACGTTCGACGGCCAGGATCACGATCAAGTGGAAGAGTTCGGCGCTTTCTTGGAAACAAGCTGCGACCAAGCCGGCTTGAAACGACAAACCTTTCACGCCAAGAAGGGCGACGTCTTCTTCTGGCATGCCGCGTTGGTGCACGGAGGCAGTCCGGCCAACAACCTGGAGGCCACTCGAAAATCCTTAGTGGTTCATTTCTCAACCCGGAGCGCTTATCCCAGGGATCGTCGATTCGGCGCCGAAGAGCCCCTTCTCTACCAACGCAACGGCGGATTGATCTACCAACGGGCTGAGCCGAGCCTCTGGACTCGAGCCAAAGGCAAGATCAAGTCCTTGTTGGGGCGATCCGTCTAATAGTCCCTGCCTCGGAGCTGTCGCCATTTCCTCTGCAAGGGTCATAACGCCGTAAAATGATGCCGTGGGCATCATCGGACAGCAAATCGGCGACTACACCGTTGAGGGGTTTCTCGGGCACAGCGGCAACGGGGAACTCTTCAAGGCGAAGGATCTCCGTCTCGGCCGAATGGTGGTCTTGAAGATTCTTTCCGATCCTTGGAAGGACCGCCCCCGGGCGCGTCAACGGTTCATCCACGAAGCCAAGGCGGCTTCGAGCCTCGACCACCCCAACATCTGCTCCATTTTCGAGATCGACGAAACCGCGGACGGACGCCTGTTCACGGTCATGCCTTTCTATGGCGGCAAGAGTCTCAAAGAGCTGATGGACGCGGGACCCATTCCGCGAGACCTCGCCGTCGATTGGATCGTTCAGACCGCCGACGGCTTATCCGGAGCCCACCAAGCGGGCATTGTGCACCGGGACATCAAACCCGAGAACCTCCTGATCACCGAAAGCGGGCAAGTCAAGATTCTCGATTTTGGCCTCGCCGAAAATTTCGACACCGAATCAGACCCGAGCGAAGTGGTCACCCAATTGGGCGCTCCACTGGCCCCTCAACTGGGCGCTCAGCCGACGGATCAGCTCTATCGCGCTCCCGAGCAACGGGCAGGTCTCGAGGCAAGCCCCGCCACCGATCAATGGGCTCTGGCGAAAATCGCCGGCGAGATGCTGAGTTTCGAGGGTCCCGACGACCCGATGCTTGCGGTGATTCAGCGCGGTCTGGAAGTAGCGCCAGAAGACCGATACTCCAATATCGATCAGCTCGTCCATGGGCTGAGCGCCGGTTTAGAGTCAAACACCGGCTCAGCCCTGACGTCGACTGCTGCCGCCGCTGAAAAGCTGAAACTGCTGGCCGGCTTGGCCGCACTGGCTTTGACCGCAGGACTGCTGATTTATTCCGTTCGAAATTCCAAGCCGACCCAAGACACCGCCGGCTTTGAACTCCGGCATACTCGACCACAAACCCGAAATCCCGGATTGGAAAAGCATCCAGAGTGGTCGCCGAACGGCGAGCTTTTGGTTTATGCCGGAGATCGTGAAGGCCAAATGGACATCTGGCTGCTCGACCCCGGGACCGGGGAATCGACCTGCCTGACCGCCGACCACGACGGCTACGACGACCATCCCGTCTTCACCCCCGACGGCCACCACATTGCCTTCGTTTCCGATCGCGACGGCGGCGGAATTTTTCGTCTGCCCGCCCAGGGCGGCGACGTGGAGCTGCTGGTGGCTCACCCCCTGAGTGCCGGCCACGACTCCAAAGTTCGAGCCCCCACCCTGACCTTCTCGCGGGACGGCCGACACTTGATCTACAGCGGCACCCGCACGTCCCCCGGATTGTTCGTCGCCGACTCCGACGGCAAGGAATCCAGACGCCTCAGGTTAAAAGGTCTCGACCAGCCGTTCAGCCTTTCAGAGCCCGCGCTGTCACCGGATGGCCGACGCCTGGTCTTCACCGAATTTACGGGCACCGCCACCGCGACTTCCAAGCTCTGGACCGTCGGGCTCGACGGCTCCGGGTTGGAGGCGCTCACCGGGGGTGAAAGCTTCGATCACCACCCCCGATGGTCCGCCGACGGACGCCGTTTATTCTTCATCTCGGATCGCAACGGTCACCACGATCTGTGGTCCATGGCCCTCGACGAGCACGGCCGTCCCCAACCCCCCGCGCAAAGCATGACCGTCGGTGTGGACTTGGGATCCTTCTCGGTGTCCGCCGATGGGCGCCGGCTGAGTTATTCAAGAATCAGCGAGCGATCCAACATCTGGTCCCTGCCGATCCTCGATCAGCCCGTCCAAATATCCGACGCCGAAGCTCTGACCGCCGAAAACCAGGTGGTTGAATTCGTCGACATCTCCCCTGACGGCCTGTGGATGACCTTTGATTCCAACCGTTTGGGCAACGTCGATATCTGGATGCTGCGTCTGCTCGACGGCGAGCTGCGCCAGCTCACCAGAGACCCGGCACACGATTGGCGCCCCAGATTCTCGCCGGACGGCCGGTGGGTGGTGTTCTATTCCATTCGATCCGGGCATCGAAACCTCTGGATGATTCCGAGCGCCGGTGGGACCGCCCGTCGGCTGACCGATCGCACCGATACGGATTGGATGCCTTCTTGGTCACCGGACGGCCGATGGATCGCCTATGACGCTTCCCACGGAGGACGGCGCAGCATTTGGAGGGTACCGGTGGGCTCCACCTTGGATTCAGCCACCTTGGATCCAGTGATCGTCGACTCAAGCTCGCCCCATTCAGCTTCAAGGGAGCCGAGCGCGTCGTCGAATCGAGGGGCACCTCGACGTTTCTCGCCGGAACTCCAGGGCAACGCCATGTACCCCGTTTTCTCGCCCGATGGCCTGCAGCTCGTGTATAGCGTCGAGGTAGGTCCTAGCATGGGGCTCTATCTCCAGGCCTTGGACGAAAAAAAACCACGGCCTCTGACCGAATCCCATTGGGAAAGCCTCTTCGCCTTGGAGTGGACCGAGGACGGATTCATTTACGCCCACGGCCACCGCAAACCCACCGACCCGGAAGGTTATTGGCAAATCGACGCCGAAACCGGAGCAGCCCGGCCCTTGACCCGCTTGCAAAGCGCGAGCCTCGAGCTGATGGAGGGATTCTCGGTCCACGGTCAGAGAATTTTCTTCCCCTTGTGGGAACGTCAGGGGGACATTTGGTCCGCCGAGCTCGCAAGTCGAAACCTCGATTGACACCGGGATCACAATCCATATACTTCCATCCGTTCGCCGAATTCAGTCTACGGCCGGCGAACAAGCGACCATCGACCTAGCGATCCTGCACATGCGACACACCCCCTCCCCCACCCAAGCCGCCCCGATCGGCCACCGCGTCTGCTGCCTCTGTCGCTGTATGCAGCGGGTCTGAGCCTGCGCTTTCGCGCTCAGCCCGCTCCCTCCACATTCGTCACCCTGCTTCGAGTCTTTTTCGATTTTGTCGGCATCCATTCGGACGCCTGTGCTGCTTCGATGTTTCGGGCCTGTTTTTCAAACACCACGGTCGTTTGAACCGACCGGCATGCAACACGCCCAAGGAGAAAATCATGAAAATTGCCAATAACATCACCGAGTTGATCGGTCGCACTCCCCTGGTCCGTTTGAATCGTCTGTCTGAAAACCTCGACGCCGAAGTGGTGGTGAAGCTCGAAGGCTTCAACCCGGCCGCCAGCGTTAAAGATCGCATCGGTTTGGCGATGATCGAAACCGCCGAGGCCGAGGGCAAGATCCACCCGGACACCACCACCATCGTCGAGCCCACCAGCGGCAACACCGGTATCGGCCTAGCCTTCGTGGCCGCGGTCAAGGGCTATCCCTTGATCTTGACCATGCCCGACACCATGAGCCCGGAGCGCCGAATTGTGCTCAGGGCCTTTGGCGCCAAACTGGTGCTGACCGAAGGCGCCCTCGGCATGAAGGGGGCGATCGCCAAGGCCGAGGAACTGGCGGCGAGGATCGACGGATCCTGGATGCCGCAACAATTCGATAACCCCGCCAACCCCGCCGTGCACCGACGCACCACCGCCGAGGAAATCTGGGCCGACACGGACGGCAAGATCGATATCCTGGTCGCCGGTGTCGGCACCGGAGGCACCTTGACCGGCACCTCCCAAGCCCTGAAAGAACGCAAACCCAGCCTGAAGGTGGTAGCGGTTGAGCCGTCCGCCAGCCCGGTGCTCTCGGGCGGCGAGCCCGGACCCCACAAGATTCAAGGAATCGGGGCCGGCTTTGTGCCCGGGGTGCTCGACACCAGCCTGATCGACGAGGTAGCAACGATCGACAACGAAGTCGCCTTCGACGTCGCTCGACGTTTGGCCAAGGAAGAAGGGCTGCTGTCGGGCATCTCGGCCGGCGCGATCACCGAAGCGGCTTTGGACCAAGCTCGCAAGCCGGAAAACGCCGGCAAGCTGATCGTCGCGATTCTGCCGAGCTATGGCGAGCGCTATCTCGCCACGGACCTCTTCGCCCCGTTCCGTTACGAAGGCAGTGACGACATCGAGCTCAGCGAAGTACCCATGGAAGCGCAAGCCGTGCCGGCCTGATCCACGGACCTCGAATCCCTGCACACAGCCGCAAGGAAAGGCTTTGCGGGCGGCAGAGGAGTGTTAGGATACGCGCCCCGGCAGACGTCGTCCGGTCCCCACTTCTCTACCCCCGCGGAACCTTCCCTCTATGATCGAAGAGCTCTTCAGTATCGGCTCGTTCTCTATCTCCCCGTTTGGGGTGATGTTGGTTTTAGCCTTGCTATCCGCCTATTGGCAGCTACAAAAAGGCATGCGCGATTCGGGCATCGGCGACGAGGAAGACGCAAGTGCCATCGTCTTCGCCTGTGGTTTAGGAGGCATCCTCGGCGGCAAGATCTACTACGCCATTCTGGTGGGCGATTGGCAGATGATCTTCGACCGCGCCGGCATTGTTTGGTACGGCAGCTTGATCGCCGGAGCCGCGGTTTTCGCCTGGACCATGCGCCGCAGAAACCTGCCCTATGCCGCCACCTTCGACGCCGCGGCACCAGCTTTGGCCCTCGGATACGCTGTCGGACGGATGGGTTGCTTTTTGGTCGGCGACGACTACGGCGTGCCCACCGACCTTCCCTGGGGCATGAAATTCGAAGTGGGCCTGCCCCCCACCACCGCCGGCGTGCTGCGCAACCACTTCAACGTCGACGTGCCGGCCGACATCCCCAACGACGCCTTTGTCGCCGTGCATCCCACCCAGCTCTACACGGTTTTTGCATCCCTGCTGATCTTCGCCATCGCCCTGCGGCTGCGCAAAACCCTTCCGCTCAAGGAGGGCACTCTCTTCTTGATCACCCTCGGCCTGCTTTCGGTCGAGCGCTTCGTGGTCGAGTTTTTCCGCGCCAAAGACGATCGGTTCTTCGGTCACTTCACCCTGGCGCAGATGATCAGCGTCGCCATTCTGCTCCTCGTCACGACCCTCGTCCTACGCCGGGGTTGGCGTAAAACCCCCGACTCCTCGACGAATGGGGCCGCCGCCTGATGCCCGAATCCGGCGCGCGCCCGCGATTATTGACCATCGCCGGCTCGGATTCCGGCGGCGGCGCCGGTGTGCAAGCAGATCTGAAGACCTTCGCCGCTCACGGCGGTTTCGGCATGTCCGTCATCACCGCGATCACTGCCCAAAACACCGTCGAGGTCAGGGCCGTGCACCCCGTGCCCGCGAGCCTGGTTACCGCGCAGATGGAAGCGGTCTTCGACGATATCGGTGTGGACGCGGTGAAAATCGGTATGTTGGCGTCTTCGGAGCTGGTGTCCATCGTGGCCGCCGGGTTGCGGAAATATCGTCCCCGGCACGTGGTGCTGGATCCGGTCATGATCTCCAAAGGCGGAGCTCCACTGCTCGAAGATTCCGCTGTCGAGACCCTGATTCAAGAACTCTTGCCCCTGGCTACGGTGGTCACCCCCAATCTTCCGGAAGCCCAACGACTGACGGGGCTATCCTGGACCGCCGATCCGACCAAGGAAGATCGATGCCGGTTAGGTCAGAAGATTCTCGAGTTGGCCCGCTCTCCAGATCTCGCCGTTTTAATCAAGGGCGGCCATGCCCATGGTCGGCTTGTTCAAGACCTGCTGTGGTGGCAGGACGAGCCCTACGAATTCGAGCATCCGCGTATCGACACCACCTCGACCCACGGAACCGGCTGCACCCTTTCGTCGGCGATCGCCGCCCGCCTAGGGCACGGCGACGAACTTCTCAGCGCCGTGCCGGCAGCGATCGACTATCTTCAAGGTGCCATCGCCGGCGCTCGGCCCCTAGGCTCGGGCCACGGCCCGCTCGATCACCTCTACCGTCTCTTCCCGTCAAGGCATCCTCTATAATCCCAATGAGAAGGTCGCAGGCGCCGGCACTTGCCGACCCAAACCGGGCTTTCCCCTCAACAGGCGCGTCGACCCTTCATGGAGCTAACGTTATGAGATCAATCCTTTGCCCTCGGCTCTCGGCCCGACTTATCGGGTCGACACTCCTGCTTTTGCTCGCAGCTCTCCAAACCCCGGCGCAGGAGGAAGGAGAAACCGCCGACAAGGACTTCTTCATCGAAGAGCTCGATGTCAATTTGGTCAACGTCGAGGTCTATGTGACCGACAAGAAGGGCAACCGAATCAACGGGTTGACCCGCGACGACTTCGAGCTCACCGTCGACAAACAGCCGGTGGCCATCACCAATTTCTATGCCGTTGAAGACGGCTTACCCAAAGCCGAAACCTTGGATCCGCTCGAGCAACCGAGTTCGCCCGAGGCATCGGGTCCGGCTGCCGTCCCTTCGAGCCCGCCCGAGATCCAGAAGCTGCATCTGATCGTTTATGTCGACAACTTCAACTTAAGGCCCTTCAACCGCAACCGGGTGATCCGCGCCACGCGCACGTTCTTGCGCACCCAATTGCGCAAGGGTGACGAGGTCATGCTGGTCTCCTATGACCGCTCGCTCAAGGTTCGGCATCCGTTCACCAAAGACCCCGACTTGATCGCCGGCGCCCTCTACGAGCTTGAAGACATGACGGGCCACCGCATTCATGCGGACAACGAGCGTCAAGACCTGCTGGATTTAATCTACAACGATGCCCAGGATATCTATGATGTCCGCGGTCGCGTGACCCAATATGCCGAATCCATTTACAACGACATGAGCTTCACCCTCGACGCCCTGCGCGATCAGGTGGAAAACTTGGCCGGCCTTCCCGGCCGCAAAGCCGTGCTCTACGTTTCCGATGGTCTGGCCATGCGCGCCGGCGAGGACGCCTTCTACGCCTTGAACGACAAATTCAACGATTCGAGCGTGCTGCTCGATGCCCACCGCTACGATCTGAGCCGCCGGCTTCAATCTTTGATCGCCATGGCCAACGCCAACCGGGTGACGTTTTACACCGTCGACGCCGGGGGTCTTCGGACTTATTCCTACATGGATGCTTCGAATCAGGGCATCAACGGAGGCGCCGCCATCGATCAGGCCCATTTTTCGAATATGCAAAGCTCACTGTTGCTCATGGCTGAGGAAACCGGTGGCTTTGCGGTGATCAACACCAACAATTTCAGCCCGGGCCTGGAGGAAATGGCCGGGGATTTCGGCAGTTATTATTCCTTGGGATTCTTGCCCGCCAGCAACGAAGAAGGCAGGTACCACAAGATCAGGGTGAAGCTGAAGGACAAAACCAAGGGCGTCAAAGTTCGACACCGAGAAGGCTTCCGCGGCAAGCCCGTTGCCACTCGCATGGCGGAAGGCGCACTCGCCGCCTTGAACTACGGCTATCAGCAGAATCCCCTGGGCATTGAACTCGAGGCCGGCCAAGCCAAACCCCAGGACCGAAAGCACTTTTTAGTGCCCTTCACGGTCAAAATTCCCATCGGCAAGCTGACTTTCCTTCCCAGCGAGGATGTCCAACGGGGACGGATAAGACTCTTCATCGCCGCCCGGGACAACGAAGGGGGTCTGGCCGAAGTGCAGGAGGTCCCGGTGCCGATCGACATCCCGACCGCAGACTTCGATCGAGCCAAAACCCAGAGCTACCACTACCAACTGACCCTGCTGATGCGCAGGGGTCGTCAAGTGGTGGCGGTCGGAGTTCGTGACGAAATCGGCTCGACCACAGGATTCGCAACTCGCGGAGTCAGCCTGGGTGGCTGAGCCGCAGAACTGTTTTCAGCCCCCAATTGAATGTTTCGTATCGCATTGTTCATCATCGTTCATCGTTTTGAGAGGTCCTAGGACCCGAGGATCCGCCCCCCATGGAGGGAAGTCAAATGGCCGAACGTGAAACTTGGATCGAAAGCCTCGGCGCTCTCGGCGCAGCGCTTATGGACTTGGCGCAGGCCGAGATCAGCGCCGCCTTGCGCGACATCAAGGTCTTTCTCCGACAAGTTGCCATGCTTGCCGCGGTCGGGGGTTTGCTGCTTCTGATCCTGGTCTACATCCCTTTCATTCTCTTGTTCAGCGCCCTCGACGCCATCCATCTGCTGACCGGCTGGCCCTATTGGGGCAGTGCTTTGTTGCTCTTCGGTCTAGTCTTGCTGCTGATGGCGACCATCGGAGCGGCGGCCTATTTCTTCATCGGCCGCCACCTGAAGTCTCCCGTCGAGGTCTTTCAACATCGCCTGGACGACCACCAAGGTTGGTGGCGGAACGAGGTGATCGACGAGCCGCGCCGTTTGGACGACCGTGAAACCAGTCCCAGTTCCTAGAGGTATTTGCCGTGGCCAAGAAAAAAACCGACAAGCATCAGCAAAAAGTCGACGACGCCCGGCGTGAGGTCAGTTTCCGTTTGGAGCGTCTGCGCCAATCCATGGACCGCGAGGTGGCATGGCTGCCCAAAGGGGAAAAGTGGATGAGGCCGCTATTGGTCTTGGCCGTCGGGTCAGCCCTGGCCACGGGAGCGGCCGCCAAACGAAAAACCCGGTCGGAACCTGCCGATGAGCGGGACTGAGATCGTCGAGTCATCGGAGATCGTCGAGCAATCGGGGATCCTCGAACGTCGTAGCGATCCAAAACTCTACTGGCAGAGCCACGTTCCGAAGGACGCACCGGCCCAAGCTACCACCCTAGTCTTCGTCCACGGCCTAGCCGAGCATTTCGGACGATACGGCTATCCGATCGAATATTTCACCCGCCTCGGATGGCCTTGCTTCGGCCTCGACCTGAGAGGGCACGGACGCTCCGGTGGGCGTCGAGTCCATATTCGACGTTTCTCGGATTATCTCGAAGACGTCGACTCGCTGATCACCCTCGTTCGCCGGCAACGGCCAGAAGCACCGATTTTCTTGATCGGCCATTCCATGGGCGGAGTGGTGTCGATTCTCTACGCGGCGGAACATGGCCAGAATCTCAAGGGGCTGGTGCTCTCTTCCCCTGGGCTGCGCGCCCATCCAGATTCCGCACCGCCGTCCCTGCTGCTGCTGTTGGGAAAAATCGCTTCGCTGATCACTCCCGGCCTCCACTTTTCCAGCCGATTGGACGCCTCGTTCATCAGCAGGAATCCAGAAGTCGTCGAAGCCTACCGTCGCGACCCCTTGGTCACCTCAAAAGTCACCGCTCGCTGGGCCACAGAATTCCTCGCCGCCCAAAAACGCTGTTTCAAGCTGGTGGACCGACTGACCCTGCCGACCCTGGTCATGCAAAGCGGAGACGACCGTTTGGTAGATCCCAAAACGACCCAAAACTGGGCGAGCCGGCTGCCCCCCACCTCGGAATTTCATCTTTGGCCCGGCCTCTATCACGAGATGTTCAACGAGCCCGAGCGCCCGCAGGTCTTCGAAAAAATGGCCGGCTGGATAAGACAGCCCGCTGGATAAGACAGCCCGCTGGATAAGACAGTCCGCCTAAATCCGGGACCGTAAGACCGACACCCGTTCCGCGGCTCGGTGGGATCGGTCGACTAAGGCGCGCCGTTCCAGCTCCCGGCCCAACCCTTCTACGACTCGGCCCTGGGCTTCGATTCCGGCAAGTCGCACCAAGTCGAAGCCCTGCTCCAGGGCCCCTACGACCAGATCGATCGGGTCGACTCCTGCTTCGGGATGGATCATGGGGGTGGCGATCACGCCCTCGTAGGCCAGGGTCTCACGGAGCCCCGTGGGCACCGTGGACGCGAGTTCGCCTTCGATGGCCGCGACTCCCCGGTTGGCCAGCAAACCAAAGGCAAGCCCGTCGTCCAGGACGCCGCTCTCATCGAGGTATGAGTCCTGGAATCGGCCCACGCACGATTGCACTCCCGCTGTGGCTAAACCTTCGACAAACACGGACGCGGCTTTGCCGACCAATCCCGGCCTCGGTCCAAAGGAGACCTTGAGATCCGAGGACAAGGCGAGGGACGGCCCGAAGAGCAGGTTGACCGAGGCGGCGGCCAGCTCTTTGCCGAAAGCCAGGGCCGCGAGCAGCACCTCCAAGGGCTGCCCCCCTTCGGCTAGCTCCCAACCCAGGAATCCGGGTTCCGGGGCAGGCTCTCGGCATAGGGTTCCGGCCACCTGCCAGTCTGCCGCCACCAGGACCTCGGTTTGGTGGATCCCTTCGGCTTCTAGGGCACTTCCCCAGGCGGCGCGCCAAGCTCGTGGCGGCGGTCCCTGGGCCAACGCCGAGCCCAGGATCTCTACTCCCGCCACTTCTTGGTGCAGGAGCGCAGCCACCCGCTCGTCGGGGCGTAGGCTTTCCAAACCCAGCAGAAGCATGGAATTCGACCGGCTCTTGGGCGTCAGGCTCATGGGCGCTGCTCCCCGTTCGCTTCGGCCACCACCGTACGCAGGGCCTGGTCCAGAAACGCAAGTTGGAAGTACATCTGGTCACGGAAAGGCATGGCTCTCACTCCGAGTTGCTCGCACGTCTTGTTTAGGACCTCTTCACCTTCTGAGAAGGCTTCACGGATCCGACCCAACATCGGCGGCCGGATCGGATCTCCGGTTTCGTAAGCGGCGGCGGGCAGTAGAAAGAGGGGCATTTCCGAGACGAGGGTCAGCGGATCGCCACCGCGGGCCCGCACCCACTCCATGGAACTGGGCCGAAAAAGAGCCGCGGTCTCGGGATCTCCCTGAGTTTCGAAGTGCTGGATCATGGCTCGTGAATCCGGACGGGAGGTAAAACCTCGATCGATCCGAAAAAAACCTTTGTCGCCCTTACGATCGATGTCGTGGACCCGATAGCCCCGTTCTTCCACGATCCGGCGCAGATGGTCGCGCATGGATTGGGTTCGATCGGCCCAAGCCTTCTCGATCAGGAACCAAGGACCGGCGGCGAATCCCATGCCGTGAAAGCTGCCGTGCAATGAGATCTCTTCGGCCGCCGAAAGAAAATTGGCGATGGCCCAATTCTCGGGTCGCGCTTGCCGGTCGGTCCCGTCGCGCGGAAAACCGAATTCCATATCTTCGCCGGGCACCTCGCGGACCACATGCCGCAAATAGGTCGCCAAGTCCGCGGCGGGAAGCTCTTCTTGGTCCTCGCCGTCCATCGTCGCCACTTTCAGCGACCACCCAGCCACGTCGGGCAGCCGATCCGTCCAAGCGCGATTTGCCGCTTGTCCATCGGGATTGGCGTGGGGCACGATCCACCACGAAAAAGTCTTCAGCAGTGGCTCCGTGTCCGCCATGGACGCGAGATGAGCGACCAGTCGATCCAACATCGCCGGACCCACCGGTTCGTCCGCATGACATCCACCGATCAAGCTGACGTGCAACGCCCCTGATCCGAATCGGTAACCCAAGATCGGACGTCCTGCCCTGGACCGCCCGATTTCTCGGCCGGGAGCCGGGCCCGAGGCCTTGGAAGCGGCGGAACGAGTGGGTTCGAGTATTTCTTCTATGTCGAGCATTCCGTCCTCTTGTGGCGGTCCCTGCGTGCCGGCACCTTACTCTTTCATCGAGGCCCCTCCCCGAACGAAATCGGTTAGAGTCTGATGGAGAGCCCGGCCGATGGCCGGCGCGATCATATCCAAGATCTGCAAGAAGTCAGCCATGGCCCCAATTCCCATCGACAACCGCACTTCCCTCGACGACAGCGAGCTGAGCTTCTCCTTCTCACGCAGCGGCGGCCCGGGCGGCCAAAACGTGAATAAGGTGGCGACCAAAGCAACGGTCAGTCTAGACCTGCTCTCTAGCCCCTCATTCACCGCCGATCAACGGCAACTGCTCGCCGAGGTTCTCTCGCATCGACTGACCAAAGAAGGCGTGTTGAAGGTCTCGCGCCAAAGCTCCCGCAGCCAGGGGATGAATCGCAAGGCCGCGGTGGAAGCCTTGGTGTCGCTGGTGCAAGATGCCTTGGATATTCCGGCCGAACGACGGCCCACTCGGCCGAGACGATCCGTGAATGAGCGAAGGATCACGAACAAAAAGCACCGCTCGCGAATAAAGGAAGGTAGGGGTCGCTCGTACGGCCCCGATGACTAGCAGAGCCCGTCCAGCATCCATGGACGAGCTGTTCTCACAACTCAGGAGCTTTCATGTCTTTGATCGGCAACATCATTTGGTTGATCTTCGGTGGATTCCTTTCCGGCCTCGGTTACATCCTTGGCGGTCTGATCTTGTGCATCACAATCGTCGGCATTCCGTTCGGCGTGGCCAACATCAAACTCGGCATTGCCACCTTCGCTCCTTTCGGCAAAGAGCTGAAGACCCGGCCCGAAGCAGACGGTTGCCTAAATACGATCATGAACTTGATCTGGCTTATTTTCTTCGGCTGGGAAATCGCCCTCTTGCACTTGATCCACGCCGTGATTCTGGCGATCACCATCATCGGCATCCCCTTCGCCAAGCAGCACATCAAATTGATCCCGATGTCCTTGCTGCCTTTCGGTCGAAGTCTCGAAAAACCCGACGAGTGATTCGCTGCCTGTGCGCTGAGCCGGCTCCCCGATCGGCCCCGCGGCGCCCGCGGCGCCCGCGGCACCGAAACGCTGGTAGAGCACGGGTACCACAAGCAGGGTCAAAAGCGTCGAGGTGACCACACCCGAGACCACCACCACGGCGAGCGGCCGCTGCACTTCAGAGCCCACGCCCGAGGCCCACACCAGCGGCATTAAGCCGAGGGCGGTGGTGGCTGCGGTCATCAGAACGGGCCGGAGACGAAGCTCGGCCCCTTGCAGGATGGCCTCGCGTCGACTGAGGCCGTCGCGCTCGAGCTTGGCGAAAAACTCGATCATCACCAGACCGTTCAGAATGGCGATACCGAAGAGAGCGATGAAACCCACCGACGCCGACACGGACAGGTAGAGGCCGGAGAACTTGAGACCCACGACACCACCCACCAGGGCCAGGGGGATGTTGACCAGGATCAGCGCCACCGGCCGCACGGCGTGGAAGTGGAGGTAGAGCAGAACGAAGATCAGCACCATGGCCACCGGCACCATAACGCTGAGGCGCGCCATGGCCCGCTGCTGTTGCTCGAATTGGCCGCCCCAGGTCAGGAAGTAACCCACCGGCAGGTCGAGCTGCCCGGCCAGCAACGTCTGCGCTTCGGCGACGAAGCCGCCGATATCGCGCCCCGAGACATTGAGCTCCACCACCAGGCGGCGCTTGCCGTCCTCGCGCGAGATCTGGGCCGGTCCCTCCACC
Organism: uncultured bacterium; assembly: GCA_965366625.1. Taxonomy (GTDB): domain Bacteria; phylum Acidobacteriota; class Thermoanaerobaculia; order Multivoradales; family J023; genus JAUIJL01. The sequence goes on from CBDUGP010000080.1 coordinate 26,379, forward strand.
AGCTCGAGCGTCGCGACCTCCGACAGCAGCACTCGCTCGCCACCCGGCGTCTCGAGAGGCAGGCCGCGCAGGTTCTCCACCTTCGAGGTGAAGTCCGACGGCAGACGCACCACCACGTCGGTGCGGCGATCGCCTTCGGGCACGGTGGTCACCACCAGCCCGCCCATCGCCGTCTCGATCAGCTCTTGAACTCGAGCCACGGACAGACCCAGCCGCGCCAAACGCCGTCGATGCAGGCGAATCTCGAGGTAGCCGAGGCCCTCGATGGCCTCCGCCTTGAGGTCGACCGCGCCGTCCACCGTGGCGAGCAGCTCAACCGCCCGGTCCCCTAGATCAGCCAGCTGCGAGAGGTCTTCGCCGAAGATCTTGACCGCGATCTGGCTTTTGACGCCCGAAAGCAGCTCGTCCACCCGCATCTGGATCGGCTGGGTATAACCGAATTCCACTCCGGGTATTTCGGCCATGCGCTCGCGAATGGCCGACACCAGACCGGCCTTGGTGGTCGCCGTGGTCCATTCGGAGCGATCCTTGATGACGGCGTAGACGTCGCTCTCGCCCACTCCCATGGGATCGGCGGAGATATCAGAGCGACCCGTCCGCGAGACCACGTGCACCACCTCGGGCAGCTCCATGAGCGCGGCCTCGATTTTCTGCACGGTGTCGAGGGCCTGGGGCAAGGAGACGGACGGTAGCTGGAAGGGCTGCACCACGATCGAGCCTTCGTCCATCGAGGGCAGGAATTCCGTGCCGAGGGTGGGCGCGATGACGACCGCCACGAGCAGCAGCCCGAGGGCTATGCCGAGCACCCAACGCGGATGATCGAGGGCCCAGCGCAGCTGCGGCCGGTAAATGTCGCGCACCAGGTCGGCCGGGTGGCGGAAACGGCCGGTGCCGAAAATCGGCGTGCGTCGCAGTACCAGTGATCCCAGGGCCGGTATCAACGTCATGGACAACAGCAAAGAACCGCCGAGGGCGAGAACGATGGTGTAGGCCAGGGGCGCGAACATCTTGCCCTCGACGCCCTGGAGGGTGGCGATGGGCAGGAAGACCACGATGATGACCAGCACGCCGAAGACAATGGGCCTAGCTACCTCTTCGGCTGCTTTACGCACCGTGTGAGCCCGCGCTTGCGGGTCATCTTCCCGCTCCGCCATCAGCCGCACCGCGTTCTCCACCAGCACAATGGCGCCGTCGCCGAGCATGCCGATGGCGATGGCCAGACCGGAGAGGGTCATCAGATTCGACGACATGCCCACCAGATCCATGGCCAGAAAGGTGGCGAGGGCCGCCAGCGGCAGTTGCAGCGCCACCAGTAGAGCCGAGCGCACGTGACCCATGAAGAAGAGCAGCACCAGCAGCACCAGCACCGCGCCTTGTAGGAGCGCTTTTTGCACCGTGCCGAGGGCCGTCGTCACGAGCTCGGAACGGTCGTAGAAGGGCACGATGCGCACGTCGTCGGGCAGGGACGCACGGGCCGTCTCCAGCTTGTCGCGGATGCCGCGCACGACCTCGCGACCGGAAGCTCCGCGCAGCATCAAAACAATGCCCGCCACCGTCTCGCCGCGACCGTCACGGCTGATGGCGCCCTGGCGGATCTCGCTGCCGATCTCCACCTGCGCCACCTGGCCGAGCAGCACGGGCACGCCGTCACGGTACGCGACCACCGTCTCCTCCAGGTCGTCGAGGTTGCGGACCCAGCCGTCACCGCGCACGACGAATTGCTCACCGCCGCGCTCGACGAAGGCGCCGCCGACAACGCCGTTGTTGGCCGCCACCGCCTCGGCGAGTTCGCTCAGATCAAGGTTATAGCGGTAGAGGGCCGCCGGATCGACGACGACATGGAATTGCCGCACATGGCCACCGAAGCTGTCGACACCGGCCGTCCCTGGAACGGTGCGGAGAATCGGTCGCAGCACCCAATCTTGGAGGGACCGCAGCTCCATCAGGTCGCGCTCGTCACTTTCAAGGGTGTATTGGTAGACCTCGCCAAGGCCGGTGGAGATGGGACCTAGATTCGAATCCACGGCCTCCGGCAGCTCCTCCCGGGCGGAGAGCATGCGCTCCATCACCATCTGGCGGGCGAGGTAGATGTCGGTGCCGTCCTCGAAGACCACGGTCACCATCGACAGACCGTATTTCGACAAGGACCGCACTTCCGTGGACCCCGGCAGGCCGGCGCACGCCTGCTCAATGGGATAAGTCACCAACTGCTCGATCTCGAGCGGCGAAAGGGTCGTGGCCTGCGAAATGACCGTGACCTGAATGTTGGTGACATCGGGGAAGGCATCGATCGGCAGACGGGTAAAGGCCCGTACTCCGGCGGCGATCAGAAGCACAGCGAGCAGCAGGACCACCAGTCGGTGGCGAATGGAGGCATCAATGAGACGTTGCATGGTCGTGGCTCCCGAGCTTATTCGCCGGCTTCGGCCGGTCGCAGGAGGGCGGACTTGAGCAGGAACACACCGTCGACGGCGACCTCTTCCCCCACCTGCAGGCCAGAATGGACTTCGTAACGGCTGCCGTTGAAGCGGCCGAGGTGCACCGGACGCGCGTCGTAAACGCCGGGCGCGGTCTTGACGAAAACGTGGTCTTCAGCGCCGACACGGATCACTGCCGACTCCGGCACCGAGGGCGAGGTGACGGCTTCGCCGTGGACCAGATTTCCTTCGATGAACACACCCGGCAAGCTGCGCTCAAGGCCCTCGAGGATCCGGGCGCGCACCGTGACCGTGCGGGTCCTGGGATCGACCGATGGCACCCCGGTGATCACTTCGGCGCGGCCGGCCAGGTCCGGGCGGCCCGCCGGCACGAAATCCACCGCGTCACCCTTGGACACCTGGTCGGCCTCTTCCGGCGGCAACTGGAGTTCCAGCTCGAGACGCCGAGGATCTCCGATCACCACCATCGGCTCGTAGTGCCCGGCCCAGCCGTACTCCTCCACGTGTAGCTCCAGCACGACGCCGGCGATCGGTGAGCGCACGGTCAACACGGGATGCCAGGCCGGATCGTTCATGCTTTCGGCCTCCTGGCGGGCAAAACCGAGATGTTCCATTTCAGCCAGCACCGAATCCACCTCGAGTCGGGCGCCCAAAGCGCGCTGGCGCCGCACATTCAGCTCGCGGCGGCTGATGCCGTCGAGTTCGAAGAGCTGCTCACCGGCGCTGACCTGACTCTCGGCCAGGGTCAGGGCTTCGACGGCCCGCAAATAACGCGATTTCAGCTCATGCAGCTCGTGGCAATGGAGCGTGACCAGCGGCGCGCCTTCGACGAGGCGCTCACCGGGCAGGACGTGCAATTTTTCCACCCGGCCTTCGACCAAGGCCTTGACGGTGACCGTCGAGCCCGGGGCGCGCACCACTCGTCCGACGATTCGGATCTGGTCACCAAAAGTCCGTTCGAGCACGGGGCGCGTCACAATACCTGCGCGACTCTCGGCAGCAGCGTCGAGACGCACGGTCTCGGAGCTGGCCGGCGAGGAAAAGAACAACAGCAGCAGTAAGAGAAAACGAATCATGGTGTGGTCTCCGTGGCGCTTGCATCCGGTGACAGAGCGGAGGAATGGGCCTTGGCGGATTCGGCAAGCGGGAAAATCGTGGCATCGGCGGTTAGTGTGGCCAGCTCGAAGCGGGCCAAGGCCGCCTCGCTCCGGGTCCGGGCGAGGTCGAGGCGCAGCTGGTCGAGTCGGCCGAGACCGTCGAGATAGACCAGGTAGGAAATCGCGCCGAGGCGGAATTGCTCGGCCAGCGAACGCTCGGTGCGCGGCAACTGAGCAAGAAGTGGCGCCAGGTCGGCGAGGCTGGCCTCGTGGACCTCTAGGGCGGCGTGGGCCGCGCGGGCGCGCTGCTCAAAGTCCCGTCGAGTGGCTTCTAGACGCCATCGGGCGGCTTCGGTTCGGGCCTCGGCGGCGGCGCGCTTCTCCGCCACCGAGCGCGAAAAGGCGAGCGGCACGGCGATGCGAAAACCAAAGCTTTCGAAAGACTCCGAGCCGTCAACGCTCGGGATGCGCTGCACTTCGATCTCACCCTCGGGAAATCCCGCAGCCAGGCGATGCTCGAACTCCGCAAGACGCTGCTCACGGGTCGCCAAGGCCTCTGCCGCGGCCACTAAGGCGCCACCCGGTGCGGGCGCGGCGGCCACCTGGCGCACCTCGCCCAACAGGGCGCCGAGATCGCCGGCCTGTGGCAGCGGCGCCGTCGGGGTGAGGATTCGCAGCTCGGCCACCAGGGCCGCCGAACGCGCCAAGAGATTGCGTCGCTCAACCTCGTCACGGGCCCGCTGCAGCTCGAGCTGCGTCACCTCGGCGCCGGCCACTTCACCCAGTTCGAATCGCTTCTCGTGCAGCTCCACCGCACGATCGAGGCGGTCGGCTCGCAGGGCCAACACAATTCGCTGATCCATGAGGGCGGCGAGCTGCAGCCAAACGCCGCCCACACGCCCCCCCAGCTCGAGCAAACCGGCCGCGCCGAACTCAACCTCGGCAGCGCCCGCCGCCGAAGCGAAGGCCCGAGCCGTTCGACCCTGCGCGGGCCAGACGAATTCGCGCCGCAAACGCAGACTGTCGACGCCATTCGCTTCGCGGTCGACATCGAAGCCGAAACCTTCGCTCTGCCACTCGACAGTGGGAGCACCCGGGTGCCTGGAAGCCACCTCGGCAAGGCGCTCGGCGTGGGCCTCGGCACGCCTCGAAGCCATCGCCGGCGCCCGGGCGGCAGCCTCGAGGGCGGCCTCGAAGCGATGGCGGGCACTCGCAGGCTCCTCGCTGCCTTGAACTCCGGAAACGCCCAAAGCCACCAGGGCGATGGCTGCCGAGGCGATCCGCAGCTGCGGGCTCGGTCCGCGACGCCGGCGGCTGTTGAACCTGAAAAAGAGAGGCAAAGGAATCATGTTGTTCTCCACGTCGATCATCATCTACGAGCCTTGCATCACCGTGAGCCGGGTCCCATACCCCTCTGGGTGGTCGGCATTCCACGGCGAGGTGGGGCGCAGGCTCCTACATAGAGTGAGAGACAAGGATGGGGCCTAAGGTTCCCGCCCCTTGACGGGAATCGTCGAGGTTTTCCAACGAAGCGTCGCGGAAAAAGCCGTGCGCAAGGCAGGAGCCGGACCGTCCCGCCCTATCGGTGGAGCCCGAGCACTGCCTTTCCGCGAGGTGGACCCACCCGGCGGGGCGGCGACCCGGGGGCGCCGTCCTTCTATGCTTTATGAGGGTGAACTCGGCATTGCCCACCCGAACAACGCGCCCAGAAGGGAGCCGTCATGACCGTAAGCTGCATCGTCTGCGAGACCGAGCTGGATCGTCAGGATGTGTTCGACCGAATCGAGGACGAAGAAGAGCACGTCTACTTCTGCAGCCGGCATTGCCGGGAACAATTCGAGGAGGACCCGGAACTCTTCGTGGAGCAGGAGGCCGTGGATCGGCGTCGCGCGACCCGAGCTTGAGCCGCCAGGAAGACCATCGGCTGGATCTGGACTACCGGAGGCAGCATGAAACGATCTGACCCAAACAATCGGCTCGTCGCCTCACATCTACGCGAGGCTGCGGAGCTTTTGGATCTGCAAGGCGCGAGTCCCTTTCGGGTCGAGGCGTATCGACGTGGCGCGGCCACCGTGGACGCCCTCGATCGACCCGTCGGCGAGTTGCTCGAGGCGGGCGGTCTCGACGCCCTGCAAGCCCTTCCCCACATCGGCGCCGGCATCGCCGCGGCCGTCCGCGACATGGTGGAAACCGGCCGCTGGTCCTTGCTGGAACGTCTGCGGGGTGCGTCCGAGCCGGAACAACGTTTTCGCACCCTGCCCGGGGTCGGACCCAAACTCGCCCACCGCCTGCAGGAGGAGCTGCACGTCGAGACCTTGGAAGCCCTCGAAATCGCCGCCCACGACGGCCGACTGGAGCAAGTCTCCGGCATCGGCCCCCGCCGCGCCGCGGGCATCCGCGCTTCCCTCGCCGATCGCCTGGGACGCCGCCTCCGCCCCGTCGATCGAGAGACCGCTCCGAGCGTCCCCGTCTTGCTCGACATCGATCGGGAATATCGCGAGAAAGCCGCTGCGGGAAAGCTGCGCACGATCGCGCCCCGCCGCTTCAATCCAACCGGTGAAGCCTGGTTGCCGATCCTCCATACCGACCGGAAGGACCGACATTTCACCGCTCTTTTCTCCAACACCGCCCGGGCTCATCGCCTGGGCCGAACCGGAGACTGGGTGGTCATCTATTACTACGACCACGATCACCGGGAAGGACAGGCGACCGTCGTCACCGAGCACCGCGGACCCTTGAGCGGCCGGCGGGTGGTCCGCGGCCGGGAGCTCGAGACCCCCGAGCCCACGGACCGATCACCGGGGCGGCCCCGCCTCGCGAACTCCGCGCCCACTGGCGCGATCCACGGTCGACCCCTGCCACATCCCCGCCCATCGACGACCGACTGCCGCCCCAAAGGACATTGAGAGCGCGGTGCTGAAACCCGGTCAAGCGTGGGACGGCGAGCCCTCGGCGGGTTACGGTCCCTGAAGGCTCGACGCCCAGGTACTCATAATCCTGCTCCTGCCTGAAGAGCTGGATTATGAGTACCTGGGTGACCCGCTCCCCTTATCCGATTGGGCTCATGGCTCGGCAAGGACATCGGAAGACACGTATTTTTGAAAATCCGGGACCGCGGTGAAGCAGCGGAAACCGGCCTGGCTGGCCATCACGAGGACTTCGGTCCCCTCGTTGAGCAAGACGACCACGGGTTGGCTGAGCTCTTCTTGAACGCCGTTGGGCCAAGCCAGGTCGAAGACTGCCTTTTGCTCACCGGTGTCTGCGTCGGCAAAGTCGTAGGCCATCAGACCCCTGGGCAGGCCCTTCTCTTCCATCCACGCGTTCAAGCCTTCGAGCTGGGCTTCTTCTTCTTGGCTGCTGATGCTGCCGACGGAGGTGACGGTTTGTTGGGCTCTTGCCTCCGAGGTTTGGGAATCTTCCAACCAGCGATTGTTGCCGTGCAACAAATCTTCCATACGCAAGTTGACTTCAGCGGCCAGCAAGGTTTTACGAGCTTCTAGGAAATCGCGGAAGTTGTCGATTTTCCACAGCTCGGGTTCCAGTGGGATCCACTGAGACGCTAACGCGCCGGGGTGGGCGGCCTCGATTTCCGGAAAATACGCTTCGGGAAGTCGATCGCTGATGTTGAGATTGGTGTCTTTGGTCAGGAAGGAGAAGTTGCCCAGAGCGTTGACTTCGGGGCGTTTGAAATCTCTTTTGTAGAGCTGGGCCTTAGGAAAGATGTGATGCACTTCCAGGCGGCTCATTTTGCCGAGCAGATTCGCCTTGAGCGGCAGGCCGGTGCCCCAGTCTCGGGCTTGGCCCATGCGGGTGAGCAGATAAAGCACCGGATAGAAACGCGCGCCCAGGCTCCAGCCTTTGAAATGGCCGGGCTCGACGCGCAAACCGCCGTGCCATAGTCGTAGTTGGTCGAGCAGCTTGTCGAGCCCACCGTCGGGACCTTCGAGGGCGGCCAAGTCTTGGTCGATGAAGGATTCGGTGGAGCCGGAGAAGCGTCCCCACATGCCGGCTTGCACGAACCAGAAGAGCAGCTTGTCGCGCTCGACCTCGTCCATGGGTCCGCTGCGTTGGTCGAGGTAGCGCACCATGATCGGGACACCGAAGCGGCCGAAGAAGACTTGATCGTGGTCGAGCCCGAGGCGCCCGGCGATCAGGTTGAGGCTGGTGTCGATATGTTTGCAGGCTCGTTTGAGGGCGCTTTGGATCTCTTCGGCATGTTTGTCGTGGAGGAATTGGAATTTGGCTTCGCCGGTGAGGGTGGTGTTGACGGAGCGCAGCAGCCAATCCAGGTTGAAGCGATAGCCGGCTTCGGACCAGGTTTTGAGCTGAGCCCGCATGGTGTCTCGGGCTTCGGGCCAATCGGCGCAGATTTTGGCCAGGGCCAGATCACCTTTCGAGAGCTTGGTGCCGCCGCTGTTGACGCGGTTGAAGATATCGACCACCACATCCAAGGTTTTGTCGGCGCCGGTGACTTCTTCCACGTGCAGGTCGATGTCGCCGATCCCGAGAAGGCGGCTGAGCCTCGACATATATTCACCGGTTCTCGGGGCCAGCTCGGGGTCGGCGTTCAGCTTGGTGACGAGCTCGGTCAGGCCTTCGAAGCCTTTTCGCATCAGGTCGGTGACATCGATCCATCGAGCGTCGTCTTTCATGCGCACCGGTTGGTAGAAGGCGAATTCTTCTTTTTCCAGGTGAAATCGCAGGGTGGTGAAGGCGGCGGCGTTGCCGTCGAAGAATTTGGGCGGTTTGCCGCGCAAGACTCCATAGAGAGAGGTCATGCGCTGTTGGCCGTCGAGCAGCAGCTTGACGATGCCGGCCGCCAATTGGCCGTCACCGCGATGGGCCGCTTGGCTGGATTCGGTGGCCCAAACCAGCAGGCCGCCAACGGGATGGCGTCGATAGAGGGAATCGAAGAGTCCTCGGACTTGATCACGATTCCAAACATAACCCCGTTGAAATTCGGGCAGGGCCATGTGGCCGCTGTCGATGTGGTCGAGCACTGTAGAAATTTTCATATTAAACGGATCCTCCCGGTGAGTAGCTCTTGCATCATGCCTTGTTTGATTCTCGTCGCTTTGTTGAGCTTGCTTTCCAAAGCCGTGATCTCGCCATTAAGAGGCACTCCAACTGAGCCGGTGGCTCTTTCGTCAAGGAGGCGTGGGGCGGTCTAGATTCAGTCGCCCGAGGGATCGATCGTCCGAGGGTGGGAGTATAGCCAAGCAGCCCATCAAATTGATCCCGACGTCCTTGCTGCCTTTCGGTCGAAGTCTCGAAAAACCGGCCGAATATAGACCGTTTCCTGAGGGGCCCTGGTGAAGATCGGCCGAGTACCTACAGCTCAAGACCGCTGGTTACGGCACCACCAACGACCACTCCGACGTGTCGCCGGACTCGAAGCCCTCGGCGAAGATCACTGCCCGTTTGCCGAAGTAGAGAATGTCGAAGCGAGCTTCGAATTCCTCTGCTCCCTGGCTGATGGTCGCGAACGATACCAACACGGAGCTCGCCGTCTCAGGTGCCTTGCCGACGGCCGCCAACGTCAGCCACTCCCCTGCCGTATCGGCCGAGAGGGAATCTTCCAACGTCCCAAGGGGTGATTCCGTGCAGGCGCTGCCGGCGAAAAATGCTGCCCTTGCGCTGACGATCGGATGTACGGGGCCGGGACTTTCCACCCGCGTCAGGGCAACGACCTGGACGTTGGGCTCTTCGACCATCAGGCATTGCGCGAGCGCGAAGTGGGCCTCGGCACCGCCCACGGTGGTGAGGATGCGGGCAGATCCCGAGGTCGCTAGATTTTCGGCATCCTGATCGTCGTGCAAGATCTCGTCGCCCGGCTGGCTGATTTGAATCCAATTCGCGAGGTCGGCGTCGAAGTTGGGATTGCGGAGCCGGTTGGTGAGCTGCACCGAGAAGTCGAAGAGGAAGTCGTCACCACCCAGGCCGTTGCTGTCGCCGTCAAGGGCGCCGTCGAGCTCGTCGTGCAAGCCCGCGGCACAGCCGATCAGGCGATAGCGGCCGGCCGGCAGCGATGCGGAGCCGCCGATCCACAGGTTGGCTCGTCGCGGTGTCGCGGCGTAGTCGACATGGTCGAAGGCAAAGGAGACATCGGCAGGGTCGACCGCCGAGCAGCCGGTGGTGGCGACCGCGCCGTCGTCGCCGGCGCCGATCAGACGCCAGCTTTCCGGGTTGGTCACGTCCACCGGCGCGACGTCGCCGCTCGGGTCGCTGATCGGTCGGCTGAAATCGACGTAGAGCTGGGTGATGGGAACCATCGTCACCTCACCGGCCTCGAGCTGCCCATCGCCGGTATCGGCAACCGTGGCTACCAGGACGACCGTCGCCGGTGCCGTGGAGATGGCGTAGGGACCGGAGCTCATCGCCGAGGTCCAGTTGCCCGCCTCGTCGCCGGCGCACACGTGGGCATACCAGCTGCCGTCGTCGAGTTCCGTGCTGCTGGTCTCGACGCTGCCGGCGGCGACGTCGAGAATCTCGTCGCAGACCCAGGTCGGGTTCTGGTCGAACTCGACGGCGTAACCGGCGAGTCCACTGGTGGCGTCGGTGCCGGCGTCCCAGGCGACGTCGATGATTTGGAGAGTCGAAGTGTCGTCGGTGGAATGGCTAGGACTGTGCAGACCGGTCATCGGCGTCGGCGCCACGGTCTCGATCCAATAAGGTCCGAGATGGAGGGCAGCGCCGCAGTTGCCCGGCACGTCGCACGAGCGCAGGTGGAAGTAGTAGCTGTTGCCTTCGGCCGGCGCGCCGCTGCTCGCTGAATGGGGGTCGGCTCCGTGGGGCAGCTCCAGCACCGTGTCGGGCACGGTGCCGGCGACGGTGTCGAAAACAAACGAGTAGCCGGCGACGCCGTTCACGTCGGTGGTGCCCGACCACTCCACGACGATCGTCGGAACTTAGCGTCTTTGTAGCCCTGCCATTGGCCACCCGGATCCTCCACGTAGGCCTTGCGATATTCGAGCGACGCGATCTCCGAGCCGGTCCGAGCGCGGGCTGCGGCCGCGGCGGCGAATTTGCGCTCGTCGCGGTAGTCCACCGGCACCGCCGTGCCGGCCACGTTGACCGCCTCGGCGCGCGGTACCCACACGTAGTTGTCGTGCCGCAGCAAACGGTAGTAGCCCCCGAGCGCCGAGGTGTAGTAGCCCCACGCGTCGCCGTGGCCCTGGGGAAATTGGATGCGCGCGTCGGCCGCGTTGATGAAGCCGTCGCCGGTGCGGTCGCGCAGGTTGTAGACCTGGCTGTAGGCGGCCTCGCCCACGTCGCCGGTTTCGATATTCCAGATCAGCCGGTTGTAGACCGGAAAGAGAGTGACCGCCGCACTACTGTCATCGCGACCGCGCAGCAGCGCCAACTCTTCCGAGAGCAGATTCGGCAACTGATTCTGGAACGCGAAAATCGACGGCGCCAGGTTGCCATAGACGCCGCTCTGGGTGCCGAAGCCGATGGTCGGATCCTGGGCATCGGCCCATGCCTCGTTGCCGAGCAGCATGGTGAGGTCGGCGATGCGGCCGGCGGCCAGCAACAACGCCGTGTTGGCAGCCTCGATGTTCACACCTTCGTTGATCGACAACTCCATGCCTCGGCGCAGCACCGATTCATAGGTCTCGATCAGGCCCAGCTGGTTGACGTTCGCAGGATTGCCGTTGAACGCGATGGGCCCGGCATAGGGCTCACCCGCCTGCTCGATCATGCTGGCGTAGGTGGCGGTGGGCGAGGTGTGGAACTGGGCCGTGCGGGCACGGAAGGGGTCGAGGCCGCGGATCACCCGTTTGATCCAACCTTCCGCCAGCTTGGGATCGCCCGAGATGGCGCTCGGCCCGCAGACTCCATTCGGTTCGGGCTCGGCTTGATAGTTGGTGATCACCCAACTGTCGCTGATGGTGCGCTCGTTCGCGTTTTCGAACGTGACCTGGTTGCTCGTGCTATTCAGGCCTATCCAACCGGTGTTCGCCAGGGTATCGGGCCTTTCGCCGGTGTCGAGCTGGTAGTACCAGTCGAAGCTGTAGCGCTCAGGCTCGCCGCCGAAGTCGCCGCTGTGGCGCAGGGTCAGTCGCTCGTCGAAGACATTGTCGCTGGGCATGGTGTGGATCGTGCCCCGATACAGCGTATTGCCGTCCGCACAGTCAACTTGTAACACCGCAAGGCTGATCGGCAGCGCTGCCGGATCGAGACTGGCGTCGTTGTTGAAAACCAGGGTCACGTAACCGGTGCCTTCGGCAGCGCCGGCCGACAGCACTCCTTGGGCTCCAAGAAGACGCGGGTTCTCCTCGGTCTCGGGATCACCATCGTCCTCGCGGCCTGCGCCGCATCGACCTCCGCGCGCGTCCCTTCGGCAGCGTCCTCGGAAAGGGTCACGGGCAGGTCGAGCCGGACGAGCGCGACGCGCACCTGCTCGGGCGTGGTGTAGAGCTCCGACGCCGAGCGGTAGTGGGCAGCGATCTCCTCGCCGCTCACCTCCAATTCGGCGAACTGTGGCTCCAGCTGCTCACGCTCCAGCTTCGCCGCGATCATCAGCTCCAGCGCCCGCAAGATCTCGGGATCGTGGTGGTAACCCGCGGCCCGTGCCGCCTCGACACGCAGACGACCTTGCACCAGCTCGTCGAGCAACAGGCGGCGCGCCTCGGCCGTGGCGTACGCTTCGGGCCGCGAACCCCCACGGCGCGCCATCTCTTGCCGCAGGTCGGCGGTGGTGATCGCCACCTCACCGACGGTGGCCAGCACCGAATCGCCAGGCCCAGGCGGCGGATCGGCAAAGACCGGTGCTACCCAACTGGCCAAACCAACGACGAAAACGGCGATGACCCGCAGGTGATCGGGCAAACCGGTCGACAGCAAATGGGCGGACCTCCGGCACAGTCTGGGCATGACTCCTCGTCCTCCTCTCCGCTGAGAGTTTTCGCAGCGAAGCTCTCGGATTTTCGCGTTCGATTCGATCAACTGCGGTCAGACTACCCACCCCGCCTGAACGAAACCTGAACCGATTAGGGAGAGTCTGATTCCGAGGCGATCACTGGGTGTCCCAAGGCAGGATGTTCCAAGGCAGGATGTTCCCAGGCAAGGTGTTCCAAGGAGGCAGGTCCCAAGGCAGGGTGTTCCAAGGAGGCAGGGTCCCAAGGCGGGTGTCCCAAGACAGGGTGTGTCCGATTACAAGGTGTCAGTCAATGCAGTAGCCGACCCCGCGACGAGTGGAGATCAACCGGCTGCCCAGCTTGCGCCGGAGTCTGGAGACGAGGACCTCCAGCGAGTTGGAGACCAGCTCGCGGTCTTCCTTGTAGAGGTGCTCTTCGAGGGCCTGACGGGAGACGACGTGACCGTGGCTCAGCACCAGCTTTTCCAACAGCAGGTACTCATAGCGGGTCAGCTCGACCGGGGCGCCGAGACGACATACGGTCTGCGCGCGCAGGTCCACCTCGACTTCGCCCAGCTCCACCACCAGACCCCGCGCCTGCCGCGGTCGGCGTAGCAGCGCCCGCAGGCGCGCCAGCAGCTCTTCCAGCTCGAAAGGCTTGGTGAGGTAGTCGTCGGCGCCGTCGTCGAGGCCACCTATCCGATCGACTACCGAGCTGCGTGCCGTCAATACGAGGACCGGCGTGTCGTGGGTGACGCGGAGTCTGCGCAGCAGGAGACGGCCGTCGAGCTCGGGCAGCATCAGATCGAGCACCACGACGTCGTAGTCCCACTCCTGAGCCCGGTACAGACCTACGGCACCATCGGCAGCTCGCTCGACCGTATAACCCTCTTCGTCCAGCGCGCCGGTAAGGGCCGCAGCCAGGTCATCGTCGTCCTCGACCAGGAGAATCCGCATGCTCCGCCTCTCGCAAAAGATGTAGCGGCATGCTAGCCGATTCACCTGCGCTCGGCTGACGCTTTGTCTGGTCTATCGACTACCGATGAGACGGCGAAGGTGGTGCCGGCGCCGAATGGTCGAGGTCGAGGTCGAGGTCGTCCACGGGCCGAGTCGCCACCTACCGAGTGTCTGAAGAAGCTCAGTCGACCGCGGTCAGCGACCAAGCCGTCGTGTCGCCCGATTCAAAACCGTCGGTGAACACCGCGCAGGCATTGGTGTCGTCGTCGTCGCAGTCTCGGTCGGCACACAGGCCGTCGCCATCGCCGTCACCACCGGCGTCGTCGCCGAGACAGATGTCGCAGGCATCACCGACGCCGTCGTCATCGCTGTCTGCTTGATCGGGATTGTCGACCAGCGTGCAGTTGTCACAGGCATCACCGAACAAGTCGGTGTCACTGTTGGCCTGGTCCGCGTTGTCGACCAAGTCGCAGTTGTCGCAGACGTCGCCCAGCGAGTCGCCGTCGCTGTTCAGCTGATCGGGGTTGTCGACCAAAGAACAGTTATCGCAAGCGTCACCCAGCGAGTCGCCGTCGCTGTTCAGCTGATCGGGGTTATCGACCAGGTCGCAGTTGTCGCAGGCATCCCCCAGCGCGTCGCCGTCGCTGTTTTGCTGGTCCGGGTTGGCAAGGTCAAGGCAGTTGTCACAGGCGTCACCCGCGCCGTCGACGTCGACGTCTTCCTGGTTCGGATTGTCCACCAGGTGGCAGTTGTCACAGGCGTCACCCAGCGCGTCGCCGTCGCTGTTGGCCTGGCTCGGATTGGTGTCGCTGACGCAGTTGTCGCAGACGTCGCCCACATCGTCGGCGTCGGCATCCTCCTGGCCCGCGTTGAAGTCGAAGGGGCAGTTGTCGCAGGCATCGCCGACCCCGTCGCCGGTGCTCTCATAGAGCGCCGCCACTTGGGTGGCGTCGAGGGCACCGGGGACGATCATCACCTCGTCGAGGACGCCGGTGAAGCGGAGGAACGCGCTATGGCCACGGCGCCCGAGGTACACGTCACCGCCGCCCAAGGTCGACGCGACCGTCGTATCCGGCTTGGAGGTGTTGAAGGCGCCATCGAGGTAAAGCTTGAGGATACCGGCGTCGCGGGTGAAGACCACGTGGTGCCAGGTCTGGTCGTTGATCGGCCGAGTCGAGCGCACCCGGGGAAATACCGAGCCGCTGTGGCGCGCGAAGTGGATCATCCCGTGCGACGACGAGTTCTGGTTGTCGACCCGGACGGCGAAGGAGTACGGGTTGGAGCTCGAGATCTCGTCGGTCAGGATCGCGTTGCTGGTGGCAGAGTCATCGTTCTGCTCATAGGGCAGCTTGAGCCAGAAGGCGATCGTAAAGTCCTCTTGGGTGTCGAAGTCGAGGTCGGGGGAGAAGGGAATGGTGACCTCGTCGTTGACGCCGTCGAAGGAGAGCGCAGAACCGACCACTCCCGGAACCCAGGTCGGAGAGCCGGCGGTCACGCCGTCATGGCCTCCGGCCGTGTCGCTCACGTCGGTGCCGGCGCCCTCGTCGAGGTGCCAGAGGGCGGCGGGCGCCAGGGCGGCGAGCTCGGAATCGGCCTGGTCGGGGTTCCAGACCAGCGCACAGTTGTCGCAGATGTCGCCCAGGTCGTCCACATCGATGTCCTCCTGGCCGGGATTGGTGGCGAAAGCGCAGTTGTCGCAGGCGTCGCCCAGGTCGTCCGCGTCGTGGTTGGCCTGGTCTGGATTGAAAAGCCCGAAACAGTTGTCGCAGAGATCACCGGCCAGGTCGGCGTCCTCGTCGTCCTGGAAGGGATCGTAGTCCCACGGGCAAACGTCATCCGGCCCCAGGAAGCCGTCTTGGTCAAGATCCTGTGCCTCGAAGGCGCCGGCGTCGCAAGCGTCGACGTCGGCGTTGAGCACCGTGGGCTCGTCGAAGTGGCGCAGAAATTGCCGAGCGTCGAAGGCGATTCCGGGCACGGCGCAGGCGGCGGCGTCGAGCGCCGGGCTCGATGCGAAGAGCGGCAGGACCGGTACGCAGCTGCCGTCCGGCAGCGGCGTCAGGCAGCCGTGATCGCCCAGCGGACCCAGGCCGGGCGAGACGCCGACCACATCGCCCGGTCCACTGAGGCCGCAGGTGGTCGGCGCGGGCACCAGGTTGAAGCCCAACGAGGTGACGCCGTTGCCATCTTGGTCGTAGCAGTCCTCGGCGAGGGTCCCCCCGGGGCCGACGACCGTATTGTCCTGGAAGGCGGAGCCGGCGAGGGTCAAGAACGAGGCGGAATCGACGTAGACTGCCCCGCCCCGAGGCGATTCCGACGAGAGCACGGAGTTGTCGGCGAAGCTGCCGTGGAGCATCTCCACGGTAGCGCCAGAGGCGACCGAAATGGCGCCCCCAGCAGTCACCGCCAGGTTGCCGCGAAACGTAGAGTTGAGAAAAGCAAAGTTCCCGAGGGTGACCATCACGGCTCCGCCTTCCGTGTCGGAAACGTTTTCATAGAATGACGTGTCCTCGATGATGGTCGTGTCCCTCGCCCTGATCGCTCCTCCGCCACGCCCAATGTTCTGGGTAAAGACTGTGTTTCGGACCATCGTTCGGAACTCATCGAGCGAGCCGGAACCCTGAAGATTGAGCGCTCCCCCGTTGCCATCGGAAACGTTCGAGGCGAACAGCGAGTCGACGATCGACAGGGTCGCGACGTTTCCGCAGGGGCCACATCTCGCATAGATCGCACCGCCTGCGTTGAAACCGCTGTCCGTTCGGTTGAAGAAGAACTCCGAGCCCCGGACTACGGCGTCGAGACCGGGCGGCGCGAATAGGTGGATGGCACCACCCCCTGCACCCCCGGTGGCGGTGGCTGCGGCCCGGTTGCGCTCGAAGCGAACCCCGTCGAACATGAGGTTCGTCGGCCTGAAAAGCGCCAACGCACCACCTCCGGAAGCGAACGAAGAGTCTCCGTCTCCGATGGTCAGATTGTCGAGAAACTGTCCGCCTATGACCGTGACACGTCCTCGGATCGCGCGAACGCCACCCCCGAACCCGTCGTTGCTGATCGTACGAGCCGTTGACTCGCGGACGGTGGTTCGAACCAGCCGCAGGTCCGCGTCCTCGGAGTGAATGGCGCCTCCCTCGGAGTTGCCCGAGGAGGCGGCGATGCAGCCGTAGGCCAGCTCCAGATCCGCCAGCGTGAGCGAAGCTCCGGGGCGGACGTTGAAGAGGCGAAACGCGGGGTCGGTGGCCGGCAGGCAGACGTAGGTCGGTTCGCGCTGGATGAGCGAGCCGGCTCCGGCGCGCAGGGTGATGGCGCTGGTGATGTCGGGAAGACCGGCCTGGCCACCGCCGACGATGGTGCTGGTCGGGTCTGCGGTGGTGAGGGTGAGGTGGTAGCCCAGGACGATGACGTCGGCACCGCTCCCCGCTGGGCAGCCGCCGGCCGGGGCGTCGGTGTTGGCGGCGACGATGGCCTGGGCAAGGGTGCAGACGACGCCGTCGGCGGCGATTTGAAAGTCTGGGTCGCAGCCGTCCGGCGTGCCGTCCATGTCGTCGTCGGCAAGGTCGTCGAAACCCGGACAAGCGTCGCAACCGTCGGCAACGGTATCTGCATCGGCGTCGGCGAAATCGTCGAAACCCGGGCAGGCATCGCAAGCGTCGGCCACCGTGTCCATGTCGTCATCGGCGAGGTCGTCGAAACCTGGGCAGGTGTCGCAGCCATCGGCCACCCCATCCAGATCGGCGTCGGCGTTGTCGTCAAAGCCGGGGCAAGCGTCGGCGGGGTCACACACGCCGTCGCCGTCGGTGTCGGCGTCGCACAGCCGTTGGGCGAAAATGCCGTCGTAGGAGCCGTCCTGATAGGCGCTCTGCCAGACGACGACCAGCTCGCCCAGAGCGTTGTGGGCGGTCGCGGGCCGGGCCTGATCGGCAGCGGTCTCCGTGTTGATCAGCTGGGCGGCATCGAGCGGCGTTCCGTCAACGGCGAACTCCCGCGCCATCACTCCGAGGCCCGAGCCGTCGACACCGTCCGAGCTCCAGGCGACGGCGAAGTGCCCGTCGGCACCGTGGCTCACCGAGGGACGCGATTCGTTGCTCGCCGCCGGCGCGACGACCTGGACGTCGCCACCCAGCGGGCTCCCGGCGGCGTCCAATCTCCGCACTGCGATGCCCGCCGCGTCGCCATCGAGCTCGCCCTCCCACGCCACGACGAAAGTGTCGTCGGGGGCGACGCTGAGCGACGGCCGCCGCTGGTCGCCGGTGGTCCACGCGTTCACCGGCAGCTCGCCCCCAACCGGTACCGCAGTGCCGTCGAGGAACCGGGCGCGAATCCCGGTGCCCGACCCGTCAGCGGCGCCATCGTCCTCCCACGCTACGACGAAGCCGCCGGTGGAGTCGGCCGCGATCGTCGGTTCGACCTGGTTGCCGGCGGTCAGCTGGTTGACCATCTGCTCGCCGGCCAGTGGCAAACCGGCCGAATCGAAGGCCCGGGCGCGGATGCCGCGGCCGTCACCGTCGGCGTTCGGGTCGTCCCACACCACCACAAAACCGCCGTCGGGCCCGTGGCTCACGGCCGGTAACCGCTGGCTCCCGGTGGTGACCTCGTTGACGGCCAGCTCCCCCCCGACCACGACGCCGCCGGCATCGAAGCGCAGGGCGCGGATGCCGGAACCCGAGCCGTCGAGGCCCGAGAGATCCTGCCAGACGACGACGAAGCCGCCGTCGGCAGCGTGGCTGGCCGAGATATAGCTCGAGGCGTCGGCGGAGAGCTGTAGCTCGCCACCGAGAGAGAGCCCATCGTCGCTCAGGAGGCGAGCGAAGGGTTGGCCGTCGCCGGTCCAGACCACCAGGAAGCCGGTGCCGTCCGGTGCCGCGCTGACCGCGGGCAGATGCTGATACCCGGCGGTTGTCTCGTTGACCAGGAGCTCCGGCCCAACCGGGCTCTGGGCCGAGCCGGCAACGCAGGTCAGAAGTCCGCAGAGAACCAGAAGTGTCGATGAGGCGCGCATGGGAGATCCTCTCGTGATCCGTTTAGAGACATGCCCGAAACTTGCAGAAGAACCTGAACGGAACCTAAACGGGCGTCCGGCCCCGCACCGATCGGGTAGGTGGCTGGTCTGTGCGAGGCCGTCTGGAGTCAGCCCGTCGGGCACTCGGACGCGATGTAATTTTCCATGGCGCAGATGGAATACTCCGAGAAGGTGGTGCTTCCTTCCTGAATGCAGCCGCACATGATGGGCCCCGTGGCCTTGCCCTCACATTGCTGGCAGTTGTTACATGCGTTGCCGTCATCCACGTCGAAGCTGTCACAGTCATGGCTTGCGTCCAGGGAATGGCCCAACTCGTGCGCAATGGTCTCCACGTCGTTGGGCCAGCCGGTCAGGGCGTATGCCTCTTCTGGATCCCACATACGGCCGATGGCCGCCCTCCCCAGGCTCTTGTTGTTCAGCGATTTCCCCGAGAACAGAAGGACGGCATCACGGGGAACGTCCTGAAACGTGGTGTTCCACGCAGCCTTGAGCTCTTGCAACAAGTTGCTCGACTCGTATGAGCTCAACGGCTCGGTCGAGTCCCACTGGTGCTGACATCCGATCTGAAAGTCGATAGTGACCTGCCCGGCGTAAATCTCTTCGACCTCCTCGAGAAAGCTCTGGATGAAGTCGTTCGTATAGCCCAGGTAGCAATCGACGAACTCAATGTCCGCGTCGGTGGCGAGGTACGCGGTGACCGTGCCCTCGACGGCGACCGGACGGGAGCGCCGCTCGCGCCCGGCACTCGCCCCGTCTCGCTGCCGGCGAACCGGGCATTGCTGCGGAAAGTGCTCGGCAATGCGATCCTCGCCTCGATAGACAAGCACCAGGTCGTCCGCCATCAGGTCGCCCACTTCGGCCGCTATGGGACACATGGGAACTCCGACGTAGAGTCTCTCTCCCTGGCCGCGCACGCGCACCTGGAAATGGGTCGGGGACGCCACCCCATGGGCTCGGGCACTGCCGTCGTCAGAAGTTCCGCGAAAGGCCGCCGACGGCCCGGCAGACCGGGAGAAACCTTCTCCCTCCAGGAGCCCGGTATCGCAGTCGGCCAAGGGCTCGACCGGTTCGACATCGAACGCCAGTCGAAGGGAGCCGAGGACGAGATCCAGGCGACCATCCGTACGCACCCGTGCGGCCAGGGCCGCGCGATCGACCCGAAAGGCCTGGTAGGTGTGGAGGTACTCGCTCAGCCGGCGCGCCACCTCCGGGTGGACCGAGACTTCTTGGGCCACGAGCGGGCCCGGGTCGGACTCCTGGGCCCACGCGCCGGCAGCGACGAGGGAAAAGAGTGTCGTGAGGACGAGGATGATGGGATAGAGATGTCGCATGACTCAATCCTTTCGGCAGAGGAGAAGAGGGAGGTAGTTGAGCCGCGAAACACCGTAGAAGGTCTCGCCGTGATACGAGTAAGTCTTCGCCTTGGCGTACTTGACGCTGCAGCCGGTGGCGAGCACCGGTTTCTGCTCTTCGAGCTCCAGGGTCATGTCGAGCGAGTGAAAGTGGTGGACCGAGGTCTGGCTGTCACTCACCGGGGTCGCGGCTCCGAAGTTCCCGGGGCTCGTGGCGCCCGCGGGCAAGGCCACGAGAAAGCGACCGTTATGGGAGGAGTCGACGCTCCAGCCGGCGGGGCAGCTCGAGCTCTCAACGAAGGTCAACATGCCGGACGGTGGTGGCGGTGCTTCCGGGTCGGCGTCGCCGGCCTTACGGCAGACCCGCTCTCGGCGCCACGGTAGTCCGGTGATCTGTTCGGCCGTGTTGGGGGTGTCGTCGTCATCCTGCAGCTGACTCGGCAGGAACGACTCCTCCCCCGGCTTCCCCGCCTTGAGCCCCGAATTCGTCGCCTTCGACGCGCACCAGTCCTTGGAATCGATGTCGATCGAGCCATTGAAATGATGGTAGTGGGCGACCTCCGTGGTGCCCGACGGAGTCGGCTGCCCAACCGGCGAGCCGATCCGAGAGCTGGTCGCCGCCCACGGGACCAGGAAATAGCCGGCAGCGGCGGAATAGGAGTTCCATCCGCCGGGGCACTCGACGCCGGCCACGAACTGAATCGCGCCTGCGGGCATCCCGTCGCCGCCGAGAACGGCGGCCGGCCAGCCCAGGAGGGCGAAGGTGAGAAGGAGTGGGATGGTTGTACGGTCCATCTCCACTACTCCCGGACGCACAGCAGCAGTTGAGCGAAAGCAAGGCCCGAGGTGGCCTTGCCGGTATTTCCCTGGAGGAAGTAGGTCCCGGCCTCCCCGACCGCGTTCGAACCGCCGGACGCCCCTTCCATATTCTTGTGATCGACCTTGATGCCGGCCTCGAAGCAGTGCCCGTGCATCCGGTCCTCTCGATCGCCGAGGGGCTGTTGCCCGTTGCCGGTACCCGCCGCATCGGCGCTGGTGGTGGCCAGAAGAAGGGAGCCCTGAGCCTCCTCGGCCACCGTCCAGCCGTCGGGGCAGGTGGTCGTCTCTTGGGAGAAGAAGGCCAGAGTCCCGCTGGGAACGTCGGACGTCGTCTGAGCTCGAGCAGAGGGAGATGTCGCGATCGATGCCACGACGACGAACATGAGGAGAACAATACGAGGACGCATGGAGGCTCCTTCCGAGGACCGGATTTGTCGAGTGCGGTCTGCAG